>JAZRGK010000001.1:0-25939 GCA_045644145.1 Candidatus Flemingiibacterium sp.
CTCCGATAAAGTTTTGTGTGGTAACTCTATTTTATCAGATTTCTTTCAGATATGCTCACTTTTTTTATTTTTTCTTGAACTTATCTGTTGGGCTTACCCCAACTTTTATTATACAACCAAAATACACACCGTGTCACTCGGGCAAAAAAGAGGTATTCCGCATTTTATTGCAGAATACCTCAAATTTATGCTGCTTTATGGTATGATTTTTGTGCAAATCTTACTTAAAATAACGATTGAGAAGTCCTTCAAACGCCTTGCCGTGTCTTGCTTCATCGCGTGCCATTTCGTGCACAGTATCGTGAATAGCGTCAAGGTTAAGCTCCTTCGCCATCTTTGCAAGCTCGAACTTACCTGCGGTAGCGCCGTTTTCTGCCTCTACGCGCATTTCAAGATTCTTCTTGGTGGAATCGGTTACAACCTCGCCGAGAAGCTCTGCAAACTTAGCTGCGTGCTCAGCTTCTTCGTAAGCTGCCTTTTCCCAGTAAAGACCGATCTCGGGATAGCCCTCACGGTGTGCAACTCTTGCCATTGCAAGGTACATACCAACCTCGGTGCACTCGCCCATGAAGTTAGCGCGAAGACCCTCGAGAATTGCTTCGGGAGCGCCCTTAGCAACGCCTACAACGTGCTCAGCTGCCCAAGTCTTAGCAGTGTCATCCTGCTTAACAAACTTCTCCGCAGGAACCTTGCACTGGGGGCATCTTTCGGGAGCGGCATCTCCCTCGTGAACATAACCGCATACAGAACATACAAACTTTGCCATAATAATTTCCTCCGTAAATGTAATTAAATTTTTGAAAGTAGTTCGCTGATGTCGAAATCATCTTTGATTAAGGCATCTAATGTAACAGAATCCATCTTTTCCGCAATATATTTGCTTATTTTTGAAAATATAAGATGGAACGTACACCTGTTTTTCATTTCGCCGGTTCGCGTGCACTCATAAGCGGAGTCAAGACAGCGTGAAATTTCAAGCGGTCCGTCGATTAACTCCACGATGCGGCGCATTGACACCTCGCTTGGCTTTAGCGATAGCTCATAGCCTCCCTTGGAGCCTTTCTTCGAGCCTACGATACCGCCGCTTACCAGCTTTCTCAGTATCTTTACCGTAAATCGCTCGGTAACGCCTGCCTCAGATGAAATTGTGCCTGCATCAAGTACACGACCTGCTTTTGCGAGAAGATATGTGATTCTTAACGCATAGTCAGCTTCTTGGGTGATTCTCATTATGTCAACCTCGAATCTATACCTTTTTGGTACGCATTCATTATACACTAAAACAGTATACTTGTCAATAGGTTTTTGAAAAAATTTTTGATTTTTTTTAAAAATATTTTATGAGCAGTAAGTACGGTTTAAGTGTGTTTTCAAAGATTCGGAAAAATCTCGGTTAATACTTGACAAACTGTTAAAGATATGGTATACTATTACGGTATTAAGGGATATAGCCAAGTCGGTAAAGGCACAGGACTTTGACTCCTGCATGCGTTGGTTCGAGTCCAACTATCCCTGCCAGAAAAAAGCTCGTTCGAAAGAACGAGCTTTTTTCAACTAAATCCGCCGTTGGCGGAAGAAATCCACCTGCGGTGGGGGAAATCGCTACGCGATGAAATCCCGCTTCGCGGGGATAGGAGAGGCGGATTTAATTTCATCTGAAGCCGCAGGCTGAAGATTTCATCCGAGCTTGCGAGGATTTCATCGTGGCAACGCCACGATTTCATTCTTCTTTTCCCTACAGAGCCAAAACTGTGGACAGATTCGAACCGCCCTTACTTGACAATACGCAATTCGCCGCCAAGTAATATATATCCTAAAGACTCCGCAATTTTTTGAGAAGGTATATTCTCAACTTGACATACCCAAAGAGCAAGCCTATTTTTTTCAACAACAGCTTGTGTGGCGGCAGAGGCGGTCATTTTTCCGTACCTATTTCCTCTATGTTCAGGACGCGTAAACACTTGCATTGAACAGGTGTTTGCAAATATACCTTTGTTTGGTTTGTAATAACTGCATCCAACCATTCGATTGTTGTCGGTTATACAATACATCGTGCTGTCAAAATCGTCATCAAGAATGAATCGCTCGTCTCCGCGGTGGATTGTTTGAACTTGATCGGTAATCTGTGGAACAAAAGTATCTTTGTCGCAAACATAATCCAACATATGAACACAGTTATAGCGAATATCCTGTAGAAACTCTTCGCTTGGCTCTAATAAAAATTCGCATGGATTATAGTCCAACAAGTCAAGTATTTCACAGTAAAATGATGGCGAACGGAGTTTTTCTACAATATCATTTGAACAAAGATACTCTTGAAACTTTTGGATATGTTTTTGTTGGGCAGATACAAATGTTTTGCCTGCACTGTGAATGATACGAATAATCTCATTTCCCTTTGATTGTGTTACTAAGGTTTCGCCGGAAGGTATGCTTACTTGGGTTCGCGCATAAATCGAGTTGGTTGAAAAAAATTCAATTTCGTTTGAATAGTTGTGTACTTTTGATTTCATAAGTTCTCTCCTCAATAAAATAAAAAATGGCGCCGATGAAATCGGCGTCAACATTTTATCCCAACTTGAGGCGAATCGAAAGCGGACAAATATTATGCGATTTCATCGAAATATACTTTAGCATTTTGTCCACCTCCTTTTCCGAAGATTTGTTACACGTTTATTATACCATATAACAGACCGATTGTCAAGATACATAAACCATTGGTTGTTAGAATTCGATTAAATACATAGGCTCCGTTTACAAGCATGGCGTTGCGCCCCGGAAGACAGCGGTCAAGTGCAACCCCCATCGTCGCCAAGGGGTTCGTCTACCCTCTGCAAAATCCGTGTGTATCTAAATCGGCTTAACTCGGTATTTGCATCTAAATCTGCCACACATCACAGAAAAAAGCACGCGAAAGCGTGCTTTTTTCAGTTATATTCGCCTGCGGCGAGTTATATTGCTTCGCAGTGATATTCGGCTTACGCCGAGTGGTATTCGCTTCGCGAGTTTAGGAGGCGAATATAATATCACTGCGGAACGAAGTGGAGCAATATCACTGTCGCTTGCGACAATATCACGCCGACGAAGTCGGCATATCACTAAAAACTCCTGCATTACGGGTCCGTGGACAACTTCAAACCGCTACACCGTAAGGGCGACCATCGGTCGTCCGCGGACGTGCAATGCACGCCCCTACAAGCAAAATTTATTTACAAAGCCGTAGAGCGGGCGGCATTTTGGACGGATTTGAGAGAAACGGTTGAAATGTTTACAAAACCGTGATATAATAAAATCGAGAAAGGCGGTGGCAAGTATGAATAATAGTGAAAGAGAAATTGCGATTAATACACATCTTTGGCTTCCCATTACATTGTTTATTGTTTTTATCCTCCTATCTATATCTGGCGTAAATGCTCAAGAAATGGGATTGGCAGCTGGGTTTGCAGTCGCATCGTTGCTTCCACTATTTGTCTTTCTTATATCTCCAATGTACTATATTTTTTCGGAAGAAAGCATTGTGATCAGATACCTTTGGGGACAAAAGGAAGAAATCAACTGGATCTCTGTTAGAAACATTACATTGTTTGGAAGTTGGATAAGTCGCGGAGGCGCGACTCCGCACTACCATTTTGCTTACCCGTCAAAGAAAAAAAGAGTATTCTTTATTCGTGGAGATGTTTCTAAAACGAGGAAAACAAAAAAGTTAATCAAAAAATACTACAAGAAAAATATTGTCTAATTACACAGTCTTCGTTCGCGCATGGCGTTGTACCCCAGTAGACAGCGGTCAAGTGCCCCCCATCATCGCCAAGGGATCAGTCTACTCTATGCAGAATCCGTGTGCATCTAAATCGGCTTAACACGGCGGTTACATCTAAATCGGCGTTACATCACAAAAATCCGAAAGCCGAGGCTTTCGGATTTTTCATTTGTGTCCGCAGGGCACAACATCATTTGCGTGCTTGCACGCAACATCATTCCGCCGCAAGGCGGACACAAATGAACGATGTTGAGGCGTTGCCTCAAATGAAGTGGGCTTGCGCCCGACGATGTTACGGCTTTGCCGTAAATGAAGTTGCGCTTCGCGCAAACGGACACGCTGTCACGCGTGATTTTGAAGCGAAACGGTTGAAATGTTTACAACTTTGCGGTTATTGAAAACAAAAACCGTCTGTGTTATAATGTAATCACAGAACAGAAAGGAAGTGAACTTATGTACCACCTAAATAAATTTTGTAATATTATCTTTAAATTGAGAAAAGAACGCGGTTGGACACAGACTATGTTGGCTGAAAAGCTGGGAATAGCCCCACAATCTATTTCTAAGTGGGAATGTGGCATAGGATACCCTGATGTCACTTTGTTTCCTCTGATCGCTGATCTTTTCGGTGTTGACATTGGTATTCTTTTCGGACAGCGCAAAGAGGAGGATGAGAGTATGAATCACGACAATGAAAAGAAATTTGTTTTCGAACCGCTTCATCGTGTTGAGTTTCTTGTGGGCAACGAATGTGATATTAGAGTTACCGAAAAAGAAGGTGAAACGTCGTATCTTGAGATAAACGGAGATAATTCCTTTATTGAATTTTTAGGAATTGAAAAAAATAACGGTATCCTGCGAGTCAATGTAAAAAATCCTACCGGTAGCGATAAGGAATGGATTCCATACGATAGGGGTAATTATAATAACCGCAATATGATAACGCTCCACACCGGAAAAGAGCATTGCCAAATTTATGTTATCAATTACCTTGATCTCAATTGCTATGAAAGTGAAATAGATGATCATATCAACCAGTGGATATTTATGAAAGAACGATTGTAATTTATCTCTTGTTACATAGTCCTCGTTTGCAAGCATGGCGTTGCACCCTGGAAGATAGCGGTGGGGTGCAACCCCCATTATCGCCAAGGGGGCAGTGTACCCTCACGCAAAAAGCCGTGTATATAAACCGATCACACAGGGTTTTGCATCTAAATCGTACATATCTCCTACATCCCCCATACCAACCAAGCCCCCCCAAAAGCATGCGCTTTGGGGGGCTTTCGATATTACTATATTAGTCCTTGCTTGTCTTTCTCTGAATAAGCTTAACGATCTCAACAATCGGAATAACGATAACGCCGAGAGCGATAGCGATCAGATACTCGCCCAAATCTACGCTTGCAAAACCGAATGCGTTTGCAAGAAGCGGTACTTCGCATACCAGTGTGGTTGCGATCAGAGAACCGATGCATGCGAACCACAGTATCATGTTGTGCGAACCGAGTTTAAAAATGCTGCCTCTCTGGGAGCGCATGTTGAAGCTGTGGAAGATCTCCGCCATGGACATTGTGAGGAACGCCATGGTCATGCCGTGTGCGCTGTCGGTGATCTCCCAGTTTCCGGTTTCCATGAAGTGACCGATAAAGTAGGAAGCAATGGTGAGGATCGTAACGAGAATACCCTGATATGCGATGTCAATTCCCATTCCGTCCGAGAAAATACCGGATTTTGCGGCTCTGGGCTTGCGACGCATAATGTTAGGCTCTGCCTTTTCTGTGCCCAGTGCAAGGGCAGGGAAGCAGTCGGTAACAAGGTTGATCCAAAGAAGATGAACAGGCTTAAGAATGATGAAGCCAAGGAGCGTTGCGGTGAAAATTGAGAGAACCTCGCTCATGTTTGAGCCGAGTAAGAATTGGATAGCCTTGCGGATGTTGTCGTAAATGCGTCTGCCTTCCTCAACCGCACCAACGATGGTAGCGAAGTTGTCGTCGGTCAGAACCATGTCAGCAACATTCTTGGTAACGTCCGTTCCGGTGATACCCATACCAACGCCGATGTCTGCGCTCTTGATGGAAGGCGCGTCGTTTACACCGTCACCGGTCATAGCGGTGATGTAGCCTGCCTTGCGCCAAGCGTTGACGATACGGGCCTTGTGCTCGGGCTGAACACGGGCGTAAACACTGATATTCTCAAATTTCTTCTCGAATTCCTCATCGCTCATCTCACCAAGCTGTGCGCCGGTGATCGCGTAGGTGTCATCGGTGATAATACCAAGCTCCTTAGCGATTGCAACTGCTGTGTCGATGTGGTCGCCGGTTATCATAATGGGACGGATTCCGGCGCCTCTGCACTCTACAATGGCGTCCTTAACCTCAGGGCGAACGGGGTCGATCATTCCGCAAAGGCCAACGAAACAAAGCTCGCGCTCAAGATTCTCAGCCTCGTAATCGGAAGGTGCTGTGTCCCATACACGCATAGCGCAGGCAAGAACGCGGAGCGCCTTATCAGCCATTGTCTTGTTGGCGGTAAGAATAGCGTTTTTGTATTCTTCGGTCATGGGAACGGCTTCGCCGCCCTTAAGATAGTGGGTGCATTTTCCGATGATCACGTCGGGAGCACCCTTGGTGTACTGTGTGTAATGTCCGTCAGCCGCGTGAACGGTGGACATCATCTTTCTGCCGGAATCGAAGGGAGCTTCGCCGGAACGGGGATAGCTTGCTTTGAGATCATATTTCTTCATGCCGAGCTTATCCGCCCAAACAACGAGAGCCGCTTCGGTAGGCTCACCGGTTACGTTTCCGTCGGTGTCAATCTCAGCATCACAGCAGAGAGCCATTGACATAGCGATCTGATTTTCATTTTCACCAAAGTGATCAACCACAGTCATCTTGTTCTGTGTGAGAGTACCGGTCTTGTCGGAGCAGATGATCTGCGCACAGCCTAGGGTTTCAACCGCAGTAAGACGGCGAATGATAGCATTGCGCTTTGACATGTTGGTAACGCCCATTGAGAGTACCACGGTAACAACAGCCGCAAGTCCTTCGGGAATAGCCGCAACTGCAAGGGAAACAGCAACCATGAACGAGGGAAGAATGGTTTCGTTGAAATCAAAATTGCCGGCGCGGACAAGCTGAACGCCGAATACGACAATACAAATTCCGAGAACCAGCCAAGTAAGAATCTTTGAGAGCTGATTCAGCTTTATCTGAAGGGGAGTTTCGCTGTCCTCTGCCTGTTGGAGCGCACCTGCGATCTTACCCATTTCGGTGTCCATGCCAGTAGCGGTAACTACTGCTGTACCTCTGCCGTAAACAACGGTAGAGCCCATGTAGAGCATGTTCTTGCGGTCGCCGAGGGGAACGTCCTTTTCGTCCTCTTTTAAGTTGATGATGTCTATAAACTTGGTAACCGGAACAGATTCACCGGTGAGAGCTGCTTCCTCTACCTTAAGGCTTGCATTTTCAAGAATACGCGCATCTGCAGGAACTGCGTCGCCGGCTTCAAGGAGAATGATATCGCCTACAACAAGGTCTTCGCTGTGGATGAGCTGAACCTTACCGTCGCGCAGGACCTTTGAGGTCGCCGCTGACATTTCCTGTAGGGCTTCGATGGCTTTTTCAGCCTTGCTTTCCTGATAAACACCGAGAACGGCGTTTACGATAACCACCGCGAGGATGATAATAACATCGGCAAAGCTTTCGTTTTCAAGCACGGCAAGCAAACCGCTGATAAATGCGGCAGCCAGCAGAATGATGATCATCGGGTCGGCGAGCTGTTCAAGGAAGCGACGCATAAGGGATTTTCCCTTAGCGGCGGCAAGCTTGTTTTTGCCGTTGGCTTCAAGCCTTTTTGCGGCTTCGTCTTGCGAAAGTCCGTTTTTGGAGCTTTGGACTTCGTTTAAGACATTTTCGGCATCTTGACAGTAAAATTTCATTTATGATCCTCCTAAAATGATATTTATTTCTATAGTATAAAACAAAAAGACGAAACCTATCCTTAGCTTAATTCGGATAAGTCTCGTCATTTAAGATAAAGCCAAGTAAATCTGTGATGTTGACTTTATCACACCTATGTGCCGACTACTCCCTTATGGGTGTATATCTTATTATATATTGATGCACATTATACCACAAAAAGTATGCCGTGTCAATACAAAAACTCAAAAACCTATGGAAAAATTATCAAGAGCCGTGACATGTTTGCTATTGGCATATCCTGTGCAATCTCTAATTCGGATATACGCACCTTGAAGCGCAGATAAATAAAGCTCATCCCCGTCAATGCACTGCATTGACGGGGATGTTCGTATTATATTTACTTCTTAGGTACGATAACGCCGTAGTCGCCATCGGCGCGTCTGTAAACTACGTTGACCTCTCCGGTAACCGAGTCGGAATAGATGAAGAACGTGTGACCTATGAGGTTCATCTGCAGAATTGCTTCTTCAGGTGTCATGGGTCGAAGCGTAAACTCCTTGGTGCGGATGATAGGCTCATCGTCGATGGGTTCCTCAGGAAACTCCTTTATGACGTTCTCGCGAAGCCTCTTTTCGAGCTTCGTTTTGTTCTTTCTTATCTGACGTTCGATTGCCTCTGTTGCAAGATCAAGGGCGTTTCTGAAGGTGTCGTCGGATTCCTCGCCGCGGTAGATCATGCCGCCTGCCATGATCGTCACTTCGACACGTTCACGGTTTTTCTGTACGGAGAGCTTGACCGTGGCGGTCGCTTCGTCGCGGAAGTACTTGTCGAATTTTGCAAGCTTTGCTTCGGCAATGGGTTTGAAGTCTTCCGGCACGCTTAAATGTCTTCCAACATAGTTAATTAACATAAACTCTCCACCTTTTTATTGGATTTTTTGCTTCTGAGGACTCGCTTTCGGCGTGTATTCCTCTCTGCATCTATATTATACCATAGTTCACTGTAAAAATCAACAGTTTTCACAAATTTATTTTATAATTTATTGTGAACGGTGCACCAAAAAATGTTACATTTGTTTCCCGAGAAAATATTGCCGTTTTTCTTGACAGAACGGAGCAAAATGTGATATAATAATATGTGTACCGCTGTCTTGGGATGAACCTTGGAGCAGCGCATAAAAAGTAAAAAATATATTTACATAAACGGAGGACAGTATTATGTCAGGTAAGCTTCGCGCCGGAATTGTGGGCGCTACAGGTATGGTAGGTCAGAGATTCATCACTCTGCTGGAGGATCATCCCTATTTTGAAATAACTGCTCTTGCGGCAAGCCCCAGATCTGCAGGTAAGACTTACGAGGAGGCTCTTGGCGGCAGATGGAAGTTATCTACTCCCATGCCCGAATCCGTAAAGGATATGGTGGTTATCGACGCATCTAAGCTCGATGTTATGGCAGAGCTTGTTGATTTCGTATTCTGCGCTGTAGATATGAAGAAGGAAGAGATCAAGGCTCTCGAGGAAGCTTATGCTAAGGCAGAGATCCTCGTTGTTTCCAACAACTCCGCACACCGTTGGACTCCCGACGTTCCTATGGTTATTCCGGAGATCAATGATGCTCACCTTGCGGTTATCGAAGCTCAGAAGAAGCGTCATGGAACAAAGCGCGGCTTTATCGCTGTAAAGCCCAACTGCTCCATCCAGTCTTACGTTCCTGCGCCTACCCCCCTTCTTAAGTCCGAGCCCTACGAGATAGTTGCACCTACATACCAGGCTATCTCCGGTGCAGGCAAGACCTTCAACGAGTGGCCCGAGATGATCGACAACGTTATCCCCTACATCGGCGGCGAGGAAGAAAAGTCCGAGCAGGAGCCTCTCCGCGTCTGGGGTAAGGTAGAGAACGGCGAGATCGTTAAGGCTGAAGCTCCCGTTATCACCACACAGTGCATCCGTGTGCCCGTAACCGACGGTCATACTGCGGCTGTATTTGTAAAATTCAAGAATAAGCCTACCAAGGAAGAAATCCTCGAAGCATGGGCAAATTATTCCGGCAAGCCTCAGGAGCTTGAGCTTCCTCACGCTCCGAAGCAGTTTATCCACTATTTCGAGGAGGATAACCGTCCTCAGGCGAAGCTTGACCGCGACCTTGAAGGCGGTATGGCTATCTCCATCGGACGTCTTCGCGAGGATAAAATCTACGATTATAAGTTCGTGGGACTTTCCCACAACACTCTGCGCGGTGCGGCAGGCGGTGCTGTTGAAATAGCTGAGCTTCTTTACAGACTTAACTATCTTACCGCAAAATAATATACTGTTTGGGATGCGGATTCCGAGGTGCAGGAGCACGGTTGGAATCCGCACCCCATGCGTGCTTAAAGGCGTAATATCGCTTTAAGGCTTAACTGTGTTTTTTGAAAGGAACGGACATAATTATGAAATACGATATACTTATAGTTGGCGGCGGCGGACGTGAGCATACCATCGCTGAAACTCTCAAAAAATCTCCATCCTGCGGCAAGCTTTATATGGCACCCGGAAACGGCGGCACTGCGGCCATTGCCGAGAATCTTAATATAAAAGCCACTGATGTTGAGGGCATCGTTGCGGCGGCTAAAGAGAAGAAGGTTGACCTTGTTTTCGTTGCTCCGGACGATCCGCTGGTGCTCGGTACTGTTGACAGACTCGAAGCTGAGGGTATCCGCGCCTTCGGCCCCCGTGCAAATGCGGCTATTATCGAGGGCAGCAAGGTGTTCTCGAAGGATCTCATGAAGAAGTACGGCATCCCTACAGCAGGCTATGAGGTGTTCGAAAGCTCTGCTGACGCTATCGAATACATTAAGGAGCAGAACAGCTTCCCGGCGGTCATCAAGGCTGAGGGACTTGCTCTCGGTAAGGGTGTTATTATCGCCGAGGATATGGCGGCGGCTGAAGCCGGCGTTCATGAGATAATGGACGACAAGGCGTTCGGCGATGCTGGCAACCGTGTGGTTATCGAGGAATTCCTCACCGGGCCCGAGGTGTCCGTTCTTGCGTTCACTGACGGTAAGACAGTTGTTCCCATGGTTTCCGCCCAGGATCACAAGCGTGCGCTTGACGGAGATAAGGGGCTTAATACCGGCGGAATGGGCACATTCTCTCCAAGCCGCATCTACACTCCCGCGATCGCTGAGGAGTGCATGAAGACCATATTCCGTCCAACCATTGATGCGATGGCGAAAGAAGGAAGACCTTTTAAGGGCGTTATTTATTTCGGTCTCATGATTACCCCAAAGGGCCCGAGAGTGATCGAGTACAATGCACGTTTCGGTGATCCTGAAACTCAGGTAGTGCTCCCAAGACTTAAGACCGACTTTATTGACATCATCAACGCGGTTATCGACGAAAAGCTTGACGAGATCAATATTGAATGGGAAGATAACGCCTGCGTATGCGTGGTTGCCGCTTCCGGCGGTTACCCCGTAAAGTACGCTAAGGGATATGAGATAACCGGACTTGAAGCTTTAGCTGACCGTGAGGATATTATGGTGTTCCACGCAGGCACGGATATAAATGACGGAAAGCTTGTTACTTCCGGCGGACGTGTGCTTGGCGTTACCGCTAAGGGTGCTGATCTTAACGAAGCTATTGCCAAGGCTTACGAGGCGATAAAGTCCGTTAACTTCACTGATATGCATTACCGCAGAGATATTGGTGTAAAATGAGTAACGAAAACGAGCGCGCTGATCTTCTTTCCCGTATAGCGGACAGGCTTCCGAAGCTCTCCAAGGGACAGAAGCAGATAGCGCGGTATATAATTGAACATTACGAAAAAGCGGCTTACATGACCGCAGCAAAGCTTGGCGCATTGGTTGGAGTATCGGAGTCAACCGTTGTACGCTTTGCAGGGGAGTTTGATTTTGAAGGATATCCCGAGCTTCAGCATTCCCTTCAGGAGTTGATACGCACTAAGCTTACTACTATCCAGAGAATTGAGATCGCAAACGACCGTATCGGTGATGCGGATTTACTTGAAAATGTAATGATGTCCGATGTGGACAATATCCGCCACACCCTTGACGGCATCGACCGCGACAGCTTCAACCGCGCAGTTGATGCGCTTATCGGAGCGAGGACTGTATATATTACAGGTATGCGTTCGTCTTCAACGGTGGCAGGATTTATGGCGTTTTATCTTGAGCTTATTCTGCCTCAGGTGAAGCTTATACGCTCTACGGGCGGCTCTGAGGTGTTCGAACAGATTCTTCGCATATCGTCCGAGGATGTTATTGTGGGTATAAGCTTCCCACGCTATTCCAAGCGCATAATAAACGCCCTTGAATATGCTAAATCTCAGGGGGCACACGTTATTGCGCTTACTGACAGCGAAACCTCGCCTATAGCAGAGTGCGCGGACGATCTTTTGCTTGCCAAGAGTCAGATGGCATCCTTCGTTGACTCCCTCGTGGCGCCGCTTTCCATAATCAACGCACTTATCGTTGCAATAGGCAAAAAGAAGCAGACTGAGGTGGCGGCAACATTTGAAAAGCTTGAAAATATCTGGGACGAGTACGAGGTATACGACAAGTCACAGCGATAAGCTGATGGTGAAAAAATCTCTTAAACTGAGAGAGGGCAAATGAAGAAAATCATCATAATAGGCGCAGGTGCCGCGGGTATGACCGCGGCTATCTTCGCAAGTGAGGCAGGGGCGGATGTTACTCTTATTGAGCGTAACGACCGCCTCGGAAAAAAGCTTGCCATAACGGGCAAGGGAAGATGCAATATCACAAATAACAGCGACGTAAACACCCACATCGAAAATACACCCACCAATCCCCGTTTTATGTATACGGCGCACTCAAATTTTACGCCTCAGGATGTCATGGCGTTTTTCGAGGAGCTTGGTGTGCCGCTTAAAACGGAACGCGGCGACAGAGTGTTTCCCGTATCTGACAAAGCAGGCGACGTGTGCGGCGCACTGAAACGGCGTATCAACCGCCTTGGCGTCAAAGTGGTAAACGCCCGTGTTACAGATATTTCTGCGGACGACGGATTTACGGTGACCGCAGGGGAGAAGTATCACGCCGATGCGGTCATAATAGCCACCGGCGGCATGTCGTATCCTCTGACCGGGTCAACGGGTGACGGATATAGGTTTGCGGAGAAGCTCGGACACACCATTGTGCCGCCGAAGCCGTCCCTTGTGCCTGTGGAGTGCTCCGAAAAGTGGGTAAAAGAGGCTATGGGGCTTTCGCTTCGGAATGTGACGCTCACTGTCAGCGAAACGGGCGGAAAAGAGATCTATTTTGAGCAGGGCGAAATGCTTATTACTCATTTCGGCGTATCTGGCCCCCTTGTTCTGTCCGCTTCCAGCCATATGAAGGGGCTGGGGGACAGGAAATATTTGCTGTTCATTGATTTAAAGCCGGCGCTTGATTTCGACACCCTTGACAAGCGTTTACAGGGGGATTTTTCCAAGAATATCAACCGCGATTTTATAAATTCCCTTGGTGAACTGCTTCCTGCAAAGCTGATACCCGTAATTGTCAGACTTTCGGGGATCGACGGACGGCGTAAAGTCAATTCCATTACCC
The DNA here is from genome assembly GCA_045644145.1 of Candidatus Flemingiibacterium sp. Lineage (GTDB taxonomy): Bacteria > Bacillota > Clostridia > Oscillospirales > CAG-272 > Flemingiibacterium. Next base: position 13,253 of record JAZRGK010000001.1, read on the forward strand.
GCGAGGAGCGTCATGGGCTTGTGAAGCTCCTTAAGGCGCTTCCGCTGACAGCGGTGAAATTCCGTCCAATTGACGAGGCAATAATCACCTCGGGCGGCGTTAATGTAAAGGAGATCTCACCGAAAACTATGGAATCAAAGCTTGTGCCGGGACTGTATTTTGCGGGCGAGGTCATAGACGTGGATGCCTACACCGGCGGATTTAATCTGCAGATAGCCTTTGCCACGGCGAAGCTTGCGGCTGAATCGGCGGCATCGGAGTGGTGAGATGGCATAGGTTACGGCGAATAGGGAACAAAAATAAGAAAACGGAGAAAAGAACATGGATAAGATAACAATAGCTCTCGACGGTCCCAGCGGCGCAGGAAAAAGCACTCTTGCAAAGGAGATCGCAAAAAGACTTGGTATAGTTTACCTTGACACCGGCGCGCTTTACAGAACCGTGGGACTTTTCGTAAGACGAAATAATGCTGATCCTAAAAACGAGGAAGCAGTACGCCCGCTTCTCACGGAGCTTGATATTGACGTGAAAATTGAGAACGGCGCACAGCAGGTGTACCTTAACGGCGAGTGCGTGGGCGATGCTATTCGCACCCCTGAGATGTCCATGTACGCTTCTGCGGTATCGGCACATCCGTCCGTAAGGGCGTTTCTACTTGACACACAGCGTTCTTTCGCACACCGTTCTTCCGTAATTATGGACGGACGTGATATCGGTACAGTGGTGCTTCCCGATGCGGATGTGAAGATATTCTTAAGTGCAAGCGACGAGGTTCGCGCCGAGCGCAGACTTAAGGAGCTTACCGAAAAGGGACAGTCCGTTACCTTCGAGGATGTTCTCGCGGACATGCGTGCAAGAGATCTTGCGGACTCTACCCGTGCCGCCGCTCCTCTTAAAAAGGCTGATGATGCGGTGCTTCTTGATAACAGCGACCTTGATTTTGAGGGCACAGTTCAGGCGGCGCTTGATATGATCGGTGCGGTAAAATAAGTTTGAAAGGTATACTTAAATGAATCTTTACAAAGCTATAAAAACATATCTTCCGGGTGCTATTGCGTGGCTTTTTAATATTCATGTCCACGGAAGCGAAAATGAGCCGGAGGATGGCGGATACATTGCCTGCTCCAATCATATAAGCTTCGTGGATGTGCTTACTCAGGCATATGCGCTTAAGCGGCAGATACGCTTCATGGCGAAGAAGGAGCTGTTTTCAATTCCGCTTCTCGGCGTAATAGTAAAGGCATGCGGAGCGTTCCCCGTGGACAGAAAGGGCAGTGCGGTGTCGGCAATAAAGAAATCTATCGCTATTCTTGATGCCGGTGAGCCGGTGGGTATGTTTCCCACGGGACACCGTTTTTCGGGGGTTAAATTTGATACAACCAAAAGTGAGATCAAGGCTGGTGCCGCAATGGCGTGCTTTAGAGCCGGAGTCCCCGTGCTTCCCATGTTTATCGCCACAAAAAACGACAAGGTTGTGCCTTTCCGCCGCATAGACATCTATGTAGGAAAGCCTATTTCATATGAGGAGTTCGGTTTTACCAAGGGCGGTTCGGAGGAATATGAGCGCGGCGCGGAGCTTATATATCAGCGTATTGCGGAGCTTATGCCTGAGGAGAGGAGAACTAAATGAGCGTAACCGTAGCATCTCTTGCCGGATTCTGCTTTGGCGTGAGCCGCGCCGTTGATACGGTTGAGGCGGCGATAAAGGACGGCGGAACGGTATATACTCTCGGTAAGCTTATACACAATACGGGTTTTATCCGTGATCTTGAATCACGTGGCGTTAAGATAATTGATTCAGATGGGATCGAAGCAGTGGCGTCATGTGCCGTAGAGGGCAGTCCTGTTGTTATATGCACAAGAGCACACGGAATCACAGCAGAGCTTGATGCGCGTCTTGCGGCGCTTACTGCAGCAAATCCATACTTCAAGGTGTGCGACTGCACTTGCCCTTATGTAAAGAAGATACATAAGATCGCCCGTGATGAAACGGATGCGGACACGGTACTCTGTGTTTTGGGTGATGAGGCTCATCCTGAGGTGCGCGGCATTGTGAGCTACGCAAACGGACCTCATGTAGTGGCAACCACAGCCGAGGAGCTTGTGGAACTGCTTAAAAATCAGAGCTTTTCCGAAAAAAGGATGGTTTTGGTGGCACAAACCACCCAAAATTTAAGTGAATGGAAAAAAACTATAAAAATTTTTCAAAAACTATATACAAACGCAAAAATTTATGATACAATATGTAGTGTAACAGAAAATAGGCAGGATGAAGTCTTGAAGCTATCCCGAAAAATGGATATGATGATTATTATTGGCGGCAAAGACAGTTCCAATACCAATAAGCTCTTTGAGGTCAGCAAACAAAATTTGCAATTATCTTTTCTGATTGAAGATGCTTCCTCCATTCCGCTCGAGTATGTTAAGCCCCATATGAAGGTGGGAATTGCCGCAGGAGCTTCAACTCCGGGCAGAATTATTCAGGAGGTTCAAAATATTATGAGCGAGAACATTGAAAAAACTTTTGAAGAGATGCTTGACGAAAGCATCAAAACCATCAAGAACGGCGACCGTATCACAGGTGTTATCACCCAGGTTTCCGAGAATGAGATCCAGGTTGAGATCCCCGGCGTAAAATTCACCGGTATCATTGTATATGATGAGCTCACCGACGATCCCGCAGTTAAGCTTTGCGACACCTATAAGGTAGGCGACGAAATCGAGGCTAAGGTACTTAAGGTAAACGATGCTGAGGGAACTGCGGCACTTTCCAAGAAGAAGATCGACGTTGACAAGAACTGGCAGGTTGTAGTTGCAGCTTCCCAGAACAACGATATCATTGACGCTAAGATCATTGAGGTCGTTAAAGGCGGTATTATCGGTCTTTGCGACGGCGTTCGCGTATTTATCCCCGCTTCGCAGTCCGGACTTCCCAAGGATGCTGATCTCCATGCACTCCAGGGTCAGGTTAAGAAGGTTAAGATCATCGACATCAACGAGCAGAGAAAGCGCGTTGTCGCTTCCATCCGCGTAGTTGAGAGAGAAGAGAACAAGGCAAAGAGAGATGCTTTCTGGGCACAGGTTGAAGAAGGTCAGCAGTACCGCGGCGAGGTTAAGAGCCTCATGAACTACGGTGCATTTGTTGATCTCGGCGGCGTTGACGGTATGGTTCACACCACCGAGCTTTCTTGGAGAAGAATCAAGCATCCTTCTGAGGTTGTTAAGGTAGGCGACGTTATCGACGTAACCGTTAAGGCTGTTGATAAGGAAGCAAAGAGAATCTCTCTCTCCTACAAGACCCCCGATATGGATCCTTGGAAGATCTTCACCGACAAGTACGCTGAGGGCGATGTTGCAACTGTTAAGATCGTATCTCTCATGGACTTCGGTGCATTTGCTGAGGTTGTTCCCGGTGCGGACGGTCTTATCCATGTTTCTCAGATTGCTGTAGAGAAGATTGCAAAGCCTGCTGATGTTCTCAAGGTAGGCGATGAGGTTGAGGCTAAGATCACCAAGATCGACCTTGACAATCACAAGATTAGCCTTTCCATCAAGGCTCTCCTCGTTCCCGAGGAAGCAGCAGAGGAAGCTTCCGAAGCTCCCGCTGAAGAAGCAGTAGCTGAGGATGTAGCTGAATAAATTTAAGCTCATACCGAATAGGGCTGAACGGTTTTTCGTTCAGCCCTATTGTGTTTTGTGCTAAAACCCAAAAATAAGAAAAGGATGTGTTGCACTAAGGCGCAACACATCCCATAAAATACAGCTTGTCACCCATTTAGCATTCCATTTTTGTGTGCTTTGCACACAAAAAACGCTGTATTTGTGCGCATACGCGCCCGGGGCTGTTGCAAGTTTTCAACTTGCAACAGCCCCTTTTTGTGTAGGATATAAAATTGCAATCAATTCTGCTTCTGCACGCTCTTGTATTCGTTGTAATATTTGTAGAATGGACACCTTGGGCTTGACATGGCGCGGTAGAATTCGTCCTCGTCAAGATTTGCGATGCAGACGTTTTCCTGCATATCGTCGTCCCAATCGTAAAATTCGCAGGTTTCGCAATTGGACTCGGGGAGCTTTTTCTTTTTAATCATCGGTGTTTTCTCCTGTTGTTTCATATGGATCAAGCTTTAAATAGTCGCACATTATTTTTTCGGCATAGGAAATCATATCTTTAGGTGTGGCAGGGGAGCCGTACAGCTTGCCGGTGCCGTGATTTTTTGCCTTATCCTCGGGGTAATCTCGTAAAAAGTAGAGATGGGAATTGTAGTAGCTTGGGCCGTAGAAAAATGCGGTTGGTACGAATTCCGGATTCTCGCAGAATATCTCGCCGTCGCTCATTTTCACGATGTCGAAGGTGAAGAATCCGCCTACCATGTTCTGCCAATACTGCATGGCGGACACAAGATTGCCAAGGGAATATATGCAGAGCGTTTTGCCGGAATCCGTTTCTATCCATTCGATTGGCTGAATCACATGGGGATGATGACCGATTATCACATCAGCGCCGTTTTCCGCAAGCAGTTTTGCCACGCGACGCTGTTCTTCGGTGGGATTTGAGTAGTTTTCCTCTCCCCAGTGTATAGAAACTACGGTAATGTCGCCTGCTTCTTCGGCGAGTGCGGTCTGGCGAATGATGTCCGCATCATTTATATAAGGAACAACGTATTCGGAAGACGCAGGCAGACGCATACCGTTTGTACCGTAGGTATACGAGAGGAATGCCAACGTAACTCCGCCGTAATTAAGCGTGCGGATGTTGTCGTAGTCCTCTGCGTTTTTGTAACCGCCGATAAGCGTGGCGGCTGACATTTCCTCGGACTCCCAAAATTCAATAGTGCCTGCAAGCCCCGCTTCGGATTTGTCGCACATGTGGTTGTTTGCGATATTTACAATATCAAAGCCCATATCAAGAAGATCACGCCCTAAATCCTGCGGTGAGTTGAATCGCGGATAGCCGGAAAAGCCCATATCATCGCCGCCCATCAGAGTTTCCTGATTTATGAAAGCAAGATCAAACGACGCGATGTATTCGTCCACATCGTCGTACATGGGGCGGAAATTATAGGCGCGGGTTTCAGATGTAGCGCGGTTGCGCGCATCAATATAGATACAGGGATGTATGACGTTGTCGCCTGCGGCGAGAAATGAGATGCGCACTTCCTCGAAAGGCTCGGCCGCCGCTTCAATGGATTCGGTTTCCGGTGCATACGCGGCGGTATCGGATATTTGAGTGATCTCTCTGTCATATTCATATTTTGCCACGGGTGATATTACGAATGCCGGGCTGTTGTCCGGTTCTTTGGCGCATGAAGGCAATATTAAAAGCGCAAAAGCGGTCAAAAACAGTAAGGCGGTTACTTTTTTCATATGCTTCCTCGTTTTTTGATCTTTATAATATGATTATAACACACAAATTTTAATATGTAAATGTCTACACGATATTTTTTAGTATTGAAATTTGTTGAAATATGTGGTATAATAAAATAAGTAGCTTCAAATTTGACAATGAAAGTGCCATCACATGAATCTTATAGCGCAGGATGTTGGTTTAATTGCGGTCATAACCTATCTTCTCAGCTATCAGCAGAAGAAACGGAAGAACATAATAGCACTTAACGCAACCTCAAAAGTTTTCTTTATAGTCCAGTACATATTGCTTGGCGCATTTGAGGGGGCGGTTTTAGATGTTCTCGGAACGGTTTCCTCTGTTGCCGCACAAAATAAAGACAGAGGATTTATAAAAAAGCATTTAAAAATTATTGTTTTTATGCTTAACGCCATAATTTTGTTTGCAGGACTACTCCTGTATGAAAACATTTTCAGCCTTTTCCCGATTGCAGGCGTGATTTTGCTTACAAGCGCCTTTTGGATAAGCGATGAGAAAAAAATAAGGCTCGTATCGTTTATAGGCTGTCCGTTTTGGCTTGTATATAATCTGGCAAGTCAAGCATACGGCTCGGCGGCAGGCGATCTTCTTAAGATGCTTTCCATAGGAATTGCAATTTACAGATACGATATAAAGCCAAAGAGGTATATTAGTTAACAATTATCCGTATCTAAAGCCATCAGAAGGTGCATAATAAAAGTGATAACGCCAGACGGCAGAATGGAGATTTTTATGAAAGAAATAAATACTACTGTAGAAAAGTACAGAGAGCTTATACTTGATGCAGAAAGGTATATTTGGGCGAATCCCGAAACGGGGTATAAGGAGTACAAGACTTCAGCCTATATGGCGGATATCTTTACAAAGCTTGGGTATAAGCTTGTTATGGCAGACGGGATCACCGGATTTTACACGGTGCTTGATACCGGGAAGCCCGGTCCTGAGGTTTTGATACTTGCGGAGCTTGATTCCGTAGTATGTCATGAGCACCTCGAATCCGATTCCAAAACCGGTGCGGTACACTCATGCGGTCACAACGCACAGTGTGCGGCGCTTATAGGAATTGCCGCGGCGCTTCGTGAGCCTGAAATACAGGACAAATTCTGCGGAAAGATCAGGCTTTGCGCTGTTCCGGCAGAGGAGCTTCTGGAAATCGAGTACAGAGCAGGCCTTAAGGCGGAAGGCAAGATAAAATATTTCGGCGGAAAGAGCGAGTTTTTGCGCAGGGGATATTTTGACGGTGTGGATATGGCCTTTATGGTGCACACCTCGCTCTCTTTCGGTGTACAAAAGGGTGCTGTGGGATGTGTTGCCAAGCGCGTAATATACAAGGGCAAGGCGGCACATGCAGGCGGTGCGCCGTGGGACGGCAGAAATGCGCTTTACGCCGCAAACTGCGGTCTTAACGCCATAAACGCCATCCGCGAAACCTTTATGGAGCGCGACATGGTAAGGGTTCATCCCATAATAACAAACGGCGGCGCTATTGTAAACGCGATTCCCGACAGGGTGGTTCTTGAGAGCTATGTTCGCGGATCAAGCTTTGATGCGATCTGCGGCGCAAATGCGAGAGTCAACAGAGCATTATGCGGCGCGGCGCTGTCCCTCGGCACAAACGTGGATATAATCGATTCTCCCGGATATGCGCCCCTTGTCAACGATGATAATATGATCGCGCTTGCATGCGAAGCGGCGGCACTTGCTATACCCGAATACGAATTTAAGAGTAGCAACGGATATTGGACTGCCAGCACGGACATGGGCGATCTCAGTTGTATTATGCCGGTCGTCCATCCTTTTGCAGGCGGTGCGGAAGGCACGCCTCACGGAAAAGACTATGGGATAGCTGACCCCGAGGCGGCATGCGTCGGCAGTGCAAAATTACAGCTTGGTATGCTTCTTCTGCTTCTCGGTGACGGAGCAAAGAGAGCAGAGCAGATAATCCGCGAATTTAAGCCGCAGTTTGCTTCGAAGGATGAATTCCTCGCCTTTATGGATAGCCTTAACGTGTCCGGCGATAGAATTGTATATAAGGATGACGGCACGGCGTGTGTAGATATAAGGTAGGGGATTTCGCTGAAATTTCAGAAAGGACAGAAGATGACGCTAAAGCATATTTTTGTAATAAATCCAGCCGCTGGCAGAGGTGCCGATACAAAAAAGCTGATTGGCGCTATACAGGATGCCTGCAAAGCGGCAGGTGCGGTGTTTGAAATATATAAAACAGAGGCACCGGGCGACGGTACACGGTATGTTAAACACATGATTGAGTCAAAGCCCCTGGGGACTGTATACCGCTTCTACGCATGCGGTGGTGACGGCACGCTTTCCGAGGTGGTCTGCGGTGCGGCAAATCAGAGTGCAGATGTATGCCCCGGACCTATTCCTGAGGTTGAGGTGGGCTGTATACCCGTTGGAACGGGCAATGATTTCGTGCGTAATTTTAGGAATCGACAGTTTTTTTCCGATGTCACAAAGCAGCTCCTTGCCGATGCCATTCCCATTGACTGCTACAGATGCAGTAACGGTCAGATCGGTGTTAATATGATAAACATCGGATTCGACTGTGACGTGGTGGTAAAGGCCGCTGAGCTTAAAAAGAATCCGCTTCTCCCGAATCGGCTTGCATATATCGCGGGAATCGTGGCTTTGATTAAGAAAAATCCGGGGCGAGTAATTACAGCAAGGCTTTCGGACGGTACGGAGATCACCCGTGAATTTCAGCTTGTCAGTGCCGCTAACGGCGGTTTCTGCGGCGGCGGATTCCATTCCGCACCAAGAAGCTCGCTTTCTGACGGGCTTCTTGATGTGAGCCTTATAAGCAAGGTGTCGCGGCGCAATTTTATCCGTCTTGTTGGCGCCTACAAAAAAGGTACGCATCTTGAAACCAAGCTTGGCAAAAAGGTGGTATACTATGCCAAGGCGAAGTCGGTAGTGTTTGAGTTCGCGGAACCTACCAATGTCTGCATTGACGGAGATGTGCGTGAGCTTGACCGCTTGGAGCTTTCGATTATGCCGCGAGCACTGTCCTTTGCAGTACCGGTTGGCTGTGAGATAATGTGAATACATAAATACGAATAAATAAACGGCGGGAGATAAACCACGCCCTACACCGATAAATATGCACGGTAATGTGGGGCAGGGCTTGCTCCTGCCGTTTATTTATCGTTTATTCCCACTTGCCGATTACTGTGCCGATGTAATAGTGTGTGAGAATATCTTCATATGATGCACTGCTTTTTGCCATGGTATCGGCTCCGTATTGACTCATGCCAACTCCGTGGCCATATCCATTTACAAGGAAATATATTCTTGTGCCGAAGGTGTACACACCGAAATCCGTTGAACGAAGACCGAAAATCCATCTTGCCTCGGTGCCGCTTAAGGTCACATTGCCCACGGTGAGAGAAGCGCATCTTCCTGAGGGCGTTTCGGTACGCGAAGCTTTAAGTGAGCCGTTATACATAAATCCTGCCGCTTCAAGACGCGCTCGTACCTCAGCCTTTGTATACGATACTGTACGGCTTGAGGCGGACTCCGGAGTAGGTCGGCTTACAAGATAGGGAAGTGGGGTGCTAAATACGGCTTCGCAGTCCTCGGTGCTCTCCCATGAGCTTGAATGCCACAGCGAAAGTATAGGTTTATCCTCATAAAGCAACACCTCTCCTTCGGTGGAGTAAGCCGCATCCCGTGCCGCACTTATGGCATCCTTGGCATATTTTTCGCCGTAACGCCCCGAAAGCTGTTCAACAGTTATGTATCCGCAGCAGTGAGTTATATCAGTGCATACGTCAGCGTTGTCGTGTTGATGGGAGTTGTTAAGAAGGCAGTAATAAAGGTATGTTCTTGCGGCAACAGCCTGTGCCTTTAAGGCTTCTGTGTCAAAAGTGTGTGGGACTTCGTGTGCAACCACGCCCACCACGTATTCTTCCACCGTTATAACATCTACCTCACCTTCAGAAGAAAGCATGATACTCGGTTCTACAGGTGAGCATACATCTGCCGGAGTATTTTGAAGTAAAATTGATACAGCACTTAAAAATGCAAGTGAAATATTCGCGATATTCACAATATGCCCCCTTTTTATAGTAAATATTAAATGAATCGGCGCGCAAAATGCAATATGCATGAACGATTCTTGCAAAAAACGGCGAATAGACTATAAAGATTTTTGAAAATCTATTGCATTTTCTTTAGCACCGTGGTATAATATACATATATACAACTTCCACGGAGGAAATATAAATGCAGCAGTCACTTAATAATTCGTTTATGCGTAACACGCCAATTTCCGAGAATACGGAGCTTTTCGATACGCTTCTTGCAAGCAGTAGAGAAAGCTACTCCATTCCGGCGGCGGCGTTTACTAACTATAATGTGAAGCGCGGTTTAAGAAACCCCGACGGTACGGGTGTCATGGCAGGCATCACCAAGATAGGAAACGCTCACGGATATATCATTAACGAGGGCGATAAGATTTCTATCGATGGTGAGTTGTATTACCGCGGCTACAATGTGGCAGACCTTATAAGAGGCTATACCGAGGAGGGACGCTACGGCTTTGAGGAAACGGCGTATCTTCTGTTTTTCGGGGATCTTCCGTCACGGAAGCAGCTTACTGACTTTGATACGCTTCTCGACTCATACCGATATCTGCCGCCCAGATTTACGGACGACATAATAATGCGTGCGCCTACAAAATCACTGATGAATAAGATCGCAACAAGTGTGCTGGCGCTTTACGCTTACGATGAGAATCCTGACGAAACCAGCCTTGAAAACATGCTCCGTCAGAGTATGCAGCTTCTTGCAAGACTGCCTATTATCGCGGCTCAGACATATGCCTTCAACCGCAGTTACTTCCATGGCGAGAGCCTAAATATACACAATCCGCAGAACAATCTTTCCACGGCGCAGAACTTCCTTCGCATCATGCGTCCCGACTGCAATTATACAGAGGAAGAAGCGAAGCTTCTTGACCTTTGCCTTGTGCTTCATGCGGAGCACGGCGGCGGTAACAACTCCGCGTTTACCTGCCGTGTCGTATCGTCCTCGGGCACGGACAGCTATTCTGCAATAGCTTCGGCTATCAGCTCCCTGAAAGGTCCGAAGCACGGCGGCGCCAACATCAAGGTATGCGAAATGTTCGATGCCATAAAATCAGGTGTCAACACTTGGGAAGATGACGATGAGGTTACGGCATTTCTTGAAAAGCTGATCCACGGTGAGGCAGGTGACCATTCTGGTCTTATTTACGGTATGGGACACGCGATCTACACTTTGTCCGACCCCCGTGCGGTAATGCTTAAAAAGTATGCTAAGGAGCTTGCCAAGGGCACTGAATACGAGCGTGAGTTTGCGCTTCTCGAATCAGTTGAAAGATTGTCGCCGGCTGTATATTCACGCTTCAAGAAGCTCGATAAAAACATATGCGCAAACGTTGACCTTTATTCGGGGCTTGTCTACCGCATGTTAGGAATCCCAGAGGAGCTTTATACCCCCCTCTTTGCTATCGCCCGTATGGCAGGCTGGTGCGCACACAGAATCGAGGAAGTGACCACCGGAAAGAAGATAATCCGCCCTGCATACAAGGCTATCGCAAAGCCAAGAGAATATGCGCCCATCAACGTTCGCGGATAAACAGAGAATAGATACGAACAGCCCCCACTTTTGTGGGGGCTGTAATTTTATGCTGTACAGCACTACCGTTACACAGTTTCAAAGGATTTTACGGTAACTCCATCCTCACATTCAGACACATACTTGAATCCTACGATCGTCTTTTCAGGGTGAGGATTCTCAAAGTATGTTTCAAACCATGTCTTTCCGTTTTCTCTATATGGTATTACAGAATAGCAGAGTACCTGAGCGGCATAGCTATCGTTAATATCTTCAATAGTGCCGCTGTCAATTTCCATACCGTCAACAACTAAACGCTCGTTTCCGATGTTCAAGCCGTAGCTTACATTAAAGGATGCCTCAGTGCCGTCGTCGTATGTTACAACATATTTGCCCATATGGAAAAGCTCAGGCTCTATTTTGCTTCCGTTACCCCAGATTGGAGCAAGGGGCATGTGCTTTGCTGTGGTGTGGACTATCTTTATGTGCTTGCCTTTCCCGAGCACGCCGTAGTGCAGGCGGATGCCTTCTTTGAAAGCCTTTCCGGTTACCTCAGGCAGCATGTTTGTGTCATACTTATCGCTCCACATAGCGTATGCCGCACAGAGAAGGGTGAAGTACTGATCGTTTCGCTGCATGTATTCGGAATACAGCGGTCCCCAGTTAGATACAAGACCGCCGTCAATACCGAGTTCTTTTCTGCGACGCCATTCTTCAATTCCGGAAACACACATATTTCCGTATATAGCCTTATAGCCATGAGTGTGGTATACATAGTCGTACTGTATTCCGAATCCGGCATACCAATGTATCATGACAATGTCTCGGGGAAGCGTGAACTGGCATCTGAAAAGTGCAGGGCAGGTTCTGTGCTTGCCGTTAATATCACTTATGTAATCAAGTCCGGCACCGCCTGTCATTCTACCGTTTTGGGGAACAACGGGAAGAAGCTCCTCACCCCACATCATGGTTTTGACGCCTTTTTCGGCGAGAAAATCGTGGATCTTTATTACGTCATCTGTGAATATCTGATAGGGCTCTTTTCCCTTACATCTTTCGCAAAGGCACATATCGTAGAATTCATCGTGACCGATGTTGATGTATTCAGGCTCGAATACGTCAATAACTTCCTCAAGAATATCAAATACGAGAGGGTAAGTGTCGGGATGGTTCGGGCAGTAGGAGTTCGGATACGGATCCTCTGCGCGCTCGCGAAGCTCGGGATGGGCGTAGCAAATATAGTCGGTGTGAGAAAGGGTGGGAACTTCAGGAAAAACCTCAAGACCGCGGCTCTTACAGAACTTAACGATCTCACGAACCTCGTCCTGGGTTAAAATCTCGCCGTCGGCATTCTCGGAGTGGATAACGTCCTTGATCCAGTCAAAGCCGAACTGTATTTCATGTCCCTTCTCGGGATTGGCCCTTACATAGTCGGCAAGCTCTTTCCATTTCGTGTTTATTTCGGGATGGCGCTTATATTCCATTGCGCCGCCGATCTCAAATGATACGCAGTTGAATTTGTAGTATGCCATATCATTGATAACGGTTCTGAAAGCTTCCATTTCATTTCTGCCGGGAAGGAAGATTCTGTAGCCTCTGAAACCGCAGTCGGGAGCGTCCTCAAGACGTCCGTAGCAGTATTCGCCATGTTCAAGCATCTGCTTTAATGTTACTGCGGCATA
>JAZRGK010000002.1:0-32733 GCA_045644145.1 Candidatus Flemingiibacterium sp.
ATATCTAACACAGGAGAAAGATATACTTTGTCATTGCCGATCTTAAACTCTGTAACATCAGTTGTGAGCTTTTCAAAAGGCTTGTCTGCATGAAACGCTCTTTTTAAAAGATTGTCCGCAACTTTACCTACTTCTCCTTTGTAGGAATGATATTTGTCATTCTTTCGCTGCTTACCTTTCAAATTTAGGCTTTTCATCAGTTTCAAAACTGTTTTGTGGTTGAGTGTGTAGCCTTTGGCACGCAGAACTGACATGACTCTACGATAACCGTATCTTCCTTTGTGTTGATTGAAAATGTTCGCGATCTCCGCTTTTTCAGTTTCGTATTTATCTTCGTTGTGATGCTTGATGTAATAGTAGAATGTACTCCTTGCAAGCCCGGTTAATTTCAGCAAGTCTTTCAACGGATACTTTTGCCTTAGTTCATCTATTATTTACGCTTTTTCTTTTCCTCTCGCTCTCTTTTCTGAACTAAGGCACTCAGTTTTTTTAGGTATTCAATCTCCATTCTGAGTCTTTGATTTTCGGCGATCAGATCTTCTTCTACTTTTTTATCAAGCTTTGGCGGGCGACCTGCATTTGAACCACCTGCTTTGCTAGCTCTGCCTCGTCTTTCGTTCATCAGACCTTCGGCTCCTTCTTCCAAGTATATGCGCTCCCACCTTTTTACAACGTTTATATAATTACATTCTTCCGAGTGCGTTGATGTGTTCCAATACCTTCGAACTGTTTCATGATAACTTAAGTGGTGGTCTCGCATATCCATTATAACACATATTTTGAATTCTGACGAGTACCTTCTTTGAATTTGTCCCCTTTTTGCCATAAAAATATGCACCTCCAAAAGTGTCTAACTTTTGGGGTGCATATCATGGTCTCTATTTTTTACACACTATTTCTTTATAGTCTCATCACCTTGAGAACATCAACGGGAATGCTTGTGTGGATAATCACTTTTTAGGTCTACAACTTAATACTCCTATGCGGTTTGTGCTTTGAACTGAAGAATTTATCTATAAAACCAACTTCTATATTTGCGAGTTAAAGATATACCTTTCCACAAGTTCAAGGACATTTATAGCTATTTGGTTATGAGTGTCACACGACAAATGACGACGTCACCCATTCGGATGACGTCGTCATTTGTTTTTGTATATATCATTTATACAACAATTACTATCTTACACGAGTGCAGCCTTCATGTCTTCCTTATTTATGTACATCGCGTGGTCAGCCTTCGCAAATACATCTGCATAAACTTGATCAATTGACGAATCGAATACCGAAACTCCTCTCGCTATTGAAACAGGTACTGTTTCATCGTTTACCGTTATGTAATCGGCAGAGAATGCGACGTCCATTTTTTCAATGAGGGTACGGTGACGCTCAAGGTCTTTTTCCTTTAACACAACAACAAATTCATCGCCGCCGATTCGGTATACGGCGCTTGTTTTGAATATGTCGGTAAATATTCTCGCTGAATGAATGATAAGTTCATTTCCGATATCGTGTCCGTAGGTGTCGTTGGTTTTCTTCAAATTGTTTATGTCTGCAACTATTACACCAAAAGAGGGATTGCCCGTGTTTATTTCTTTGTTAAGCTTATCGATTGCTTCGGCATAGGCTGTACTGTTCTTTATGCCCGTAAGAGAATCTCTGTAAGCAAGCGCGTTTATATATGCAGAATATTCTCGAATCTTTGCGTAAGTATCACTCATCACGCGCGAGAGTATACCTATCTCATCTTTTGAATCCACAACAAAATTCACGTCCTGAACGCCGGAGGATATGCTGGCTGCTGCGAAAGTGAGCTTTTTAAGCGGCGTAACAATTCTGTGTGTTACCCAGAAGGTATACAGAATTGCCAGTGCAAGCACCACCAAAAAGGCGCCAATTATATAGCTAAGCATAGGACGCAGACCACTCTGGATGTCCTTATATGCAGCGCGAAGCTCAAGGTGCATTCCGTTTTTTAGGGGTGTTGTGGCCTCGGTATAGTCTTCTGCAATCTTTGTATTCTCCGATGGATTGTAACAGGTTTCTTTGTCATCGCTGAGTAAAAGGGCACAACCGGAGTCATAAACAGTTATTCCGTTTACCAGATGAAGCAGATAGTCAAAATCCATATTGAACCCGAGGAATCCTAAAAAGGTATTTTCTTTGTATAGTGGCGTAAGGTAGGAGACAACCGTATCGTCGGGGGCAAAGGTACTCCTCCGTGGCTGCAGCCATATGTTGCCGGATCCAATCACGTCAAATCCGCTTTCCTTAATAAAGTTCGCGTTAAAAAGGTCAAGCTCCGCAAACTCCTCTTTTGAAAGCTCGTACACGCCATCTTCTTTGAATTTTGAGTAAAATCCGGAAGTAACACCACCCGTCACCTCTGGTGAGAAGCAGAGATAATATGCGGTTATTCCGGCGGTATTAAGTGCAACCTCGTCAAAAAGGTGGCATATTTCCGCTATATATTCGTCACGATAGGATTCATTATTCAGCGCACTTACACTGCTAAGCTCTTGTATTGCGTAGTGCTCCATAATTGCCGACGACTGCATAAAATCGTTCAGCATATCATTGATATATGCGGCTTCCTTCTCGGAAACGTTGTTTAAAATTCTGTCCGCATCCTTATGCATGATCTCATGTGTTACGCCGACTGCGATGGAAGTAACAAGCGCGGTAATCACAATAAGCGCGGTAATTACAACAAACAGTATTTTGCTTTGAATTGTCTTCATAGTATTTTGCTCCTTGGTCTTTGCTTTATTAAATGTGCATTTACGCTCCCTCAACTCCGGTGAGTATGCGATGATAGCCCTCAAGCACTATCTTACCGCTTTCATCTGAAGTTCGTATTCCGCTGCTGCGGACGGTCACCTGACCGATATTCGGATGATTCCAGCGATAACCGAGTTGTACAGCCTTTCCGTCATTTATCATCACATTCACAGAGTTATCAACATATTCTTTATCCTCGTAAGAAATGCGGCTGTACCAATAGTCATAACACTCACCGGGAGATAACTCTTCCGTAAGTCCCAGAACACGCGCCATTACATCATCCATGTATAGTTCTCGTCTGTCGTTTTTCTCGTCAATACGAATGATCCACAGCCCGATATCGTTTGCGCGAAGGATATTTTTAGGATCGAAGTGTATCGTTCCGAATTGCTCTTTAAAATGGTTTATCTCCTCGATAGTCGCCATTCGTGCCTTATATTCATCAGAATTTTTGTGAATGTATTTCCGTGCAATCTCATCGGCGGTACAGGGCTTGTCAAAGAGATAGCCTTGGAAAATGTCTGCTTTGAGCGGTTCAAGTATAGAAAGCTCTTTTGCTGTTTCAACACCCTCACAGCACGCGTGAATAGCGTTGGTTTTCGCAAATTCAATTACGTTGCTGATAAGTCGGTAATTATAGGTGTTCTTTTCGATTTCGGATACGAAGCTTCTGTCAATCTTGATTTCGCTTACATCAAGCTGTTTCAGGTAACCGAGGTTGGAATAGCCCGTACCGAAATCGTCGATGGAAAAACGCACGCCGTAGGACTTTATATACTTGATAAGATTGTAGTAATGCTTGTTTCCGCCAAGCTGAACCGATTCGGTAAGCTCCACCGTAAGTGCATTTCCGGGAAGCTGTACGCTCTTAAGCGCATCCACGATCTTCTCACCAAGGCGGCGGTCCTCAAACTGAACGGACGAAAAGTTTACTGCCACCTGAAGTGCAGGAATGCTCTCACGCCACTTTTTGCACTGGGCAAGTGCAGTTTCAAGCACCCACATACCAACGGGTTCAATAAGTCCCGACTGTTCGAGAAGCGGAATGAACTCGTCAGGGAACACCCTTCCACGTTTGGGTGAATTATAGCGAAGGAGTGCCTCAACGCCGTGAAGCTCGTAGCTTCCGCTTTTTATCTGCGGCTGATAGTACACCTCAAAGCCTTCAAAGCTATTCTGTACGCTTTCCTTCATTTCCTCGAGAAGCATCAGCGAGGTGATTCTTTGCTGAACCTCCTCTGCAGAGAAAAACTCTATTCCACCAATGGGATTTTGACTTGCTTTTTTCAGTGTAATGTTTGCACAGTCGATAAGCTGTGACACGTCAAGGAAAATCCCCTCATCTATCGGCACAACGCCGGCAAAAAGTGTACATTTATCCTGAAGTTTATCACTGATCTTCCTATAGATAGCTTCTACGGTCATTTGGGAGGTATCTTCAAGAATGATGGCAAAGTTATTATGATCAATATGATAAGATTCTTCTACTTTGTCGATCTCCTCGAGAATATCCGCAACATCACAGAGCAGCTGATTGCCGAAGCTTCTGCCGTGACTTAAGTTGATGTCTGTAAGCATGGGAATTTCAAGCATCATAAGCCATCCGGCACCGGCGTCAAGTCTGTTTTTCAGATCATCGCGCAGCTTGGTTTTGTTCCAAAGTCCTGTAATGGGATTAAACAAATGGCGCACTGCCTCCTCTGACAAACGACCGAGCATAAGCATCGGAGCACCGTTTTCATTGTGGAGTATTTTGCCTCTTGAGTTAACCCATACGGTTTCACCGCGCTTGTTGAAGATACGAAAATCCAGATCATGAGAATCTTTGCAGCCCTTGCATATTTCCTCAAATTCACGCGTAACCGTTTTACGGTCTGCCGGATGTACAATGGCAAGTAGTTCTTCAGCGGTGATGGTTTCGCTCCCCGGCTCTCCAATATCAAAAACGTCGTTTATAGAGCCAAAAAACTGATTTTGGTTGTTCTGTATGTCATATACAAACAAAAAATCGTCCGTTGTCTGATTAATTGCTTCGAGGTACCGTTTAATTGTGGCAAAATCTTTTACTCCGTTTAATATTTTATCCATGATACTCACCGTTATATTGGATCAGTGTTGCATCTTCAACGCCGTCAAGCGCACGGATCTTATCCATAAAGAATGTATCGTTATTTTTGCAGAATACCTCGATTGCCATCTCAGTTTTATCTTTTCTCACAGTTTTTGATTTGATGAAATACTTCATTTTGCCAAATGCACGGAGAATATCATCGCCTGCGGTTTCACCAACGTAGTGAACCACAAGTATGTAGATACGCCCCTTCTGCTGCTTGTGATAAAAAAGAATTATCATCAGCGTCATAACGACAGCGGCAACAAGTACCAATATGTACATCCCCGCGCCGGCGGTTATCCCAGTGGTGATCGCCCAGAAAAGGTAAAGAAGATCCAGCGGATCCTTAACCGCAGTACGGAAGCGAACGATTGAAAGCGCACCGACCATACCGAGGGAGATCACGATATTCGTACTGATTGCGAGCGTAACCATAGCAGTCAGCACTGTCATACCAACAAGCGTTATCGCAAAGGAACGCGAATAAATAACACCCGTATAAAATTTTCTGTACACAAAGTAAATGACAGCGCCCATGATAAGTGCCGTGAGAAGTCCGAGTGCGGCATTTGCAATACTTACGCCGTCAAACGCACCGGATTCAAGAATTGATTTTTTTATAAAGTCCTGTACACTCATAGTCATCCTCCATTTTAATTCTCATACCAATATTTGAAGCTGTTCATATATTCTGTTTTTTCATAGCAAAGTACATATTTTGACACTGCTGTGAACTCGGATGCCCTATCCGGCAAAACATCGCGGACAACACGCGGCAAAAATTCGGTGTATTTCACTTCCATAACACACTTTCCCGGCTCAAGCACGGGAAGCGTGGGAAGCGTGTCATCAAAAATATCATAGCTTCCCACAGCAGCACGCACGTCCATATCAAAGGTGATACGCACCGTTCCGGCATCCAAAATCCACGGTTCACGGTCATAGTCAACGATGGTTCGGGGACGCATCACGTTACTGACACATTCCACATAGAATTCACGGCAAAGCGGGTATTTGCTGTGCAGCAAAAATTCATAGTCGCCATCGAGAATTTTGTAAACCTCATCTCTCGTGAGCGTTGCCGATTCTTTGAAAATGTAGGCACCGAACTTCTTTTTCCGTTCAAGCTTTATACTGCTGTCCGAACAGTTGTAGATACGTATACGGTACTTTTTTCTAATAAGCACGCCCGCGTCCTTTTCTTCGTATGCGGTGTTGAAATAATCGTCGAAGTACAGACTGCGTATCATATATCCGCCCGAGTGCGCGTGCTTGTCAAGCTCAAGAAACGGCGACAGACGCTGGCAGATCAGCTCTTTCTGGGCGGTATCGATAAGATACTTCCATTCGTGGCGGTAGCGTTCAGTTTTCGACATAAATATCCTCCACGACATTGCCGTGTGCGTCAATGTAGAAGCATTTCGTACCGTACACCTTACCGCCGTCGGTTATGTAGCAATCAAACGCCGTCTGTGACTGACCACTCATGTCATAGGATTTTACGCGAATAAAGTATTGTCCTTCGGGAAGAGTGTCAAATTCTACGGTAGGAATCTTAAGGTTTTCGAACTTCAAAATCGGATTTGCGAAGGTGTAGTCCGTTGCAAGTTCAAAGCTGTACGTAATTGCCTCTGCATCAAAGGTGTACGATGCATCCCATATTAAATCAATCTTGTCGCCGTTCTTTTGCGGTACACCAATGTAGAATGGCAGCGGCTTCTCAAAGGAATCGTAGAAGCGAGCATAGTTATCCTTTACCTCATCAACAAGCGAGCCTGCAACAATATCGTATACAGACTCTGTCACGGGCGCATACAAACTGTCTCGCCCGGAGTATACGAGCGGCTTGAGAAGTGCCGAATAAGTATTGGCATATGCTTCAAGGCGTCCGTCACACAACTTTGCACAGATATCCTCTACCGCGTCGGTGAGTGCTTTGCGGTAAGTATCGGACTTTAAGCATCTTTGAAAGAATATATTTCCCCAATAGTTGCTGACACCCGATTCCCACTCGGTATAGTCGCTTCGTCCGATAATGCCGTACTCCGTCCGTCTGAACGTACCGTCAAGGTCCCATGGAAGTATGTACCAGCGGTTATCATTCAGCGCACTGTATAGATAGAAATTTCTATTCTGGGTGTCGATATTTCCTGTGAGTATCTGGAATGCCATCCAATACGCCACGTTTTCGATATCAAAATCTTCTTCGAGTATAGTTTCGATCGGGATGGAGTAATCGTTTATACGTTCAAGCATGCGTATCAGCTTTGAGTGATCGTCATCGCCCTTAATCTCAAGTAGTTCCTCGAATCTTATAATGTTGTACGCGGGATCGTCCTTGAGAAGAATGGTGTCCTCATAGCGATAGAATTCGAAGAGGTTGATTTTGTAAAGATGACCTCGCTTATCAAGTCCGTGCCTTTCAAGAGCGGTTTTGTTGAGCTGTTCGACCTGCGTGTAGATTCCGTAATCCTCGAACTTCGCATCCTCGCCCGCGGTCAGGTCCTTCAC
Organism: Candidatus Flemingiibacterium sp.; assembly: GCA_045644145.1. Classification (GTDB taxonomy): domain Bacteria; phylum Bacillota; class Clostridia; order Oscillospirales; family CAG-272; genus Flemingiibacterium. Next base: position 7,406 of record JAZRGK010000002.1, read on the forward strand.
GTAAAGACGCACGAAGGTGGTACGCAAGCTCATCAGTTCATCGATCTCCGAAAGCAGGTCAAATCCCAGCTTATTGCGGAAACGAAGACTGTCGCTCTGGTGCTTGTTAAGCGCGATAGTCTGCTGACCGCGCCAGTCGCCCTTGTTGTCTTTTATGCTTATTTTATAGTTTTTCTGTACGTTTCGGCTTGAGGATTGTCCGCGAATTTGAACGGTGCAGTTAGGGGCAACCTGACCGTAACCAAGCTCTCCAGGAATGAGACCGTTTTCGTCACCCACCTGAATCAGACCGGCTATTTTATAGCGCTCCACGCCCATTTCTTCGTAATCGTAAGCCGAATAGGTGTTTATTTCCTCCCACGTGTGATCGGTGTTCTCGGCGGAATTGCCCATGGAAACAGTGAGATACATGGTTACAATTTCGGTATTATTCTGCTGTTCATACAAGAGATCTTTATCGCGTATGTGAATGTTTTCTCCTGTCTGTATTTCCGATTTATCAATCGTCGTGCCGAGATTTGAATTCACGGCTGAATCAAATGTATTATCGCATCCGGGCAGAAACGCTGAAAAAGTCAAAATCAGACATGCGGCGGTTAAAATCTTTTTCCTCATTTTTTTGTTTCCTCCAGCTTATCACTAAGAAATACTCCGAGTCTTGTAAACATTCCGGATCGGTCCTCTGATACAAGCGGCTGAACCGACAGAATATAGTACGGAAGCCGTTTCGTAAAATAATCAAGCCTCACGGCGCATACGGCGGCAAATGTCATAGCGGCAATCAAAAAGCCGAAGCCGTAGTAGATATTCGAAAACAACAGCGATAACAGCGTGAAGCCAACCGTTGCCGCAGCAAATACTGCTGTTGTGATAAATGCACCCTTGTAATCCGTGAAATAGAGTAGTATCAACATAAGCATATTTCCGATGGCATAAACGCCGTATCCCACACAAAGAGTACGGAAATATCCGCGCATGACCTCGTTAAATCCCAGCGGAAGCAGATCGAGAAGATATCCGCCCAGTGCAATAACGGCTGCGGTGAACAAAAGCTGCTTGAGCGCGGTGTAGAACAGCTCGGTTTTCAGCGTGCCTATCATTTCTTTTTCGGCTTGCTTTATGTTGTCGATGGTGCCCTTGTCGTTATAAAGGCTGTAATGATTGCGGTATTTGGGGTAAAAGTTTACTTCAACCGACACTACGAAATTAACGGTGGTCATGAGTGCGGTCATGAACGCAAGCAGTGCGGAAACGTCGTACCACGGCGCACCGTAAAATAAGCCGTGTACCCTGACTCCAATGTCGGAAAACCACATTATCACAAGATGCGAAAACATACCGATGTTCATAAAAAATCCCGAAAGTGCCAGAGGCAAAAACGCATCTATCCATTTAAGGAAGGTGAATGCGCCCAGCTTTGTATGGGGAAAATAGCGGTGAAGCAGAATAACGTCCCATATAAGCATAACTCCGTATCCGACACTGACCGAGAACAGAAGCGATTCGATAACGGGAAGCTTCAGCCACAAGAGAAGTGCACCGAGGAGTATGCTCACAGCAACAGATGTAAGAAATGACAGGAATATTCCCTTGTAGTCCTTTATCGCCGACAGAAAGCTCATAGCGTTCCATACGATAATAAGCTCACCAAAAAGTGTAAAGCAGAGTATTCCCTGAAGAAGCGTTGCTCCCGAAAAAACGAGAAAAACGCCGTACAGAATACTGCCTACCGCCAACATAATAACGGTAGAACCCCAAAACGCAGGCAGAACCGCTTCGTTTTTTTCTTCAAAGAGCATGTCCGCCACGTATCTTGTTACCACCATTGAGAAAAAGGAAGATACCGTTACAGACGCAAGCAGGGTGTAGGTGATCATGCATATAAGCAGCTCCCTGGTGTGTAGTCCAACTCCGAAAAAGGTGCAGAGCGCCATTATACCAAGCAGCAATAAAACGCCGAGAAGCATGGGCCCCGTGCATATTACCGCCGCGTAGCCGTATGCCTTGGCGGAATTCAGCACGCCTTTTTTAGCAAATAGCTTTTTTAATTCGAAGCCAATTCCGGCCATTCCTTTTCCACCTCTTTGTAAAGATCACGGTATTTCGTGAGCATAATAATGTATCGGAAATTTTCGTATACACGCTTCTGACCAATCTCGCCCATCTTAAGACGAAGCTCTCTTGATTCACAAAGCGGCTCCATGGCGTCAGCAAGCTTTGAACGCTGCATAGGAGGAGCGAAATATCCCGCCTTGCCGAGCGTGTCCCCAGGCCCTCCGTTAAGAAGCTCGCTGCAGCAGCCAACATCCGTTGTTACCGCAGGACGTCTTGCGGCAAACGATTCAAGCACGGACAGAGGTTGTCCTTCGGAAATGCTTGTAAGCAAAGTAAAGTCAAGCTTTTCAAAATATTCGATGATGTTAACACGTCCCGTGAAAATAATCTTATCCTCAAGTCCGAGCTGTTTTGTGAGCGCATAGCATTCGTCTGCATACTCTTGGTCGTCAACGCCTCCCATGATGTGAAGGCGCACGTTGTCACGTCTGGCGCAAAGCTCGAAGAATGCGTATATCATGGTTTTGATATCCTTGATGGGCGCAAGACGTACGACCGCACCTATGTCAACCATGCCGTCATCCTCTTTAAGAGGAATATCGCAAAGGCGTTCATAGCTGATGCCGTTTTCGATAACTCTGCATTTTGAGGCATCGCATCCCATATCGATCTGCGTGTGCATGGCACGGGTAAACAGAGATGTTACGCGAAACGCGCGCTCGTATGTAAGATCGGAGAGCATATAGAAGAAATCTATCCAATGAGGCTTAAAAGCTCTCGCCACCCACTTCGCACGGATGATCTCCTCTTCCCTCTCTCTTGTGTAGATACCGTGCTCGGTAAGGAGCATGGGCTTTTTAGTTATGTATGCCGCCATTGAGGCGAGAAGTCCTCCGTATCCCGTGCAGATGGCATGATAGCAGTCTGCCTGTGGGATTTTAGCGCCCATAAGATAAAGCACGGGCAGAAGACGTGAGCGCACAGAATGGAATGTATCCGAAAAAGCAGTAAACGGAAACTCTTTTCGGCAGGTTTCGGTGAGCGTTTCAAGAAAGCTTTCGCTTTTCAGATACGACATAGGATTGATACGTCGTACCTGATACATCTCAAAAAGCAAATCCCAGTTTGGTTTATCGGAAGATACAAGACGTCTGAGTGCTTCCTTTTCATCGTCTGTGAAGCGATGATTGAAAATGCCCGTATCTTTAACACGCAGAGCATCATCGAGAAACACCTGCTCTACCTCTACTACATTACCAGGCAAGGTGTAGACAAACTTGTCCCTATCCTCGGCTTTCGCGCCGATAACCCACAGCACAAACTCATGCTCTGGCATTTCGTTTATGTATTGATGCATCCAAGTGGAAACGCCGCCGTTGATAAACGGATAGCAGCCTTCCAAAACCAAACAGATCCTCACAGCTTACTCCTATTTAAGTATAATGTCAACGGTATCCGCTGTTGCACGAAGCAGATAAAGTCCACCCGTCAGATGGGTGAGCTCACCGCCGGTAACACTTTCGGGTGATTTTTCGTTAAATCGGACGAGAAACTGTGCCTCGTCGCAGAAATTGCCAATAGTTATTTTCACGCCGCTATCGGTATACTCCGTTTTCGGTGCCACTGCCGCAAATCGCTGTACAGCGGCAGACGCCTCTGTTCCGGTAAGATTACGAAGTCCCGGCGCTGATTCATAGAGCCACGACAGAAAAGCATCAAAACGTCGCTTCATCTCCCCCCAACCAAGCTCCGCACCACGCTCGGGGTCGAGTGCATCATCCGGGTGGGTAAAATGGCTGTTTATAAAATGCAGATTCAGCTCAGATACAGCGGCTAAATTTTGGAAGTCATCCAAAATAAAACCGGATATAACGCGCGGCTGATCGATAATGCCGTTTTCATCCACCGAAAACTCCTGCATACATCCAAAATCAAGCTCCGCATCAGCAACATCCTCAAAATAAATTCCGGAAATGGTTTTTATGTGCGGATATTCCTTTATCAAAAACTGTCTGCCCTCGTCTGACAAAAGGTTTGAGGGCGGAACGTACAGCGAAAACTCAGCATCGGGGAAAAGCGTGTCGCAAAGCTCGATAAGCTCGTCAAACGCCGCCTTCATTGCGGACTCAGACTGCCAGGTTTTGTAGTCGTAATGATCCTTGTAATCTTTGTTCGACAAAACCAGCGGCTGATGGTTATAACCGTGATATCCAAGCTCGCCGCCTTTTCGCAGGAGCATATTTCCGAAATTAAGAAATGTTCCGGTGTCGGGTGCAGCATCTGCTGTTCCGTCAACGTTATTGTCATAGGATTCGATGGCAAGTCCGGTGTATTTTAAGCCGTATTCGTCGGCGAAATTCATCATGTCCGGCCACCAGATGTTTATGTAGAAATCACGGATGGTCGTGTGATAGTCCCGCTGTATGTATTCACTGTTGCCGCTCGGTATCTGCGAGGGAAAGTCGTCAAGGTAAAACGTGGATGCATTGATAACCGGATACACGCACACGTCCGAAAGCAAGCTATAAGACGCCGCGTAAAATCCGCGCATCGCTTTGTCGTAAATACCGATATTGTCCACTACAAAAACACCGCTTCCGTACTCTTTTTTCCAAACAAGCGGCACACCGTCGGGGCCATCTGCGCTGGCATACACCTTTGCATCATGTGAGAGTACAACAGTAAGCGAGGATTCAAAGGGATCGGGAACGTCAAACGCACGTCCTCCGCCTATCATAAACTCCTCGCTCGGATAGATACTTTCTACCGTATAGTAGTCGGGCGAAAGATCGTCAATTCCGATTGCCTGCGAGATTGCAGAGGAATATACGTTGGTTTCAAGCACCAACGGAAACCATGCGGCACCACCGTCATGTACAAAGTCGCAAAGATCGGCAACCGACTGTCCGAGAGGAGTAAGATCGGACAAAAGTACGATGACTTGCTCAAATCCGTCAAAGGGTGGCAGTATATCCTGTGCAAGATCTACCGAAGCATACCCGACCTTCATGTCGGCAAGGATTACAGTAAACTGCTCATACGCTGTGCACGAGGATGTATCGCCGCTATGGTGCAATAAAAGCGCGTTTTTATCTAAAGAGTCACAGGCAGCATCCTTTGTGACTATCTTATCCTGCGGCATTAGTTCAAGTCTTCTGTCATAACGGTTTGCCCGTATTCCGCTCAGCTCCACAAGCAGAACCGCCGAAATCAGCGAAAACACCAGCAGGATAACAAGTATTCCCTTGAAGCTGAACTTGCGAATACCGTTTATCAGCTCACCCAAAACGCAAGCGCCTCCTTAGTTTTTGATGATTTATAAATCTGACTGTTTTCCGTTTCTTTTACAAAATCCTGTATCTCACTTCCCTTACCAAGAGCGGCGAGATACTGTATTTTTAATAGGATATATTCCTCGGCTTCCGGCCATTTTTTGCCCATTCTGTCGATAACTTCTCCGGCGAAATCATAGTTTTTGCGCTTCAGCTCGTTTTCGGCAAGGCGCGAATAATCGGTAATATCACCGTCCACTGCTATTTTTTTGCTTATCAGCTGGCAGAAAAGCTCACGGTTCATAACCTCAACCTGCCCTTGCATAAGGTTCTGTGTAAGGCAGTTCCACAAGAAGTCTATGTAGTTTGACAGAACACCCATGTCGTCGGGATTTGCGGTGTGTTCCGCATCCAGCTTTTGGAGCATATAGTCGTTTTCCTTGGATATCTCCACCATCGCCGTTACAGCGTAGTGGACGACCTCGGTGTCATCGTTATTTCCTGCTTTTTGCAGAAATTCCACATAATCACCTGGGTTGTCGTTCAGAACATCCATGATAATGGATCGGCGCTCTCTCGCCGAGTTGATAAGCAGAGCCTCTTCGATGGGAATCGCAGTGTCAGCCTTTTTTTCATCCACGGTGACGCTTTTGTAAAGCTCAGATTCAAGCTTTAATTTTTCAACGCCGATCTCGGCAGAATCGGTGGCATCAAATGCTATCTGAAAATGCAGGATGAGCACGATCAGCACTCCCCAAAGCGGAAGCAGAAGCGCCACGAAAAACATATATTTATGTACCGACAGAACTCGGGTTTTGATTCCGATAAACACAAGCAGGCATACAAGAAGATGCACGACTGCAGCTATAATATAAAGCATATATCGCCTTTCTTAATTAGTAGCGGTGACGGTGATGTCAAGCCCCTCAAACCGAGGCAGGATAAATTCGATGTCCTTTTCGGTTGCCTGGGAGAGAATGAGGCGCAGTTTACCGTCGTTTGTAATTCCGAGAATATCGTTAAGCCTTATCTTGCCGGTGAGCATATCGTCCGCTTCCTTCAAAGTATGACCGTTAAGGTCAAACTCCAGCATAACGTAGGTCGATACCTTCTTTTCAGCCAGAGCGGCAAAATTCTGTACGCACTCCTCAAAGTATTCGGCGTTCATTATGTGTGTGCCTGAGATATACTGCTTTTCAATGAGGGCGTTGCTATAGTCATGTGCGCGCAGAAGTGACATCTGCACAAGATCGCGCAAAATTTTGAAAAGGTTCACATAGTAAAGCGAGCGCTGATCCATATCCGCATGCCACAGGAATATCATAAGTACAAGCTCATCCCCACGGTAAACACCTGCCGCATACATGGGATACTCGCTTTTAAGCTCGGTGTTTTTCCATATACCGCCCCCTCGAAGCTTTTCTATAACGGGTGCGTAGGTCCCAAGAGCAACAGAGCGTGCCGCAACGTCAAGGAGATCTCTTGATGCAACCTCAAGACGTCCGAACGCGTTCTCCTGGTTTACGGAATAGACCGCGATGCTCTTGTTTTCAAGGATATCTTCAAAGGTTTCTATGGTGCGAAGATATAACTGCTGTGGAGCAACGGTGTTTAGCTTTCGGGTGATGTCGAAAATCTTGCCAAAGCTGTCCTTTGAGCTGATGATCTGCTTTTTGAGGTCTTTTTTCTCACGAAGGGTATCCTCGTATATCTCTCCGGTGAAGATAAGCTTATTTTCTAACAGTTTGTTCTGCTCTTCGAGGTATTTACCGTGCTCCTCTTTTTTCAGATTGACGTAACCGCAAAGCCCACCCACCAGGAAAAAGAACACAAATGCAAGCCAATTTGTGGGCTCGTAAAATATGGTCAGCGGATCTGTTCCCGCCATGACCTTTGCGATGAAATACGAAACGCTGGCGAGTGCCGATGCGGCGATACCGAAGGACAAGCCGTACAGCGTTGCCATGATCACGATAAAGATCGTTCTGAAATCAACGATGGAAAAAATAACGGCGGAATCAGTTATATGTATAAACAGCTCGGATAGGAAAAACAGCAGAAACAGCTCGATGATCTTTATGGCAAACGAATGCTTTGAGAGCCATTTTTTGACTCTGTCAAAAAATGTTTCTGCTTTGTCCTTTTTGGTGGTAAGATAGAGCTCGTACTGCTCCCCTATATCCTCAAGAACGGATATTTTAGCAAACCAGCCGTATTCGTTTCTGAGCGCCGTATTTGTGGTTTTGATAATACCCGAGGTATGGCTCTCCGTAAATTCCGTTTTCACATTCGCAGCGAGGTTTTTAAGGCGCTCGGCAAAATCGGAGAAGGTAAGGTGAAATTCATCGCCAACGCTTAAAATACCGCTGCCGGACTTCCAGTTATCAACGATACGGGTGAGTAAATACGACAGATCCGTGAGGGAGAGGAAATGCATCCTCGACGTGGGAGATTCCGGAATTCGCACGGTTTTACCCGAGTGTATTTGCTCAAATACGCCGTAAAGAAAATCGTTTTTATACACCGCGCTGTAAAGGTACGGTATCTGCACGGTTTTGATGTCAAGAGAGTATTTCTTTGCGTAAAATTCGCAAAGCTTTTCGTTAGCCGATGCCATTATCGCCTTGTCGGTGCGCTCGTCAAATGAGGAATCGAGAGGCGACAGATAGAGAATCTTGATTTCTTTTTGCATCTCTGCAGAAAACTTAAGAACCTCGCGAAGCTCCTCTGCATCGTTTTGATCGGTAGAATGGAATTTTAGTCCCACCGAGAAAAAGACGATGAGGTCAAATTCGTAGGTTTCAAGAATTGCCTTAACCGACGGTTTGCGCACACGGAACAGCTTTATTCGATCAGCGCTGCTGAGTTCGGTGTTCCCGAGCACCATAACCTTACTTTGCGGGAATGTAGATTGCACAAATTCCTCGGTAAGGTATTCTGTATTTCCGATAAGCAGGACTCTCGCAAGGCGGATATCTGCATATTCCCCCACAACACTGCGCTTTTTCTGCAGTTTTTCTCTGAAGGTGACCAGTGTGCGGTGATTGACAACGCGTATAAGACATTCCACCAGCTCCTTGTCAAAAACGCCGCACATTCCGCTTGAAATCATCTGAAGTGCTACGTCCTGGGAAAATGCTTCCTTATAGCTGCGGGAGCTTGTCAGCGCATCATAGGAATCCGCAAGTGCAACAACCTTGGCACACAGCGGAATAGCGTCACCACGAAGCCCTTCGGGATATCCGGTGCCGTCAATTCGCTCGTGATGGTATTTGGCAATCTGTGCGGCATATTCAACGGTTTTTGGAGAAACATCCCCGTGATCTGCCTCACGGATAGCCTGCTCGCCGAATACGGAGTGCTTTTTAATGATATCGTATTCGACCGGAGAAAGTGTTCCGGGATAATCGAGAATGCTTTTCGGGATCTGAAGCTTGCCGATATCGTGCAGTGCAGATGCCATCGCTATTGCAGTTATATCTTCTTCGGGGAGATATAGCTCCGGCTTATATGCAGACAGTTCGCGAAGAAGAAGCTCCGTGATCATTCTTACATGGTAAATGTGATATATGCTCTCACCGTTGAGTTCTCTCTCAGCTATATCATCGGCAAGGTATTGGGTTTTCAGTTCATTCGAGTCGTTTTCCGTATAAAAAGCCAGTATTGGCGTTCCTTGCATTGCAGACATCTCCTTGAGGTAAGAATAAGAGAATAGGCATCATTGATTGTATAATATATCCATTGTATCATTATATTATATCACGCGAATATGACACAGAGATGAACAAATATAGCCACATATATTAACGAGTTCTAATGGAGTAACCTTTCTCGCCCTGGTTTCCATGAAAACTCTTGACAATCGCCGTCGAAAGCGCTACAATACAAACGCCTCCCGAATCGCGGCTTACGCGAAAATTCGGGAGGCATTTTTGACCACATATTTGACCACTTCCTCGTCCGGACTACACGCAGACAAAGCACACGAGAGTGCCAGAGAGCATCTTTTTCGTAACAGAAAGGGATAAAAAAACGCAAAACTACCACAAAAAAGTTAAAGCCGCGCTTGGGGTGGTAGAGGCCGCAAGTTCAAGTCTTGTCACTCAGACCAAATAAAGCCGAAAACATTCTTTTTCGGCTTTATTTTTTTGCTTTTTTGGGGAAAATGTGGCGGTAACAGCGGTGTTCTCTGTCGAATGTAGTGATGGAGGAAGAGCCTGACCACATGTTTGACCATAGTCAGTGACCACATGGTGAAACACTAATTTTTTTAGAAAGTTTTTAGGCGGTAATCGCAAGCTGCGATCACCGCCTTTCTTTTATTTTAGTAAAGCTAATTTTGATTCGATTTCAGCCTGAATATCATCTATATCCTTCTGTATTTCCTCAACCTTCTTTTCGATATTTTTGATTTGAATTCTGTAGGATTTGAAAATACATATGTATATTCTTCTCCCCAAAGATGTTAGTACTGTTTTCACTTTTTTGCACAAAGAAATCAGCCAAGAAATCAATGGAGATAATAGTAACCCACCTAACCAAAAAACAAATTGATTTTTCGAATAAAAGGCCTCTACTGTTTTGACATTAGAAATAAGGAGCAGACCAACAAGATAAATAATTACTACTATTAGAATTGAACTTAAAATAAATCCTATACGTTTACCAGCTCGCATCAACTTTTGAGTTATTTTTTGTTTTTCATCATTACATGCAGTTAATTCTTGTTGTTTGGAATTTCTAAACTTCTGTAATGTTTCTATGTGCTTCTGATTTTCCTCAGTTAATAAAGCTTCGCTGATGTTAGTTTTTGTGTTTGCTTTCTCTAAGGCTAATTCGTATTCACTCTTTGCCTTTTCTTTTTCAGAATTCAATCTTTCAGTCTGCTTTTGCAACTCGTCACGCGCATGAACAATTTCTGCACTTTGCGCTAATGCATGCGAAAATTTATCATCAACCATCTGAGCATCATCGTTTACCATATCATCTATACTTATCAGTCTGTCCAAAAATACCAACGATAATTTATTAAGGTTTCTCGGATTTTCTGAATACCTTGATATTTGACGCTCAATGCAATCAGATATTTTTTGAAACTCATTGCTCGATAACAAATCGCGATTTCTAAGCACTAAGGCGGTGTTAAACAATCCGTCTAGAGACACATCACATGGGTTTTGAAGCCATAATACTGTTGCAACTTGAGATTCTGTCATACACTCTGGTATCCTATTTGATTTAGGATAGTTTGTGTTCCACTTCGTTAGTTTAATATCATCTGTCAAGACCCAGTATTTTGCCTGATGCCGTTGATATATATTTTTGTCTCTTTTTGAACGCACATATGCTATCAATTTCAAGTCATGTTCCAAACCTTCCGGCAAGGAATCCGTTTTCACATTCCCTAGTGAAGAAAAAGCATCAACATCGGATTCATCTGCAAATTCTTCATTAACAACGCGTATATTATATTTTTGTGTTAAATCGTCTTCCAAAGAATCTACAATTTCCTTAAGCTTGGAAGCAGTAAGTCCCCTTCGAATACATGCGGATTGTAACCCAGAAAATCTTTCATCTCCATATATTCTCAAAACCTCATTAGCAGAATTCGAGTACTTCTTGATTACAGAATTTATTGTATCTGCTATTTGTTTTATCGTTGTTGGCAATACGCAAAATTCACAGTTTTCTTTTCTTAAAAGTTCAAAAGTTTCTTTTGATGCTATCCCTTCAAATTCGGTTTGCAAATCAAGTAATCTAAAAATAAAATTACTATCCAATACTACTTCTTTGAATATACCTGATTCGCCAATCTTTTCCTCGTCATTGGAACCAGCTGAAATAATTGATGCCAAAAGGACACCGTGAAAAACGGATTTAATGAATTTATAATTGTGCGAATCTTTGGATCTCTCCTCTATCAAAAATCCTACTATCTCAGATTCCAATGTTTTATCTACCATTTCGGCAGTCTCAAGATCGGAATTGTAATTTATAAATGAATTGAATTCCAAAGAATTACAAATAACAAAATTTAAGAGCAACTTGATAATTGATGCCCTGTCTAAATCTATTCCTTTCCTTTTAAAATAAAAATCACAATCCGTTGTAAGGGCTCTCAGTTGTCTTTCATGATCATATTTTGAATCATAATCTGTTAAATTTTCTTTTTTTATCTCTATCGTTTCACGTACCAAATAATCAATTTTATCTTGTTTTTTTAGCACATCCAGCAGATAAGAAAGAGTAGCCACAGGCATGTCGTAGCCATATGTTTCTTTAAATAATGGCTCTATCTTTTTCTTTTCAATAGTTTTGTCTGCACATTCCAATAATATATGCTCTATTAATGGCAAGAAAGATATGGCTATATTTTTGTTGGATTCATATTTTTCTGTGATGACAGCATATGAAACAATACTAAGTTGTGCTTCTAATCCAAACATTTTTACGCCTCCAAAATATACACGTATGATTGCATTTTATTATATCACACCTTGTATATTTTTTCAATATGTTGTCATATAATGTCAGGACTCTTTATTACACTACCGGAAGACAAGCCGTTTCCAATGCATATTTTATCAAGCAAGATCAAAGGTATATCTACAGACAAACAGTTTAAACAATACCTGCCATTAGAAACTATACATCGATAATAATGTCCATTATCAAAAAGTATAATGTCGTTTTCACATATATTTTTCCCTTTTTTATCTGTATACCAGTTGAATCCTTGATAATTGCAATTTTTCAATATGCTATAAACTCCCACTATAATTTTATATTCCTCTTATTATATCATTTCAACAATGTCAAAAAAGCACTAAGTAGCAGAGTGCTCTGAAAAATTCCGGTTTTTCTTTGACTACTGCGGCTCAAATTCTGACCTTCCGACCTACTTTCAATCCCATGAATCCACATAGATTAATTCATGTTCCCCTTCCACATACAAATCCACCATTTCTCTAAAGTAAGGCGTCATATTACGGATTATTCTGTAAATATCATTGTAACCTTCAAAATATCCGAATGAATCCTCACAGTAAGCGTAATCTTCTCTTTCCAATACTTCCACCAGTTCAAGCATTACACCACAAACACGGGATCTTCACTTGTGGATACGATTTCCCAACTGTGCTTGACCGCTAAAAATTCAGATAACCACATATCGAAATATCTGTCCTTCCAACTGATGTCCAGTATTGTTTCCTTGTACACTCGAGTCAGAATATCTGATGTGTCCGATTTCTTAATCAGATTCAATGATCTCGTTATACTCATTTTTATCTCTCCTTCATCTGTTTCTTTTCTCCCGTATAATCTCCGCCAGCTTCGCTTCACATTCTTCCTCCGTCTTGCCGTACACGTTATAACTCACGCGCTTGCCATCTATTCGCGGTGTATATCTCCCCTGCCAACAATTCGCGGAGAGCTGCTTTATGTAGCCTGTGCCGGGCTTTCTCTTTTTTCCCTTGTACGGCGCGAATACAGGCTCTGTGGCGCTCGAAAGGTTGGTGGTAGTGCCGATGTTTTGCTCCGCATCATCGCTCACACCGCCGATTGTACGGTCGATACGTCGTGCTGCAAATTCCTGCATCTTCGCCGTACTATGCGTGTAAGTATTGAGTGCGGTAGAAACTGTATTATGTCCGAGGATTTCGGCGAGGGTTTTGATGTCAATACCGTTTTCCAGCGCCATTGTTGCGAAGGTATGACGCAGGTCATGGAAGCGAACGTGTTTGCATCCAGCGTGCTCAAGAATTCTTGATAACCGTTTTCTGCAAGCAGACGGTTCCCTCGGAACATCATCGTTCAGCGGCGACGGAAACAGCCATTTGCTTTTTGCATTCCTTTTGTATTCTGTCAGTACATACAATGTCAGTTTCGACAACTTGATTGTCCGCACAGAGTTTTTCGTTTTCGGTGTACTGATTACAAGCTCTCCGTTTACTCGGTTCACCTGACGCTTGATATGGAGTTCCTCTTTCTCGAAGTCCACATCATCCCACTGCAATGCAATGAGTTCTCCGCGTCGCAGTCCCGTGGACAGATCGAGGAAGAACATTTCAAACATATCTTCTTCCTTTGCTTGGACAAGCATACGGTGGATCTCGGCGTGTGTCAGTACCTTCATCTCTGCGTATCGCTTCGGCGGTAGTCTGCACTCGCTTGCAGGATTTCGGAAGATGAGTCCTTCCTCCACGGCTTTGTTGAGTGAAGCATTGCAATGCGTGTGGATAGCTCGTATATGAGAATCTGACAGTGTGCCTTCGTTCAAATCACGTCGAATGAGCCGTCCGTCAGTTTTAAGATTGGCGTAGAACGCTTGCAGATCGCTTGTTTTCAGTTCACTCAGCGGGATATGCCCGATGTTCGGAATGATCTGCTTGTAAATTCGGTAACCATAAGTCTGTTTCGTGGAATCCTTCAGCCGAGGTGAGCAGAATTCTTGGAACCAGAAGTCGATCCACTCACCGAAGGTCATACTTTTACCGTATTTCGGCTTGTCCTGTATGACAAGTTTTTCTTTGAGCGCTTTCAGCTTTTCAAGGCATTCGCCTTTGGTTTTGGCAAGGACATTTTTCGTCTTCGGTAACCCTTTTTCATCGTATCCGATGACAACACGTCCTTCCCACCGTCTGTCTTTGCGAAGGCTTACGCCTCCCGTTCCGTTTTTTCGTCTGCCCATTTTGCAACCTCCTTTCCTATGATTCCCTCGTAGAAGTTACCCATCACTTCTGTAGCACCCGTCTGCATCTCGCTTGTGACATGCGTGTATCGATCGAGGGAGAAGCTTGCTTTAGTATGACCGAGCAGATGCGACAGACTTTTCGGATCAACGCCGCCCGCGATCGCCTGTGTTGCGAAGGTGTGTCGAAGATCATGGAATCGAATGCTTGGGAGATTGCACTCTTTCAGAAGTTTTTTCAGCCTGCTGTATGCTGCATTTCCCGAGACGGCTTTCTCCGGATTCAATGGGTTCGGGAATATCCATTCAGATATTGCTGTCTGCTTTCGCGCTCTCAACATATCGGCTGCACTTTGCGGAAGCTTGATCGTCCGCTTTCCGCTGTAGGTTTTTGTGTCCCCGATTGTACCATCATTGTGAAGTGTGCGACTGATGGAAAGATTTCCTTCCGCCGCATCGAAGTCACTCCATTTCAGCGAACAGATCTCTCCGCGACGAAGCCCCGTCATTAACTCGAGGTAGAAGAAGTCGCCCCATATCTCGTCCTTCTTTACCGCTTCAATGAATATTTGAATCTGTTTTTCATTCAGCACCTGCATTTCCTTTGCCGCAGCTTTTGGTATCGTTGTACCCACCGTAGGATTCTTCAGAATCATATGCTCGTGCATGGCGTACTGCATAGCTTCGTGAAGCATCATGTGGATACTTCTGACCATACTGTCGGAAAGCTGATGTCCCATCGTCGGATGGCATAATTTGCGGCCGCTTGCTTTTAGTTTGTTATACATCTTCTGTACGTCTGAAGTTGTGATTACTGACACCTGCTTGTGACCGAGGTGTGGTTTTATATATTCGATATACTGACTGTACCGTTTCTTCGTACTTTCTCTTATACTGAACGCCATGTGTTCCGCTATCCATTTATCAAGCCACTCGCTGAGTGTCATGCGGTAGTCCTCGCACAGCACCGCGCCTTTGAGGTTTTCTTTGTATTCGTCCATCCGCGCGAGCACTTCTTTTTGTGATTTACTGAGGAAGCATTTATACAGCGGCAATCCGTTTTTCTTTGTACCGACCACAAGTCTGCCTTCCCAGCGACCGTCCTCTCGCTTTCGCAGTGTACCGTCGCCGCTTGCTCTGCGTTTTGGCATAAAATCACGCTCCTTTCGACACAACACAATACCACACCTTGCCGAGTATATCCAGGCAGAATCGCAGTGTTATCAAAAAAGTTGCAATCAAACCAACCCAAATCGCGGCTATCAAAGAGCAATCTTTGCCCCAAAACAGCAATCAGGTATTATAGCGGAATCATCTCTCAAAAGCTCCGGTTTTCGCCGTTTATCTCTGCAATCCGCTGTTGCGGAGTGCTGTCAATAGACTGATGGCTATCAGCTATTTAACCCGCTTCAAAATAAGTTCCGCGTCATTCCGTCTGAACCAATCCCGCAAAACCTCTTTTCTTTGACTATGCGGCGCAGTTTTAACCTTTTGAACGCTCCCGCTTCTTATCGAATTTCGCAAGTTTCTTGAAAATATTCGCCCGTGCCTGCTCCTGTACCAGCCGCTTCATCTGCTTGGCATCGTAATACTCCTCCGCGATGTTCAGCGGCAGGATCGTGTATTCCAGCGTGCCGTTGTGCACATGACCGTCCTTCGTCTGCACCGTCGTATACCGCGTTTCGATCAGCCTCTTCTCCAACAGCCCGTCCACATATTTTTTCACCGTGTTCTTGCTCAAGCCGACCGCTTTGCCGATGGTTTCGTAGCTCGGATGACATTTGAATGTTTTCCGATCTTCGCGGTAGAGCAGATACGCATATACCAGAATCTCACCCGAGGATAAACCGAGACTGAAGATGCGCTGGGGCAGCGGAAAGAATTTTCCTTTCGCATACGAAAAGAAATCCGCTTTGTTTTTCGCGTTTGCATAATCGGTGAAGCCGGTTCCCGCAAAGCAGATCATGCTCTGCTTGCGGAGTTCATTCATCTTCGTCGGCTCGAGCAGACCGGGATCGTATTTGCAGACCGTGAGCATGGCAAGAATGATGATCGACAAATCCCACGGCGCGGTGCAGTAGATTCTGTATGCGCCGATGGCGTTCAGCAGGATCTCGATCGTCAGTTCATCGTACAGAATTTCACGCACGCGTTCTCCGCTGAACAACCAATCCTGAATGCAGACTTTTTCAGCGCTCCACAAGAGGCGGAGAGAATAATCCGCATCGGCTGCAATTTTGTGATTCGGATAGCGGTCGAGCAGATCGTAGGCGAAGAATCGGTCGAAGAATTTCTGCGCGGTTTCGGAAGAGTCAATTCTGCTTTCGTCCATATGCAAGCACCTCCGTCTCAAAGGATCCTTCGCCGAAATCAAACTCCGCATGCTTCAGAAAATATACCAGCAATTTTATAATGTCATCCGACGTAATTTCTTTTGCACAATGAGGTCCCCAAAGATCATTTCCGAATACGAGATAGAAAAACAGAACTTTCGCTACGATCCGATGCCGTCCGCTTCCCGAAGAGGCTTTCACATGGTGCTCTGCCATATCCAGTTCGGACACGGTCATTCCGTTCAAAAGCAATTCGCGCACACTTTGCTGTGAGCAGACAAAATTCTTGAACCGGATTTCCCGTACAAACCACAGCGCCTGCAGAGCATACTTCTCGCACATTTCCGCCCTGAGATTGATCTGCCCCGGAATGCGGTCGGGATGAAAACAGGCTTCCCGCAGGATTTCTTTGAGATCCTCAAGAGTGTAATCATTCAGTTCATTTGAATTGTTCAATAGGGCACCTCACTTTCCCGTGTTCTGTTCGACCCATTCGATAAACTTATCCCGCGGCACAACAACACGACCCTCGACCCACAGCGCCGGGAATCCGTCTTTTCTCATGAGTTCGTATGCAGACGAGCGGGAGATGCCGAGTGTATGTTCCAGGTCAGTGGCATTCAGCATCAGCGGAAGATCTTCAAAGTTTTGGCAGGTGCATTTTTTCATGGTGTGTCTCCTTTCAAATAAAAAAACGGAATCCGCACAACAACAAAACACAATCATCCCGTAGGATTTGTATCAGATTGTTATGCAGATTCCGACCCTGACTTTATAAGTGTGTTCCCGAATTCACAGCCGGGAGGATGGAATGGTTTCGCCGCGCGAAGCGGCAGTTATATGGTTTGCGCACGGACTGCGTGCATGGGCGGTTGGCGCAGGATTTTCACACTGAGAACGACCGGTTGCTGACATTTCGGACAAATGAGAATCGAATCGCCGTAGCCGAGCGATTCAGATTCTTTCAGCTTCCGCAGTTCCAGCACGTTTCGGAAATTCACATCCGGTACATCAGCGAAGCGGTGATTCCCGTACGGGCATTTCATTTTTGGCATGTGACGGCAGCCGTCATCGGTGCGTGTTCTATCGGGCATTGGTTCTCCTTTGTGTTATTTATATCTGATTGCATTTATTCACATACTTCTTTTGATACTCGGCTAACATAGGGCAGGGGTGTTCAGCACAATCGGAACAACTCTCAAGTTGTTTCTCTCGCGCGCATTTCGTAAACGGACAATCTTCAGCGAGTTTGAATATGCATTCCGATTGACAACCCATACACTGAATATCCTTTAAAGGAATCTCTCGGTTGAACATCTCTCGATAAAAGAGCTGTGCTTGTTTTCGGAGTGTATCATCATTTTTAACTGTTGCCTGATATGTAACACAGCGGGAACAATCGTGTCCGCAACAACCAACGTGGTTCATCTTCTTCACTCCCAACCCTTTATTAATATGCTTTATATATCCACATCGACCTTCCCCAGCTTCTTCGACACACAGACCGCCACGCCCTGGATTTGCAGTTCCTCCGGGTAAATGTCTTTGTACCGCTCTCGGTCTTCATTGCACGAACGCAGAAAATACCGCTCGCGCTTTTTGTTGTAGCCCAGAACCTTCAGATTGTTCACGCCCTGATCCAGCGCAACGACGATATCGCCAACCTCCGCCGTATTCTGCTTGCGGATCACAACGTAATCTCCGGGAGCGATTCCGGCATCCACCATGGATTCGCCTTTTGCAATCAGCGCAAAGAACTCGCCTTGCCCGATCAGCGATTCCGGCATGCGGATGTACTCGATGATTTCCTCCGTCTCTTCCTGTCCCTCGCCGCAGGCAACGTAGCCGAGCACGGCCATGGCGGGATGTCTTCCTTCCATCTCTATACGCTGCGTGCTGACCGAACGTCTGCCGCGGTATTCCAACTCGCCGTTCTCTTTCATGTCCTTGAGACAGCGGTGCACGGTGGAAACGGAGATTCCCGTGCCTGCCGCGATATCGCGCACGGAAGGGATCGCTCTGTAGTTGCTGTAATACTGATCGATGTACTCAACGATCGTGGATTTTGCTTCATTTCGGATGTTTTTCATGGTGCCTCCAATGCAGAAACAAACTGTTTCAATAATATTCTAACACAGGTTCAAGGTTTTGTCAATATATTTGAGACGATTTGTTTCAGATGTTTTCTTTGTTTCCTGCGGGGCAGATTTTGGGCAGTGAACAGCCGTCATAGGGCGGTACACGCGGCGAATGTGGGAGGATGTTTTGTTCGGCGGGAACTTGTTCGATAGGGAAGAAAAACCGCCTGTGTGCCTTTTACGGCGGTCACGGGCGATTCAGCAAACTAAAGCGGTCATGATTATGATTTGGTACATGACCACTTTTGCAGGGGAGTCGTGTTTTCCGACGCCCTTGCGTTGCGTTAGGGCGTCTCTCGTGATTCACATATGGGGTCCCCGTTTCAGGGACTCCTATGATACAGATGAGGTCATGACTATGACTTGGTACGATTAATCTTTTGTGATTTTTTCCTTTTCCTAAAGTGCAAGAAGTTCTCGCCCAACACAACTCATTTTTAACACTTCGTCTGCTGTATTAACTGCAATGTCAGGGTATTCAAACTCCGCACTCCAGTCTGCTTCGTCAGTCCGACCAATAAACACAAGCACAATGATTTTTCCTATGATAGCCTGACGTATCAATTCAACATCAGAACAACTGTCAATAATGCTTTCATAACGTCGTAGGGCATTATCGGTGAGTTCATTCAAATGTTCTATACTGCCGTTAGGGCTTCTGTTCTCATCATAGGCAAGCTGGTATTCCGCACCGGCAAGCCATTCGAGATATTGATAATTCTCCGGATAAGCAAGAACAGCTTCCTTTGCCCACCAATAGCTTTCGCCATGTTCATCGCTTCCTTTGTACTTTTTATACGCATCAGCATATTTACGTTTATCACGCGCATCATGCTCCGAGTGCATACCCAACAGTTCATCCGTACTTACATTCAATATTTGTGCCAAAGGTACGATCAACCCAAGGTCAGGCATCGTGGCACCGGTTTCCCATTTTGAAACTGACTGAAATGTAACGCCGAGGCTACCAGCCAATTCCTCCTGTGTAAAACCGTTCTTTTTTCGCAATTCTTTGATTTTTTGACCTATATCATTCATATACCAACACTCCTGAATAAAGTAAGCCGGATCCTGCTCCTATATATAGTATACCAGATAACTTCCATTTCTGCAATAACGCAGGTTTTGAGAAATATTCACTCCACACGCGAAAAAAGATTTCGCACGCATTTTGGTACGAAATCTCTTTTTATAGGCAGTAGCGTTTCACGCTACCCTTGCAAGGAGGCGATCATTCATCGCACCCTGTTGTCATCACCGCAATGATAATTCTTGCGCCAATGGTGAAGCCTTTCACGAACGCCTCGCGCTCGGTCAGATCGTGCATCTCGGTGGTGCAGTCTGCGAATTTTTCGAAGATTTCCTTTTCTTCGTCATTCAGCCGGGAGAGCAGGTCTTCCTGATGCCGTACCACCAGCGCCAGCAGTTCCGCGTATGCACCGTCCTTCCTGAACGGCCGCTCCAGCGGTGAGATGTTGCCGAACCACAGATCTTCAAGTATGTTCATGTTCCGCCTCCTTTGCCGTTCCCAATCTGTCGCTGATCTGCTCGGAAACGATCAGCTTTCCAAACCACTCCAGCATATCCTCGCCTTTCGGTACTCCGTACTTTTTCAGCCGTGCGATCGCACGGTCCAGATAATCGCCCTCGCATACAGAAACGGTGACCGCATCTCCGAGTTCGCGCTCGGCTATACAGTCACCGTTTTGTATCATTTTTTCAGCTGTGATGAATGTCTGACGGATCAGCTCCATCTCAAGCCATGTTTGTCCGTCCGCCGTGTGCGGATCAATGCCGGACCGGATTGCCTTTGCTCCGACGGCGGAGAGGATGGAGTATTCCTCCCCGCGGCAGAGCTCTTCAATCGTGTATTTTGCCATTTGTGCTGCCTCCTTTTTGTTGGTAGCACAAGGATATCACAAGAGGAGGCGGAAGTCCAGAGATTTCATAAAGTTATCATTTCAGCCATAATCTTAATTTACAGCACGGAGTGCTGCAATCAATTTTTCGCTTTCCGAATTTCCGATTGTACTGAATCGAACAATCGGTATATCGTATTTTTGAAGAATCGTATCCTTTACATGATCACGCTCGCGCTGCTTTTCTGTATTGTGATAAGCAAAACCATCAACTTCCACAACCATGATCGGCTGATGTGTCAATTTTGAGAAAATCAAAAAGTCAACGTGAGTCAGGTGATTCGTTGCAAATGAAAGTTCGCGGGTATTCAATTTTTGCAAATCACTCAGAATCATACGAACAGGAACATGAGTGACCACTTCGTACTGCGAAAATTCATTTTGCACCAATACATCACGGATGACACAGTACATCAGATTTTCGCTTTCCACATCTGAAATTCGCCCATATTTTTTGAGAATTATTTCTCTGGAATTGGCATAATTCTTATAAAGGTAATCAAAAACCGAATGGATTTCACTATTGATAACTTCATGATTATGATACTGGATATAACCGATCAAATCATGAATCGGCGAAACTGAATCATTGTCATTACCATCTGTAACTACGATAAACTGATCGATTGCACGAGAAACCGCAACATTCAAACGATTTGGATCAGAGGCAAATTCACCAATTTCGTTGTCAACCGTTGAAAAGATCATCACACTGCGTTCCTGACCCTGGAATTTATCTGCAGTATCAGCTTTTACCGTTGTATCAGCATATATCTTTTGTAGGGCTTCTGCTTGTTTTCGATACGGCGTAACTATACCGACAGAGGCATCACTTGAATTAAGATTTTGTTTGGGGAAAACTTCGTCCGTAATCACATCAATCTGCCGTTGGTTTATATGATCTCGGGCGTGATTTCCGGGAACAGTCCGATATACCATCAATGGTTGACGCTCTGATTTTGGAGTTGTAAGTATAATCAACTCGTTGTTGTAAAACCGTTGATTGCAGAATCCGATGATCTCCGGGTGACAGCGGTAATGTTCACGCAAAAGCACACGGGCAACATCCGGGAACAATGACGTAACGGATGAGAGCAGACTGTGCTCGGAATAACGGTATGCATCATCAAGATCAAATTGGTCGAATATCTCATCCGTAATTTTCTTCTGTATGCCGCTGACAACATTGGGCAGCTGTTTTAAATCACCCACGATTACGGTTTTTTTTGCACAGGATAATGCAAGAACACCGGTCGCAAGATCCACCTGGGAGGCTTCATCTACGATAACATAGTCATAAATGAACTGTGCTGACAGACTTGCGCTCAACGAATATGTTGTGCTTAATATTACAGGATAATCTTTTATGAATTCACCAGAATGTTTCCATAAATCATCTTTGTCATAATGTTTACGGGAATGCCCGTCATATAGCGATGCCAGTTTGGCTTTAAACGCCATCATGGAAAGTTCTGTATATTCCCGCATTTTATAATCGAAGTTGTAAGCTTGAAGATCGGATTCGATTTCGGTAATACGGTCAGAAATCTCTTTGAGTCTGCGTTCGTAGTATAGCTCTTGACAATATGTAAATATGATTTCTACCGGATGGCGATGGAATCGGAAATTGGTGAAACCGTAACGGAATCTCCACACAAATTTTCGGAAGACACCAACTTTGCGATTACTGCTCAATATCAATTCGTGTTCAGCAACATAGTCGAGGATTTTTGCAGCAGAAATAGCTTTTGAAAACACCGGAACATATTTGTCAGGATACTCGGCGGAGGCATATTCTTTAAAATGCTCGTATTCCTTTTCCAATTGATTCCGCTCTGCCAATAGATTTGCATGCTCATTTTTCAGAGCAAGCTTTTTCCTCAGATCCGCTTCAGCGCTTCTGATACGATTATGCTCATCAGGAGCGATTCTCCATGAACTCATATCCGGTAAATCCGTAATCTGATGTTCAATAAAAGCAGTTTTGTTTTCATTACTTCCGAGTGGTGCTGCAATGAAATCCACGCCGTATTTTTGCAGTTTCTCGTAAACGTTTGCTGTGGCAGAGTTGTTGCTCGAAACGACAGCTACACTTTCGCCACGCATTACAGCATTGGCAATAATATTCAGAATGATTTGTGTTTTTCCGGTTCCGGGAGGGCCTTCAATCACGCTCAATCGATTCTGCAGTGCATTTTCGACCGCGGTTTTCTGGCTGAGATTGAAGCCAAACGGAAATATTGCAGATTCCACTGTATCTTCGGATGATTTTACATATTCTTGTTTCAGATAATCCGATACAATGCTGTCGTCACGAATATAGCCGATCTTTTCATATCGCGAAGCAAGGATGTTATGCCCCTCAACTTTCAGACCGGTTCTGGCCGCTATCTGCTTGAAATAATCAAAGCAATTTTGTGAAGTTGGATTGTTCAAAGCAGATTCAACAATTCGGATTTCGCTGCTGCGAGTAAGTTCGTGATAACCTTTTTGATAAATAATACGACACCATTCATCAAAGAACTGAACCATATCAGCACCGGACAGCGGAACATCATTTCTGAGCGCTATCCGATTTTGAAGAAGAGTGATTTTGGGATTCTTCAAAATACGCACATTCGCTTTTTTATAAGAATATGTTTTTCCGCTGTTGAATGTAACCCGAACTGAGCCGTACTGATCAAATGAGACGGAATTAACGGATTGCGTTTTATCTTCGCCTTTAATCAGTATCAAATTGTTATTGAAATCCAGCATTTTCACTCCGTCATATATTTTCAATCAGTTGTTTTTTTGCTTCTTCTCCCTCGTCGCCTCATAACTCGCATTCACAAGAAACTCCACCAAATCATCCGCCGCATCGGGGAGCAGCACCGATATCCAATGAAGCTTGTTCATGTGATACGCCGGATAGACACCGTCCGCCGCGCCGCACGAGCCGAACATCTCCAGCGGCAGCTTCAAGTTGACGACATCAACCACCTCATCGCTGTCGATGCCTACCTTTCGGCGGGAGATGCGCATAACGAGGGCATACCACTTGCGGCTGCCCGTATGACGGAGGACCGCCGTTTCAAAATCCTCGTCAAAAGAATAATCGGCGGTAGTGCCGTATGTATCGAGGCAATAATCAAGAAAGGCTTGTCTGGTCATGACAGATCAAAACTCCACAATCTCGGCTTCTTTCCCGAACGCACAGAACGTCGCCGTCGCATTCTTCATATAGAACACCTGCGTGTTGCCGTCGTTCTCGTCGTACATCCCGCGCAGATTCGGGTACGCATCCAGCATCGACTTCTTCGCTTCAAGACGGTCATCCTCAACCAGCTCGCAGGCAACACGGATCCACGCGCCTTCCGTGAATGCGCAGATCTCTGCCTTGGGATTGGCGGCGAGCTGATGACTGGTAGGCTTGACCTTGCCGGTCTGTATGTAGAGCTTGCCTTCAAATTCGTTGATGGTACCGAAGGGACGGACTCTCGGCTGATCGCCTTCCACCGTTGCAAGATAGTAAACCTCTGCTTTTTTCAAAAAATCATATACACGTTTCATAATCATTCTCCTTTATCATTTGTTTTCATCGTCCACGTCAGATACACCGCGTAAGCACCTGCGATTACCGTAAGCAGCACTGCGCTCAATATCCGCATCTCTCCGGATGCATTCGCCTCGTCGGCAAACACGCTGAGCGCGTTGAATACACCGTGTGCGGCAATACAAGCGAGCAGACTGCCTGATTTGTAATAGATCATCACAAACATGAATCCCGCTGCGGTTGCGTACACCACCTGAAGCAGATTCGGGAGCAGCTCCGCGCCAGAGCCGTTGATCAGATTGATGATATGCCCGATGCCGAAGGTCACGCTGGAAACGATCACAGCGGATTTTATACCGTCTTTCCGCATCGCTTCAAAGAGAAGCCCGCGGAAGATCACTTCCTCAAGCAAGCCGACGCAAAGCATTGCGAGAATATACAGCACGGTTTCAAGCGCACCGTAATGCAGCGTCACGCCGTACCAGAGATTTGCGCTCAGGATGACAAGGAGCGGCGCATAGTACAGCATGGATTTCGCAGATGCCTTGGGCACGCAAAGCCCGTACTCTTCGAACATTCCGTTTTTCTTCAAAAACAGCAGAAGGATTGCCGAAAGCAATATTCCGAAGGGAAGTGTCACCGCTTTTTCGATACCGATCCCTGCAGAAAGCGAATCTCCGACGGACATCAGCACACAGTAGGCGATGATCCACGCGACGGCAAACCATATTTTGCTTTTATCGTAGAGTTTTTTGAGCATTGCAAACCTCAATGTTTGTCTTCTCCCATGTTTCTCTCGTCATAAGATTCGAGTGCCCCGTGCGAATCTCGCCGAGAAGCGGCACTTCAATGCCCTCGGTCTTGCGCTGATATACAAATCCAAGTTTTTCCTGAACGCGGCGGGATTTCCCATTTCCTTCATAGTAGCCGCACCATATGCGGCTCATTTTGAGATCCTCGAACGCGTATCGAAGCATCTCGCGCGCGGCTTCGGGAATGAGTCCTCGCCCCCAAAAGGGCTTGCCGATCCAATAGCCCAGCTCATATTCATCGTCTGCGTCGGCAAGGTCGTTGCGGTGAAAGCCAATGCTTCCGATTGGCTTGCCATCCTCTTTGAGGCACACGGCAAAGGTATCGGGCGCGGACAGCACCGTGCGGATGATCTCGCGGCTGTTCTCCACGCTCGTGTGAGGCGGCCAACCCGCAGGCGGTCCTATATCGGGATCGCTGGCGTATTTATATAAGGGCTCTGCGTCATCCTCACACCATGGGCGCAGGATAAGGCGTTCTGTTTCAAGTATCATGTTTTTTCTCCGAATGTGTAAAAAATACTTCGTGAATTGCCGCGACCGTTGCGACTATGCAGACGATTGGCAGCGTATAC
>JAZRGK010000003.1:0-32452 GCA_045644145.1 Candidatus Flemingiibacterium sp.
CAATATCCTAATCGGTGTTCTCGCATATCCATTATAACACAGATTTTGAATTCTGACGAGTACTTGTTTTGTTTTTTTGACATAAAAATATGCACCTCCAAAAGTGTCTAACTTTTGGGGTGCATATCATTAGAGCCTCCCCTACCGCGTGTTTGTTTTGTCAACATGATTTTATAAATGCACACTTTTTCTACAAACTAAAGAGGTGCTATACATAATTGCAGCACCTCTTTAAATACTATTTTCTTGTAAAGCTTTACTCGCTTCTAAGCGCAATAACGGGGTCTTTCTTTGCGGCAACGCTTGCAGGGATAAGACCTGCTATATAGGTGAGCAGCATGCTTATTATAACAAGCGCCGCGGCACCGATTATGGGAAGCTGAGCCACATTTGAAATATCTGTTATGGCTTTTATTACTATATTTATGGGGATGCAGAGGATCAGCGTCACACCGATTCCGATAACGCCCGAGGTGAAACCGACGATAAGGGTTTCCGCATTGAACACTCTTGCAACGTCACGCTTGGATGCGCCAACCGCTCTTAGTATACCGATCTCCTTGGTGCGCTCAAGCACGGAGATATAGGTGATAATACCTATCATAATCGAGGAAACCACAAGGGAGATAGCTACGAAGGCTATAAGCACATAGCTTATGGCGTTTATGATTGTGGTAACCGAAGAAAGCATGATTCCGATATAATCGGTGTAGCCGATCTGTGCGGATTCCTCGCGCCCATTGTTGTATTCGGTTATCTTGTCGGATATAAGCTCCTTGGAATCAAAATCTTTCGGGTATATCTGGATCATGGACGGCTTTTCAAGGTCGGACACACCAAGGAGCGCAAGATTGCCCTCATAGGTTGCGTCGGTTGACCGTTCTGCTGCCGATTTCTCGAAAATAGCGATTATCTGCTCATCGGGCATGCCTGCGGCTTTCATCTGAGCAATGCCTGTGGTTGCTTTTTCCTGTTCTGCGGCGGTAAGGGTTGCGATATACGCTTCGATGCCTTCCATTGTAAGAGGCTCGTAAGATTCTTCGGTTTCAAAAGGAATTCCCGTGAAAATATCTGTGTCGGGCGCATCCTTCTGCGCTTTTACTATCTCGCTTGCATTGATTTCGCTAATAAGATGCTCCATGAGAGTGGGGAGATATCCTACAGCTCCCGAAGCGCTTGTGGCGGTGGCTTCCTCAGAGGGGCGGATGATTCCTACGACCTTCAATTTATGCTCATCGTCAAGAAGTGTACGAATGTATTCCTCATCGCCCGAACGGTCTACCCACGCGCCGCCGTCCTGTTCATATTTGGCGGAGCTTGGGAGAAGGTAATACTCCATGGAAAGAAGCTCATCATAGGTGTAGCTTGTGGCTTCATCCTGGGTAAATTCGCCCTTCATAAGATCATCCATCATGCCCTCAAGGTTGGACTGATCCTTAAGTCCGAGGGAAAACAACGCCATATCTGCGATCTCGTTGTTTTTATTTACAATAAGGACGATCTCGTTCCAGCTTTCGGGCATGCGTCCCGCGATCACGTCATACTGCTTTTCAAGAAGCTCGGGGTTGTCGATAAGCTCATCCCAAACTTCCATGGTATTTGCACCGCCCATGGATACGGACATTTGTGCCATTTCCGCAAACTGCGTCATTCCGGCACTTTCAAGGACGGTTGATGGGCATACCTGCACAAGCTCCTCGCCATTACCGAAGTCGGCAATGGTGTACACGTTAAGAGGTGTAGAGTAGCTGTATTTGATATCGCTGGTAAGCTCGCTAAAGCCGTTTGCCTCATCGTCAAGATATGCCTTGAATGAAGCAAGATCATTGTCCGTAACCTCGCTCATCATAACAGAGAGCATATCGCCCATGATATCGCTTGAATATACCATATCAGGCTCATGGGGTTCTTCGGACGCCTTCTGTCCCATGAAGCTCTCCATCATTGAGGTCATATCAACGGTCTGGGACTCGATAACGATGGGGTAGCTTGAAAGTGTGTTTTTCTCAACATCGTTAATATACAGCGTGATACCGTTGGAAATGGACAAAATCAGCGCAATGCCGATGATACCGATGCTTCCTGCAAAGGCGGTGAGGAATGTGCGTCCCTTTTTGGTCATAAGATTGTTTAAGGAGAGGGAAAGAGCGGTGAAGAATGACATGGAGCGTGTGGTATCGCGGCATTTTTTTTGTTTCTTCTCCTGTACCTCATCTAAAGGAGCGCTGTCGGATGTCACTTTGCCGTCAAGCAGTCGGATTATACGGGTGGAATAGTTTTCTGCGATCTCCGGGTTGTGGGTTACCATGATAATAAGCTTTTCTTTGGATATTTCCTTTAAGATTTCCATGACCTGGACACTTGTTTCCGAATCAAGTGCACCGGTGGGTTCATCCGCAAGAAGGATGTCTGGATTATTTACAAGCGCTCTTGCAATGGCAACTCTTTGCATCTGACCGCCGGACATCTGAGCCGGCTTTTTATGAAGCTGATCGGAAAGTCCTACTGACTCCAGAGCTTCTATGGCGCGGCGGCGTCTTTCTTCTTTGGAAACGCCCGAGAGGGTAAGAGCAAGCTCTACATTGGCAAGGACGGTCTGATGTGGGATTAAGTTGTAGCTTTGGAACACAAAGCCGATTTTATGGTTTCGGTAGGCGTCCCAGTCGGAATCCTTAAAATCCTTGGTGGACGTGCCGCCGATCACAAGATCGCCCGAGGTGTACGAGTCAAGACCGCCGATTATGTTGAGTAAAGTTGTCTTACCGCATCCCGAAGGCCCGAGGATGGAAACGAATTCGTTTTCACGGAAGTTTAATGATACTCCGCGCAGCGCTTCTACAGACGTATCACCGCATGCATATTCCTTGGTGATATTTTTCAGCATTAACATTTTGTGGCTGATTCTCCTTACAATATATACTGTGAGATAAATTGTAGCACGAAATTATGAAGACGTTATGACATAGCGGTAAAGTTAAGATTATTTACAATTTTAAAAATGTTGATAATTTGTGAAGAAGTTTACATACAAATGTTGATATTTCTCGTAAGAGTTAACATTTTAAGAGATTTGTTTACGATTTGACAGATTTGTTTACATTTTAACAATTGTTTCTTCATAAGCGTATGGTACAATATAATTGACATTTTTTTGTCAAACATGCTTGATTAAAATTTAAATGTTAGGAGAAAAAGCTATGGCAAACAGATTTGTTCTCAACGAAACATCCTACTTCGGTGCAGGTTCACGCGAAAATATTGCATCCGAAGCAAAGGCTCGCGGATTTAAAAAGGCTCTTTTTGTAACCGACAAGGACCTTGTTAAATTCGGCGTTGCTAAAAAAGTAACCGATATCCTTGACCGCGAGGGACTGGCATATGAGATCCTTGATGATGTCAAGGCAAACCCCACCATCGAAAACGTGCAGAACGGCGTTGAAAGATTCAAAGCTGCAGGCGCAGATTATCTTATCGCAGTTGGCGGCGGATCCGTTATAGACACTGCTAAGGCTATTGGTATCATCATTAATAACCCCGAGTTCGCAGATGTTCGTTCACTTGAGGGCGTTGCTCCCACAAAGAACAAGAGCGTTACAATTATCGCGGCTCCCACAACAGCAGGCACTGCCGCTGAGGTAACAGTCAACTACGTTATCACCGACGTTGAAAAGAAGCGCAAGTTCTGCTGTATCGATCCTCACGATATTCCTGCGGTTGCTGTCGTTGATTCCGAGCTTATGTGCTCTATGCCTAAGGGACTTACCGCGGCTACCGGTATGGATGCACTCACCCACGCTATTGAAGGTTACATTACCGGCGGCGCTTGGGAAATGTCTGATATGTTCGAGATCAAGGCTATTGAGCTTATCGCGAAGCATCTCCGCGCCGCTGTAGAAGGACTTCCCGAGGGACGTGAAGGAATGGCTCTCGGTCAGTACATCGCCGGCATGGGATTCTCCAACGTAGGTCTTGGCATAGTACACTCTATGGCACATCCCCTCGGCGCAGTGTATGACACACCTCACGGCGTGGCTAATGCTATCATTCTTCCCACCGTTATGGAATACAACGCAGATGCAACCGGTGAGAAATACCGCGACATTGCAAAGGCTATGGGCGCCAAGGGTGTTGACGCTATGAGCATTGAAGAGGCAAGAAAGGCGGCTGTTGCGGCTGTTCGCAAGCTTTCCGAGGACATCGGTATTCCGAAGACTCTCAGCGAGGTTGGCGTGAAGGAAGAGGACATCGATTTCTTAGCAGATTCCGCTATGATCGACCCCTGCACTCCCGGCAACCCCAAGGCTCCTACCAAGGAAGATATCGTTGCACTCTACAAATCCATGATGTAATTAGTCTAAAGGAGCTGTTGCACTTAGGTGCAACAGCTCCCGAATTTTTTTATATTTACAGAAATCGCTGGATTTCGCTTGCCTTTGCATCGGCGTAGCCCATTTCGTAGAGTGCCGTAAGCTTTGATTTATCCTTTTCGATGCGCCCGAAGCCGATGGGGGCGGATGGGCGTATAACGAATACCTTGCCGTCCTTTACGCCGTCTTCCACTGCCTTCAGCGAAGCGTTGTAATTTTCGTGACGGTTTCGGTTGGCTTCAACAAACTTCGGATATTTCTTATATTTAAGCTCCAAAGCTTTCATGTTGGATGCTGGCTTTTTAACGAATCCTTCAGGCTGTGTCAGTACCACAACTACGCGGTCATTCTCGGAGAGGGCATGCTTTACGGGTATGGAATCACAGCATCCGCCGTCAAGGAAAAGTCCGCGTTCAGTCTTTACAATACGGCTTAAAAGAGGTAAGGAGCTTGAAGCCCTCACATAGATCATATCGCGCTTTGCATCACTTATGGGAATATACTCAGCCTTGCCCGTTTCGATGTTGGCGCACACCGCAACAAGCTTCATGGAGTTGTTATTGAACGCCTCGAAATCGAAGTGATCGATTTTTTCGGGAATGGTTTCGTATATGAACTTCGCCCCGAAAAGGTCACCCGTCAATAAAAGGCTGCGCACACTGCAGTATCGCCAATCGCCAAGGTATTTCATACCCACACGCATGGCTCTGCCTCTTTGATTTGAAACATAGCTCATAGCATGTCCCGAGCCTGCGGAAACACCGTAGACCGTGGGGAATTTTATACCGTTATCCATGAAATAATCGAGAACGCCGCATGTATAAAGACCTCTCATTCCGCCGCCCTCGAGCACAAGTGCTGTTTTCATTAAATTCCGCCTTTCTGTGATGCGAGATTTTGTCTTAACACCTCGAAGCCTGCAATGCTTGCCGCGGAAGCCGCGGAAAGTGCGGCGGGGAAGTCCCTGCCGTAGTCAAGTCGCACCACAAAATCGGCGGCATCCAGCATATCTCTGGCAAGTCCCCGTTTTTCTCCGCCAACCGCCATAAACAGCGGCTTTCTGAGATCGGCTTCGTAGATGGAAACGGAATTTTTAATATCACAGCAGACGATTTTTACGGAAAATTCACGCATCAGACTTACGGCTTCATTTACGGTGTCGCATATGTATGTGTTTGAAAGCTCGGATGCGCCTGCGGATGCCCGACACACGATTCCTGCCGCACTCATCCAGTTCCTCGGAGAGAGAATAATTCCGGAAACGCCTGCGGCGTAAAGGGAACGCAGGGCATATCCGAAGTTGTAGGGGTCTTCGATCCCCTCTATCATAACGAAAAAGCGTTCGTGTTCCGGTACGGCAGATATTATATCAGCGGAAAGGTGTGGAATAGTACGCGCTGTAGCTTCAAGGAGCAGTCCCCCGTGGCTGTTTCCAAGGGAAAGCGCCGAAATTTCCTCATCGGACAGCGTTTCCACGGGGAAGCCGTATTTATAGGACATCGCCTTTATGTATGAAAGCTCCTTGGCACGGGCTTTTATCTTACTCTCCGAAACCATAACGCGCAGTATCACGCGGTCGGATGCGCCGGATTCAATGGCAGCAATGACAGCGCGTATTGAGGTCATGCCCTCGAATGTGAGATTTTCGCCTATAGACAGCTTGTCTGCCTCTTTCATCTGAGTTCCTTTCTTACGTCTGCCGCCTTACCGCAGGAGTAAGCGCCCTCGGAGCATGCACCGTAAAGGCAGGATGGACCTGCGTGACCGAAGAGCAGGGGACATACCGCGCGCACCTCTTTAAGCATCGCTACAGCAAGCTCGCGGATCTCCCACTGTGCTCTCGTACAGCAGCGCAGGCGGAAGAAATTGTGAAGCGAGCGCACGTTCATAGTCATGATAATGCGTGTGTCGCAGGCGTTGGGGAGAACGAATCTTGCATCCTCATTAGCCTTTTTCTCGGCGGCACGCTTAGCCTCAGCCTCAGGCATGCCTGCGGCGATGTTTGTTTCATAGTGACGCGCCATAAGCTTCTCGCGAAGACTTTCGTAGTGGCGTGCGTCCTCTTCCATAGCGGCGATAAATTCTTCCTTCGCCTCGGGAAGATTTTCTATTTCCGGGGGAATAATGTAGGAGAAATCCGTCTTTGACACATAGCGCTGGCTCTGCACAGAGAAGGAAGCGATCCTGTGTCGGGTGATCTGAGCAAGCAGTGCTCTTGAAACGCCCTCGATACCGAAAGTAAACGAAGCGTGCTCAACGGGGGATTCGTGCCCCAGATCCTCAAGCATTTTAAGGAAGCTCGCCACCTTTTCGGGGGTGAGATTATCCATAAGGGTGTCGATATCGCTCTTTGCATAGCAGAGCTTAGCCGCCGCGGCGATGGTCTTTTCCGCATCGGGGGTGTAGGTGAGAAGTTTTACGTTCATTCTTCTATTCCTTTCAGCGTATCGTTTTTATATTTTCCGGAAAGTCGGAACATTATAACTCCAATGAGAAATTTCGGAAGCTTCATCATGCGCCCGATCCGGGACGGCTGACATACAAGTCTGTAGAACCATTCAAGCCCCATTTTAACGAAAATATCGGGAGCGCGCTTCACATTTCCGCTATAGCCGTCAAGGCTTCCGCCAAGGGCAAGGCAGAGCTTGACTGAGGTGAATTTTTCGCGGTTTGCAAGAATCCATTTCTCCTGTGTTGGTACGCCGAGGCACACATAAAGAATATCCGGAGCGGCGGCGTTGATCTTTTCTACCACATTCTTCGATTCTTCGCCTTCTTTTTTGAAGTAACCGTCGCCCACGCCCACAAAATTCACATTAGGGTATGTTTTAAGAAGCTTGTCCCTCGCGGCTTCGGCGATGCCGGGCTTTCCGCCGAGAAAAAATACCTTCGTACCGCTTTCGTTTGCGTATTTTATCATTTCAAGCCCAAGCTCATAGCCTGCGCATTTTGCCTTAAGGGGGCGGGAGAGGATTTTCGAAGCGTAAATAACTCCGATCCCGTCAGGGGTGATAAGATCGCCTTTATTTACCACGGAATAGAGGGATTCATCCTCGATGCAGGACTGTATTATCTCGCTGTTGGGGGTAAACACCGCCTTGGGTGTGCCGCTTTTGTCTTCTACGAACACACGGCAGATGGCGGCGGCATCCTCAAGGGTCACGTTGTGAACGCCCACCCCGCGGATGATAACTTTTTCGGTATTATCGTATGGCATAGCAATGTTTCCTTATTATTCCTTTTCCGTTTCGCTCATATACATTTATTGTACCACAAATTTCCGCAAATTGCAAGTATCGGTTAT
Organism: Candidatus Flemingiibacterium sp.; assembly: GCA_045644145.1. Taxonomy (GTDB): domain Bacteria; phylum Bacillota; class Clostridia; order Oscillospirales; family CAG-272; genus Flemingiibacterium. Next base: position 7,672 of record JAZRGK010000003.1, read on the forward strand.
TACATATCCTTGAAACTCTTGAAACGGCGGATAACAACCGCAGAAGATAGTGCGCCGAGGAAGAGAATACCGGTGATAGAGAAAAGCGTGATCTCCCAGCCAAAGTTCTGGGAGAGGATACCGATGATAAGCGAGGAAAGTCCCGTACCTGCGCATGCGGCGGAGTTAAACAGCCCCGCGGCAGTGCCGGAACGCCCGAATTTAACGAATCTTAAAGGCACAAGGCTCACATACATGGTTGCGGAAGCGGCTATTAAGGGTGCGGTGATAAGGAGTATAACAATAAGCGCACCAAGGCTTCGTGTGCCAAACAGAGCCAATAAGAAAAGCCCCACGCTTCCAAGACCCATATACAGTGCGGAGGATGTAACCTCGTTGTGCGTAAGCTTATCGAAGATGAATCTTCCAACGAAAACGCCAAGGAAGTTACATACAGGGAGGATGGTCGATAGCATAACGCTGAAGCTTGCATCGAACGAAAACAGCTCCGCGATCATTGTGGGAAGCCAGCTAACGAATCCGTCATATGCGGTGCCTTTAAGAAACAGGGAGATGAGAATAGCGATGCCGCCCGAGAGCCCCAGCAGCTCCATCAAGCTGTGGTGAGATGTTGTGGATGCTTTGTTATCCGAAACGGCGGCAGGTGCTTCGGAAACCAGCTCCCTTCTACAGCAGAGCTTCGAAATTTTAAAGGTTGCGCATACCCAAAAGGCAAAAAGTGTAAAGCCAACAGCCGCAGAGGTCACAAACAGTTCTTTCCATGAGAAAAGCCGAAGCACTTGTTGGGATATTAGATATGTTCCCACAGCACCGGCGATAGATGAAGCGTATAGGTTCGCGCCGGCGGTTGCACGGCGTTTTTCGGACATGAGTGTTGAGGCTATGCGGATTATGGACGGCCATGTAGCAGACTGAGAGAATCCGCCGATAGACCATACAATGACATAGGGTACGATGCTTGGAGTGTTGGCGTAAGCGAGGAGCGCACCAACAGCGTTTGCAGTAGATGAAAGCATGAGAGATGCGGCTATATATTTGAAAGGATGAACTTTTTCCGACAGAAAACCGTTAATGAACATTCCAAGACCATATGCAAGCATATGTGCAGAAGCAACAGTTCCGGCAACATCCTTGGTAAAAACGCCTTCGGGGACAAGCTCTGCCATTGCCTGCGCCCAAAATGTTCGAGTGGCAGAAAATAGGCAGTACACGATAATGCAGGCGATAAAAAGCATAGTACCGTTTTTTTCATCGGTCAACGGTGTACACACAAGCTTTCGTTTGTTTTTTGGCATGATAAACGCCTTTCGTGATGTTGCTTTTAAGCATATTTTACGGTTTTGGTCGGAAAAAGATCTTTTGCCGAAATTACCACAACTATTATAATACACCCGACATGATTTGTCAATCTAAAAAGGCGGGATTTTTGCGTAATTTTTTGCGGCAATGCCGTTTCCGCTTCCCGCACCTCGCGGCGATGGCGTAATCGCTTCGCTCCCCACCGTCGGTTTGCGGCACACTAAGTTTTGCGCCAAGTTACATTTGAACACACAAAGGATTACCGCACCCCAAGCTGCCGGAGTGGTGAGGACCCACGCAGGCGGCGCAAATCCGTGCGTTTCGAACGGATAGGTGATGGGACGTATTGGCAGTCAAAGACTGCTGGGCGCCGTCCCCCTACAGTTTTGTTTTTTGCCCCATGTATAAAGTTTTTTGCGGAGCTTTTTTTCAGAAAAGCGACCGTATCTCCCTTTTGCGTTCATATCCACTTAACATTTTCATGCTAAACTGTGGTAAACTAACATGAGGAAAGGGGGCGGCGTGAGCGTGGACGTAAAAATATCGGTGCGTGAGCTGGTGAGTTTTGTTATGCGCTCGGGGAGTCTTGACCGACCGAGAGCAAGCTTTGCGAGATTAAGGCAGGGAACTGCTGTGCATAAGATGATACAAAGTCGCGGCGGCGATAATTATTCCCCCGAAGTGCCGCTTTCCTGCGATATTGAGTACGGGGATGTAACCTTCCACATAAGCGGAAGGGCGGACGGCATAATCTCGGAGAACGGCGCTTATACGGTAGATGAGATAAAGTCTGTTTTATGCTCGCCGAGATCGGTTTCTCCCGAAAATTACCCAGAATATGAGGCGCAGGCGGATCTGTATGCCTATATGGTGACGCAGACTTTCGGTGTCGCGAGAGTCAACGTGCAGATCACCTTCGTTTCGGTTGATACGCTTGAATCGGAGTCGTATTCCGCCGTCCGTACCGCTGAGGAGCTTCGTACACGGGTGATTAACCTGCTTCATGTATATTACCCATTTGCAAAACTCGAAGCAGATGGAACAGAGCGTTTTACGTCATCGGCGCATAGGCTGAAATTTCCTCATAAAACATACAGAGAAGGTCAGCAGGATATAATCCTCGAAACCTTCAGAAATATAAAAAATAAGGGCAAACTATTTGTAGAGGCGCCTACGGGAATCGGTAAGACGCTGTCGGTGTGCTACGGCGCGGTGAAGGCTGTGGGCGAGGGACACGGAAGACGGATATTCTACTTCACCCCCAAGTCTACCGTTGGCGAAGCGCCTGCCGCCGCATTCGCCCTGATGGGCGACCACGGACTTTCGGCGCGCATTATCACACTGTGCGCAAAAGAGAAAATGTGCCTTTGCAGGGAGCGGGTGCATGACTGCAGAAGCGAGGGATGCCCATATTCAAACGGGCATTACGATAGGGTGAACGATGCGCTGTATGAGCTTCTTTCCGAGAGCCGCAATATCTCCCCCGAGGCGGTGCAGACTGTTGCAAGGAAGTATTCGGTGTGCCCATACGAGCTGTCCCTTGATGCGGCGCTGTTTTCGGACGTGGTTATATGCGACTGCAACTATCTTTTTGACCCGAGAGTGTATCTTCGCCGATTCTTCGACGAGGGATGCGACGGTTCGGGGAATATCGCCCTGGTTGACGAGGCGCACGACCTTGTTGACCGTGCAAGGGAGATGTACTCCGCGGAAATATCAGTTACGGTGTATGAAAAGCTGCTTGTGCTTATTCCCGAGAGCGATTTTATCCTATATTTGCCGTTAAAGCATCTCGTGGCTGAACTTCGTGCTGTGCGTGAAAAGTGTACGGAGAACGCATATTTTGACGGCGAGGAAGAGTGTGGCACACTGCTTCTCACGGAAAGCTTCAAGAGCGTAGCTGATGCCGCGGCGGAATTTTTTAGGGAAGCCGTAAAGTGGCTCAAAGTAAACGGAACAAACGTCGCTGAGGTGCCATTTGAGGGCAGAACTTTAGAATGGGCGGTGAGAGATGCGGCGTTTACTGCTAAGCGCTTCGCGGATGCATCGGGACGGGCGGACAAACGATTTATGCATCTTGCAAAACGTCGGGGTGAGTGGGTATGCGTGAGAACACTGTGCATTGACCCGTCGAAGCTGCTTGCCGAGAGAATGAAGCGTGTAGGCAGCACGGTGATGTTCTCGGCTACCCTTAAGCCTATGGAATATTTTACGGATATTTTGGGCGGCAAAAAGGCAAACACTCTTACACTGCCGTCACCGTTCAAAAGAGAGCAACTGTTTTCGGCTATCATGCATAAGGTTTCATTAAGATATGCTGACAGAGAGCGAACGCTATCGTCTGTTATCGAAATAATTGATGCCACGGTGAACTCAAGGCTTGGCAATTACATGGTGTTCCTACCCTCATACGAGATGCTGAAAAAGGTGGTGCACGCCTATAAACGTTACGACCCGTCGGCGGATATCTGCGTGCAGAAGCAGGATATGACCGAGGCGGAGCGGAAGGCGTTTCTTGCGCGCTTTATGGATGACGGGGCGGTTATCGGATTTGCGGTGCTTGGTGGAATGTTTTCCGAGAGTGTCGACCTTGCGGGCGAGAAGCTTATCGGCGCTGTTGTGGTTGGAACGGGGCTTGCAAGGCTGAATCTTGAAACCAATATAGTGGCGGATTATTTTGAGAGAACGAGAGAGGCAGGCTTTGAATATGCTTACCTTTATCCTGCCATGAACAAGGTTTTGCAGGCGGTGGGACGCGTTATACGCGGCGAAAATGACAGAGGCGTGTGCGTGCTTATTGATGACAGATACGCGACACCTCAGTATTCGAGGCTTCTTACCGGTCATTTGCGTGATATACACCTCGTGGGTAATGAAATTGCCCTTGCAGGGGCTTTGGAAGAATTTTGGGACGAGGCGGACGAGGAAGAATGATGCTTTCGGCGTAAAATTTCACTGATAGAGCCAAATTTAAAAAATTATAAAAACCTATTGTATTTTACACGGATGTGTGGTATACTAAAGACAAGAGAAGAAGCAAATCGGCAAACTTCCTGCCATGTGCGTGATGTACAAGTTTTAAAAACCCACAAAAGAAATAAATGGAGTCCGGTCTTCATCTGATGGGAATGCAGACCTCCCGACCGTTCCTGATTTGTGAAACGCCTCGCGTTTCTGCACGAACGACTCGGATGTTGGGAGCACAAAACAGGTGAGAGGACACCAGCCTTGCACATGCAGGGTTTTCTTATCTTGTATCACACGGCACGGCGGGTTTTTTGTATGTATTCGGAGGAATCATGAGGCATATAAACCCTTCAAAAAAGAACGATATTTCGGATATTACCATAACTGATATAAATAATCTCGGATGCGGCGTTGGACGTATAAACGGCGTTGTTACATTTGTGCCTGCCGCATGCACGGGGGACGAGCTGACGGTAAAGCTTATTAAGGTGACATCCGATTACAACGTAGCAAAAATTGAGAAAATAAATAAGCCATCCCCGTATAGAGTAGACCCTGGATGCTCCGCGGCGAAGCGGTGCGGTGGGTGCGTGTACCGATATGTTACATACGAGCACGAGCTTGAACTTAAAAAGAACCGTGTTGCTATGTCCATGAAAAAAGCGGGGCTTGATGTGGCGGTAGAGGATGTTCTTCATACAGGAGAGCTTGACGGCTACCGCAACAAGGCTCAGTATCCCATCGGAAGCATTACCCTTGGAAAGGGGGAGTCCGCCGTGACACGCACCGCCATCGGTTTTTACGCCGAGAAGAGTCACGAGATAATTCCTTGTGTGGATGAGAACGGCTCCTGCAGACTTCAGCCGCCCATATTCGGTGAGATAGCGGATTTTGTGCGCGTGTACATGGATGAAAACAAGCTTGCGGCTTACGATGAGGCAACGGGGCAGGGACTTATGCGCCACTTATATCTCCGCCGTTCGGAGAGCACGGGGCAGGTCATGGTGTGCCTTGTTGCCACAAGAAACGACAAATCGCTTTTATCCCTTGCATGCGCGCTGTGCGGCAAATTTGAGTGCATTGCCAGCCTTTATGTGAACGTAAATAAAAAGAACACCAACGTGGTGCTGGGCGACGAATATCATCTTTTGTACGGCGAAAAGAAGCTTACGGACAAGCTGTGCGGACGCACGTTTGAGATCTCTCCTCAGTCCTTCTGGCAGGTGAACCGGCGCGGTGCGGAGCTTCTTTACACCAAGGCGGCAGAGCTTGCGGATATTAAGCCAGACGAAATGGTGCTTGACCTTTTCTGCGGAATCGGCACGGTAGGTATGTCCGTGTGCACCCCTGAGGTGAAGCTGTACGGCATTGAGATTGTCCCCGAGGCGGTGGAAAACGCGAAGCGCAACGCCAAGTTAAACGGTTACGGGAACGCGGAGTTTATATGCTGCGATGCGTCCGATCCGGGTTCCTTCGACAAGGAGCTTGACCGTATTGCGAATGGCGGACTTGACGCGGTAATTCTCGATCCGCCCCGTAAGGGCTGTTCCGCAGAGCTTTTACAGCGGCTTATGGAGATCGCGCCGAAGCGGATCGTGTATATTTCCTGCAATCCGGACACTCTTGCACGGGATATTGCGGTGCTTTCGGGGGCGTACTCATGCGAGCGTGTGTATCCTGTGGACATGTTTCCCAGAACGGGGCATTGTGAGTGCGCGACGGTGATGTTTTATAATTAGGTCAGAGAAGGACGGTATATAAATGTCTGAATATATGGTTTTTATTTTAGAATGTATTGGAACGATAGCTTTTGCGATAACAGGTGTTTTTGTTGCAGTTGAAGCAAACCTTGATTTTTTTGGTATTTGTTTTATTGGATGTATTACGGCTGTTGGCGGCGGAATAATGAGAGATGTTGTTCTTGGTATAACCCCGCCGCTTATTTTTGAAAATGTTATTATGATTTTAATTGCCGTGATTGTTTCAGTGATCATATTTTTAATTCTATATGTGAAGAACGGTATATATAATCAAAAATCTAAAATTGTACATATAAATAATATTTTTGATTCAATAGGATTGGGTGTGTTTTCCATTACGGGTGCTGAAGTTGCTTGTAATAATGGATTTGAAAACAATTTATTGCTGGTACTTGTTTCGGGAGTCATTACAGGAATCGGCGGAGGAATGCTGAGAGATGTTTTGACAAAAAATATTCCTTTTGTTTTGAGAAAATATGTTTATGCAATTGCATCTTTGCTTGGAATATTGGTGTTTTATCTCTTAAAAAACAGTATAAGCAGCTTAACTGTATCATCGACAATAGGAGTACTGATTATTGTTGCAGTAAGGCTGCTGGCTTCAAGATTCAGATGGTCACTGCCTAAAATTACTATCCCTGATGATACCTAATATTTCTTGGTTAATTAAAATATAAACTGCGGCAGACGCTACACGGGGCACTGTGAATGCGTGACGCTTTGAACTTGGGAAGATATACACTAAAATGATTTCGATACCCCATGCTTAAGGCGAATAGCATAGTGGTACATAACATGACGGAGGACAAAATGACAGAAAAGAAACATGCAAAATTTTCGGGGCGGTGGGGATTTATTCTGTCTGCCGTAGGCTCGGCTGTGGGAATGGCGAATGTCTGGGGATTTTCCGCAAAGCTTGGCGCTAACGGCGGCGGAGCGTTTCTCCTCGTTTACCTTGTATTTGTAATACTTTTCAGCACCGTGGGGCTTGCGGCGGAATACGCCGTTGGACGACATACGCGCACGGGACCGCTTGGGGCATATAAAGCCGTGTGGGCGCACCGCGGTAAGGGCGCGGAAAAAGCCGGTACAGTCATGGGATGGCTTCCATTTGCAAGCTCTATGTGCATTGCGGTGGGATATGCGGTGATAATCGCCTATGTGCTGAAAGCCTTGTGGGAATCGGTCACCGGAACCCTTATGAGCGTGGATACCGCGGTGTGGTTTGACTCCTTTTCCGCTAACGGATACTCCGTTGTGCCGTTTCATATCGCTGTGGTAGTTATAACCCTTGTTACACTGCTACTCGGCGCAAAAAGCATCGAAAAATCCAACAAAATAATGATGCCCGTGTTCTTTATCATATTTGCGGTGCTTGCGGTTCGTGTTGCGTTCCTGCCGGGCGCTGTGGAAGGGTATAAATTCATGTTTACCCTCGACTTGGCGGTGCTCCGTGACCCTATGGTTTGGGTTTGGGCGATGGGACAGGCATTTTTCTCCCTCTCCCTTATCGGAAGCGGCATGGTAACATACGGCGCATATCTTCCCGAGGGCGAGGATATCGTAAAATCCGCCGTGCGTACCGCGCTTTTCGATACGCTTGCGGCAATCGTAGCGGCGCTTGTGATTATTCCCTCATGCTTCGCCTATGATCTTGACGTTGGCGCAGGACCGGCGCTCCTTTTCGTAACGCTTCCGCGAATATTGCAGGATATTCCGTTTGGACAGCTTTTTGCCGTTATACTCTACGTTGCCATGATATTTGCAGGCATCAGCTCGCTTCAGAATATGTTTGAAGCCGTGGCGGAATCCATTGAAAATAAGTATCCGAGAATACGCCGCGTGGCGGTACTTGGGATATTATGCGTTATCTGCCTTGGAATTGGCGTGAACATGGAATCCATAAATATTTGGGGGCCGTGGATGGACATTCTCTATATCTACATCATCCCCATAGGCGCAACAATCGGTTCTGTTTCATGGTTCTGGGGAATGAAAAAAGATGTGCTCCTTGATGAAATAAACAAGGGGGCAGGGCGCAGTCACGGGAAGCCGTGGTACTTCGTTGGACGTTATATTTACGTTCCCTGTGCGCTTATTCTCTGCCTTGTTGCGATTTTTATGCAGATAGCCTTTTAAATTAAAAATCACTTGCCGCCGAAAGGCTTGCAAGTGATTTTTTCGTTATTACACATGTTCGATGCTGGACAGCTTGTATTCGAGGGAATCAACAAGCGCCATAAAGCTGGCTTCGATTATGTCCTCGGACACGCCAACCGTTGTCCACACTCTGTGGGAATCCGTGGATTCAATAAGCACGCGGACCTTTGCGGCGGTGGTGGAGTTGGATTCCAGCACGCGCACCTTAAAGTCGGTGAGGGTGACATCGGAAAGAACGGGGTAGAATGCACTCAGCGCACGTTTAAGCGCCATATCCAGGGCGTTGACCGGACCGTTTCCGAGAGATGCCACGGTTTCCGTGAGTCCGCCAACTTCAACCTGCACCATAGCGGACGCCTGAAGCTTTCCGTCAGTTGACGGGAAGTCGTCGGTGGCTTTGTAGAGCACCACATTGAAATGGGGCTTGTAGTCGCGTACAAGCTTCTTCACCATCAGCTCAAAGCTTGCGTCTGCCGCCTCGAACTGATAGCCAAGATGCTCCATCTCCTTAAGCTTCTCCGTTATAAGCTTTGCTTCGGGGGATGAGCGGTCAAGCTCCGGGATCACCTGCTTTGCAAGATGCACCACAGTGGAGCGCCCCGAAACCTCGGACACAAGCAGTCGGCGCTTGTTGCCTACAAGGGCAGGGGATATATGCTCGTATGCACCTTCAAGCTTTTCCATGGCATCAATATGCATGCCGCCCTTGTGAGTGAAGGCGGATTTGCCGGTGTAGGGCTTGGTGGGTCGGGTGACCACGTTTGAAATATCGGATATGCGGCGCGCGGTTTCCATGAGAGCTTCCGTCTTTACGGGGACGGTCTTGCCGCAGTTCATGCCGCATTTAAAGATGAGATTGGGGATAAGCACGCTGAGGTCGCAGTTGCCGCAACGCTCGCCGATTCCCGTGAACGTGCCCTGCACAAGGGATGCGCCGGCATCTACGGCGCTCATTGCCGAGGCTACTGCAAGTCCGGCATCGTCGTGGGTGTGGATTCCGATACGCTTATCGGGGAATTTTTCCACAACAGCGCGAGTGATCTCGTATATCTGCCCCGGAAGTGTTCCGCCGTTGGTGTCGCAGAGGGTAACGCAGTCAGCGCCGCCCTCGAACGCCGCGGAAGCTACCGCGAGGGCATGATCTGCATCGGCGAGATAGCCGTCGAAGAAGTGCTCCGCGTCGAAGATGACTTCTTCCATATGGCTTTTCAGATATTTGACGGTGGAGCGTACAAGCTCGATGTTTTCTTCGGCGGTAACGCCAAGGACCGCATTTGCGTGAGCGATATGCGCCTTGCCGAATACGACACCACAGCGCGCACCGGATTTTATCATGGCGGTGAGTGCGGAGTCATCCTCGGGATTCACATTTTTTCTGTGAGTTGCACCGAATGCGCAGAGCTTGGCGTTCTTCTGGGAAAGCTCCCTTGCGCGGATGAAAAGCTCGGCATCCTTGGGGTTTGAAGCAGGGCTGCCTGCCTCTATGTAGTCAACCCCGAAATCGTCGAGAGCCTTGAGGATATTCAGTTTATCTCTGACGGAATAGGAAATGCCCTCACCTTGTGCCCCATCGCGCAGAGTGGAGTCGAATATTTCTATGGTACGGTTGGTTTTTAGCATATTTTTACCATCCTTGTGGCGTAGTTACATCTATTATAATATATAGCGGCGGAATTGTCAAGGGTGGGGGGATTACGAAAATTTCGTAAAATTTCGTAGGATTTAAATGGACATTTAGTTAACGTTTTTCTTGACAAAGCTACTAATATATGCTATACTTATGTTGCCAAACAAATTTCATAAGCCAATGAAGGGATATTTTTCTTTATAGGAGAATTATACCTTTTTTCATCGTGCACAATATATATGTGTGTGAATTTGGTAAAAACGCAAGTTCCATCATGTATATTGTGCAAGGAAATATCCTTATCATATGCTTGAAATTTGTTTGGCGACAATCGGAGCTTGCGTTTTTCGTGCGCTGGCTTCGGCTGGCGCACTTTTTGATTTTATGGGCTTATGAAAGGATCACAAATTATGAAAAAAATTATTAAAAAAATTATTAGTTTATTTATAGTCTGTTGTTTAATAATTTCCATGCCACCATTATCAGCATCAGCCAATGAATCAAACATGACAACATCAAGAAACATAGATGTTTGGGATGGAAGTGTTGCTTCAGCTTTTGCCGGTGGAAGTGGTACGGCAGACGATCCCTATCAAATAGAAAGCGGAGCGCAACTTGCATATTTAGCGAAATCGACAAATGAAGGCAATACATATGTGAAAAAATATTTTGTTCAGACTGCAGATATTGATCTTAATGGAATAGAATGGATACCGATAGGTTTTAATGGAGCTGAATTCACCGGCACATATGATGGAAATGGGCATACAATATATAATTTGTTTATATCCGGAAATAATTCAAAAGTAGGATTGTTTGGTGGATTTAATGGCCTGAAAATTTCCAATTTAAATTTGAATAATGCAGATGTGCATGGCTATGAAAATGTAGGTGCTTTAGTTGGTTCGTGTTGGCGCGAGGTCTACCCTTATACGTATGATGTAGTTGCAGTTGAGAACTGTAAAGTTATAGATTCGTCTATAGAAGGGATCAATAATGTAGGTGGCATAGTAGGTTATAGTGGAACACGAAGAATAGTACAATCTCACATGCAAAGTAGTTTTATTTCAGGTGAAAACTTAGTTGGTGGTATAGTTGGTTACGGCTTTACCTGCAACGTATCATCTTGTACCTCCGATTCAAAAACATATGTAGAGGGAACAAAATATGTTGGTGGGATACTAGGACAAGCTACACAAGCATCTGGTTGGGATACCCAAGCTATATACTGTGCAAATTATGCAACAGTAATTGGTGAAACATGGATAGGTGGAATTTGCGGTTATGGTTATAACGGTTATCCTGTCGTTCAATCGTTTAATGCAGGCGACATTTATGGTACAGGCAATACTGCTGCCGGCGGAATTGGAGGAAATTTTGATCCTGGAGGATCGGCAAGGGATTGTTATAATATTGGGACAATAGTAGCTCCATCTGCATCAAGGGTCCATGGAATATTAGGCTCAAATACACGTAATAGCTCAGGAACCTACACAAGTTACAATATCGGAATGGTAACAGATAGTTCCGGAAGCGGATATCATCATCTAAGTTATAGCGATTGGAACAATACCAATCGTTCACTAAAAACAGATGATCATCCAAATGGTTCACTTACATATGAACAATTTGCTGATCAATCGTCCTTTGAGGGCTGGGATTTTGAAAATGTTTGGATAATGAATAAAGTAGCAGACCGTCCGTTGCTACGTAATAATTTAGAGAAATTAGATCCCGCGACCTGCACTATTACCATTTTAGACGCATCAACAGGAAAACCAATACAAGGTGTTATCTTATCAGTATTAGCTAAAGAAAATATAGTTACAGAATCAAATGAAGATGGTCTAATCGTATTAACAGAAGAAGGACAGCTATACTCTACTGATTATTCTTTGATCTTTTATGCGGAAGGATATAAAGATTTTATGTGTTTTATGTCCGATCTTGATGTGGATGGAGAATACATAAAAAACAACATTGTTACACTTCAGCCTATAGGTGGAGAAGTAACTAACACAGTGTTTATTGATGCACATATAAACTTCATAAATAGTAGATTTGATAGTTTTTATGTTTCTAATGGGTTTAATAATGCTTATTGGCAATTTGATGAGGGCGATTCTCTCGAGGCATACAGAATATGGAACGCAGTTGGTGATTTGGGAAAAGTAATGACATTAGACTTTGAAAATTTGTCAATTAATACTGACTATTACGATTTATTCATTTCCGAATATCTTTTGCGGATGACAGATGGCACGAGCTACAATATTGATAAATCAATAACAGAAAACTATACAAAAACTTATAAAAAGGTCACCGATGGTTTAGCTGCAAACTTACTTGCGCTAATTGAAGATGATGCTCTTCTCATCAAGGATATAACCGATGCCATTGATAATAAGGACAATAAAACATGGAAAGATTTTCTTCATGCTAAAGATGCGGATTTGTTTAAAAAGGATATAACAAAACTCATAAACGGAAAGGGGTATGAGTTAGATCCAACTGTGCGTGCAATGTATAATACAATTTTTAGCAAGTATTTAAATGATGAGTACTATGTAGAAAAATTGTTTAACGGTGCTAAAAAGATAAACACAATTGCTTCTCTGTGTAATGACGGTCTTGACGCGATTGAAAAAATAGCAAATTCGTATATAGTAGCTCAGGCATGCAAAAATGTAAATGAAGAAATATTTGATATTTTATTTAGATCATATGAATATATGAGCAGCATTAATGATGATTATGCTGAATGGTTTAAAGAGGATTTAGACAAATATTACTCTATTGCAACTGATGATTATGCGCTGATGGAATACATATTCAATGAGTTTGTATCTGCCAATGCGGAATTAATATGGAGTAATTCTCAACTTAAAGAAACTCTTAAAGATTTAACATATCGTTCTATATCAACTTATTTCAATATAGCTTTATCACAGTTGAAAGCTTTAATCGCCACATATAATGGTGCATATAGGCTGCTTGATTCAGCGTTCAAACTTAGTGATAAAGGTGATGCATATTTATTTATGAATTATGTTGCTCCATTAGAAAAAGCAATGGGACTAGCAATTGATAATTTTTATGGGGATAGGCTATTAACTAACCAAACATTTGATGATGCAATAAAATATGATTATGCATATAAATGTTTAGCAGAGATAAATATTTATATGTACGAATGTCTTTATAAGTATGCATCATTATTTCAAGATGGGCTTAGTAATGAGGCGACTGATAGTGCCGCTCAATGTTTGATGGACTTGTCGACACACATCAAGAATTATTGGATAAATACAAATTGTCATGGCAATATAATTACTAATCGCTATGAATATACCGCTGTTCAATATCCCACAAATAAATATGATACTTTTGATGAAGCACTTGCAGTGGAAGGAGATATTACCCTTCTTGCAGACGTTTCTGAAGTTGTTATAGTGAATAAGGAAGTTTCCATTATTAAGAATGGTTTTATTGCAAATTTAATTGCGGGTAAAGGTTATGAAATAGTAGAAACTGATAAGTCGTACGAGATATGTGCTGTGTTCGCCCACGGCGACGCATCCGGCGACGGCGTGGCGGACCCGTCCGACCTTACACATTTCGCAAAATACATAGCGGGGTGGTCAGGCTTCGGCGCTGATTCGGTCAACCTCGAAGCTATGGACTTAAACCTTGACGGCAAGGTAAACTCCATCGACCTTATCATCCTTGCACGCCATCTCGCAAATTGGAGTGGCTACGAAACACTGCCTCTTACAAATATCCCATAAATCAAGCGAGCACACCACGCCAAACGGCGCGGTGTGCTCATTTCCTTTTGTGCCGCAAATTTACGAAAATTTTACACAGAAATACCATTGTAAGTTACATATAGAAGGTACGATATATATGTATGTAAAAAATATGTAATAATTTGCTTTCAGAAAGACGTAAAAAGCATCGGACGGAGGAAAAATATGATCTTCATTGTAGAGGACGACGAGAATATCAGAGAAATGGAAGGCTATGCCTTGAAAAACAGCGGGTACGAGGTCATGGGGTTCGCCGATGGCGCCGCCATGATGGAAATGCTCGAAAATGTCACCCCGAAGCTTATCCTTCTTGATATAATGCTTCCCGGGGACGACGGGCTTACTCTGCTCCGCACGCTCAGGGCTAACGACCGCACCGCCAAGATCCCGATAATGATGGTGACGGCAAAAACCACCGAGCTTGATAAGGTGCGCGGACTTGATATGGGCGCGGACGATTATCTCGCCAAGCCCTTCGGCATTATGGAGCTTGTTTCACGAGTCAAGGCGCTTCTCCGAAGAAGCGGCGATACGGTTACATCGGCAGGCGATAAAAAATGTTATGAATTCGGAAGTGTTAAGATGGAAGATTCCTCGCGCCGTGTTACGGTGAACGGTGAGGATATCGACCTTACATACAAGGAATACGAGCTTCTCAAATTCCTTCTTGTAAATCAGAACATAGTAATGAGCCGCGACCGCATCCTTTCCGAGGTGTGGGGCTTCGACTACGAGGGCGAGTCCAGAACGGTGGATATGCACATAAAGACGCTTCGCCAAAAGCTTGGTGAAGCCGGCGGAATCATCAAGACCGTGAGAAGCGTAGGCTATAAGATCGGCGACTGATCGGATATGAATAAAAAAACAAGAAAATATCTCATTGCATCAGCGATTGTATCGTGGGTTACCGGTGCTTTTACGGCGCTCTTTGTTTTGCTTCTTTTGCCAATATTAGTGCTTGCAGATGCTAATGCGGTAGGAATACTGATTGCCTTGATTGTATCTGCGGTGTCGATTTCTGCAGTTGTTTTGATCGCTGTTTTGATATCGTCACACCTAAAGAGAAAAGCAGAGCAGGAATATCTGAAAATATCTGCGCCGGGGATAAGTTCTGCGGGAGATTACCCCGAGTTAACTCCTTTTTTTGAAATGATAAACGCCCAGCAACGTGAGATCGAGCATCAGCTTGCCCGTGTGGCGAAAGAGAAAAACAGACTCTCAACTATCATCAACAACATGGATGAGGGGCTTATAGTTCTCGATAATGATTTAAAAATCATCATGCTCAACGAAAGCGCCTATTCATGGCTTGGCACCTCGCTGTCCCGAGATGAATGTACGGGAAAGCATGTGTCAGAAGTGTGCGCTTCGGCTGAAATATGCGAATGTATCGAACGGGCGGATTCTGTCAATCTTACAATAGATGGCAGACAGCTCCAGCTCCATGTGAATCATGTGGTGTCAAGTGCTGTGCAGGTGGGAAGAATCGGACTTATGCTTGACGTTACCGAACGCTCACAGCTTGACCGCATAAAGCAGGAATTTACCGCAAACGTGTCCCACGAATTAAAAACTCCGCTGACCTCGATTTCCGGCTATGCCGAGCTTATCGAATCGGGCATGGCGCAGGGGGACGACACGATAGTATTCGCAGGGCGGATACGCAAGGAAAGCCAGCGCATGCTGTCGCTTATCTCGGATATCATCAAGCTTTCAAAGCTTGATGAGGCATCGGATGCGTCGAACTACGAAAGCGTTGATCTATATAAGATTGCCGCAGAATGCCGTGACATGCTTGAAATGAGCGCGGCGAAGAACGGTATTGCCGTGAATGTCACCGGCGAGAAAACCGTTGTTACGGGTATCACAAGCGAGCTTACGGAGCTTGTATACAACCTTATAGACAACGGCATCAGATATAATAAGTCAGGCGGAAGCGTGAATGTTAAGGTGACCGCGCCGTCATACGGTATCGGCGATCCTATCGCCATACTTACGGTCAGCGATACGGGTATCGGTATATCTAAGGAGCATCAACCACGTATTTTCGAGCGCTTCTACCGCGTGGACAAGTCCCGTTCCAAGGAAACAGGCGGAACAGGTCTTGGACTTGCCATTGTAAAGCATGTGGCGGAAAGACACGCCGCAAAAATCGAGATAGACAGCCGAGAGGGTGAGGGAACCACCATAAGAGTGGAATTCTATCTTTCAGAAAACTTTAAAAATAATGACAATTGATATAAGTAAGGAGAACATTATGTGTAAAAACGGATTCAAACGGACTATGATCATACTGACGGTGATCTGCGTGATCTTCTACGCCGCCGTCGGTGTATCATCAGACTCGGGAGAGGACGGAAGTCTGTCAATTTTCAACTTCATATCGCTTTTCGGCGGCGTTGCCATGTTTCTTTTCGGTATGGATTATATGGGCAAGGGACTTGAAAAGAGCGCCGGCGGTTCTCTTGAAAGAATCCTCGAAAAGCTCACAAGCAATCCCATAAAGGGTGTACTGCTCGGTGCTATCGTTACCGCGGTAATTCAGTCCTCGGGCGCTACCACGGTTATGGTGGTGGGATTTGTAAACTCAGGTATTATGAAGCTTACTCAGGCTATCGGTATCATCATGGGTGCCAACATCGGTACTACCGCAACTGCATGGATCCTTACCCTTGCAGGCGGTGACGGAAGCAGCGGAAGCGTGATCATGGATCTTCTCAAAGCAAACAATCTTGCCGCTATTTCCGCATTTATCGGTATTCTCATGATAATGTTTGCAAAAAGCGGACGGAAGAAGGATATCGGCGGTATCTTTATCGGATTTGCCGTTCTTATGTTCGGTATGACCATGATGACCGAGGCGCTTTCTCCCCTGAAGCATAATGCACAGTTCGCCGAGATTCTGGCGCTCTTTACCAATCCTATCCTCGGTATCCTTGCAGGTGCGGTGATAACTACCATCATGCAGTCGTCCTCGGCATCCGTAGGTATTATGCAGGCGATCTCCGCAACCGGTGCGCTTTCCTTCGGTGCGGCGATTCCCATGATCATGGGTCAGAACATCGGAAGCACCACCACCGCTATGATCTCCACCATCGGTGCAGGAATAAACGCAAAGCGCACCGCGGCAGTGCATTTCTACTTCAATGTTATCGGTACATTCATATTCCTTGTGGGATACTATGCGCTTGACGCCATATTCGACTTCGGGCTTGATAAGGTGCAGGTGAATTCCACTACCATAGCGATAACACATACTATTTTCAATATCTCGACAACTATTCTCCTGCTTCCGTTCTACAAGCTTCTCGGAAAGCTTGCAGAGGCTACCGTAAAGAGTTCCAAGGACAAGAAAGCGTCCCACACCGAGCAGCCTCTTCTCGACGAGCGTTTTCTCGCAACTCCTTCCTTTGCGCTTGAACAGTGCGTATCCGTTATGGGCAAAATGGCTGATCTTTCGGTGCAGAGCATCAACAAAGCAATGGATCTGGTGGAAAAGTATACCGATGCCGATGCTGAGGTTATAAAAGAGCTTGAACACGAGGTGGATATGTACGAGGACAAGCTTGGCACATATCTCGTGAAGCTGTCCTCGAAGGATCTTTCTCTTGAAGACTCCAAAACCGCAACCCGTTTACTTCATAATATCGGCGATCTTGAGCGCATAAGCGACCATGCCGTAAACATTCAGGAAGCGGCGGCGGAAATGAGCAAGAAGGGAATCACATTCTCTGCCGATGCTAAAAAGGAGCTTAAAACAATATCCCTTGCAGTGTCTGAGATATTAAGCCTTACCTACGACGCTCTTATTTCCAAGGATCTGCGTGCGGCGACACACATTGAGCCGCTGGAGCAGGTTATCGACGACCTTAAGGAGCAGATAAGAGAGAAGCACATCGACCGTTTGCAGGGCGGCAAGTGCACCATCGAGCTTGGCTTTATCCTCTCCGACCTTCTCACAAACTACGAGCGCGTGTCCGACCACTGCTCCAATATCGCCGCTTGTATGATCAAGGCGGCGGAGCAGTCCTACGACATGCACAAGTATCTTGCTGAGCTTAAGCAAGGCAACACATTCATGGACGAATACCGTGCATGTGCCGCAAAGTATGCCATTGACTAATGTCAATCACCTAAAATAAGCTCCGAAACGGTTACGAATTCGTAGCCGTTTCTTTTTAATTCGGGGATAAATCTCCGTATGGCTTCGGGTGTGGGGCTGTCGTGACCTATAAAATCGTGGCAGAGTATGATAGAGCCGGATTTTGTGTTGTTTAGTACCGTTTCCACTATCTTATCGGTGGTTGGATGCGCCCAGTCCCTGGTGTCCACCGTCCATAAAACCACTTCGTAGTCAAGCTCAGCCGCCGCTTGCCGTACGGTATCGCTGTACTTTCCCTCAGGCGGGCGGAAAAGTCTGGTGCGGTATTCCGCAAGCTCGAAAATAAGCTCCTCTGTGTCTGAAAGCTCGGATATGAGTGTATCCTTTGATATTTCCGTAAGATGGGGATGCGACCATGTGTGGCTTGCTACCTCGTGCCCCTCGGATATCTCACGGAGTATCAGCTCGGGATAACGCTCCGCAAGCTGTCCTACAACAAAAAATGTTGCCTTGATGTCCTCTTCTTTCAAAATATCAAGTATCTCGGGTGTATACTTGTAGTGAGGACCGTCATCAAAGGTAAGCGCTATTTTTTTACTGCCGTTTTCGCAGGAAAAGTAAACGTCCGCAAGCTCTGCTTCCGATGCGGATATCTGGGTGCAGAGAAGAATAAGGACGGCGAGGGCTGAAATTATCCTAAGGTATCGCATAGTTCCGTAATCTGGCCTATTCTGTAGCCTGCCGCCTTTACGGTGGTGAGAAATTCATCGAGAATAGCGGCGTTTGTGGCGGATGTGGGGTGTAAGAGCAGTATTTCGCCGTTGTGGAGTCTGGTGGTGAGCTTTTTTAGTGCCGCATCGGGGGACGGCTGCTTACTATTGTCCCAATCGGCGTATGCACAGCTCCAGAATACGGTCTTATACCCCATATCATTTAAAATTTTCATGTTGTTCTCGGAAAAACATCCTTCCGGCGGCCGGTACAGCTTCGCCATCTTCTCGCCGGTAAGCTCAAAACATAGATTTTCAAGCCCGTGAAGCTCTTTTTCGAAATCCTCTCTACTCGCTTTTGACATGTTCCGATGTGACATGGTGTGATTTGCCACCGTGTGGCCTTCCGCAAACATACGTCTTATAAGGTCGGTGTTTTCCTTTATAACGTGCTCTAAAACGAAAAAAGTGCCCTCTGCTCCGTGCTTTTTCAGCGTATCTAGGACTTTTGCCACATTACCGTTCTCGTATCCCACGTCAAAGGTCAGATATATTACCTTGTCTGCGCAGTCGTCACCGTGCTCATGATCCACGGCGATTCCGCCGTACTTTTCCACAAAAGCAAGCTCCGAGGGGACGGGCGGCTGAGTGTGAGAATCGTTTGGCTTACAGTACCAGCGAAGCTCTGTGCTGTTTGCCGACACAGCGCAGATAAACAGTACCGCAAACGCTAAAGCCGCCGAAAAAATCCGTATTGCTCTTTTCATTTGCTAAGGTGAATTTTCCTTTCGTTTTGAATAAGTCCCATTCGTTTATGCGTACGTCAAAAACAGAACGGAACACAAATAAATTTCCCGATTTTTTTATAAAATAACCTTGATTTTTCTGCATAAATAGGTTATAATATAAGAAGTTGTAATTTCTTTGATGAACCATGCATAATCGCTTCGATATTCACTTGGTTTATACATATTTATAACATTTGAATAAAACATACCGATGAATATTTATGCATTATTATGCCATAATTATCTTGCAAATATGCAAAAAACGGCGTATAATGTATGTATAATAAAAATCATAATAAACGAGGTACATAAAATGGACAAGAAAAACATCAAAAAAGTAGTGCTTGCGTATTCCGGCGGACTTGATACTTCTATTATCATTCCGTGGCTTAAGGAAAACTACAACAACTGCGAGGTTATTGCTGTTTCCGGTGACGTAGGTCAGGGAACAGAGCTTGACGGTCTTGAAGAGAAGGCTATAAAGACCGGCGCTTCCAAGCTCTACATTGAGGATCTTAAAGAGGAATATATCACCGACTATATTTGGCCCTGCCTTAAGGCTGATGCTAAGTACGAGGATTACCTTCTCGGTACTTCCCATGCACGTCCCTGCATCGCAAAGCGTCTTGTTGAGATAGCTATCGCTGAAGGCGCTGACGCTATCTGCCACGGCTGTACCGGTAAGGGTAACGACCAGGTTCGCTTCGAGCTTACCATTAAGGCGTTCGCTCCTGATATGGCTATCATCGCTCCTTGGCGCGAGTGGGATATCAAGTCCCGCGACGAGGAGATCGACTACGCAGAGGCTCACAATATTCCCCTTAAGATAAACCGCGAAACCAACTATTCTAAGGACAAGAACCTCTGGCATCTGTCCCACGAGGGTATGGATCTCGAATCCCCTGCAAATGAGCCGCAGTACAACAAGCCCGGCTTCCTTGAGCTTGGCGTATCCCCCGAGCAGGCTCCCGTCAAGCCCACCTACGTTAAGATTCACTTCGAGAAGGGCGTTCCCACCGCAGTTGACGGCAAGGAAATGGCTCCCGTTGAGCTTGTTACCTACCTCAATGAGATCGGCGGCGCAAACGGTATCGGACTTCTTGACATCGTTGAGAACCGCCTTGTGGGTATGAAGAGCCGCGGCGTGTATGAAACTCCTGCAGGTACTATCCTTTATAAGGCTCACAACGTACTCGAAACCATCACTCTCGATAAGGAAACCTTCCACTTTATGCAGGCTCAGATCGCTCCCAAGATGGCTGATCTCTGCTATAACGGTCAGTGGTTCACTCCTTTAAGAGAGGCGCTCTGCTCCTTTGTTGACAAGGTAAACGAAACCGTTACCGGTGACGTAACCCTGAAGCTCTACAAGGGCAACATCATTAACGCAGGCGTTACCTCTCCCTACACCCTCTATGACGAGCAGACCGCATCCTTCGGCGAGGACGAGGATTACAACCAGGCTGACTCCAGAGGCTTTATCAACCTGTTCGGCCTTCCGATCAAGGTTAAGGCAAAGCTTGATGCAAAGCGCGGTAACTAAGCGTTGTCGGTTTGACAAAAAGACATCGTAGCGGGCGGATATGGAATCCGCCCCTACAGTATGTTTGATAACGTACGGCAAGCGGTGGGGGACGATTCCATATCGTCCCGACCATTGCCTGATTCACACTCCCCCAAAGGGGAAATTTTTGGTTTTCAGAACAATATGAAAGGACGCGGACAATTCCGCGAAGAACATAAAATGAAGCTCTGGCAAGGACGTTTTAAAAAGGATGTTGATTCCCGTGTGAACGACTTCAACTCCTCTATTTCTTTTGACGGTCGCATGTACCGTCAGGATATAACCGGCTCTATAGCTCACGCTACCATGCTCGGTGAATGTGGAATTATCGACAAAAGCGAGGCTGACAAAATCGTCTCGGCGCTTGGCGAAATCCTCTCAGATATCGAGTCCGGCAAGCAGGAGTTTTCCGTTGACGCCGAGGATATACACATGAATATCGAAACCATCTTGACTAGCCGTATCGGCGACACCGGTAAGCGTTTGCACACCGCAAGAAGCCGAAACGATCAGGTAGCACTGGATATTCGTATGTATCTGCTCGACGAGATAAAGGTAATAAAGGGACGTGTTCTTGACCTGCTTTCCGCTATCTCCGATAAAGCGAAGCTTCATACGGACACCGTAATGGCAGCCTACACGCATCTTCAGCGTGCACAGCCCGTTACCTTTGCGCACTACATCCTTGCATACGCCCAGATGCTTATGCGTGACTACGACAGACTTTCGGACACCGAACGCCGCACAGCGGTCATGCCTCTCGGCTCGGGCGCACTTGCTTCCACAACCTACCCAATAAACCGTGAGAGAGTGGCGGAGCTGCTCGGATTCCCCACAGTTACCGAGAACTCCATTGACGGCGTTTCCGACAGAGATTTTGTTTTGGAGCTGTCAAGCGATCTTTCGCTTCTCATGATGCACATGAGCCGCTTCTCCGAGGAGATCATTCTCTGGTGCTCGTCCGAGTTCGGATTTATTGAGCTTGACGATGCCTTTTCCACCGGCTCGTCCATTATGCCCCAGAAGAAGAACCCCGACGTTGCCGAGCTTGTGCGCGGAAAGACGGGCAGAGTATACGGCGACATGATGGCGCTCTATTCCATGATGAAATCGCTCCCCCTTGCATACAACAAGGATATGCAGGAGGATAAGGAAGCTATATTCGATGCCATCGACAACACGCTTATCTGCCTTGAGGTGTTCACCTCTATGTTCGCCACCATGACGGTTCGCGCAGACAGATTAAGACGTGGCGCGGCGCAGGGATTCATCAACGCCACCGACCTTGCGGACTATCTTGTTAAGAAGGGCATGCCCTTCCGTGACGCCTACAAGATTTCGGGCACGCTGGTTGCGTATTGCATCGACAACGGAAAGACTCTCGAGGAGCTTTCCATTGCCGAGCTTCGCGATGTGTGCGACATATTCGATGAGGACGTTTACGCGGCTATCGACCTTATGAACTGCGTAAACGGACGTAAGGTGCGCGGCGGTCCTGCAAATGAATCGGTAATGCGTCAAATTGAGATTGTGGACAAATTCCTGGAGGAAAACAAATGATTAAAGTCGGAATTATCGGCGCAACGGGCTACGCGGGAGCGGAGCTTGCGCGCATACTTGTAAATCATCCCGAAGTAAAGATCGAGGCTGTGGTTTCCGTTTCCAACACGGGCGAACAGCTTGACCGTATCTACCCCAATCTTAAAGAGATTCTCCCTATGACTCTTGAGGGCGTGGACGAGATAATTCCGCGCTGTGACGTGGTGTTCGCTTCCGTCCCCCACGGTGTGTCCGAGGAAATGGCGGTAAAATGCAAGGCGGCAGGCGCGGTGCTTATCGACCTTGGTGCGGACTTCCGTCTGCATAATGAAGCAGATTACAATAAGTGGTACGGCAAGGAGTACATGCACCCTGAGCTTCATAATGAGGCTGTTTACTCCATTCCCGAGCTTCACAGAGCCGAGGTTAAGGATGCTCCGATCATCGGAAATCCCGGATGCTATCCAACTTCCATCTCCCTTGCGCTTATGCCTGCAATAAAGGCAGGTATCATCGAAACCGACCACGTTATAATCGACTCAAAGTCCGGTGTTACCGGTGCCGGACGCGGACTTACTCAGGGCACACATTACCCCGACACCAACGAAGCCTTCGCGGCGTACAAAGCCGGTGCACACAGACACACCCCCGAGATCGAGCAGACTCTCACATATCTTGCAGGTTCGCCCGTTAAGGTTACGTTCGTCCCCCACCTGCTTCCCGTAAACCGCGGAATCGAGTCTACCGTATACGCAAGGCTCACCGAAAAAGGCGCGGCTATGACCGATGCCGAGCTTCACGCGGTATGGTGTGAGGCATATAAAGATGAAAAGTTTGTAAGAATCGAAAAGCTCGGCTCTTACGCTAACATAAAGAACGTAAAAATGTCCAACTACTGCGACATTTCCATTCACCGCGACGCTCACGCGGACACGCTTATCATATCGTCCTGCATCGACAATATGGTAAAGGGCGCGGCAGGTCAGGCGATACAGAATATGAACATCCGCTTCGGGCTCCCCGAGGATACGGGACTTCATATGGTCCCCCCGGCGTTTTGATCTATGGATACCGTACTTATTACGGGCGCGTCAAGGGGAATCGGACGGGCGGCGGCGGAGTATTACGGTGAGCGCGGCTATCGCGTGATCGTAAACTATAATAACTCCGAGGAAGCGGCAAAAGAGGTTGCGGCGCATATAAACTCCCACGGCGGCGAGGCGCATATTTTTAAGGCGGACGTTGGCACTATAGAGGACTGCGAGGCGCTTGTAAAATTCGCGGCAAGCTTCGAAAATCGTATCGACGTGCTTGTTAACAACGCGGCGGTGGATGAGATGATGCCCTTTGACATGCTTTCCCCCGAACGTGAGCGGCGGCTTTTCGATGTTAACCTTTTCGGCACGATGAACTGTGCAAGATTCACTGTACCGTATATGGTGAGAGAGAAAAAGGGAAGTATAGTCAATATTTCGTCCATTTGGGGCGAGGTTGGCGCTTCCTGCGAGGTGCAGTATTCCGCATCCAAGGCGGCGATCATCGGATTCACCAAAGCTCTTGCAAAGGAGCTGGTGCCGTCGAGAATAACTGTAAACTGCGTATCCCCCGGTGTTATCGACACCGATATGAATAAAAACGTAAGCGAAGCTGATATGGAAGCCTTCGTTTCCGAGATACCAATGGCAAGACAAGGCACACCGAAAGAGGTTGCCGAATGTATATATTTTCTCAGCCGTCAGAGCTACGTTACCGGTCAGGTGCTTGGCGTAAACGGCGGATATGTATAAACGTATTTGACGTTCAATGAAAGGATTAAAAAATGACCGATTATAAGATTACAGCTTGTGAGGGCGGCATTACCGCGCCGGCAGGCTTCAAGGCAGCCGGAATCCACGCAGGATTCCGTAAAAATAAGCAGAAGCGTGACCTTGCGCTGATTCTTGCGGACGATATCTGCAACGCGGCAGGCGTTTACACTACCAATAAGGTTTTCGCCGCACCCGTAGGCGTAACAAGAGCGCATCTTGCAAACGGTAAGGCAAGAGCCGTTATCTGCAACAGCGGAAACGCCAACACCTGCAACACCGACGGCTACGACAAGGCAAACGCAACCTGTGATATGCTTGCTAAGGCGCTTAACATTGATGCTGATGATATTATCGTAGCTTCCACCGGCGTTATCGGTGTGCCGCTTCCCATTGAGCCTATTGAAAACGGTATTCCGAAGCTTGTAGAGGAGCTTGATTCCACCGCGGACGCATCCGACAGAGCGGCGTGCGCCATTATGACCACCGACGTTAAGAAGAAGGAGTACGCATACGAGCTTATTATTGGCGGAAAGACCGTTAAGCTTGGCGGTATCTGCAAGGGCTCGGGTATGATTCGCCCCAACATGGCGACCATGCTTTGCTTTATCACCACCGACGCGGCTATAAGCTCCGAAATGCTTCAGGCGG
>JAZRGK010000004.1:0-7028 GCA_045644145.1 Candidatus Flemingiibacterium sp.
CCAACTTTTATTATACAACCTATTTCTTGTGCAGTTGGCAGACCGCACTCTTATTATACAACAAAGGAGTTTTTTTGTCATCTTCAACTATATAATTCTTACCGAACCACGCGTCTAACGCGTGGTTTTGGTATACAAAAAACGCAGTGCCTCAACACCACAGAGGCACTGCGTTCAAATATATATTGACCATTCTACGCCAGAAATCTGCGACGGTATTCCGCAGGTGAACACCCTGCATAACGCTTGAAGAATGCAGAGAAATTAGACGCTTCCCCAAATCCAAGTGATTCCCCTACCGCACGGACTGACATACTTGTCCCCACAAGCTGAGCACAGGCGTACTCAAACCGTTTTCGATTATATAAAGCTATTATACCCGTACCAAAGAAGATATTTGACATGCGTTCAAGGTGTGATGGGCTTATAAAAAGCGCGTCTGCCATTTCCTCGAGAGAGGAAGGGCATCCGAGATGGGAGTTGACGTACTCGATGATCCGTCCCTTAAGAGGGACGGTATCACGGGAACGCGCCGCCTTAGCCGCGCCAAGCAAAATAAGTGAAAGAAGCGCCCGTCCGATCTCAATGGAAAGACGGTCATCATAGGTCATATCAATAAGCTTTCTCACATAATCCGAAAGCTCCGGCACAATAAGCGTTGCCGGCTTTGTAAAGGTTTCATAAAAAATATCAATATACGGATGATTCACGGCAACATCCATACCAAGCTGACAGTACCCATCGCTGGAAAGTGCATGATATTCTCTCGGCGGAAGAATATGG
This sequence comes from Candidatus Flemingiibacterium sp., assembly GCA_045644145.1. Lineage (GTDB taxonomy): Bacteria > Bacillota > Clostridia > Oscillospirales > CAG-272 > Flemingiibacterium. Next base: position 784 of record JAZRGK010000004.1, read on the forward strand.
AGCATCCCTGCACCAAGCACATTTTCTTCGTGCTCGGTTGTAACGGTAAGCTTACCCGACGTAACGAAAATAAGCTGATAAAAATTGTGCGAGTGCCTCATCAAGCTATAGCCTTCACGGCGTTCGTGGACGTTTATTTGCATATATGGTTCGTTTATATCTGAAAAGACATGATAACGTCTGACCATAGGCATCCCCCAATAATACGAATCCATACCCGGATGATAGGATTTTATATTGTAATAAAAAACAACTACTATATCATAATAACTAAGTTAAACTGATTATACACTAAAAATCCAGCGTTGTCAAGGCTTTTTAGAGGTAAAAATGTACTCTGTCGACACACCCATATCACAGGAAATATTTATAAAGTGATAGAAGATCACATGTCAGTACATTCAAAATCCAGCACTTAACAGAACATCGCTTATTTAATCAAATATTTTATATGTTAAGGTAGGCTCTCTATGCTGTCTTACACATATTCAACTTGCGCTTAGCGGTAAGATCTGCACTCAAACGCCCCCTAAGCTTGCAGTTGGCACATGCTCTTTCATCTAAGGCGGAAACAAATGTACGGCAGTCGAAAGAAATTCCGACTGCCGTTTGTGTTTTATCTGAACTGTTGTATTGTAAGTAACTATTATCCGAGCTTTTCTGCAACAGATTTCATGTGCGCCGATATCTCGATACCCTGAGGGCAGTGGGATTCGCATGCCTTGCACTTGATACACTCGGATGCTTTACCAAAACCGTTTGCCGCCTGATCGTACGCAGGCACGATACGCCAACCGTCTTGGGGATTTCGTGACAGCTCATTGAACATTTTAAAATAGTCCGGTATGCGGATATTCATAGGACAATACTCCACACAGTATCGGCATCCCGTACAGGGAACTGCAGTTTGCTTTTCAATGATGTCACGCACCCTCCAAAGATATTGAAGCTCATTTTCAGAAAGGGGCACAGTGTTTCTCATATTAGCTTCAACTTGATATAAATCGCTCATACCGGACAGACATATTTCCACCGCCGGAAGCGATCTTGCAAATCCGATAGCCCAATCCGCAGGGGTTCTTTCCGGATGGGCATTTCGGAGCAACGTCTCCGCCTCTTTCGGCAGGCTTGCAAGCGTCCCCCCCTTTACCGGTTCCATAACAAATACGTTTTTCCCGTGACGGATGCAGGTTTCATAGCATTTTCGCGATTCGATTCCCGCACTGTCCCAATCAAGGTAGTTTATCTGAAGCTGTACCACATCCACCTCAGGATGAGCCACAAGTATCCTTTCAAGAAGTGCCGCACTGTCGTGGAAGGAAAATCCAATGCGCTTTGCCTTTCCGCTTCGTTTAAGTTCACATAGGAACTCAAACTGCCCATACTTCTCCGCAATATCGTAATGCTTCTGATTCAGCCAATGGAGCAGATACACATCAAAATACTCTACACCGCATCTTTCGAGCTGTTCATTAAAATATTTTTGGCTGTCCTCACGAGAGGTGCATTTGTACCCCGGAAGCTTATCCGCAAGCATAAAATCTTCTCTTGGATAACGATTCACAACACATTCCTTTATTCCCGGTTCGCTTAACCCATCCATGTAGGTATACGCAGTATCGAAATATCTGCCGCCAAGCTCCATAAATCGGTCAACCATTGCTTTTATAGTGTCCCATTCGTAGCTGTCCTTTATGTTTTTATCTCTCATTGGAAGTCTTAAAAATCCAAATCCAAGCATGCTCATAGCTTTTCTCCAAATTATCTCGTAAGATTTTTCATTCAGTTATAACTGTTAATTTTAATCACTGCCACAATATTATTATACACATAATGTCCCTCAAAATCAATACCCCAAAACAATTTTCAAAGAAACCGTTCATGCCTTTATTTTTAATGAACACATTTCACATTTGCGATTTATTGGGAAGTGATATAATCGGTATGTAGCTGCATAAAACCGGGTACGTTTTTAGTTTAGCGTAAATAACACCCTTTTTTTACGGAATACGGAAAAAATACCGCTTATCTATTGACAAATCGGCAATCTGTGCTATAATAGTAGTGATAAAAGCCGTAAAAATACGGCGATCAATGAAAGGATATACCAGCTATGAAAAACATTCAGTTTACCGGCATCAGATCTGCAATCTTCACGCCCCTCAACAACGACGGTTCCGTAAAGCTTGAGGCTGTAAAACCCCTTGTTGACTTTACTCTTGACCGCGGTGTTAAGGGCTTCTATGCAGCAGGCCACACAGGTGAGGGCCCAGCTATCAGCGCAGACGCTCGCATGAAGGTTACAGAAGCTATCGTTAATGCGTGCAAATCCCGCAAGACCGTTGACGGCGAAACTCCTGACGTAATCGTTCACGTTGCAGCCCCCGACACATGGGACGCATTCAAGCTTGCAAAGCACGCCAAAGAGTGCGGCGCTGACGCTATTTCTTCTCTCGCTCCTAACTTCTACTTTACCCATAACGAAAATGAAATGCTTGACTACTACAAGCGTCTTACTGCTGTCTCCGATCTTCCCCTTCTCATTTACGCAACTCCCATGCTCACCGGTTCCGTTGGCAACCTGAAGGGCTTTATAGAGAAGGCTATGAAGATCGACCACGTCATCGGTCTTAAGTACACCATCCGTGACTACCATCAGCTCAACGTTCTCAAGCAGATCAACGGCGGTGACATCAACATCATCAACGGTCCCGACGAAACTCTTCTCGGCGGTCTTGCAATGGGTGCTGACGGCGGTATCGGTTCCACCTACAACGTTGTTCCCGAGTGGTTCGTTAAGATCTGGGATCTCTACAATGCAGGCAAGATGGATGAAGCAAGAGTTTACCAGACCAAGGTTAACGACCTTATCGGCGCTTTCGTAGCATCCGACGGCGGCTATCTCACCGCTGCTAAGCATGCAATGAAGCTCTTCGGCATCGACTGCGGTCCTTGCGCATATCCTGCAATGACCTACAACGCAGAGCAGATGAAGAAGCTGGAAGCAGCAGTTCGTGCAGCAGGCGTTGAGTTCTGATTTTAATACATACCTTAAGGATGCCGCGGTTTTGCGGCATCCTTTTCCTTTTGGCGTTTACCGATGAATTGGCTATTGATTTATTCCCTAAGATGTGGTATACTATACGAAAAGAAAAAAATTGGAGGACCACATAATGAAGATAGTTGTTCTTGACGGCTTTGCCGTAAATCCCGGCGACCTCAACTGGGATTTTTTCAATAAATACGGTGAGGCAACTATTCTTGACAAAACTCCCGACAGTGAGTGTGCCGAAAAATGCTTCGGAGCTGACATAGTGTACACCAACCGAGTGAAGATCACCAAGGAAGTGCTCGAAAAATGCCCCACAGTGAAATATGTGTCAGCTCTCGGTACAGGCTTTGATATGATAGACATTGATGCCTGCAAGGAACGCGGTGTAGCTGTAGTAAATATCCCCGCATATTCTACCGCATCTGTGGCACAGCTTACAGTGCAATTTTTGCTCACACTGTTCGCTGATCTTGACGGCATGCAGAATATAGTTAAGAACGGCAAATGGACAGGGCTTCCCGGATACAGATATCAGGAAGTAATGTTCACCGAGCTTTCCGGGCTTACCCTCGGACTTGTTGGCTGCGGCGGAATCGGCGGCAGAGTAGCCGAAATAGCTCACGCCATGGGCATGTGTGTCCTCGCTCATACCGCGCATCACCATGAAGACACCGATGCGGTTAAGTACGTTTCGTTGGAAACACTACTCGCCGAAGCTGATGCCGTATCGCTTCACTGTCCGCTGAACGAATCCACACACGGAATGGTGGATTCGGCGTTTATTTCGAAAATGAAGGATGGTGCAAGACTTATAAACACCTCACGCGGGGCGGTGCTTAATGAGAAGGACGTTGCGGATGCTCTCAACAGCGGCAAGCTTGCGGGAGCGGCGCTTGACGTGCTTGCAAACGAGCCTGCTCTGCCCGAGAATCCTCTTCTTGCAGCTAAAAACTGCATTATAACTCCCCATATTGCATGGGCAAGCAAAGCTGCAAGAGAGCGTCTACTCAAGGTCATTGAAGCTTCACTTGACAACTTTGTGAAGACCGGCGTTGGCCTTAACCGAATCGTATAATCAGGGGGCGCACATGAAAGCATACGAACGACTTATAAAATACTCGACTTTCGCTACTGCGTCGGATGAGAACTGCGAAAACTGCCCCTCTACACCTTCTCAGCTTGAATTTGCACGTTATCTTGAATCTGAGCTTCGCGAGCTTGGGCTTAGCGAAGTAGAGCTTGACGAAAACGGGTATCTTTTTGCCTCACTCCCTGCAAGTGATGGATGCGAGGATGCTCCCGTAATAGGATTTATCGCTCACATGGATGTTTCGCCCGATGTAAGCGACAAAAACATAAAGGCGCGCGCGATGAAATATGACGGCGGCGACATTGTCCTTAACGAGCAGGAAGGTATCGTTATGCACGCAGACGAATACAAAATTCTTAGTAAATATGTTGGCAAAACTCTTGTTGTAACAGACGGAACAACGCTTCTTGGAGCTGACGATAAGGCAGGCATCGCCGAGATCATCACCGCCTGCGAAATGATGCTGGCAGACAGCACTATCCCCCACGGCAAAGTGCGCATCGGATTTACTCCGGACGAAGAAATCGGACGCGGTGCCGACAAATTCGACGTTGACCGTTTTGGCGCCAAATTGGCGTACACGCTGGACGGCGCTTCGTTCGGAGAATGTGAGTACGAAACCTTCAACGCTTCATCGCTTACGGCTGAATTCACCGGCAAGAGCATACACCCGGGCGCGGCAAAGAACAAAATGATAAACGCATCTGTTGCGGCACACGAATATATGTCCATGCTCCCCGCTCTTGAGCGTCCCGAGCACACCGAAAATTACGAGGGATTCTATCACCTTGTTGGCATGGAAGGTCATGTGGAGCACGCTGTGCTTCATTTCATCGTGCGCGACCATGATTTATCCAAGCTTGAAGCAAGATGCGATTATGCTCGCCGTGCGGCTGATGAGCTTAACAAAAAATACGGTGACGGTACGGTAAAGATTACAATAACCCAAAGTTACCGCAATATGAAAGAAAAGATTCTGCCGGAAGCAGAGCATTTGATTGACAATGCTTACACCGCTATACGCACGCTTGGCGGTGAACCGGTAAGTCTTCCGGTACGCGGTGGAACTGACGGAAGCAGGCTGTCGTTTATGGGACTTCCCTGCCCCAATCTCGGCACCGGCTCCCACAATCACCACGGCAAAATGGAATTTGCCTGCGCCGAAGAAATGGAGCTTTGTGCAAAGCAGGTTATCGAAATCGCTAAGCTTTACGCAAACTGGGAATAATATATGCACCTCTTTTCTCTGCGCGAATATACTGATTATGCAGAAAAGAGGTGTATTTTATGTATAAACACAGAATGCTCGGTACAGCTTACGCCGAAATTTCAGGAAGTGCTGCATTTCCGAATATCCGCGGAACTGTCACATTCAGACAAACGCCATACGGAGTCATGGTAAACGCCAATGTCATGGGTTTACCTTCAAGTGACGATGGATGTGCAGGTAAATTTTTAGGATTTCACATTCACGGTGGAGGAGCATGCACAGGAAATGAAAATGATCCATTTGCCAACACACTGTCACATTATAATCCCGGTGAGTGTACACATCCGTTTCACGCAGGAGATCTGCCCCCCCTTTTAAGCGCGAGAGGGCGTGCAATATCTGCTTGTCTTACTGACCGATTCACAATACCCGAAATAGTAGGCAAAACTGTAGTTATACATTCAGCTCCCGACGATTTTGCAACTCAGCCCTCCGGCAATTCCGGTATAAAAATCGCCTGCGGCGTGATCCAATCACGATAGCATATACTCTGTCAAGCGTCTATTCCCACCCATATAGCAGCGATGCGGCATCCCTTATTTTACATTTGGGATGCCGCACATTAACACATCCCGCATGCACCGATTTGCAAAAAGTTTCCGAAAATATCTTGACAAATCACCTCTTATATGGTATAATGTCAAGGTCAACTGTAAGGTTGCCGGGATGTAGCGCAGTTGGTAGCGCGCCTGCTTTGGGAGCAGGATGTCGCAGGTTCAAATCCTGTCATTCCGACCAAACAAAATCACGGAGTGACTTGTCACTCCGTGGGTTTTGTTACACGCCGCATACAATATGGAAGCATAGCTCAGCTGGTTAGAGTACTTGCTTGA
>JAZRGK010000005.1:0-123779 GCA_045644145.1 Candidatus Flemingiibacterium sp.
AATTTCTTCGGGCAAAGCTAAACTTCGTGATATGGAAGACGGTACCGAAAAAGAATTTTTGGTTGACGAAATTGTTGACGAGTTGGGCGAAGCTATAAGAGAAAAAATATTTAAAAATATTGCCGAAATATTTTAAAAGAGGTTTATGATATGGCACTTGACAGATTAGACGGACAAAAACGCACCCATTATTGCGGTGTGCTTAATAGAAATAACGAGGGTGAAACCGTAACTGTTTGCGGTTGGGTACAACGTCAACGTGACCTTGGCGGTCTTATTTTCGTTGATCTTCGTGACCGTTCCGGCATTGTTCAGTTGGCATTTGACGATAACACAGATAAAGCTATATTTGATACCGCATTTACTCTGCGCTCGGAGTTTTCAATTTGCGCAAAGGGTACTGTACGCGCACGCGGAGAGGGTGCTGTAAACAAGAATATTCCTACCGGCGAGATCGAAGTGGCTGTGGATGAGCTTAAGATATTCTCCGTATCCCAGACACCGCCCTTTGAAATCGTTGAAAACAGTGATGTTAAGCCTGAACTCAGACTTAAGCACAGATACCTTGATCTGCGCCGTTCCGACCTTGCGGGCAACATTATCGCGCGCTCCAAGATCGCTAAGATAATGCGTGACTACTATGCGGAAAACGGCTTTCTGGAAATTGAAACTCCCTGCCTTATAAAGCCTACCCCCGAGGGAGCACGTGACTATCTTGTTCCCAGCCGTGTACATCCGGGCAAGTTCTACGCTCTGCCTCAGTCACCTCAGCTTTACAAGCAGCTTCTTATGCTGTCCGGCTTTGACCGTTATATGCAGCTTGCACGCTGCTTCCGCGACGAGGATCTCCGTGCTGACCGTCAGCCCGAATTTAGCCAGATCGACCTTGAAATGTCCTACGTTACCGAGGACGACGTTATGGAGATCAACGAAAAGTTCGTGGTGCGTCTGTGGAAGGAATTTCTCGGCATTGACCTTCCCACTCCCTTCCTCCGCATGACCTATGCCGAAGCAATGGAGCGTTTCGGCTCGGATAAGCCCGACCTCAGATTCGGATATGAGCTTCAGGATATCTCCGATGTTCTCCGTGACTGCGGATTCAAGGTATTCGCGGATACAATAGCAAACGGCGGTTCCGTGCGCGCTATTGTGATAAACGGCGAGGCGGCTAAGTTCTCCCGTAAAGAGATCGACTCCCTCACTAATTTTGTTAAGTCCTACAAGGCTAAGGGCCTTGCATGGTATAAGAATGTAAACGGCGAGGTATCCTCTTCCTACGCGAAATTCCTTACCGATGAGGAAAATGCGGCTGTTCTTAGTAAGCTCGGTGCAGGCGAAAACGACATCGTGTTCATTATCGCTGACAAGAACAGCGTCGTTTACGACTCTCTCGGCGCACTCCGCTGTGAGATCGCTAAGCGTCTTGGAATACTCCGGACTGACGACTACAAGTTCCTTTGGGTTACCGAATTCCCTCAGTTCGAATACGACGAGGAAGACGGCAGATACTACGCAAAGCATCATCCCTTTACCATGCCTATGGAGGAAGATCTTGCAAAGTATGCAGATACCGATCCCGCAAAGATTCGTGCCAAGGCTTACGATATCGTACTTAACGGCTATGAAATTGGCGGCGGCTCTGTGCGTATCCACGATGCGGAGATTCAGTCCAAGATGTTTGACCTTCTCGGTCTTACCAAGGAAGAAGCAAACGAGAAATTCGGCTTCCTTCTCGAAGCATTCAAGTACGGTGTACCGCCCCACGCAGGTATGGCATTCGGCTTCGACCGCCTTGTGATGCTTATACTCGGTCTTGACGATATTCGTGACGTTATCGCATTCCCGAAGGTGCAGAACGCATCCGAGCTTATGACCGGCGCTCCCGCGCTTCCGGATATGAAGGCACTTGGCGAGCTTTCCATTGCGGTAGTCAAAGAGAAAGCGGAAGAATAAGTATAATAAAGCAGGGATGCCTGGGACTATGGGCATCCCTGCCTTTCTTGGAGGACTTTTTATGGATGTTTCAAAAAGAAACACTGCGCTTGATATTACCCGTGTCGCGGCGGCATTTTCGGTAATCGCGGTGCACTTTTTCCTTAATAGCGGATATTACACTACCCCTATGCTTGGAAAGCGGATGCTGGTTCTTACGGTACTTCGCACAGCGTTTACTGTTTGCGTGCCGCTGTTTATCATGCTGAGCGGTTATCTTATGTGCTATAAGGAGTGGTCGGCTAAGTATTACAAGGGCATTGTTAAAACTCTCGCGGTCTATTTGCTGGCTTCCGTATTCTGTATTTTATACAAGGATATTTTTCTTTCAGAGGGAATAACGCTCACCGGCACAGCAGAGCGGATATTCAATTATTCCGCTGCACCCTACGCATGGTATATCGAAATGTATATAGGGCTGTTCCTTCTTATTCCGTTTCTTAACGCCATGTGGCGTGGACTTGACAGTCAAAAAGCAAAGAGCGCACTTGTTGTTACGCTCATTCTGCTTACATCTATGCCAAGTATATTCAATATATGGAATTTTCAGGTGGAGGGCTTTATAAAGACACCATACCTTTCCACAGAGTATACCAAAATGCTTCCGGAATGGTGGGTTATGATGTATCCCCTTACATATTACTTCATCGGTGCATATCTTAGGGAGTACCCCGTAAAGCTGAAAAAACGTTTTAATCTGCCGCTTATTGCTGCATCTGTGCTTGTTTTCGGCGTTTTCAGCTTCTATCGAAGCTGGGGCGGGTACTTTGCCTGGGGAGCATATACCGATTGGTTCGGACTTCCCACACTTATTATGGCCGTGCTTGTGTTTGTGTTCCTCGCACACCGCGATACTTCCGGATTCCCAATTTGGTCAAAGAAGCTGATTGCATGGATCTCCGACACATGCCTCGGGGCGTATCTTGTATCATATGTATTCGATAACTTCATTTATACAAAGCTCAATGCAGCGATTCCGGATGTGTTCGGACGGATTTGGTGGTTTGTCCCCGTTACGCTTACGGTATTTACGCTGTCTGTACTGCTGTCAGGTATAATCAATCTGATATACGGCGGTATATGCGCCATATGCGCAATGTGCCGTCCACAAATGTGACTCTTCCGTGCGGCACCACATATCGGTATATTTTTTAAAAGTTTTTGCTGAAGGATTGAAAAACTCAATATAGTGTGGTATAATAAATTTGTTTGCAATGCGCTCCCCCTGTGAAAAATACAAAAAAAACAAACTAAGAGGAAAAAAAGCGTGAAATCTGCACTCAAAAAATATATTCTCCGTGAGCATGAAGAAACGCGTACTCTGCTTAGATGCATTCCTGCACCGGTAGTTACTCTGTTTGTGGTAAGTGTTATCTCTATGAATCTCCTTGCCAACAAAACCCTGCTGCAGCTTGAATGGATCGCGCTTGATGCCGGAATTTTGATATCGTGGCTGTCATTTATGTGCATGAATGTGATAACCAAGCACTTCGGGCCTAAGGCATCCAATAAGATATCCGTGCTGGCGGCTGTCATAAATCTGTTAACGTGCCTCATTTTTTCTGTGGCAAGCCTTATTCCTTCAAATGCTGCCGACTACAGCGCGTTTAACGGCATTTTCGGAGGAACATGGTTTATTCTTCTCGGAAGCACAGTGGCATTTATCTTGTCGGCGTGTATAAACAATGCCCTCAATTTTACTATAGGAAAATTGTTTAAGAAAAATCCTAACGGGAAGGCGGCATATGCGGCACAGACGTATATTCCCACATTTATCGGTCAGTTTTTCGATAATTTTATATTCTCCGTTATTGTGTTTGTTGGATTCGCCCCCGTGTTCTGGGATGGGTTCCATTGGACGGTAATGCAGTGCGCGATGTGTGCATTGACCGGCGCGGTTGCGGAGCTTATTATGGGAATAGCCTTTTCGCCTATTGGTTACCGTATTTCAGAAAATTGGAAGAAAAACGGTGTGGGCGAAGAGTATTTAAACTGCATCTCATCCGAAGGAGAAACAGAATGAAAGTTTTGATTACCGGCACATCGCATGGAATCGGAAAATCTATAGCTGAATTGTTTCTAAGTAAGAATCACGATGTTGTGGGAATTGACAGAGAATCGTCTGCAATTACTTCACTGAGCTACACCCATTACGTTTGTGATGTGCGCGATTATGAAAATCTTCCTGAACTGTGCGGAATAAACGTGCTCATTAACAATGCAGGAACTCAGAATGAAGCGGATATTGACATCAACCTTAAGGCGCTGATTTACATTACCGAAAAATACGGTGTGCAGGACAAAATAAGATCAGTTCTTAATATCGGTTCCGCAAGCGGTCATACCGGTTCGGAATTCCCAGAATACTGCGCAAGCAAAGGCGGCGTTATGGCGTATACCAAAAATGTGGCGCAGAGAATTGCAAAATTCGGTGCCACCTGCAACAGCCTTGACCCCGGCGGTGTGCTGACGCCGCTCAATGAGTGCGTTATGAACGACAAAAATCTGTGGGCACAAATAATGGCAGAAACGCCCCTTAAACGCTGGGCAACGGCGGAGGAGATTGCCGAATGGGCATATTTTCTTACGGTAACCAATAGATTCTGTACCGGTCAGAATATTCTTGTTGACGGCGGCGAATCGATAAACTATAATTTCGTTTGGAAAGAATAACTGGCGGATAGACGAAAAATTTTGTAATGAGAGGGATAGAGAATATGAAAAAAAGAATAATATCAGCATTATTAATTGCATTTTCTGTTATTGGATGCTCTTGCGGCGCACAGAATAACGCAGATGAGCTGAGAGCTAAGACAGCCGCATCTACCGATAATTTTTCTGTAAGCGGCACAATGATGATGTATTATTATAACGACGTTTACAACACATTTGTCAATTACTACGGAAGCTATATCGAATATCTTGGTCTCGATACGCAAAAATCCTTACGTGAGCAAGAGGCAGATGACGGTCAGAGCTGGTACGATTATTTTATGGGCGGCGCGAAGCAGGTGACCGAAGATATCCTCGCACTGAACGAAGCGGCAGCAAGCGAGGGTATTACCCTGACAGATGATGAAAAGGAAGCACTTAGAGCGCGCGTTGAGCGAATTGATGAGGGACTGTACGGAAACGGTATTACAAAGGATGATATTTATGCGGCAAAACTTCTTGAAGCTGTGGCTTACAAGTATCAGTTCCACAAAAAAGCAGAATTCACCCCCAATACAGATGAGCTTGAGGCTGCCCGTGATGAATCAAAGAATGAATACTGCTATGTGGACTATTATTCTTTCCCAATATATTACAGCGACAATACAGCAAATCAGAAAGGTACATTTACCGAGGCAGAGGCAAAGGCACATGCCGAAACACTTGCAAAATCACGAAGCAAAGGCGAATTTGAGCGAAATGTAAGAAAGATATTACTTGAGGAAGATCCGGACACAACCGAAAATACAATAACCACTCAGATTGATAAGCTTCTCACAAGAGGCGCATCTTACATCGAGGGCAACAAGGTATCCGAGTGGGCTTTCGGCGAAGACGCTAAAAACGGCTTGATCCTTGCGAATCCCACAGAAACCATGTACACCGCATATATGCTTACCGCCGCACCGTACTATGATGAATCAGGAACAGTGAATGTTCGCCATATACTGCTATCCGAGGATTCATGGGGCAGCAAGGCAGCGGCTAAGGAAAAGGCGGAAGAACTTTTTGAGCTGTTCAGCGAGTCGGAAGGCAGTGTGGATGAATTTGCTCTTCTGGTGCTTGAATATTCGGATGATGAGAGCACATATTACAACGGCGGACGTTACGAAAATCTTGCCGAGGGTATCACTGAAGCCGCTTTTAATGAGTGGTGCTTTGACCCCACACGCAAGGCTGGGGACTGCGAAATAATTGAGAGCAATTACGGATGGCATCTGATGCTTTATGAAGGCGAAGGACTCGCTGCATGGCAGATAGGTGCTGCAACGAGCTTGACTAATGAAGCAATGAACGATTATCTCAGCGGAATTTCCGGTAAATACGAAGTGACGTTTTTTGATGATGTTATAAATTCAATACCCGACTAAAATTGTAAAAGCAGAAGACCGTGTGCTGGATATACATGGTTCTTCTGCTTTTTCTTTGTACGGACGGAATTCACATTATAGGAGCGATTATGGCAAGTCTTATCTGACTTCTCTTGCACCTTTTCCCGTGTATCTTGTAAGCCCAACTATCGCCAAAGCTATAAGTACAATGATATTCAATAAATCATAGTTTTTCCACAAGGAATCTGCCGTGCACTTTTTCAATATTTCGGGCAGGTCATGACAGAACTGTTGACTTGGTTATTTTCTATCATTAATTTTGTTATAATAATTATAATCACAAAATTTATAGTCCAAATTGGTCTTGCCGCATTAAATTCCCATTCATATAACAGACATTATCGGCGATAATAATATCAGAGCCGGGCGGAAACGTCAAGGCTCAATTAACCAGACGTACTTCGCCCGGCGTATTTGCGCAACGGTTCCACGAAACATCGTGGGAAACGCGAAGTAAGTCGATAATATAGATATTCGTATTTTTTAAGGAGAATTCGTCATGTCAAACAACAAGATAGTTGTTCCCGAGGCTAAGGCAGCTCTCGAACAGTTTAAGATGGAAGCAGCAAGCGAAGTCGGTGTAAACCTCAAGCAGGGTTATAACGGTGAACTCACCTCCCGTCAGGCAGGTTCCATCGGCGGTCAGATGGTTAAGAACGTGAAACCCGTACGATGCGCGAGATTCGAGCGGAAAAGTAGGATTGCAAGCGGATATGCAGTAGCGGTGGGGTACACATATGGGCTTACAGTATAGTGTTAGCCATCACATACGCATATAAACCCAAAAGTATATGAAAAAAGAAGTATGTCTTAACTGCATACTTCTTTTTAGGTTCGCATCAATAAAATTTATTTTCTCCAGACCATTTTGTTAACGACACCGGTGTAAGACTGAATGATTTTTACTACCTTTGTTGAAACATTTTCTTCAACATAAACGGGTACGGGAATACCGTAATCGCCGTTGTTGTTCATATCAACCGCTGTGTCCACTGCTTGAAGAAGACTATTTTCGTCAATTCCGGCGAGGATGAAGCAGGCCTTGTCGAGAGCCTCGGGACGTTCGGTTGATGTACGGATACAAACAGCCGGGAAAGGATTTCCAAAGCTTGTGAAGAACGAACTTTCCTCGGGAAGTGTACCGCTGTCCGAAACTACCGCAAAGGCATTCATCTGCAGGCAATTATAGTCGTGGAATCCGAGCGGCTCGTGCTGAATTACACGTTCATCAAGCTTGAATCCGCTTGCTTCAAGACGCTTCTTTGAGCGCGGATGGCAAGAGTAGAGGATAGGCATATCGTATTTTTCCGCCATTTTGTTTATTGCAGTGAAAAGACTGTTAAAGTTCTTTTCGGTGTCGATATTTTCCTCGCGGTGAGCCGAAAGGAGAATGTATTTCTTCTTTTCAAGTCCGAGACGAGAGAGAATATTGCTGGATTTGATGTCATCGAGATTATTATGAAGCACCTCTGCCATCGGTGAACCAGTCACATATGTGCGCTCCTTGGGCAGTCCACATTCATGTAGATAACGGCGTGCATGCTCGCTGTATGCGAGGTTCACGTCTGAAATAATATCTACAATACGGCGGTTTGTTTCCTCTGGCAGACATTCATCCTTGCAGCGGTTTCCGGCTTCCATATGGAAAATCGGAATGTGCAGCCTTTTCGCCGCAATAGCAGAAAGGCAGGAGTTGGTGTCGCCGAGAATAAGAAGTGCGTCTGGTTTTATCTGATTCATCAGCTTGTAAGAGCAGTTGATAATATTACCCACTGTTGCGCCAAGATCATCGCCTACCGCATCCATATAAACCTCAGGGTCGGCGAGCTTCAGGTCCTTGAAGAATACACCGTTGAGATTGTAGTCATAATTCTGACCGGTGTGAGCGAGAATCGTATCGAAATATTGACGGCACTTATTGATCACAGCTGCAAGTCGGATGATCTCCGGGCGTGTGCCGACGATGATGAGCAGTTTCAATTTGCCGTTATCTTTGAATTTTACATCTGAATAATCAAGTTTGATATCCATCATTCAACTACCTCTCCGAATGTGTCCGGATGATTCGGGTCAAACTGTTCGTTTGCCCACATCATCGTTACAAGGTTTTCTGTTTCACTTAAATTTATTATATTGTGGGTATAGCCCGGCAGCATATGTACCGCTTCAATACGATCACCGGATACTTCAAAATTCAGCACCTCGTCACTGCCGATTTTTCTCTGTTGAATAAGTCCGTGACCGCTTACTACAATGAAAAATTCCCATTTGGTATGATGCCAATGCTGTCCCTTTGTAATGCCCGGATTTGATATATTGATACTGAACTGGCCGCATTTTTCGGTCTTTAAAAGCTCGGTGAACGAGCCGCGAGCATCGACGTTCATCTTAAGAGGAAACGCCACCTTCTCTTTGGGAAGATATGAAAGATATGTACTGTAAAGCTTCTTCGAAAAGGAATTATTTGCTATTTCCGGCATCAAAAGAGTGCTTGTCTGCGACTTAAAGCTGTCGAGGAGATCAACAATCTCACCAAGTGTTACTTTGTGGGTAATCGGCGCGGCGCAATATTTGCCGTCATCAGTGAGAACAGTATTGATACCGTCAAATGTACAGCGGTGCTCCCTACCTTCAAGTGCATCCAGCATTTCGGTTACAAGATCGTCAATATACAACAGCTCAAGTTGTACATTTCTGTCGCTCACCGTAATAGGCAGGTCGTTTGCGATATTGTTGCAGAAGGTCGCAACTGCCGAATTATAATTCGGTCTACACCATTTGCCAAAGAGATTTGGGAATCGGTAAACGAGGACTTTTGCGCCGGTTTCTTTTCCGTAACCAAAGAAAAGATCCTCACCTGCCTTTTTGCTTCTGCCGTAGTCGCTGTCATAGCGGCCGATGAGAGTTGCCTGAATGGAGCTTGAAAGCAGCACGGGGCAGGTATTGTTATGTTTTTTCAGTGTGTCAAGCAAGTTGGAGGCGAATCCGAAATTGCCTTGCATGAATTCTTCGGGATTCTGCGGACGGTTGACACCTGCGAGATTGAAGACAAAATCCGCCTTTTTGCAGGCTGTATCAAGAAGCTCGGTGGGGGAGTCGATATCGTAGAGGTACAACTCGTCCACCGCAATTTCCGGATGAGTTCTGTCTTTTCCGTCGCGGATGTTTTGCAGTGCCGCAGTTAGGTTTTTGCCGACAAATCCTGCAGCACCGGTTATAAGTATGTTCATAGTTTTACACCCTTGGAAAGCTCCTCTTGGATATATGCAAGAGAGGATATCTTTGCCTTGGTCTGTTCAATTGTCAAAAGCTCGGTGTTATTGGAATTAAACTCGGTCAACTTATTTCGCTCCGTGTCACCTTGGTTAAAATACTTATCATAGTTAAGACCACGTTTGTCGCAAGGAACTCGGTAGAAGTTACCCATGTCAATAGCATGGGCACATTCTTCGTTGGTGAGAAGGGTTTCGTACATCTTCTCACCGTGACGGATACCTATAACTTTTATCTTTTCCTTGTCACCGCCAAACAGCTCACATACGGCTTCTGCTTGTGTTTGAATGGTACAAGCAGGTGCTTTCTGAACAAGAATATCGCCGGGTTCACCGTGCTCAAACGCAAAGAGAACAAGGTCAACCGCTTCGTCAAGCGACATGATAAAACGTGTCATTGTAGGTTCGGTGAGAGTAATTGGATTGCCGTTTCTGATTTGATCAATCCAAAGCGGAATGACAGAACCACGGGAACACATAACATTACCATAACGGGTACAACAGATTTTGGTAGTGTTTGTTGTGCGAGCTTTTGCGACAATTACCTTTTCCATCATCGCCTTGGAAGTTCCCATTGCATTCACGGGATAAGCCGCCTTGTCGGTAGAAAGGCAAACAACGTTTTTTACGCCTGCTTCAATGGCGGCCACCAGAACATTTTCCGTACCAAGTACGTTTGTCTTAACCGCTTCAATAGGGAAAAACTCACATGATGGAACCTGTTTGAGTGCTGCCGCATGGAATATATAGTCAACACCATGCATGGCGTTTTTGACCGATGCAAGATCGCGAACATCACCTATGTAGAAGCTGATCTTGTCTGCCACTTCGGGCATTTTGACCTGGAACTCGTGGCGCATATCATCCTGCTTCTTCTCGTCACGGGAGAAGATGCGGATTTCGCCAATATCGGTAGTGAGGAAGCGGTTAAGTACGGCGTTGCCGAAAGAACCGGTGCCGCCGGTTATTAATAGTGTTTTGTTTGTGAAGAGTGACATGTTGTTACTCCTTTCTTATACTGTTAAACATAAAAATTACGTTTTTGGGATTCAACGCTTTAATTTGCAAAATCCCATTTCTACGTGTTGGTTTATAAATCAAAACAAACACATAATTGATAGAAAATTGTGTTATCAACGAGGCAATCGCCGCTCCACATGCTCCACAAACAGGAATTAAAATATAATTTAATCCAACATTCAACAGAGCTCCGATAGAATTAATAACAAATAAATGTTTCTGCTTATTTTCTGCTAAAATCCAAATATCTCTTGCACCTCCGAGATAAGAAAACGTACAATACCATACAAGTATTTGCAGAACAGTAATTGAAGCAGAATAACTTGTTCCATATAAAATGTTTATTATAAATTGCGCTAAAACAGTAAATGCAACTGATTGCGCTAACGAAGTATATGTAACAATGGAATATAGCGATACAACAGCCTGCTCGTATCGACTTTCGTTTTCTGTTTTGTATCCAAATATCACTGGTCTAGCAGAATCAATAATCGCCGAAAACACAAACCCGGTCATACCAGCACAAGTAACGGCCGCTGCATAATATCCAGTTTCTGCGTCATCTATCATCATTTTCAGCATGATTTTATCTGTTTGCGCAAATATGGTAATCATCATGTTCGACACGATATAATATCGACTTTTCGCAAATAATCTCCTGGCTGTTTTCATCGAAAAATAAAATTTTTTACCGCCAAGCCGCGTGTAAATTATAAACAAACCAAATGCAATCAGCATATAGTCAAGCGCATTGGATACAGCAAACCAATATATATTCTTTTGTGTGATCAACAGATAAATTTTATACGACGATAGTACGAGATAAGCAATTAAATTAACAACAGATGAATATTTGGATAATAATTTTGCTTGGAACCAATAAATTATTATCTCAAAACTTTGAAACATAAGCAAAATGCTATATAACGCACATACGATGACCGTCTCTGTTTCTCCTCGATTAGCCAATGAAACAAATCCTATCACGCCTCCAATGCATACCAGTGAAGAAATAAAAGACAGAGTAATCGCTGTTCCAAGTATTTCTCCTTCTTTTTCAGGATTGGTCACTAATTCCTGAACCAAAATACATGTAAGACCAAGATACATAATTGGTGATACAAATGTCACAACGGAGGATGCATAATTAATCAGTCCAAAATTTGACGGGCCCAAAAATCTTGCGGTCATCATGGATATCACAATACCAAGCAATGCTTTTATAATTTGTATTCCAATAA
This sequence comes from Candidatus Flemingiibacterium sp., assembly GCA_045644145.1. Lineage (GTDB taxonomy): Bacteria > Bacillota > Clostridia > Oscillospirales > CAG-272 > Flemingiibacterium. The sequence continues at coordinate 11,629 of JAZRGK010000005.1, forward strand.
TCCAAGAAGCGTTTCTTATTATTTTATTATTAATCATTTTATTTAACACAACTTAATTTATTAGTTAAATCTCTCTTTCATATTAAATTCTCACTATTTTATTAGCCATAGTTCGATTCTATCCGGCTTGATTCCCAAATATGCCCCCGCATCAGTACATCCACATCGCAACAAAACAATTCGTCTTTCTGATCATTTTTACATAAACACAGGCTCAGAGCATTTAGATTCTACCCGCAATCTATATAGTTATATTTTTCATCATTTAGGAACTTTTTAATTTACCGCCCGGTTATGAAACAGTTCAAATATAGAACAAATAAATACGACATATGTATTTGCAGAAGTAAATCTTCATACCGCTGCTTCCTTCTGTTCCACATATAACATCAGCGGCGTCACAAAAAATACAACAACCGGAATTTGCATAACGCTACAGGTATCTATACATGAAAATATCATAAAAGCGATAAACACTATATTTAAATCAGATTTTCCGAGAACTTTGCTGCAGAACGATTTGCAGTATCCGAGAAATATCGGTAAAAACATTCCTAACATGCCATATCGTGCGAGTGTGTCCAATATTTGTGAGTGGGCACCATAATCTGTTCCACCCAAAATTGGGTTTTGGAGAAATGTATTCCATGAAATTATATATAGCGCATATCTTTTCAATACAGACATATCACCCGTATCCTGAACGCTAAGAATTTGTTCAAATCTTCTGGCAACCCACTCCAACTCGAGCTCGTTAGCAATATCATAACACAACTCCAGCATCGGATTTATAAAAGCCACAAACGCCAGTATAGTAATAATTATTATGGCGGTTTTATATCCTTTTTGAATATTAGATGCTGACGCCATGGCAATTAAAACAATCGATATTACAATAGCGGTTGTATACGAAGCATAAATTATGAACAACAGGTTTACAATCACAAAAATCGTTAAATATATTTTTTCTATACGACTCTTTGAATTTTTCAGCCACCGAATGACGCCATACATAATAAATGACATGGCAAAAACATATCCATAGCCGCCTACACCCAATTTATAATATTGTATTTTTTCATCTCGCAATTGACCACCGGATAACAACCTTGAAATATCAGGATTAATATTAAGTTGTATCAATGATAATATATCACCTATGATACATATCACTATTATAAAGAGTAATAAATGTTTTATCTCCTTTACATTATATCTACTTGTTACACACACAAACAAAAGTGGCCATGTAATATAATGTAAATAGAATCCAATGTGCTCCATAACAGCACCATCGTTTTTAAAAAATGCCATTGCGACAAACAATAAACATATCATTGCGCCTTTGGCAAAAAAACCCAATATCACATGTTGTTCTTTCCGACACAATAAAAAGCATAAAATAAGCAACGCCATATGTGCATAAGCACTATAATATGCTTGTGCAAGTGTAAATAAGCAGAAGATCAACAATAATGCTGTAAAAAATTTTAATACGCTCTTTTCGGTTAATATCATTCTATAATCCCTCTATAAAAAGCTAAATACTCATCCACCATGCGCTTTGTAGAACACTGTCTTTTTGTGTTTTCCGATATCATATCTCGATCGTGCAAGGAATTTCTCTTGACTTGTTGAATGTATTCATATACCTGCTGAATATTATGAGGCTGAGCTATATAGCCGTTTTCTCCCTCTGAAATCATTTCCGGACAAGCTGTTGCATGATACACAATTGAAGGTGTACCGCAGCATAGTGCCTCGGCGATGGTCGAGCAAAGAGTTTCTTCTGTGGAAAGGCTTACATAAACAGATGCCGCATTATAAATATATGCAAGTTCCTCTCTATTTTCCGTGTGATCAATCGTGAATACGTTATCAGGAAGAAGTGTACCGTTTTTTATATTGCCCACCAAAACAATGATTTCATCGTCCGACAGCATTTCAGCCAGTTTTATAAAATCCGCTATTCCTTTGTGTACATTCCAGGAAGATGCAACACCCAAAATAACAAACTTATCAGCAAATTGTTCGGCAAATCGGGAGATACCCACGTCACTATAACGGCGAAATATATCATTCATACCGTTACGAATAATTGTTATAGGGCGTGTGCCCAAAAAGGTGTTCTTTATTTGATCGCTAATCCAATTCGAAATGGCAATAATACGCAGATCTTGGATGGTCCCCAGCAACTTCTGCTTATCCTTCAGCATTTTCGGGGTGAAATCAAACCAAAAACTTTTAGGATACATGGATAGTTGAGGACAATTGCCGCATTTATGCAGAAACCGATCACATTTGGCCTCGTAATAGTGATAACATTTGCCTGTATACAACCAACAATCGTGCATAGTCATAACTGTTCGCACTTTATGCCTACTTAAATATTTCAATAACATCGGCACATTAAGGTAACTGCCATGCAGATTATGCAAATGTACAATGTCCGTATTGAATTTCTTGATTTTTTTAATTAATCGGTAAGTAGAAATAACAGATGAATAGCCATGTAAACCGGTAAACAGGGTGACCAAAGTGTGAAACTTAAAATCCACTTTATTTCCGATCCGATATCCTCCCTCTGGAAGATCCGGACCATTACCATATGCAAATAAACTCTCGTCGCCATTTTTGAGCAGAGCCTGGTGCACAGCGTTTGCAATATTGCCAGTACTACCGTTTGAATAGCTATTTATATGAACAATTCGCATAACATACCTACTTTCTGTGTACCTATTTTGCCGCGTTTATAATAATTACTTTTATCCGTTCACAATTGGCCGCAACTGCGCAACTGTGAAGGAATTGGGAAGCTTTACTTGCGTAGTCACCGCACCATGAATTATTCAGCAATGCTTTAGATATGTATTTGGTTGAAGGACTATTTATACACACTCCAAGACCGTTGAGCGCTAAACAACGCATACTTGCAACATCTGATGGACCAATAGCCAAAACCTTTGCCCCACTAGCTACATATTCAGAAATCTTTGTTGACATGGAAAGCCTTGTAATTATTCGATTTTTTTTATCAAACGCTTCTACATGAACAACATATTCGCATCTTTTCAAACGAGATTCTAACTCTTCCTTTGTAAGCCGCCCACCGTAGTGTATTGAGCTAACCTTAGATAGAGATTTTAATATGTGCTTTGGCGGCACATCCGGGGTATATATATTCAGCTTTGCTTGTGGATTAACATGCAGGAGTGCCTTTCCAAGATTTCTGAGAACTTTCCAGCGATTTAAAAGTAAATTGCCCGCATATACATAATCGTTAGGTGTTCTTTCGCAATCAAATATAGGATTAGCCGCATTGACGGTGTTCATCATTACATCCATATCGCCGCCAAACCGGGACTCATATTCCTCCTTCATCAGTTCACTGATAACAATGGTTTTTGACGCAACGCGTATAGCTTCGGTAAATACTTTCATATATCTCTTCTGATTAATTTTTTCAACAAATGATAGTGGGTATAACCTATGCGTGTAGTCATCTGTAAGCTCAAGAATGAGAGGAATATTTTTTCTTTTACAAACACTTAAAGCAAAATCATAGCCATATGCCATACTGAATCCTTGAAAAAATACTACATCCGGGTCGAATTGATCTATCCAAGCAAATGCACCTGCATAATTGGCTTTTTTCCACATTTTATCTTTAATCCATATTGCTATCGGATTCCTTGCTTGGGAAAAGCAATGAAAAAAACGTCTAATAAAACTTGCTTTTGAAACGTATTTTCTATAATCATTTTTTGCAATTTGATCTGATTTATATGCTGAACCCTTGCTGCCGCTAAGCAGATCATTCTTAGTTAAAAAATAGTAATTATCGCAAACATCACTGTTACAATCTCCGCTTGAATAGGAGAATTGAGCAATCGAAGTTTTATCGTATGTTTCAAAAAAAGAGGATAAGGTCTTTCCATTATTTTTAGTTTTGCTAAATGGTGTTGATGCGATCACCAATACCTTCGGTAAATTCCTCATTTTACAAAAATCCTTCTAAAAATATATCTTGCGGCGTTTCTCAAGTTGCCAGCAACGGCATAAGGAACAGAAAAAACGGGATATTTGATGTGATATGTTACCTTGCTCACTTGATTTTTTAGATAGGTGATCTTTACATAATTAGCCGCTTGGGGACACTTCCTCTTGGTCAAGGCAAAATACAGCCTTTCGTTATTATGAACCGTGCTCATACCCGGGTTTTGATTCATTGTATCAGCAATCCATATAAACAAATCCGTAAGTTCTTTGTTGAACAGTTCGACTTTTGTTTTACCAACTTGCTTTCCGTGGGATCGGTTTTGAACCAGAATATCTGAAGATAAACAATAAAATTCATAGCCGGCAAATAAAAGCCGATACCAATACTCGACATCTGATACCGTTCTTATGCTTTCGGTAAAACCGCCAATGTCTGCTATACAAGTAGCCGGAAGAAGAAAGGAACACCCCGACAAACGATAGTTCAATACATTATTGAGAATTGTATCAATTGGACGCTCGTACTTGGGAACGTCTCTGAAACTTGGGGTTTTTATAACATTTCTTTCTTTATCAATAGATTCTGTGGCGCATCTTACAGTAATCTTATGTAAGTTGATATCTGGATTTTCCTCTAGGAGTTGGTTAATAAACGCAACTTGCTTTTCAATTTTTTCAGGGTAATACAAATCGTCGTGAGAAAGCCAGGAAAACCATTCGCCGTTCATTTTGGTAAAAGCATAGTTCAGCACCGAGGATACGCCTCCGTTTTCTTTGGCGTAGTATCTGATTTTATCGCCGTAAGAAAGAGCAATTTCCTCGCTCATCCCACCATCTGTTGAGCCGTCATTTATAACAAGGACTTCGCAATTTGGATATGTTTGAGCTAATGCGGCATCAATCGCCTCTGACAAAAAATTGCTTCCGTTATAAACAGGAATGATAATTGTAACCTTAGGTTGATAGCGCATTTTACTTCTCCTCGTTTAATCTGTCTCTGAGAATTGTAGAGGATATTCCGTCCGTGTGGGGCAAGAATACCACATCAACACCAATTGCCTCAAATTCTTGAGTGATTTTCGCATACATGTCGCTGGTTTGCCAATCATTACCATGAAATAACGCATTAAACTTTAATTCTTGCCAAGCGCTCAGCTTATTCATTGTATGTTGAGGGACTACTTTATCTACATACTTGATGGATTCAACAATTTCAAATCTGTGAGAAAATGGAATTATTGGGGATTTATTTTTATATCCTCTCACACATTCATCTGTGCTGACACCGACAATTAAGAAGTCGCACTGCTCTTTCGCACGCTTTAATATATTCAAGTGTCCGATATGAAACATATCAAATACACCCGTTGTATATCCAATTTTATATTTTTTGTTTTCCATATCTACCCTCCGTCACTTTTAGTAGCAATGTGCGATCTACGATGTATTATTCTTTTTCTATCTTTTCTTTCATTTTGCGCTGCGCCTCTTTTTCAAAAGATGTAGCCTTTTTGCAATATAAAGCGGCTATCGCCAAGAAAGAAAGGAAATAGTACGCCGCATAGAAAACAACCATAATATCAAATGTGTTTGTAAACAGTGCAACAAATAACCACGGCATAAACACACCTGCTACACCTAAATTTTTATCAATCATTTCCCGTATATAGGCGAAACTTCTTTTGTCCTCTGTGTCTTTCAGAGTAATTTCATCCAATTCATTCAGTATTTTTTTGCCTGCAAAGAAGCAATTAAGATACTTCTGATGGATCAGACGTGAATAAATTCCAGAAACCGCACCAACTGCACCAATAACCAATAGCCATACTTTATAATTTGAATTAATCACAAAAGTGGTATGATAAGCGGCAACGCCAAGTGCAATAGTCGTAAAGGAGAAAGGGGAGTATCCGGCTATCGCATCATAAAAATCCCCCATGAAAGTCTTCGCTTTTTTTACCCGGGCAATATTGCCGTCCACACAATCCAGCACCAACCAAAAGTTCGTCAAAACAACACCGGCTAACATACACCAAAAATTGTTGATACACAGTAGTGCTGCTGCCACAAATGCAATAAACCAAGACAGCACGGAGACCATATTCGCTGTCCAGCCTGTATTAATAAAAAGGTAAGTAACCGGGAAGGAAAACTTTCGCACCCAGAGTTGAATCCACAAAGGACTGCGGCTGTTTTTCTTTTTTGTTAAAGACGCCTTGATTTCTTTATATGTATATCTCATATTCTTTTGCCCCTTAATATTCTTATCAGTTTCAGCACAATCGGCTTCAGATTGAACATATTCATAACTGCAATCAAGCCCCGTTTTATTCTATATTTTACGGGGGGCTTTCCGTATTTGATAAAAGCATATTCAAACCCCTTAGCATTATAGTCCGCCCAAAAACTGTCATAGTTGGGGGGGCGGAGATTCGGATTTGCCAGGTGTTTATTGTACAGCAGCCACTTTTCATTTTTTGCTTTCAGCATCTGCTGATTAGGATTGCGCCTACATTCTTCCTGTAACACGCAAATATACTCTTCTCCTGCGGAAGTATTGGGAATAACAAGAGAAAAATGATGTCGGTTTCCCTTTTTTAAAGATAAGCAATATTCTGCCCCCCAAAAGTCGCCAACTGTAATATCAGAGGGGCGTGATAGTTCTTTATTGCGAAAAGGACATTCAAAGCACCCCTGAGGAATGGAGAGGTTTTTCTCAAAAAGATACGCATAATATTTCATATACGCAACGTTTTTGATCACCCGTCCATCCGATAATGTTGCACATACGGAATTTTTCCCGTTTGGTTCTTTGAGACGAAAATTATAATCTATGACTGATCCATCATATTTTTTTGAGAAACACTCCAGATAATCCTTCCAAAGCGCCGCTTTTGGCGTTCCATGACAAACCAAATCCACTGTTAATAACCGTTCGCTTAAGCACCCCTGCGTCGACAACTGCTTTTTAAGTGAAAAAATTTGGCAAGGCACCCCTGTAACCAACACAAAGATACCGTTTAGCAAATCTGTTTTTACTTTGTTTAACAACTCAATATTATCTGCACGTGAATATTTACTGCCGCGAAAAGGAGAAATCTGTGCCATATTGACTGCACGGTCATATACCGGCATCATTTCTGAATTGTAGCGCACACCGTAGACTGCCCCATCGGGATGAAGCTTAAAGAACGCCTCTGCTATATTGGGGAACGCAGCACCAGATGAGCTTTTTTCGGCATTTCCCGCCTTAAATGCATAAACATTTTTCATTTTAGACTCTTCGGGGTTTATTGAAATTGTTCGTCAATTTGCCCGCCCTCCTTAATTTGCAACATTCACAATCACTTTAAACAGTCAAAATTTCCTTATAAATGTCCCACATAACCCGCAGGGCATTTGAGATTTCAAACGGTTCGACAGATTTCAAGCAATCTTCCCGCATGCTCTCGCGGAGTGCTGGGGCATCTGCAAGTTTTTTGATCGCAGCGGCATAACCATCTACATCCTTCGGGTCAATCGCATATCCGGTTTTGCCGTCAATTACGTAGTCAAGAATTCCGTGAACGTTAGAGGAAACCAGCGGCACGCCGGCTGCCATTGCCTCCACGCCAGCAAGGCCAAGCCCCTCGATTTTTGACGGAAAAACGCTGATATCCGCCGCGTGATACAGTTCAAAAACATCGGTGCGGAAGCCCAAAAAGAGCACTCTATCCGAGAGTCCCAAATCGTTTGCAAGCGCAGTTAAGTAATCCTTTAGTGGTCCTTTTCCGGCAAGGGCATAGTAAATGTCCGGATTATTAATCTTCGCCAAAGCTTTGATGATCACTTCGTGATTCTTGCGCTCAATAAGTTCGCCTGCGGAGATAATGAGAAGCTTATCCGGTGGAACACCGAGCTCTGTTTTCTTTTCAACTTTATCAACCTTAAGCTCGCGTATCCGATTAATATCAACACCGACACTTGGAATATATCGCACGTTATCACAATGAAACGTTTTTGCTCTGTTATAATCCTCCTTGTTGATCGTCACAATATAATCGCAATATCTTGAAAGGAATTTCTCAATCGGATAATACACCATCCAATTTTTTTTAGAGGAGGAGTTGTGGAAGTGAAAACCATGACAGGTGTACATGATAATACTTCCATGCTTGCGAGCCCTTTTTGCCGCTAATCTTGTCATCATAGACACTGTTGGCGTGTGGCAGTGAACCAAATCGAAATTTTCAGAGTTAAGAACTGATTTTAATTCTTTATACGCCTTTATGTTAGATAAACTAAACGGGTTGCGGGCAAATTTAATATTATGTACAACGATCCCTTGGCTTTTAAGTTTCTCAATATACTTTTGTGTTCTTGCTACATCGGTATCATTCATATAGTCGAAATTGCAAGCAATGTGAACCTCGCACCCTAATTCTCGATTCAAAAAGTCAACATTCTCTTTATTAAACCATTCAATAAATGATACTACACTTGCTACAATCAATACTTTTTTCAATTTGCATCACCTCATATTTAATAATTCTCTGGCTTCCTCTTGCTTTGCGTTATAGGTATCTTTATCAACTTTACCCTCTATCATCAACCAATCTCCAAAATCCACGTCAGATACTGTCCCTTCACGGACTGTATCGCTTCTCTTAAGAACCTTGAAAATTGTATGGAGAATAATCTTTACATCCTTGCTAAAGGTGATACCGCTGTCAATGTACTGCAAATCGTATTCGAATTTTTGCTCCCATGTTATATTATTTCGACCACTTATTTGAGCCAATCCGGTAAGTCCCGGACGAACGCTATGGCGCCTTCTTTGTTCATGCGACATAAATGTCATATCTCGTACAAGTTGTGGTCTTGGACCGACAATGCTTATATCCCCTTTTAAGATGTTCCACAACTCAGGAAGCTCGTCCAACGACGTACTCCGCAAAATTTGCCCATACTTGTTCAAACGCATATGATCTGGAAGGAGAATGCCATTTTTGTCCTTCTTATTGCTCATCGTCCGAAATTTTACGAGTCGGAATATTTTTTCCTTCCCGGTATTTGGGTCGATTCTACCGGGGCGAAGCTGAGTAAAGAAAGGATTACCTCTCATTAAAATCGCGCCGCTGACTATTAATATCAGAAATATTGGCGACAATACAAACAGCGCCAAAAGCGATAGGATGAAGTCAATAACTCTCTTAAAAAACTTAGCGTACATAATATGTAATCCCCAAACCAATTCAAGCAAAACAGCTTTTCACAATATCAATTACAGCATTCTGTTCTTCTACCGTCATCTTGTTATCGCTCGGCAAACACAAACCTCGTTCGAAAATATCCGCACCTACATCAGCCACGCCGCCTGCAATATATGCATTTGTTCTGCATCGTCCGCTACCATCTACCGTGACAAATTCGTGCATACGGTACATCGGCTGCATGTGCATCGGTTTCCAAATCGGTCTGCCCTCTGCATTATATTTTGCAAGAATCTCCAAAATCTCGGTTGGACAGGTCTTGCCGGATTCTTTTATGTACAGCGTATTTGAATCATCTCTGATTTGCCGACACATATACTCTTTATCAATAATCATAGCAGACAGCCAATAGTTAGGCACTGTACCGGCAACAATAGGATTCATCTGAATCGGCAAGTCCTTGAAACTGTCACGGTATCTTTCATAAATCGCTTTTTTCTGCGCGATGTGCTCCTCCAAATATGGATACTGACCGCGCACAACACCGGCTACCACATTGCTCATTCGATAGTTGTAGCCGACTTCCTCATGCTGATACCAAGGCGCATTTTCTCTTGCTTGCGTTGACCACTTGCGAACCATATTTGCAACTTCGACATCGTTAGTAAGCAGGCAGCCACCTGAAGATCCGGTAATTATTTTGTTGCCGTTATAACTCACAGCAGAGTAATCTCCAAAAGAACCGCAGGGCTTACCGTTGACAGTTGCGCCCATTGCTTCGGCGGCATCTTCAATCAAAAGCGCACCGTGACGTTCGCATATTTCTTTAATCAGATCAACTCGTCCGGGAAAACCGTAAAGCTCGGCATATACGACCAACTTAACATCCGGATACAAATTGAATGCTTTTTCGAGCGCGGCAGGATCCATATTCCATGAGCTTTCCTCTGTATCTATAAATACGGGAATTCCATCCTCATAAACAACCGGATTCAAAGTGGCAGCAAATGTCATGTCGGAACAGAAAACACGTTTCCCCTCGAGAGCCCCATGGCTAATAGCAGGCTTGCCGTACAATGTTTCTCCGGCGTGCTTAACAGCCAAGTGGAGTGCAGCCGTGCAGCATGAAAGTGCTACCGCATATTTCGTACATGCGTTTTCTGCAGCAATGCGTTCCACCTCGTTGATGTTTTCACCGACCGTGCTCATCCAGTTGGTTTGATATGCCTGCTTTATATATTTCATCTCATCCCCGTGCATGGTGCGGGTGGAGAGCCAAATCTTTTTATCAAATTTCACCATAGCTACTCCTTTTTTCTACGTGCATGGTTTGGCGCAGAATCAATTAATGTAGATTGTAGAAGCCCAAAAACCAAATATGTTATTCCGAGAAATTAAAGTCGAGTCCAACAAAGTTCAGCGATTGCTGATACTCCGATACTTCTTCAACTTTAAAGCTTAGCTTGCGATTCACAAATCGCTTAATTTTATCTGCGTGGAATATCCTATCAATAATTCTTATTATCCACATAATCGGAAGAAGAAACGGTAGTTTCTTTAAAAGCGGATACATATTTCTCATATCGGCGTATCTCGGGAAGAGCGCTTTGAACACACGCTTACACTTGGCAGCTTGGGCTGATTTTCCATTCTTTGTACTCTTTAAAGCGCTGGATAGATTAGAGTTGTGCGTGCGTCCATATTCTCCGCTGGTAAAGATAAACTGTGTGATGAACTCGGTCTTTTCATCTCCTGCGCAATCTTCAAACCATACTTGCAGAGTGCGCATAATATTATCATAAAACTCTGAAAGTTGAAGCTTTTTAAGCTCTCTTCTGATATATTCCTCGTCCATATCCGGATTGTGTATGCGGTAAACCCACAAATCAACTATGTGGCGAATGCCAATCCCAGCATCCCGATAATGTTTGGCGAAATGAGTGAATAGATAGATCATTTCATCGCAGGTAGTCATTTTGTAGCGGTATGAATATCCATCCATTAACGTCGCAAGCTTCCAACCGTCACCATAATACTCATAGTAGTCCTTATTGTACGAGGGAATTAATCGCTTATGGAATTCAATATTGACCGGTTTCTTTTCCCATACAAGCTCGTGGTCGCTTTCGTATTTTTCTATGTAACCGAACCCGTTCATGATGCTGCGTATAGTTTCATACTGGGCACAATCAATGAGAATATCCGCATCTCCCATTCGTCGCATCTCTGCGTGTGGGTAGAGATTTTTCAGAAGCGTTCCCTTTAAGGGCATATGGTTAACGCCTTGTGATTCAAATGCATCCATGATTCGACGGATCGCGGCTAACTGTGTTTCACTAACCGAGATGCCTTGATAAACGCGCATTGATTCTTCACGCATCGGCTCGGAATTTTTGCTCACACCGCAAAGTAGGGCACCGTAATACGCCATAACATCTACGCCGTGACCTTTCGCAATTTGAAAGACTTCTGTCAAATCAAAATCACCGGGCAGAGGACAAGATTGGCTTGTGAGCGCACTTTTTATTAATATTATTAATGCGTGCTGTTGTTTCGTCATCTTCGTTCCCTCCGTGAATATCACTGTATACACAGTTATTTCTTTTGCCGGTTTTGCGATGATATTTTAGCTGTACCAATAATACGAAAGATACAAATCTCCAAATTATATTATATCACAACTGTGACAATTTGTCAATACATATAACTAATGAAATAAACGTACGCTGTTTTTATCAGTGGAATTAAGAAGGGAGTAATAATAATATTTTATATAAACTGTGATACAAGTGATAATAGTGCACCAATCTTTCTTCTCCAATACCAACCCAATAAGTTTATTCGCTCTATCTGCCATAAAAAGCGGAATGTTAAACACACCCCCACCAAACTTTAGATTGTTATTAAACATCGGTTTCGCTGAAAAATCAACCGAATCACATAATTATTTACAATTAGGTGGGTTGATATCACACTTTTATAACCGAAGTAATGACATCACAAACAGAAGATGAATAACCCCAAAGAGGAATCGTACACGATTTGGTACGATTCCTCTTCTGCATATTCACAAGATTACCCGATACAGACTCACACCAAATCCGGTCTCCTTCCGCTCCATAAACTCGGGCGGAAGTTTCGAAAGATACTGCTTACCCAGCGATGAGCTGCCGAGGTACGCTCCCATATTGGTCACGGGCAGTACCACCCACTCGCCGTCTGCGGGCTTATTAGCAATGTAGTATTCTGCAAGCGTAAGTATTACCTTCAGCGGCACGCCGTCCGGCTTTAACTGCTCAATCTTTTCAATCTGCTCCGCTGAAAGCTCGACCGATTCACGACGTAGGGGACCAAGCTCCAGCGCATCGGCGATGGCGGTGTCAAAGAGCAAAAGCCACTCGGCGTTGGTGTTCGAGGAGAACAGCGGCACTTGAAACTGCCTCACTTTCTTCTCCCACTCCGCTTCCCATTCCGCCGTCCGCTCGGAAAGGCAGTGCAGATGCTTATTGACAGCTTCCTTATTTTCACGCACAAACTCTGCCACAGCATGAACGTGCCGCCAGTACCATCCCACGCCGTTTTCATCCACAAGCTCGGGAAACTCCTTGTGATACTCCGTAAAGCAAACGTCAATCTGCCACTCCTTCGCCGGAGTGGCTTTTTTTCGTTTCGGGATACTGCACCATGCACAGAGCGCTCGGCGTGCGTACTCGATCTGCTCATACGGATCACCGTTTTTTATTGATCCGTCGAGATTGTGGAAAAGATATCCGCGTGCAAGAACCGTGAAAATTCGGTTGAAGCCCTTGAAATCCCTCATCATATCCGCGGTGAATCTGCCAAGAAAAGATGTATCCTTGCCATTCGACACGGTATAGACCGGTGGTTCTGTATATGCCTTGAATTCATTCCATTCGTTTGTCATGACGCACCGCCTTTCTTCGCATAGCGTTCAACATAATCCCACAGCACATCCCATAAGAAAGTCCGCTTTCCAAGTGCGACAGCGTATTTGACCGCCTCGCCGGGACTGCATATTTCCTTCACCAGACCAAGGCATCGTTCTGCCACCGCCTCACGGTAATCCTTGCCCCAAACCTTGTCCACATAAGCACCTACCAGCGCCGCCATCTCCGCGGAATCGCCGTCGTAATGCAGGCGTTCCCGATTCTGCAGGATATTTTCGTTATCGGTGTCGCATATCAATGCACCGAGCACACGGTAACCTCCACAGCTGAAGTCGGCGAAGAGATCGTAATACGGCACAAATTCCTCATCGGGCAGATATTTGTGCAGGAACAGTACGCGCTTATCCTCGGGCAGAAACTGCCACTTATCCTCGCGAATGGCGCGGCGGATCTCGCTGACACGCTTGGCAGGAAGATTCACAAACAGCGCATACAGCTCGTCCACATCGTATACATTCTCCTCATCCCTCATATACAGCACACGAGCAATACCGTTTTTCTTTGCCTTTAATTTCGGCGGATGCAAGCTGGCTCGGATACGCTTCAGGCATCGTTCGTAGATGTCGATCAACGTGCGCATCTGATCCATGGTGTCGCGGTTCAGATTATCTTCCCATCCGTCCTCTGCGGCAAAAGTGAACAATTCCGATGCTTTTGCTGGTTTCCGCTTGGCTTTTGGCGTATGCTTTTTTAGCATGTCCGCGTAGTACGGCAGTTTTTCGAGATTCGAGCTGACCGAATTCCAATCGGTTTTCGCAAAATATGCCTTGAACCGCTCGTCAAAGGTAGGCTCATACCAAGCACGATGCTCCTCGGAATCCTCCATAAGATTCTTGTATTTGAGGAAATTGCTCTTCTTGCGCTTGCCGTCAAGATACACCGACAGATCGGGCTTGATGCCGCTCTTGGCGGAGTCGATCTCAAGTCCCGTGAGAATCGCTAATTCTTCGGTTTCGCGGCGATTTTTCTCTTTGGTTTCGGCATCGGTATTCTCATCGTAAGCGATGATGCTACGCTCCAGCGCGGCGTTGGAAATCTGCCCGACACGTGAAGAAAAGGTATTCTTAACCGTCTCAAACCGCGCCTGCCAGTCGGATGCATCGCGAATCTGCGGCTCGGCAGAGGGAATCTGCAGAAGCGGCAGGTTGTTTTTGCTGTCAAATTCGTTGTAATCCACGCCGGAAAGATAGTTGCCGTACACGCAGTCGTTGAGAATCGGCTCAGCGATGGTTTTGATCATATCGCCGTCGAAATCTGCGCCGCCAAGACGTTCCGCGATCAGCGAGCAGGAGCCGACCATCACCACGTCGGTGAGGTGGGAGAGATATTTCTGCCGCAGCGGACCGATGCTCTCCGGCGGTTTTACCATCACTTCCTCATTGCGTGCAATGTGCGGATTGCGGAGAAGTGTGTATCGCTCCTGCTTTTCATATGCCGCACCGGGCGCGTAGAATACCGTTTCCACGAAGGTTTCTGCATGAAGCGCGGACTGTAATTCGTTCGCCGCGGCTGAAACCTTAAAATGCGGCTCGATCAAATAATACAGCAGTTCCATCAGATCAGCGGAAAGATAGCGGTTATCGCCCTTGATATACAGCTTGCCCACCGCGTAATTTTTCAGCACTTTTTCCGCCATAGCATCAAGTTCGGATGTAAAATACGATTCATGAATGAACAGAGGATTCTTCCTCAACAATTGCGCCATGCGGTAATTCTTGCTCTTTCTGCGAAAGCTCCAACGCTCGGCGCGGGAGATGAAGTAGTCGCGGCGGAATTCATCGTTTGCTGTTAAATCATAATACCGCTGCTCGGTTGCTTTTGTCAGCCAGCTGCGATCATCCTCGGCAGGGCTGTGATTCCATCCCAGCGGAAGGTCAGCGGGACGGAACAGTTCGGCTCTCAGGGAGATCGTATTGAGGAACTGGTAATTTAACTCAGTCAAATCTTCGGGCGTGTCCTTACCGACACCCGTGATATACAGTGCATGGCGGTACCGTTCGCAGGTAGCAATATAGCGATACCAGTGGTAGCCGTTTTCGTTGAGCCAACCGAAGCCCTTGCATTGGCTCTTAGTCAGAATCAGCTTGATTTCATTCACGGGATGAGGATTGCCCCAGATATCCTTGATGAAGGTGATGCCGACCTCGCGCATCATGGACGGAAAATCCACCTCGTGCACCATGCCTTTGATGTATGGCATACGGATTTGGAAGGAATGGTGGGTGTGCTTGCCACAGAGAATCGTATCGATCTCATTGGCAAATGCAGGCGAGATCAATCCTTCGCCATCGAATTCCGTGATAGGAATCCGAGTCTCCGTTTCACGACGTTCGTATTTGCGTACGCTCCCCTCACCGCTTGCATCTTCCATCGTGATCACGTTTGCACGAGCCATATAGTTATGCGGATTATCCACGATGACAATGCTGTGATTACGCCACAAATAGGGATGCTCGATTCGTGTGCCGCTTGAAAACAGCAGACCGTTGTACGCGTACAACTTCGACAGCTGACATTCGCCTATCTTCATGTCAAGCATCATCCGAGCGCGGACGGTATCGTACACATCGGCACGCAGAAACGACAGACGTGTATTGCGGCTCATACTGGCAGAGCGCTCAAACGCAAGATAGCGCTGTGCACCGCTGCCGAAATCCAGCGTGATTCCCTCTGGGCGGAACATGGACTCCGCTTTCTTTTGCAGCAGAGCGATTTTCGGATTCTTCGCGTCGCGATCAAAGATTCCGGAGAAGTCTATATACACGATAACATCGGCGAGATCATCGATAACGGTATCCGTGGATACATGGCGGTAGTCATTGCCTTTCAGTTCACACATAATCTGAAAGAAGATCGCGTTGTCCTCCTGCACCGTTTCACCGTGACGAAGAATGACACTCTCCGTTTCGCGCTTGTTGAGTGCGATGGTGTATATATCAGCATCGTCCGTCAGCTTTGCATATGCGAGAATCGCCTGCGCAGACAGCATATGGATTTTGTATCGGATCTCGGGCATGAGCTCACCTCCGTGGATTTGTTTATATGGTTATTATATCATAAATTCGTGAATTTTTCTACCACGGGAGTAAAAAGAACACTACTCCCATAATAGAAAAAGCACCGCAATCAAAAACGGTGCTTTAACTTCATATTTGCATTATTTAGATAACTATGATTCCCGAGCTTTTTGGAAAAGTTGGATCGTTGCGTGTCAGAGTAAGCAAACGACAGGCGGCTCCCTCCGGATGATTGCGCCCGGCTTCCCATGCTTCAACGGTTTTAACAGATACGCCCATATACTTAGCAAATAAAACCTGCGTAAGCCCGGTACTCTTACGGATTTCTTTGATTTCACTGGGAGTAAAAGCGTCCACGGGCGCAATACTCAAAACGGTAGTCTTTGCTTTGAGATTCCCTTTTTCGTATTCAATGGCCTGCTCAAGTCCGGTTTTGATATCATCAAATATTCCCATGGTACATCTCCTTTCAAACTTAATTATCTTTTAACTGACGATCGAGAATTGCCACCAGCTGTTTCAGCTCGTTACGTTCAGACTGTGTCAGATTGTCTTTCTCATTCTTAGGATACCCTATTAAATAGTAGATGTCAAGCGGCGAAAGATGAAATTCAAATAAAAGATACAATTAAAATATTGCCCTCACGTTGCCCTGTACGGCAATGAACATCGCAATCGAACGTGTACTCGCCTATATATCAGAACGCGCCGTGTGCGCCCTCGTGTGGGGCATGAGCGGACTGTTAAACAGGACTACGGTAATATGAATACTACTCCCATAATAAAACATTGGCAATCACAGATTATGCTCTCCGATTTATCTCGGAGGGCATTTTTTGTTTGCAATAAATCTTATGAAAGGAGGATTCTGAATTGAATGAATCCGACAACATTTATGCACCGCCGTACGAGATCATCGACGGATGCCTGTATTACAGAAAGATCTCAAAGCAGGGCGAACAGTATCTCCGCCTCTGCAACTTCGCGCCGCGCATCGGCTCGGAGATTGCTCTTACCAAAATATTCAACCGGAGGTGATTACAGTGATTCTCACGGCATAAATTCCTGCTGAAGCAGGGCAAGCAGAGGGTTTGGGTACCCGCCGAAAAATCTGGCGTGCCATCCCAATCCATGATCGGGGCAGAAGCCCCAAACCCCACTATAAAACAAAGAAACGAGGTACAGAACAATAGCAGACAACAATACGAATTCAAACGAATCCCATCGCGAACGCGACAAGAAAATTTCCTTCTGGGCAAGCGAAACTGAACGACGGAAGATCAAAAAGATCATCGCAAAGTCGGGACTGTCCCAGCGCGAGTATCTTCTCGGTGCGGCACTCGGGCGGACGATCTATCAGGTGAACGAGCTGAAGCCTGTGCTCGCCGAGCTGAAAGCCATCGGCAGAAATCTCAATCAGCTCACGGTGCTGTCGCATCAAGGAAAGATCACGACCGTGAATCTAACCGAAGCGGTGTGCACATTGCAGAAAATCTATGCCGCGATCAACGTGCTCCACGATGTGTGCGACGGTGTAATTGCAAGAGGAAGCGAGGTGGATGACGATGGCGACCTGTAATTATATCCCGGCGAAGAAGCAGACTCGCGGCGCGATGCAGGCAGTCATCCGCTATGTTTCGCAGGACATGAAGACGCTTGATGAACTCGGGCAGCGCTATCTCACCGGCATCAACTGCATCGCTCCTGCCGCGTATGATGAGTTCATGGCAACCAAAAATCTCTACGGCAAGCGCGATGGCGTGATGTATTATCACTACACGCAGTCATTCGCGCCGGGTGAGATCAAGGATTATGACACAGCGCACGAGATCGGTATGAAGCTTGCAAAAGAAATGTTCCCCGGCTTTGAGGTGTTGGTGGCAACGCATCTTGATGCTTACGATGACGATTGCCGTCAGCGTGTGCACAACCATTTCGTCATTAACAGCGTAAGCATCGATACCGGACTGAAGCTTGATATGGGTCCGCGCACGCTTGAAAAGATGCGCAAGATCAGCGACCGCCTCTGCGATGAGCATGGACTGTCGGTGTTGCCACAGTACGAACAGCACTTTGATACCAAAGGTTTAGGTCCAAGAGAATACCGTGCGGCCCTTCGCGGCGACGCGTGGAAGTTCCGCACAATCTATGATATCGAGGAATCCATGAAGCGTGCGGCATCCAAAGCAGAGTTCCTATCGCTGATGACGTCGCGAGGCTACTCGGTAAGATGGGAAGACAACCGAAAGTATATTACTTACACCTGCCCAAACGGCATGAAGGTGAGGGACAACAAATTACACGAAGTGAAATTTCGAAAGGAGAATATGGAATATGAATTTGCAATCAGACAACAAATCTTTGAACACAGCACTGCAGAAGCTCAAGCAAACAACGGCGGAAACGGTACAGACGGTGACCGAAACACCGTATCAGCCTATCGTATACGCGATCCCGAAGGAGGATTGGAAAGCTTTTCTGGAATACATGAAGGCGACATCAGGCTTCCATCCTACGCTTTTCTCGAAGTTCCGGAATCTGGAGGAGTGCATCCTTACAAAGGAGGACTGGAACACGCTGATACACTCCCTCAACGGATGGGCGAACGCTGTGGGGGAAGAAGTGGAGGAATCTGCGAAGAAAACCGAGGACCGGATGCAGAAAATCCTCACGGAGAGCCGCGAACTCTTGTCACAGGATGGGAAGACGCGCGAATCATTTTTCTTCGATCTTCGGCAGGAAGTGAATGGGCAGATTGGGGAGATAGAGGATTTGCTCTCGAAGATGAAGAAATGGATTCTGTGGACACTGCTTACGAATGTGGGACTGACATCCGTGTTGAGTTTGGTGATCTGTCTTCTGATGAGGTGATGGGCTTCTTCGAGAACGAGGATAACTCGGATGACAATGACATCGACGAAGAATACCCCGACGCGCAAATCGAATATCTACTGGAAGCCGAGCATGATGGCAGCGCATACGCCGCATATCTGCTTGGCAGAATTTATATGAACGGCGAGGTTGTTCCAAAGGACATCCCCGAAGCGATACGGCATTTCGAGATCGCGTCGGCGCGTGGCAATTCATATGCAGACTACCGGCTGGGGCAGATCTATCTGTTCGAGTCGGATTTTTTTGACATAGATGCCGCGCTCGATCATCTGAACCGCTCGGCACAGGCAGGAAACGAATTTGCCGCATTGGCACTTCAGCGGATGGCAGAGAATTCTTTCCTTGCCATCACAACGAATGTGCTGGAGCTTGTAGGCGGTCTGTGCGATATTGAACCGCGCCGACCGATCAAGGACTGTACCACAATACCGCAGAAACGGGAGCGCAGAAAATGGGAACAGGGTATGTAAACAGAATAATCCTCCCGAAACAGGAGGAAAATAAAAACAGATATTATGAAAGAACGAGGTAAATGAATGGATAAATACAAAAACAGCGATAACAGAGAAAAGCGATTTGCCGAGCAGGCATGGCTCAACTATTTCAATCGCTTCCTCTTTGAAGAAGGCACGATTAGTGAAAAGGAGTACAAGCGAATGACCGAAAAGATTGCAGAACGCACTGTAAGGGCGGAACATCAGCAGATATTATGAGTTTTTTGCATGACGGTGCGAAAACGTGTTTTCAACCAAAACAAGGGTAAGCGCGAGGTAGGATAGCGCGATTACTTCTGCGTTAACGAGGGCAAAATGTAAAATTATCAAATTTACCCTCGTTAACTTGACATTATCTAAAAAATATGATATAATACTAACGAACAATGAAAGGAGCGATGACGGTGAACAAAAAGATCTACACAAGAAAGTATTATATCGATAAAATCCGTGGCTTTTATAATAGCGATCTCATTAAAGTCGTTACCGGTATCCGCCGCTGCGGTAAATCCTGCTTTTTGTTATCTGTTATGGAAGATCTGAAGGCACACGGCGTCAAAGAAAAAGACATCTTATATCTCAATCTCGATAAGCGCGGATATCGAAAGATCAAAACTCCCGATGCACTTGAGGAAGCAATAGAAGCTCTAATTACCGACGACGATTTCAAGTATCTTTTTATCGATGAAGTTCAGAATGTTAATGGATTTGAGGAGGTTATAAACGGTTTTCGTGAGGACGGCAATTTTTCTATCTTTATAACCGGTTCCAACTCCTATCTTCTCAGCGGTGAGCTTGCCACAAAGCTAACCGGACGATATATTGAAATCGAAATGTTTACTCTAAATTTCCGCGAATATCTTGAAATGAAAGCCTTTTTCGGCAAGGAGATCAAAGCGAATAAGGTCGAGGAATTTAACGAATATATCCGCTTTGGCGGTTTCCCGAAAGTTCTTGAATTTGACGATCCGAGCGATAAGGATACCTATATTTCAGAGGTCATTTCACAAATACTTGACAAGGATGTAGTAAAGCACAAGAAGATCCGAAACCGTTCGGTATTTGATAAGGTAATGACTTACGTTATCAACAATTTCGGAGCTACAATGAGCCTTTCGAGTATAGCGGAATATTTTGATAAACAGGAGCATATCAGTATTCGCACAGAAACACTCAATAATTATTTGCAGATACTCGCAAATGCTAAGATTATATACAAATGTCCACGCTTTGACGTTAAATCCAAAAAATCTCTGCGTGGCGAGCAAAAATATTATCTTGCTGACCTTGGTATCTATTTTTCTCGCAACGTGGACGCTCGTATCAATTACGGACCTGTGCTTGAAAATATCGTATATACCTATCTGTCTGCGAAAAATTACAAGATCAGCGTTGGACGCATCGGCAAATTAGAGTGCGATTTCATTACCCGTGTCAGCGATGAGTACAGATATATTCAAGTGGCGATGACGATCATGAGTTCCGATACCGAGGAACGTGAATACAAGCCCTTCACGATGATACGGGATAATTACCCCAAATATCTGCTCACTATCGACACTTTGCTTCAAAAGCGCGACGGTGTGATACACAAAAATATTATTGAATTTATCTCGGCAGATGAAAGCCTGTAACTTCAAAAATCAGCAAAAGGTGTAGGAAATTCCTATACCTTTTTTGCTTGCAAAATTGAATACTGCAGTACAAATCAGATCATGAAGGCTTTTTGCCATGCAGGGAAGGAGGAATCTTACCGCAAAGCACTTGCGATATATAAACACCAAAAAACATTTGACATATTGCGATTTTAGTATTGCAATATAGTGTTCTTTGTGATATAATAATTACAAACAGATAATGATACAACGAACTTTACAAGGAGAAATACAATGGATATACTTAACATCCGCGCACTGCTGCGGACAAAATCAATATACGAAATCCCACTTCGCGTGACGTTCTACGCCCGCGTATCCACGGACAGCGACGAGCAGTTAAACTCCCTCGACAACCAAATTTCATATTACGAAAATTTCATTAAAAGCAACACACTGTGGACTTTCGTCCCTGGCTACATTGATGAGGGACTTTCCGGCATCTCCACGAAGAAGCGTAGACATTTCAACGAGATGATTGCCGATGCAAAGGCGGGGATGTTTGACCTCATCGTCACGAAGGAAATCTCCCGATTTGCCCGTAACACACTCGATTCACTGCAATACACACGCGAGCTGCTCGGCTTGGGAGTCGGAGTGTTCTTCCAAAACGATAACATTAACACCCTCGACGAGGATGCAGAGCTTCGCCTCACGATCATGTCCTCAATCGCCCAAGACGAGCTTCGCAAGCTGTCGTCCCGTGTAAAATTCGGACATCAGCAGGCAATTAAATCAAATGTAGTCCTCGGCAACAGCCGCATCTTTGGATACAAAAAAGATGACAAACGCCTTGTCATTGACGAAACACAAGCACCCATGGTGCGCGATCTGTTCCGACTGTACGCCACGGGTGAGTACAGCATGAAACAACTTGAAACGCTGTTCTACGAGCAAGGCTACCGCAACTACAACGGCAACAAGATCGCCCACACCACAATGTCGAACATCATATCCAACCCGAAATACAAGGGCTATTACGTCGGCAACAAGGTGAAGATCGTTGATATGTTCACCAAAAAACAAAAATTCCTGCCGCCCGAGGAATGGGTGATGTTCAAGGACGAAACTGGCGAAATCGTACCGGCAATCGTAACCGAGGAGGTGTGGGACAAGGCGAACGAAGTGCTTGCTCGCCGAAGCGAAGATGTAAAGAACCGTCAAGGCATCTGCAACCACGCAAATCTGCTCACGGGCAAGCTCTACTGCACGCACTGCGGACAGCCCTACTACCGCCGCGAATCCAAGGACAAGAACGGCAATATCAACTCCAAATGGGTATGCTCCGGCAAGATCAACAACGGCGCGGATTCCTGCCCGTCCTTCCCGATCTACGAAGCAGAGATCAAGCCGATCCTCTACGATGTATTCAGCGAAACGAGAGTGGACGTAGAAGCGCTTCTTGCGGAATACACAGAAATGTTCAAATCCATGGAAGCCGATGACGAAACCGCAAAGCAGATCGCCGAGCAAAAGCGCATCATCGAGCTTGCCGAGCAAAAGAAAAACAAGCTCCTTGAGCTTGTTACAATCGGTTCTGTCACGGCGGCGAACTTCAAATCCATGACCGACGCCTGCGACCGAGAGATCGAGGAAGCCGGCGAAGCCATCGCCGAGCTTGAAAAGCAGATGTTCACGAAAGAGGAATACAAGCGGCACATCGCCGAGGTGAAAGCCCGTCTCGACGCAGCGGTGAGGGATGCGTCGACCGGAATGATCACGCCGGAATTTGTGGCGCAGTATATCGACAAAATCACGGTCACAATAACCGACGATGATACAGCGAACTTGAATATCAAGATCTTTACGGGCAAAAACACGGAGAAATGGCTTGAAAAGCTCGCAGAACACCACCGCGGTCGTACGGGTAACATTATGAAGAAGATGATCGAGAAGTACGAGAACGATCTTAAGGCAGGCAAATAAGCTTTGACCCAATGTGTCGGGACTTTCCTTTGAGGAAAGCCCCGACATTTTCATGTATTATTCTTTAACTCGGAAGCTCTGCCTCTCCGTTTCCAATCTTCCAAAGATAGAAGCTTGCAATAGTGGCATATGGCGAATAGCGCTCGCGGTATTCTTCAAACTTTGCTTTTGTCAAATCAGCTTCGCCGTGAAGAAGCATGATTCCACGCTTAATTCCAAAATCCCCAAAGCTAAGTACATTTTTGCGTTCAAGGCAAAATATGAGTATCATCTCAGCAGTCCATATACCGATTCCCTTAAGCTTTGTAAGGCTTTTAATCACCTCATCGTCAGAGAGTTTACTAAGCCCCTTAAGATCAAGCTCACCATTCAGAATAGATTTGGCAATTGCATATATATTTTCGGCCTTTCTTCCGCTTAAACCACATTCCCTGATACCGTCAACACCAATGCGCATCACATTTTCTTCGTTGATAATCCCAATTTTATCAGAAAACCGCCTTTTAACGGTTTCAAAGGCTTTATTCGATATTTGCTGGCTTAACACCGATAATACCATCTGTGAAAATACATCCGCATCCGTTTCTCGTCGGATAAATCCAACCTTACCAATCACTGCCCCAAGCTTTTCGTCACACGCCTTAAGATAATCCATTTCAAGTTTACCGTAAGAAAAAAACGCCATTTGTCCCCCCACAATGTCCTATATATTTTCCTTTAAAACATTATAGCACATCCCCGACAAAATTTCCACCGTTTTATAAACAATATGTAAATTTGCTCTAAACCCTGTTGACAATCACCTGACCGCATGATATAATCTTAGTACACACCAAAAAATCCGAGAAGGGAGGCAGGTGTTGCAATGAAACTAGAGATACAGAGCACTTTTATTCCGGGAACTACAATGGACAAGGAAAAAATGGGAAACGTAACCGGTATGGAATTTCTTAACAAGATTTTTTATATCACCAACGGCATTATGCTCGCTCAAATACGGGAGATATGCAGTATCGACGGTTCCACACTGCAAAATTGGACTAAACGCGGTTGGGTAGCAAATTCCAGAAGCAAAAGATACGATAAAAATCAGCTTGCGCGCATACTTATAATAAACATGATGCGCGATTCCATGCAGCTTGACCATATAACAAAAATATTAGCCTATGTAAACGGAAGCCTTTCGGATGAAAGTGACGATATTATCCCCGAATCGGAGCTTTACGATTATCTTTGCCGCATCATCGACAAACTTGTTGACGAGGATATGCCGTCAGAAGCCGACAGCATTGCCGAACTTATCAGACGCGTGCTCTCATCTTATGAAGAGCCGACGGCAGGCGCATTTAAACGCCTTGAGAGGGCTTGCGGAATTATTATAATGTCTTATTATGCGGCACTAATCAGACAAAAAGCCAACAGTATGTTCAGCGATTATATTCTTCGTTTGTAAATCACTGATTTTTTAGAAAAGGAGTGCTTTAATTATGTTCGCTTGGTGGGATTCTCTCACACCTTTACAGCAGATATTTGCCTGCATCGGTATCCCCGCCACGCTTATCCTCATTGTGCAGACAGTACTGCTTTTATTCGGGATCGGCGACGGTGACGGCGCAGATGCGGATATTGATCCCGACGGCTTTGATATAGCCGAAGCCGCATCCGGTGATGACGGACTTACGCTTTTCACAGTGCGCGGAATTGTTTCAATGTTCTGTATCGGCGGATGGTCAGGAATCGTATTTGTTGATCTGGGGCTTTCTCAAATGCTTTCCGTTTTCCTCGCTTCTATCTGCGGTATTGCCGCTCTTGTGGGAATTGCTTATCTTATGAAAGCTGTATTAAAGCTTCAGTCAAACGGAAACATAAGCCTCGGCAGTGCTCTCGGAAAAGTGGGAGAAGTATACATCCCTATTCCGGGAAACGGTGAAGGCAAAGGAAAAATCAACATTACCGTTCAGGACAGACTTATAGAAGTGGATGCCATTTCGGCAAGCGAAACACCTTTAAAAACCGGTGAAGCCGTCCGAGTGGTATCAACCGATGAATCCGGTCTTGTGGTAGTCGAAAAGGTTATTAAATAAATTATATAAAGGAGATATTATTATGACAAACTTTTTAACTGCAGTCCGTCCGGGCTCTTCCAGCGTTCTCATGCTTTTCTGCATAATTGCACTGCTTGTCGTTACCACACTTGTGGTTATCGCATCGCGCTACAGAAAATGCCCATCAGATAAAGTAATGGTTATCTACGGTAAGGTTGGAAGCAATGCCGACGGCACTTCCCGTTCCGCAAAATGTATCCACGGCGGCGCGGCATTTATCTGGCCCGTAATTCAGGCTGTTGAATTTCTTGATCTTACACCTATGTCCATAAACGTAGACCTTCGAAATGCTCTTTCCAAGCAGAATATCCGTGTTGATGTTCCCTCTCGTTTTACCGTAGGTATATCCACCGAAGCAGGTGTTATGCAGAACGCGGCTGAGCGTATGCTTGGACTTAAGCTTGACGATATTCAAGAGCTTGCAAAGGATATTATCTTCGGTCAGCTTCGCCTTGTAGTTGCTACAATGGAAATCGAAGAAATCAACAACGACCGCGACAAATTCCTTGAAGCTGTATCAAGGAATGTGGAAACCGAGCTTAAAAAGATTGGTTTACGTCTTATCAACGTAAACGTAACCGATATTACCGATGAAAGCGGATACATCGTAGCTCTCGGTAAGGAAGCTGCAGCTAAGGCGATCAATGATGCTAAAATCTCCGTTGCTCAGGCAGATCGCGAAGGTGCAATCGGTTCTGCAAACGCAGAGCGCGATCAGAGAATTAACGTATCTATTGCTAACTCCGAGGCTATCAAGGGTGAAAACGAGGCCAAGGTTCAGGTGGCTGAATCCGAAGCACTCCGCCGCGAGCGCGAGGCAGAAGCACTCAAACGTGCGACTGCGGCTGAAAAGATTCAGGCTGCAAAGGCGCTGGAAGAAGCATACGCCGCACAGCAAGCCGCCGAGCAGGCCCGTGCCGCACTTGAGCAGGCAACCTTGGAAGCGGACATCATTGTTAAGGCGGAAATTGAGAAGAAGCAGTTGGAGCTTAAAGCGGAAGCCGAGGCTGAACAGATTCGCCGCCTTGCAAAGGGTGAAGCTGATGCAACACTTATGCGCATGCAGGCTGAGGCTGACGGTATGCGCGAGATGCTCACTAAGCAGGCAGAGGGCTTTGCTGAAATAATCAAGTCTGCCGGCGGTGAATCTAATGATGCTATCCGCCTTATGATTGCCGACAAGCTTGAAGAGCTTACCAAGATTCAGGTTGAAGCTGTTAAGAATCTCAAGATCGACAAGGTTACTGTTTGGGACGGCGGCAATGCCGGCGCTGACGGAAAGACCGCAACGGCTAACTTTTTGTCCGGCATGATGAAATCCATTCCTCCCATGAACGAAATGTTCGACATGGCTGGCATGAAGCTTCCCGAATATTTAGGCAAAGAAAAAGCTGAAACCCCCGCACCTGCAGAAGAATAAACAAATCCTCCCCTTGGGCGTGTGCCCAAGGGGATGTATGCTATAAACCATGAAACAAAACAAAGAAAAAAGGCTAAAGAAAACAGGATTTTTAAAGCAGTTAGAAAACGAGTTCAAACGAAGCCGTTCCACGTTTATACTGTTTATCGTGCTTCGCACAATAGTTATACTTATCGGAATACGGTCATTGTATACAGCGCATTACGAGAACACATTCATGTGCGCTCTGACACTTGCGCTTTTTATGCTTCCGCCCTTTGTGTCAAAGACTTTTCAGATAGAGCTTCCCTCGCTTCTCGAAAAAATCGTTCTCGTGTTTATTTTCGCAGCTGAAATCTTGGGCGAGATCGGCGACTATTATATAAAGTATCCCATGTGGGATACCATGCTCCATATAACCACCGGCTTTCTCGCCGCCGCAATGGGGCTTTCGCTGATCGACTTACTTAACCGAAGCGAAAAATTCAAATTTAACCTTTCCCCCATATTTGTAGCACTTGTAGCGTTTTGCTTTTCCATGACTATCGGCGTGCTGTGGGAATTTTTCGAATTTGGTGCGGATGTAATTCTTGGAACTGACATGCAGAAGGATACGGTTATCTCAGCAATCTCCTCTGTGGCTCTTAATCCGGACGCCACCAATACAGCGGTTACAATAAACGGTATAACAGACACCGTAGTAAACGGTCAGACGCTTGGAATCGCAGGATACCTTGATATCGGTCTTTTTGATACGATGAAAGATATGTTTGTCAACTTCATCGGAGCTGTTGTCTTTTCCGTATTCGGTTATTTTTACGCAAAATATACGGGGCAAAACCGAAGTGCGCGAATAGTGGACGGACTGCGAATAAGGCGGCGCACAAACAAATCCGACTACTCAGAAATATCCTAAATTTCGATACTGTATTTAAGCTCTGTCAGGCATAAATATGAAATCAAAAAAATTAACATATATTTTCCTGAAAGCTCTTGATTTACGGGCGCAAAAGGAGTATAATAATATAGTTAAATTATAAAACTTCAATAGGAGCGTGTAAAAACATGGCACTTGTTACAACAAAGGAAATGTTCAAGAAAGCTTATGCCGGCGGCTACGCTATCGGTGCTTTCAACATCAACAACATGGAGATAGTTCAGGCTATTACCGAGGCGGCAGGCGAGCTTCGCTCTCCCGTTATCCTCCAGGTATCCGCAGGCGCGAGAAAGTACGCAAAGCAGGAGTACCTTTTGGCTCTCGCTAAGGCTGCTATCGCTGATGCTGATATCGACCTCGCGCTTCACCTTGATCACGGCGCAGATTTTGAAATTTGCAAGGCCTGCATCGACGGCGGTTTCACTTCCGTTATGATCGACGGCTCTCACCACAGTTTCGAAGACAACATCGCTGTTACTAAGAAGGTCGTTGAGTACGCTCACGAACACGGCGTAGTTGTTGAAGGTGAGCTTGGCGTCCTCGCAGGCGTTGAGGATGACGTTGTTGCAGAACAGTCCTCTTACACCCGTCCCGAGGAAGTTGAGGAGTTCGTATCCCGCACCGGCGTTGACTCTCTCGCTATCTCCATCGGTACCTCTCACGGCGCATACAAGTTCACTCCCAAGCAGTGCACCAGAAACGAAAAGGGTATCCTTGTTCCCCCTCCGCTTCGTTTCGATATTCTCGAAGAGATCGCAAAGCGTATTCCCGAATTCCCGATTGTCCTCCACGGCGCGTCTTCTGTTCCCCAGGAATGTGTACAGGAGATCAACTCCATCGGCGGCAAGCTTCCGGACGCAGTAGGTATTCCGGAGGAGCAGCTCCGCAAGGCTGCAACACTTGCAGTGTGCAAGATCAATATCGACTCCGATATCCGTCTTGCAATGACCGCAGGTATCAGACGTGTTCTCACCGAGGATCCTTCCGTGTTCGACCCCAGATCTTACCTCTCTGTAGCTCGCACCGAGGTAAAGAAGATGGTTGCTCACAAGATAAAGAACGTGCTCGGTTCTGCAAACACCCTCTAATAGAAGACATCATCGGTGCCAAGCTAAGCTTTGGCACCGATATTTTAATAGTGTTTATACCGAAAGGCAATATTCATGAAATGGATTGAAAACTACCGCATAAATTCCCACGACTGCGACGAAAACGGCAGAGTCCGCCCCTCTCTCATGCTCAGGTATATGCAAGAAACCGCAAATCTTCAGTTAAGAGCACTCGGCCCAACCCCAGAACAGCTCATAAGTGAAGACAGGGCATTTATTCTCAGTCGCGTAAACATGAGCATATACGGCACACTTCATGCATACGAGGAGATCCAAGTAAGCTCGTGGGCATGCGAAAGCCGTGGCGTAAGCTTTGGGCGATGCTATCAGATACGAAGATGCGGTGAAATCATAGCTGAGGCCGCATCCGTATGGGGGCTTATCGGCATCAGCAGCCGAAAGATATATCGCGTAGAGGACGCGGTATTAGGATTTGACACAGACGAACCATTAGAGCTTGATCTGCCTAAGCGTGTTCACATTCCCCGTGATCTGCCGCTTTCCCTTGTAGGCGAACGCACTGTCGTATACAGTGATATTGATGCCAATCGCCACATGAATAACACCAATTACCCCGATATGCTGTGCGGTTTCATTCCGGATATTGCAAAAAAGAATGTGCTTAATGTGTCCATAAGCTTCGCCGCCGAGGCAAAGCAAGGTGAAACGCTGAAGGTGTACATGACTGAATCAGACGGAACTTATTATTTCAGGACTGTTCGTCAAGACGGTGCTATTAATGTGGAAGCTATTATAATGGCGGATGAGTAAGATACTCAAAATGCCGAGGGCATGCTAAATTGTTGACAGCGCAAACGTTATATGGTATAATATTCTTGTAGTAATGCCCTTTTTGTATGCTTTTCACCCATCTGCCCCTCAAGGAGGACAAAATGAAAAAATTCTTTATCGATCTCTCATTCACGGCGCTCGGTTTCATTCTTTGCTTTGCCATACTTCTTTCAAGCGGAAGTGTATTTGCGGCATCATCATTTATTGTAGGCGACGTAAATGATGACGGCATAGTGAATTCTCTTGATGTAATTATCCTTGCAAGACATATCGCAAACTGGAAAGGATATGAAACCCTTCCGTACATCAAGGATACGGAACCTCTCAAAAAGGAAACTTTCGTTATAACAGAAACACCGAATCGGCGTTTCTTTGCGTCAAACGGCGGAGTACCGACAGCATCTGCCGCAAGCGGACAAATAGGAATCCAAAAGCTTGAAAACGGTGTTCCCGTTGGGACGGTTTTTTATATCTCTGCAGAGAATCTCGGATTTGACGCGGAGACCGCGGATGAATATCTTAATTATACTGTAACGCTTGAAAATTTCGACACTGAAACGCTTTCCTTCGAAGGTGCTATTGTCGGGGATTCTCCAAGATCGCTCGCTTATACGGATGTAGACTATTCTGACGACGGTACAAACCTCATTGTAGACGGGGTTACTTATACCGCTGTTGATTTACTCTCCGCAAGTTCTGAAACAAATGAGATTATTGTGTATGAATGTACACCTTACACAGAAATAGAACGTAAACTTATCACAAATGAGGCTGGTGATATTACGGATTCAAGTGGCAATGTATTGGCACCACTGGCATACGAATCAACTTCCGGCAATAAATATTACGCCGATACTTCCTCCGGTACAAATACGCTTATTAACGAAACTCAGGCGCTTGCGCTTTACGGAATTTGTGTAGGAGAACCTATCGAATATACCCATACGCTTATCACATCTACCACCTTAAACGGCAATTCCGTAGCAGAAAAGATGTGCGAAAATCTGTACAGTATACTTCTTTTCGACGATGATCGCGACGGCGATTATGACCGTGCATTTTACGATATTCTTACATACGACAGATTTATCGTAGTCCAAGATATCTCAGGTTTTGACCTCTATGAAATCTACCTCAATATGTATGTGGACGGCGAACTTACTGAAGGTGCGCTTGTAACCGATATCCTTGGCAATCATCTCTCCACTCTCTCTGCCTACAGATTCTCCATGATTCTTTCTAAGAAGGAATACTACTATCCCGGCACCATCTATGCCGCAACCGTTACCGGGGATGCTTACAGCCTCAAAGCAATTGTTGCTGACAGCAACTTCGAAGACTACGGTCTTATCAATGCTAAGGTTGCTTCTACCGATGCAGTTGATGGCGCAGGCTCAATCAAGTTCAACGATAATTGTTCAGAGAACCCTGACACGAGCCTGATGATCCGCATCGATTCTGACACTGTATTCTATTTTATCCAGCCCGGAGAGTGCGACTGCGATCTGTTCACAGCTACAGGTGTTCACGATGACGAGTGCGCATCCATTGATCCCTATGAAGTGACCATAACTGTATTAAAGGGGCAACCGGATAATGCAACAATATTCTTCGATGAAAATACTGATATTTGGACAGATAAGCTCGGCTACGGAAACACTGACCAAAACGGTATTGCTTCTGTAGTGTTCATAGTCGGCAATATGGAATGCATCGCCGAATCGCTTGACCCTTGCTATGTGTATATATCAAACACTTCTGACTTCCTCATCAATTCTGCTGAGGCCTTCGGTCTTCCCCAAGCATACACCGACAACTACTATAGGTACGAAAGTGCGGCTCTAAATCTTGATGACGCTTCAGTTATAACCATCTACTCTAAGGTTAAGCTAACCGCTGCAGGCTACTATAAGATTGACGAGAACGGTGTTGTTGTTGATAAAGCTGATGATGTTATTACTGAAGCAACCGGAACTCGTCACTTCATCAAGTACGGTATCGGTAACTTTAACGGTTCCGGTGCAACCAGTACCTCGAACCGTTGGGGCAGCTACTATGATAAGGACTGGAAGACCATGACTGTAGACATTTACGACTACATCTGGGCTACCGATCTTGGTAACATCAGAAAGGGTCCTCTTGAGTCCAAGCAGAAAGAGCTCGCTGATGCTCTTATGGATGTAATCGCCGGTAACACCGCGATTGCTGATCACCCAGTTCTTGGTGGTGCTAAACTCTCCGCACAAGCATATATTGATTGGGTTGTAAATAACAACGACGGTGTGATTGAATTTATCGACATTCCCCAGAACTACGCTGATATCCGTCTTGTCGATCCAATTTTATATGCTGAGTACAACGACGACGGTTACCTCACTATTGAGGTTCTCAGAACTGAGGAAGAGGGTGGCTTCGCTGGTCTTACCCAGGATGACTATCTCCTCGATCAGGAAGACCACGTCAAGAATATCATCGTTGTTGACAATGACAATATCAATGCTAAGTGGACCGGCATGGATGCTATTGAAATCCTCAACAATGCTCCTTATATAGCACTCGTTGGTGCAGTTGATGCAGGCGATGCAGAAAACGCATACCTCGTAGAGAATCTCTTCAAGGAACTCCTTGTTGACGGTACTATCGTATTCCTTGTTGACTACAACAATCTTTAATCTTCCCAAGTCGGCTCAAATCTGTTCGATTTGAGCCGACTTTTTCCCACGCAGATTATCAAACTGTGATTTTTCTGGTTTTGAAAAAATATTTTCACAACCCCTTGACAAACTCCGAAATATATGATATAATACTAAGGTATTCGACCGATACGGAGAAGTCGCCTAGTTGGTCGAGGGCGCACGATTGGAAATCGTGTAGGCCTTAACGGGTCTCCAGAGTTCGAATCTCTGCTTCTCCGCCATAGAAAAAGCACGCGAAATGCGTGCTTTTTCTCTTTATTGAACAAAATCTCGCGGACAGTGAAAACAATTCACTCGCCCACGAGATTTATTTATCCTATGACATCCTAACGCTTGACTGCTTGTCGGTATCAGCTATGCGCCTCGGAATCAATTTCGGTATTTGTCATTACCTTCTCGCAATCGGATATTATTTTGGTAGCCATGTCACGAAGCATGTAGAATCTTCCGTCACCGTTGACTGTATAATATGCGCGTCTTGTAGAATAGGGATAGAACTTGTACTGCGTAATCTTTCCTGCGCGGGTTTCAACGGTCAATACAAGATACGGCTCATCTTCGAGGAGAGCAGTCACCTCTTCGTCCGTAAGATCGCCTGAAACGTATCCCTGGATATATATCGAAAGCAAAGATTTGTAGAATTGACGGAAATTATGTACCTCCGGCTTAAATTCGGTTTCCCTTTCCGTAACAACAAGCTCTTTTGATTCTCCCACAAGATCGTATACGCGAACCGCCGTGTCGCTTTCAACCTTTATGGAAGCCACATCGTTGATGTTCATCATAAATATGGGCGTGTCAACCCATTTGATGAGATCCCATTCAAGCCAAGATGCTTGCGCCTCGTCAACCTCTGTTATAAGATCGAAAAGCGGCGTATACGCATAATATTTGCCGTTATCATTTTTAGCGCTAAACACAACATACTGCTCTATACCCTGATACTCATAATAAATGGTATATGCAGGCTCAAGAAGACCGTATTCCTTCATGTCCCCTTCTGCCGGATTGTACACCAAAGTAGAGTTTCCGGTGAAGTTATTCAAAACCTCAACTACAGTGGAATAGTTGGTGGCGTGTACAGCATATCCCGAGGGATATATCATGTAATAGGCATTTGTTGCCGCCAAAGCCGCCTTTTCCTCCTCATTCAGGTAGGTTATCATTACATTAACGTCCTGTCCCTGTATTACCGAGAAATTTTTGATAGTAAAATAGTCATTCTGATTCATTGGCAGCGTAAGCGTTGGAGTTATCATGTTTTCAAGAGGCATAAGAACCGTATTGCCAATGTCGGAGCCGAGAACATACACTGCATTTCTACCTTCATACCGTGCATAATATCCGGCACCGCTGGGAATAGCGTCGCCGATATACACTGTGTGGGTTTCACCGTCACGGGTTGTAAGCGTGTACCACGCCGGTGACTGCTCATCTGCAAGTCCGTACTCAGACATGTCCTCACAGTCCATGCTTATGCGCTCAATTGAAAGCGGCTGTCCGGCGCTTACCACTAACGATGAAAACAATTCTTTGTTGTACGGAGCCGCCGGATGATCAGTAACGTAAAATGCTTCATCGGTTTCGTCATAATAGAATCCAAACTCGCCATATTCGTTGTGTACATCGATAGACTGAATATCTTTTCGCTCATTGCGCTCAAAGATCAGAATTCTGTCGTTTATTCCAAGCGCTTCGCCATCCAGTAATTCCACGGTTTCTTCGGCGGCTTCCTCAACATAATTGACAATAGGAAGCACTACAAAGAAATAGGCGCATATGGCGGCAGCTACGATAATTGCCATAATCACGATCAGACGGCTTTGCTTTTTGAGAGCGCCGGCACGTCTTTTCTGATCAAATGTGGGACTTGGAACATCGGGGGCCGAAAAAATAGTTGACTGCTCCGCCTGATTTTCCGCCTCGCCCTGCAGATTGTTTTTATCCTGTTCCATCATGCGTGTTTTCTCCTGATCCAGATAATGATACCTGCTGTAAATACACACGCAGGCATTGCTACAGCAATTCCCCAAGTCCATGCGCCTGCCTCGGATTCAAGAATGTCAAGGGATTCATCCTCAAACACCTTGAATTTAAGTTCAAGCGGAACCTGCACTCTGCCCATGGCGCGCATCATAGTATATATGATATCTCTGTTTGCATATGTGGGAGTAAGGAATGTGTCAGCCGTAAAATACTTTGAACCAATCGCAAACACATACGAATAGTGGGGGGTGTTATCGATATAGCGTGTTTCACGACTGAGAGCTACGAGAGAATATCTTCCCTCCTCCGCCAGCTTTCCGTCAACGTATTTCTGTGCTTTATCAGAGGTATAAATGGCTGTAGATGTCTGTCTGCTGTTCTGATAATCATACAGCAGATTTATGGGGCTTGCGTAGTTTACTATGGTCTTCGGCACAGTACCAACCGACACGATATCGGTTACAAGAGAGGTTCCAAGAGAATTCTCCTCTAACGAGTACTGTCCGGAAATCGCATAATGGGTGGTGTCAATGGAGCTTGACGGATCCTTAAGCACGGAATTGTCAAACTCGATACCCCATTCAACGAGGAATTCCTCAAGTTCGGGAAGCTCGTTTGTGTCGGGATCCATAAACACCATAAGATTCCCGAAGCCGTCGAGAAAATCGTCGATCTTTTCAATCTCGGATTTTCTTCCTGCCGTAGCTTCGGATATGCCTTCAAAGTCATACAGAGGGTCTGAAATTACAAGTAAACGTCCGTCTTCATGGAAATCTTCCTTTGTAAGATCGATCGTGCGAAGCTCATATCCGGCATCGTAGAACATCTCCTGCATGGAGTTTGAGATAGATTCGCCGTGAGTATAAGTAAAATACGCAATGGGTGTTTCCGCCTGTGTACACTGTACCATGGCAGTGATCAGCTTAAGCTCGCCATTGAACGCCCAAACGGTAGTATTATCGGTATCGAATATAAACAATGCTTCAAGAGCAAACTTTCTGAATTCCGTGCCACTTTCCACAATTATCGTCTGCGCGTTTATATTGTCGGCGGCAGAGGATTTATATTTCAGTACAGCGGTAGGATTCTTAACGGGATCTATGTAGTCATATGTGATATTGTCATATTCCGCCGCCATCTCGCGTACAAGCTCAAACACCATTTTCTGCGCGGAGTTAGATTCCATAACGTCAAAAGGGGAGCAGAAATGTATCTGTATGGGCGCGTCGATATCGTCAAGCATTGCGCGTCCGGCATCCGTAAGCCCGAATATACCCTCTTTGGTGAGGTCTACATACCAGTTGTTTTTATATGCAAATGCGGAAAATATTACGTTGGCGATCACCACAGCGGCAATAACTACAACCGTTAGCAAGAGCGATATCGAGCCGTGTTTTACTTTTTTACCCATTTCAAGGGCTTTTTGATTCTTATTCATTTTCGGTATCTCCTTTCTGCCTTGTCACGACCAGCGGCGCTTTTCGTATACGCGCACGGTGAGGAACATGAATATAAAGCATATTGAGAAGTAATAAAGAAGCGAGGCTATATCAAGAATTCCGTATGCGAAATTGCTGTAACGGCTGAATACGGATATCCATGTAAGCGCAACTCTGATAGCATACACATCAATAAAGCTGGAAAGAAATCCTATAACCAGCATAAAGAGTATAATACCGATAGTACCTACAGCGGCAACGATCTGATTTTCTGTCAGTGCCGACACAAAAATTCCGATAGCAATAAATGCCGCGCCGATAAGAAGGATTCCGACTGCACTTGAGATAAGCGTTGCAGTATTGGGAGTACCGTATTTGTAGAGTAACGAGAAGTTAATGATGCTTCCAAGCACAAAAGTTCCGGAGAACATCGTGTATGCGGCAAAGAATTTACCGGCAACCATGCCCATAAGGCTGATAGGCGCTGTAAGCAATAACTGCTCAGTGCGTGCTCTGCGCTCCTCGCTGAACATCTTCATGGTAAGCATAGGCACAAGAACAATAAACGCCCACATTACGAACTGAAAATAGGACGACACACTGCTTCCTGTTCCCATAAGGAGCGTACAGAACGCAAATAGAAAGGCATTTACGGCAAGAAACATAGCCATAAACACATATCCTACGGGTGAGGTAAAATAAGCCAGCATCTCACGCTTATATATAGCTAACATTACTTGTTTTCCTCCTTATTTTCAGATTCGGGGAGCTTTATGTCAAATTCAGGTACTTCACGGGACTTTTTAGGTGTCTGCTCCTTCTTATCCACAAGCGAGATGAAAACATCCTCAAGGTTAGTTCCTTCTGCCTCAAGTCCGATAAGCGCCCAGTTGTTCTTTGCAAGCATGAAGAACAGCGGCTTTCGTATATCCACACCGGAACGGCTTTCGATAGCGTAAAGGAAGCTGTCGTTTTCGCGCTCACCCACTACATCCGCACGGATTATTTCGGGAAGTGCGCGAAGCTCGTGGAGTATCTCGCGCTGTGGGCCGCAGATGCGCGCGTTCAGACGCCTTGTACCTTCAAGCATATTCACGATACTTTCAGTTTTCTCATCGGCAATAAGCTTACCGGAATTTATAATAAGTATACGGTCGCAGACTGCCTGCACCTCGGTGAGAATATGTGTTGACAGGATAACAGTATGAGCTTGTCCCAGCGTTCTGATAAGCGAACGTATCTCGATTATTTCTTTAGGGTCAAGACCAACCGTAGGCTCGTCCAGAATTATTACAGCAGGGTTTCCAACAAGCGCCTGAGCAATACCCACACGCTGTTTGTAACCTTTTGAAAGATTCTTGATAAGACGGTTCTTATTGTAGTCGTCAATCAGCTTGACAACCCGACAGATCTCCTCAAGATGCTTTTTGCGGTTAAGAGTACAGCCTTTAAGATCATACACAAAATTAAGATACTCGCGTACGGTCATATCAGTGTACAGCGGCGGCTGTTCCGGAAGATATCCGATAAGCTTTTTCGCTTCAATGGGATTTTCCAAAATATTTATGCCGCCAATCTCAGCAGTTCCGAGAGTTGAGGACATATATCCCGTTATAATGTTCATGGTGGTGGATTTTCCCGCACCGTTAGGGCCGAGGAAGCCTACTATCTCGCCTTTTCCCACGGAAAAGCTGATGTCGTCCACAGCATATTTGCTTCCAAAGCGTTTGGATAGATTTTTTACTTCTATCATTGGATATTCCTCCAAAAATTTATATTGTATGTTATATATTGTCCTTTGAAAAACGCCGTCGTGCCTTAAAAAGGCACGACAAAAGTATACCATAACAATTTGAACAAATCTTGAACATTCGCCCCGTTCACATAAGAAATCGGGAAAGTTTTCACATACCGTCACTTAGCGGTGATTTTATTCACAATATCCTCACATTATTTGCCAAGTGATATTACAGACAGCATTGTGCCCCTCAGCCCTTTGGAATAACGATGGGAGAAAAACAGCTCCGGATGACAGCAGGTGCACATATCGCATACATCGATATTTTCTTCCATGAGTCCGCCATCAAGCAACATTCTTCGGTTCATCCCCACAATATCGGCGTAAAGCTTACCGTCCTTTTTTTTAATAAAGTCTTGTGCTATTTCATCGCCGGCAAGCTTAATAACACTTTGAAGAAAGTCCTCGCCAACCTCATAACAGCAGGAATGTATTGCCGGCCCTACTGCGGCACGGATATTTTCAGCCTTCGCACCAAGAAAGCACATCTTTTTTATACATTCGGTAACGATTCCCGACACTGTACCGCGCCAGCCTGCATGCACCGCGCCGATAATACAGTTCACCGGATCATGGAGCAGTATGGGCACGCAGTCAGCGGTCTTTACGCCGAGAGTGACTCCACTATCTTTTGCGGCGTATCCGTCGCATGGATCTTCGGTTTCCGTAAAATATCCCTCTCCGCAGTCGCAGCAGTTAACACAGACCACATCACGGGAGTGTACCTGTCTGCGGCTTATTATGCTCCTTGCTTCAACGCCTACAGCTTTAGAAAAACGGAACAGATTTTCAAGCACCGTTTCCTCGCTGTCACCGCGTCCGAAAGCAAGATTAAGTGACGAAGTATGCGCCTCGCGGCTGACACCGCCTATTCGGGTAGAAAATCCGTGCGGAACGGTTATTTTATCTGAACACAAGTATTTTACGCCGTTTTCGGCGCTTACAATTTCAAATGCCATCTCTACCTCACAATGAGAAAAGTTTTATTACTTTTACAGCGCTTCCTGCCTCAAAATCACGCACCTCCGCGAGGGCATAGAACCCATCCTTACCGTAAAGACGCAGTCTTGTACCCACAGGATAGTCTGTTTTGATCTTTTTTTGATATATTTCGTTGCCATCCCGTGAAAGCTTTTCAAAAAACGGCGCAAGCTTCACACAAGGAAGCTCCGAAAACAGCGTTTCGACCGGCAAAAGAAGCAAAACACGTTCTTCATAGGTCGTTTGCTCAAGCGCTTCCAATGTGGTGCACTTATCAAGGGTAAATCCTCCGCTTGCAAGCCGCACAAGAGAGCTCATAGCGCCGCCGCATCCCAGCCTTGTACCTATATCAGCGCAAAGCGTGCGTATATATGTACCCTTTGAGCAGTGAACGGTCAGTGTATAATCACAGTCCGACGCACCTGCCTCAGCTTCTATAGAAAAGACAGTTATTGGGCGAGCTTCACGCTCCACATTTATGCCCTGCCTTGCCAAATCAACAAGCTTCTGTCCGCCCACCTTCAAAGCAGAATACATAGGCGGCACCTGCATGATGTCACCCACAAATTCTCTGCATGCGGCAAGGACCCGATCTGACGAAGGGACTTCCTCACACTCGGTCAGTATTTTTCCCGTGGTATCTTCGGTGTCGGTGGTAATTCCAAGGTAAAGTCCGGCACGGTACTTTTTATTGTCGCTTGAAAGAAGGTCTGCAGCTTTTGTAGCCCTGCCGATAAGTATGGGAAGCACACCGGTAGCCATAGGATCAAGAGTGCCGGTATGCCCCACTTTTTTTGTGTTAAACAGACGGCGCATGCGATTTACGCAGTCGTGGGATGTAACCCCCTCGGGCTTATTTAACAGTATAACTCCCGATGGCTCAGTCATAATTCGTCTGCTCCTTTGAAAGCATCCGCCGCATCGAGGGAAGCAAGTTCGCGAAGAATCTCACCAACTACAGCTTCCTCCGCAGCTTTTTTATTTTCCGCTGTAAGCGTGCAGCCTGCCGCACGCTTATGTCCGCCGCCGCCGAATACGGCACAAAGCTTCGCAACATCGGCAACGCGGTTTGAGCGCATGGAAACCTTATAGAGATTCGGCGTATCGGGGCTTTCCTTTATGGCAACGCCTACTTCTACGCCCTCAATTCCTCTCGTAAGCGATATAATATCGTCAATATCCTCGCGTGTAACATCATTTTCTTCCATCATTGCTTTGGTGAAGTTTATAAGCGCAACACGGCTGTTATCGTAAAAATGCAGTGCATTCAGTGCTGCACGGGTGGCACGTATCTGAGAAATGGGGCGTGAATCATACAAACGGCGCGCTATCTCTGAATGATTTATTCCCGTTTCGTGAAGCATTGCAATGCGCATATGGGTTTCTGCCGTTACCGCCTCAAATTTAAAGCTTCCGGTATCAGAAGATATAGCCGCCCACAAGGCAGTCGCCGCTCCCTTATCAAGAAAATCATAGCCGCGCGATTTGAATTCCGAGAAAATGTCAACAATAATCTCGCCGCATGCACCTACATCCCCAACATATGTTTCCTTCGCAAAAGGAGTGCCGAGTCCGTGGTGGTCTATAGCGAGGTCAACACGGCTTCCGTATTCATCTTCAAGGTTGTCGAGAAGCTTTTTTGTGGAAACATCCACGGAAACAATATATCCCGGCACAAAATCCGCAGGAAGCGTTTCCGGTCGCAGTGAATCCGTACCGAATATGAACGCAAGGCGCTTCGGAATAGATTCCTCAGAGTTTATAACCTCCGCACGCTTGCCAAGACATCTCAGTAAAGTGCGAAGACCGAATGCGCTTCCAAGCGTATCGGCATCGGGGCGCATATGAGTAAGAATAAGCACATTCTCCGCCGCTTCAAGCCTATCGCAAACCGCATGGAAGGATATGTTTGAAAGCTCACTCACCGTCTGCATCTTCATCCTCCGGGAAATCCGTGAACTCGATTTTATTAAGAAGCTCATTTATATGTGCACCGTATGCAATGGAATCATCGGTCACAAATGTAAGCTCCGGTGTCTGACGGAGATTAAGGGTTTCCGCGATACGCTTTCTGATATATCCCGATGCGCTCTTAAGTCCCTTTCCGACTTCCTTTGCATCACCGCTCATTACGGAATAGAATATCTTTGCAAATTTAAGGTCAGGTGTAACATCAGCCGCCGTAACGCTGACGAAAGCCTCCGAAACACGGGGATCCTTGATCTCGCGCAATATAACGGCAAGCTCCTTTACCATTTCTTCGTTTATTCTGCCACGTCTGTATTTTGCCATAATTATGACCATTCCTTTCTAACAAGTGTAAAGTTTTGTGGCGGTTTCCGCCAGGAAATTCGAATCGAAGATGCGAAAGGCACAAAACTTCCTGGCTTGAAAAACGATCTGTTTTTCAAGCTTGCCTCCTTGGTGCATTTACTTATATTTAAGCCAAAGGGCTGTAAAATTCATTAACACATTTATTTTATCATAAATCGTAACAAATATAAAGGCTCTTTTGTAAATTTCTTTTGCAAAATGCGATTTTTTTAAAGAAAGCGGCTTAAACCTTTCGATATATATTGAAAAATTCATATTTTCATGGTATGATATTAAGGTAATAAGATAAAATCCCACTGTTACGGAGGACAAATTCAAATGGTAGAACTTATAAAGAACGGTGCTTACCTTGCTTACGGCAATACGTTGATCGAGGATGATACAAATGCCGCAT
This sequence comes from Candidatus Flemingiibacterium sp., assembly GCA_045644145.1. GTDB lineage: Bacteria > Bacillota > Clostridia > Oscillospirales > CAG-272 > Flemingiibacterium. The sequence continues at coordinate 52,742 of JAZRGK010000005.1, forward strand.
ATCAGCTTAAGGCGCTGGGCAAGGACGGCATTTCAAAGGAAGAAGCCAAGAAAAACACCATGGCTTACGGAATACTCTCCGCCCACAATACTTCCGACAGCGAAAACGAGCTTCGAATCAAGTTCGATGCAATGGCATCCCACGATATAACCTATGTGGGCATTATTCAGACCGCCCGTGCAAGCGGACTTGAAAAATTCCCTATCCCCTATGTGCTTACCAACTGCCATAACAGTCTTTGCGCTGTAGGCGGAACCATAAACGAGGACGACCATGTATTCGGTCTGTCCGCGGCGCAGAAATACGGCGGAATCTATGTACCTGCACACATTGCGGTTATACATTCATATATGCGCGAGATGATGAGCGGATGCGGACGCATGATACTCGGCTCTGACTCTCACACACGTTACGGTGCGCTTGGTACTATGGCGATCGGCGAAGGCGGTCCCGAGCTTGTTAAGCAGCTTCTCTGCCGCACATACGACATTAAGCGTCCCGAGGTTATCGCCGTACACATGACCGGCAAACCGAGGGCTGGCGTTGGTCCGCAGGACGTTGCCCTTGCCATTATCGGCGCGGTGTTCAAGAACGGCTTTGTTAAAAACAAGGTGCTCGAATTCGTAGGCGACGGAATTGCTCAGCTTCCCATAGAATTCCGCAACGGCATCGACGTTATGACCACCGAAACCACCTGTCTTTCCTCTATCTGGGTAACAGACGATGAAACCAAATGTTACTTCGATCTCCACGGCAGAAGCGATGCTTACAAGAAGCTTGCTCCCGGATCTCTCGCTTACTATGACGGCGCAATAAAGGTTGACCTTTCAAGAGTAGAGCCTATGATAGCTCTCCCGTTCCATCCGTCAAACACCTATACTGTAAGGAATCTCATCGACAATGCGGCTGATATTCTCCGCGAGGTTGAGCTCAGTGTTGCCGAGCAGCTTGACAATCCCAATATCAAGCTTTCCCTTACCGATAAAATTACCAAAGAAGGCATCAGAGTGGATCAGGGTGTTATCGCAGGCTGTGCCGGCGGTACATTCGACAACCTTGTGGCGGCAGCGGATATCCTTTCCGGACATTCCACTGGATACGGCGCATTCAATCTGTCCGCATACCCTGCAAGCCAGCCTGCCTATATCGAGCTTGTGAGAAACGGCTCGGCGGCTAAGCTTATGGAAGCCGGCGTAACACTTCGCACCGCTTTCTGCGGCCCTTGCTTCGGCGCAGGCGATGTTCCTGCCAACGGCGGACTTTCCATTCGTCATTCCACCAGAAACTTCCCCAACCGTGAGGGTTCAAAGCCCGGCAACGGTCAGATCGCGGCAGTTGCGCTTATGGATGCACGCTCCATTGCGGCAACCGCAAGAAACGGCGGTATCCTTACGCCCGCAACCGAGATTGAAGTTGAATACACCACCCCGAACTACAGATTTGATTCCACCGTATACGACCACAGAGTATACAAGGGCTACGGCAAGGCAGACACAGCGGCAGAGCTTAAGATTGGCCCCAACATTGCCGACTGGCCCGTTATGCCTGAGCTTACCGAGGATTTGCTCCTGCGCGTGGCATCGGTTATCACAGACCCCGTAACCACAACCGATGAGCTGATTCCCTCAGGTGAAACCTCATCTTACCGCTCCAACCCCCTTAAGCTTTCAGAATTTGCACTTTCCAGAAAAGATCCCGAATACGTTGGACGTGCAAAAGCGGTTCAGGCTTTTGAGAAGGCAAGAGAAGCAGGCGAGAACCAGTTTGAAGGCGAGCTTGCGGACGTATTCGCAAAGATGAGTGAAATAAAGCCTTCTCTTAACGCCGCAAACATTGGTGTAGGAAGCGTTGTATACGCAAACAAGCCGGGCGACGGTTCAGCCCGTGAGCAGGCAGCATCCTGCCAGAAGGTGCTTGGCGGATGGGCAAATATTGCCGTTGAATACGCCACCAAGCGTTACCGTTCTAACCTTATCAACTGGGGTATGCTCCCCTTCCTCTTTGACAGTGCGGACGACTTCGCAGTGGGCGATCATATCTATGTTCCCGATGTCCGCGCGGCTGTTGAGGCTGCAAAATATGAATTTGCGGCATATATAATCAAGGCGGACGGAACAGTTAAGCCTATAACTCTCAGAATGGGTGAACTTACCGATGATGAACGCACCATCATTCTCTGCGGATGCCTTATCAACTACTACAGAGCAGGAAACTGATAAAAAATAATTATTTGGAGATTATCATGAAATTTACTGATATGCCCTATGAGCGCGTTGATCTTGAAGCCCTTGGTGCTGAGATGGGCAGACTTACCGAAAAGGTCAAAAACGCCGCTAACGGCGAAACTGTACTTGAAGCATTCCGTGAGCAGGAGAAGCTTAGTATACATGCGCAAACTATGATCTCCCTCGCTTCTGTGCGCAACTCCATTGATACGAGAGATAAATTCTATGAAGCGGAACAGGAGTTTTACGATACCGCTCTCCCCGCTTTTCAGGAGCACTCCCAGAATCTGATGCTTGCTATTCTTGAATCCCCCTACAGAAGCGCGGTTTCAGACGTGGCAGGAGAGCTTATGTTTAAGAATATGGAGATGGAGCTTAAAACCTTCTCTCCGGCTGTCATTGATCTGCTGGGACGCGAAAACAAGCTGGTATCCGACTATCAGAAGCTTATCGCTTCCGCAAAAATAGATTTCGACGGCAAAAAGCTGAATATTTCCCAACTCGGCGCTTACAAGGAGAATCCCGACCGCGAAGTTCGTCATAACGCATACAAGGCGGAAAGCGGATTCTATATGTCCCACGCAGACGAGCTTGACTCTATCTTCGACGAACTTGTAAAGGTGCGTACCGAAATCGCCCACAAGCTGGGCTTCAAAAGCTTCACTGAGCTTGCGTATATGCGCCGCACAAGAAACTGCTATGATCCCGAAATGGTGGCAAATTTCCGCCGTCAGGTGGTTTCCGACCTTGTGCCTATAGTAAAGGAACTGAAGCTTCGTCAGGCAGAACGTATAGGTCTTACGCCCGACGAAATGCGCATCTATGACGATCCCTTCAGCTTTAAGGAAGGTAATCCCAAGCCTATGGGCATGCCGGATGATATCATGGCGGCAGGCAAAAAGATGTATGAGGAAATGTCCGCCGAAACAGGCGAGTTCATTAACTTCATGTATGAAAATGAGCTTCTTGACGTCCTTGCCAAGGAAGGCAAGGCTGTTGGCGGCTACTGCACAGAGTTCCCTGAGTACAAAGCACCGTTTATCTTCTCCAATTTTAATGGAACCTCAGGCGACGTGGATGTTCTCACCCACGAGGCAGGTCATGCATTCGCGGCGTATACAACACGCGATTTTGAGTTCCTTGAAAATGCTCAGCCTACAATGGAGTCCTGCGAATGTCACTCCATGTCTATGGAATTCTTTGCATGGAAATGGCTGCATCTGTTCTACGGTGACGATACACCGAGAGCTAAATATATGCACCTCGAATCCGCGCTTATATTCATCCCCTACGGATGTCTTGTTGACCATTTCCAACATGTGGTTTACGATAATCCAGAGCTTACTCCTGCTGAGCGTCACGAAAAGTGGCTGGAGCTGGAGAATATCTACCGTCCGTATATGAATTTCGGCGATGTTGACTTCTACGCAGGCGGCAGAGGTTGGCAAAGACAGCTCCACATTTATCACTATCCCTTCTACTACATCGATTACTGCCTTGCACAGGCCGTGTCACTTAAATTCTGGAGCATGTCCCAAAAGGATTACGCCGATGCATGGGAACGTTACTATAGGTTCGTATGCGAGGGCGGCAAAAAGACCTTCGTAGGTCTTTGCGAAAGCGCCGACATAACCGTTCCTTTTGAAGACGGTGCTCTTAAGTCCATCTGCGAAACTGCGGCGGAATATTTGAAATAAGCAGCGCGGCAAAAACAAGCATAAATCGAACCCGTTACGGCAGGATTTGCCGTAACGGGTTAATTTTTTATTTGGACTGCAATTTCTCCGAAGCGGAACTGATATACTCGCCCCCAACGCGCTTTATTACCTTGTTGTAGATACGAACAAGATAAAATGTTGAGAGAGCAACGGAAGCAATCTCGGCAATTGGGAAAGAAAGCCATACGAGATTGATATTTCCCGTAAGCGAAAAAAGAAAAGCTACAGGAAGAAGAACGCCAAGTTGACGTGTAGCTGAGGTGATCAAACTGTATACCCCGTTACCAAGCGCCTGGAATACCGAGCCTACAGTAATACAAAAGCCTGCAAATGCAAATGAAAGAGAAATAAACCGAAGCGCTGTGGTACCTATTTCAATCATAAGCGGTGAAGCCTCAAAAAGCATAAGAAGCTTGTCGGGAACAAGCCACATAAGCGCGATTCCCATAAGCATTATGGTCACGGCATACACACACGATACCTTAATGGTTTTTATCATGCGATCACGTCTGCCGGCGCCGTAATTGTAGCTGACTATGGGTACAACGCCGTTGTTAAGACCGAACACGGGCATAAATATGAAGCTCTGAAGCTTGAAATATGCACCGAATACAGTAACCGCCGTTTCCCCGATTTCTTCAAATCCGAGCAAGATATTGTTCATTCCCACAGTCATCACTGAGCCGATGGACTGCATGATTATTGACGGAACACCGATTTTGTATATAGCGCCGATACTCTGCGTATCCGGGCGATATTTTCTAAGAGATATCTTTATTTCGCCGTTGAGTTTAAGATTAAGAATAAGCCCCAGCACTGCCGCAAGTATCTGTCCTACAACAGTTGCAATAGCCGCACCGGCGATTCCCATTGCCGGGATCCCAAGAGGCTCTACGCCGAAAATGAATATCGGGTCTAAAATGATATTGGTAATCGCGCCAACGCCCTGGATAACCATAGACATCACGGTTTTTCCCGTTGACTGCATGAGTCGCTCAAATATAAACTGTCCGAAAAGTCCGATGGAAGCGCAAAGAACAATGCGAAGATAGGATATTGCTCCGTTAGCAATGACCGCGTTGTCGGTCTGCATGTTTATAAACGCCGGAGCGAAGAACATTCCGAGCAGCAAAAAAAATATGTAACTGCAAAATGCAAGAAAAATTCCGTTGTTGGCTATACGGTTTGCACTGTCGGAATTTTTCTCTCCAAGACGTTTGGAAAGCAGAGCATTCACGCCCACCATTGTACCTGCGCCCACGGCTATCATCAGTGTCTGCAGTGGGAACGCCAATGACACAGCACCCAGCATTTGCTCTCCGATTTCCGGTATGCGAGATACAAAAATACTGTCAACGATGTTATAAAGTGCCTGCACCAGCATGGATACCATCATGGGAAGGCTCATGGTAAGTACAAGCTTATTTATGGGCATCGTACCCATTTTGTTTTCTTTTATTTTTTCCATATACCCTTGTTTTTTCGTAAAATTTCAGATTTTCGGCAATCTACTGCCGTTATGTGTTAAGCGGGGGCTGTTTTTACAGCCCCCTGCCTTATTTTATACGGTGTGGATCTTATTGTCAGCATCGGCATGATCTGCATCTATGCCGTACATCTGATTCTTTCTCCACTCAAAGAATTTTGTGGCTACCTGTTCAAAGAGCGCATAGGAGAGAACGTCCTCATCCTGAACAGCCCACGGCTTCACCTTTTCGCGAAGCTCCTCAAGCTCCGGCGCAAGATCATCTGCCGGACGGTAAGTGATAGGCTTTGCGTCACCGATTATCTGCTTCTGGAAATCGGGCTTGATGGGCATAGGAGATTTGCCGTACTCACCGCGCACAAGTCCTTTAAACTCTTTCGTAACATTCTTGTAACGCTCGCCCATGATTACATTGAACACAGCCTGCGTGCCCACAATCTGGCTGGAGGGAGTTACGAGAGGGGGATATCCTGCATCAGCGCGCACACGAGGTACTTCCTCAAGCACCTCAATGAACTTGTCGGACTTGCCCGCCTGCTTAAGCTGGGAAACAAGATTGGATAGCATGCCGCCGGGAACCTGGTAGAGAAGTGCGTTTACGTCAACCTTAAGCACCTTGGGGTCAAGAAGACCGCTTTCCATATATTTTTCACGGAGCGGCATAAAGTGCTTAGAAATCTCATCAAGTTTCGCAAGATCAAGACCGGTATCGTACTCAGTGCCTGCAAGAGAAGCTACAAGCGGCTCCGTAGGCGGCTGAGATGTGCCCATGGACATAGGCGAAATAGCTGTATCCACAACATCAACGCCTGCTTCTATAGCCTTAATAAGGGTCATAGATGCAACGCCTGCCGTATAGTGGGTATGGAGCTGTATCGGAACTTTAACAGTTTCCTTGATTGCCTTTACGAGATCGTAAGCATCAAAGGGCTTAAGAAGTCCTGCCATATCCTTAATACAGATAGAATCTGCGCCCATTTCCTCAAGCTGACGGGCATATCTTGTGTAGTATTCGGTATCATAAACCGGACCCGTGGTGTAGGAGATCGCCGCCTGAACGTGACCGCCCTCTTTCTTTGTTGCGTTTATAGCAGTCTTAAGGTTTCTCGGGTCATTTAACGCATCGAAAATGCGCAGAATATCAATGCCGTTTGCGATAGACCTCTGCACGAAGTATTCAACTACATCGTCCGCATAGTGACGGTAACCGAGGATGTTCTGACCGCGAAAAAGCATTTGGAGCTTGGTGTTCTTTACCTTATCGCGAATCTTTCTGAGCCTTTCCCATGGGTCTTCGTTTAAAAATCTCATGCAGGAATCAAAGGTAGCGCCGCCCCACGCCTCGAGAGAATGGTAGCCAACAGCATCCATTTTTTCAAGAATGGGGAGCATTTCATCCGTAGTCATGCGCGTTGCAACAAGCGACTGATGGGAGTCACGCAGGACTGTTTCGGTAATTCTTACTTTAGCCATTTATGTGTTTCCTCCATTATATAGGATTTATGTAGAATATGCAAATGATTATTTGAACATTGAAAGGAATACGCCTGCCGCAACAGCCGAACCGATAACGCCTGCTACGTTGGGGCCCATTGCGTGCATGAGAAGGAAGTTTGCGGGATTTGCCTTCTGTCCCTCTGTCTGTGCAACGCGCGCCGCCATAGGTACGGCGGAAACGCCTGCAGAACCGATAAGGGGATTTATCTTGCCCTTTGTTACAGCGCACATGATCTTACCGGTAATAAGACCACCGCAGGTGGAGATGCAGAATGCAGTCAGACCCAAAGCTATGATCTTGAGAGTGTCGATTGCAAGGAAATTCTCTGCATTGGCAGTCGCACCGACGGAAACGCCGAGAAAAATAGTAACAATGTTCATAAGCTCATTTTGCGCGGTCTTGGAAAGTCTGTCGGTAACACCGCACACGTTAAGAAGGTTGCCCAGCATCAGGAAGCCAACAAGCGGCGCCGCATCAGGCACGATGATGGCAACAACTACGGCAACAACGATGGGGAAAATAAGCAGCTCGATTCGTGATACAGGGCGTAGCGCGGTCATAACGATCTCGCGTTCCTTTTTAGTGGTCAGCAGTCGCATAAATGGCGGCTGAATGATCGGAATAAGTGCCATGTAGGAATATGCGGCGATAGCGATAGCTCCGAGAAGGTGGGGGGCGAGAGTCTTGGTGACAAGAATTGCCGTAGGTCCGTCCGCACCACCGATAATACCGATAGAGCCTGCTTCAAGAGGTGTGAATCCCAGAAGCAGTGCGCCGAAGAATGCCACAAATACGCCAAGCTGTGCGCCTGCGCCCATGAGAAGGCTCTTGGGGTTTGCGATAAGGGCAGTAAAGTCGGTCATAGCACCGACGCCCATAAATATGAGCGAGGGATAAACACCAAGCTTTACGCCGAGATAGAGGATGTCCACAAGTCCGCCATTATTAAAAACTTCCTTCAGCATCATGGACATTGTAGCATGCTCGCCCTGGGCGATAGCGCCCATATTAAGATAATATTCATCGAAGAAAAATTCCGTATGAATAAGATTCGCTCCGGGAAGATTGGCAAGAAGCATACCGAATGCTATGGGTAAAAGGAGCAGTGGCTCAAACTTCTTTGCAATGGCAAGATATATGAGCACAAATGCAATTCCCCACATAACCACGGTTTTCCACCAATCGGCTTCGCCCATAAGGCGCATTATGCCCGTGGTATTTATAAAATTATTTATAGTATCTAACATAGCAGTACCTCTTTAAGTCGGATGAGGTATTAGTTCATGGTAACGAGAACATCGCCGGAGTTTACGGATGCGCCATTCTGTACGTTTACGGATGCAACTGTACCGTCAGCCGGTGCAGGTATATCATTCTCCATTTTCATTGCTTCAAGCACGCAAATAACATCTCCCTTCTTAACTGCCTGACCTACAATTACATTAACCTTAAGAATGTTGCCGGGCATGGGGGCTGTAACGCTTACTGCGCCTGCAGATCCGGCGGAAGCCGCCGCTTTAGGAGCAACAGGAGCCGCTGTGGGAACTGCTTTGGGAGCCGCAGGAGCTGTAGCGGGTGCGGCTGCTGGAGCTGACACGGGCGCCACAGATACGCCTGCGCCAAGTTCTTCTACTTCTACTTCGTATACATTACCGTTAACGGTTACACTGAATCTTCTCATTATATTATCTCCTTTATAATTTTACTTTTTTGCCGTACGTCTGAAGGATACCACACGGAAAGAGGTTTGGGGTGCATCAAGCATGGAAGCTATAGCTGCTGTTATTACCGCAACAAGCTCACTGTCGTCCGCCTGAACGCAAATTGGAGCACTCACAGGCACTTCGGTTACAGCAGGAGCAGGCGCTTCCACTTTTTCCTCTTTTCGCGCAGGCTTTGCAAATACCAGTTTAAATACGCCAAGCACCGCCCAAAGGATAATAAGCACCGCAAACACTACTCCCATACCGAGAAGTGTGGTTTGAAGTCCGTACGATATCTTGTCTGCCATTGTTTCAAGAACAATCGCATCAGAAAGAAACACAGGATTTATACTCATATTGATTCCTCCCCATTATAAAGGAAGATTGTTGTGAAGCTTCTTCGCGCAAAGCGTATTTTTCGCACCAAGCATCTCAAAAGCAGATGCCGCACGCTGACGAAGCTCGTCAAGCCTTATTATATCATCAATCTCGCCTGCCTTAGCCGCCGCAACGGGAGAAGCCATTACCTTATCCCATTCGGCTTCGATCTCGCCGCGCTTTGCATTGTCGGTAACCTTTTCGTTCCATGCGAAAGCCACTGCGCTCTTTGTTGGCATTGCGCTTATCTTCGCGTTTTCGGAAGCGAAGGCAATATCCGCGCCTATGGACTTTGACCCCATGATAGCATAAGCCGCACCGTATGCATTGCCAAGCACTACGGTAACCTTTGCCATTTCGCTTGATGCATAAGCAGAAGCCAGCTTTGCAAGCGCCGCACCGTATCCCGCCTTTTCAGCTTCGGGGGACACCTCATAGCCTTCTGTATCAACAAGTGTAAGAAGCGGAATCTTGAAGCAGTCGCAGAAGGAGATAAATCTTGCCGCCTTCTTTGCCGCACCGCCGCAGATCTTTCCGCCGATATGGGCAGGATTGTTACCCGCAACACCAACTACAATGCCGTTAAGCGAAATAAATCCGGTGAACATGGACTTTGCATATTCTGCGCCAAGTTCGAGGACTTCGCCATCATCGGAGATAGAAGCAACGACATCTGCCATCTTATAATTTTCGGAAGCGATAATAGAAGATACATCGGGAGTAAGGCGGTTGGCTTCGTCCACAGTTATCGTATATGCGGTGCCGTCAGTATTATTCTGAGGGATGTAGGAAAGAAGCTTTCTTGTGTATTCAAGAGCCGCAGTATCACTGTCGCATATCACGCTTATCTGACCGTGCTTTGCCGCTGTTTCAATCTTACCAAGCTTTGCCTCTTTGTCCATTTCTGCGGTGATGAAGGGCGGATTCACATAGAAAGAGCCATCCTTCGCACCAACCGCAATGTCAAACATGGAAGCAACGGTAGCCATAGCGCCGCCGCAGTTTCCGGCAATAACGGCAATCTGAGGAATCACACCGGATGCATCGGAAACCTTCTTCATTATCTTGCCATATCCTGCGAGGGCCTCAACTCCCTCCATTATATAAGCACCTGCGCTGTCAAAAATTCCTATAACGGGTGCTCCGTTCTTTATGGCAAGCTCATAAAGATCGCAGATCTTCTTCGCGTGCATAGCACCTACTGCGCCCTTCATTCTGGAAAAATCCTGAGCGAAAGCGAAAACTAATCTTCCGTCAATAGCACCGTATCCGGTAACCACGCCCTCAAGCTCACACTTTGCTTCTGCACCGAATTCCGGAGCAAGCTTGCGCGCGAACTTGCCGATTTCGGCAAATGTCCCCGCATCAAAAAGCACGGCAATGCGGCTTTTCGCGATGGAAGCTTTATTTCCGGCAATTTCACACAGCTCTGCGGCCGAAATCATGTCAGATATGCCGTTTTGCGTTTTGTTCTCCATTTATTTACCTCCAAAGTTATTGTATTTTTGTTTTTATGATAGGTGAATAGTGTTAGAGTGTAAAAGATGTCACATTTTAGCACATAAGTACTACTCTACCCCATTATAATACTATTATAAACCAAAATTCTGAAATTTGCAATATGCTTTTATCTTTTTTTACACAAAAATTTCATATATGCCTTGTTTATTCGCACTGTACATATTGTTTACAATAATGCTGTTTATTCTATCAAAAAAACGTGGTAAAATAATGGTAAATTAAAACTGACGAGGCAATACACATATGATAATAGATTTTCATACCCATGCTTTTCCCGACAGTGTCGCAGAAAAAGCTATCCCCAAGCTGTCTGCTATCGGCGAAATCAAGCCTTTTGGCAACGGCACTGTATCAAGCCTTATTTCGCATATGGACGAGTGGAAAATAGACCGAGCCGTTATACTCAACATCGCCACCAATCCGAAACAGCAGACCAATGTCAACAACTTTGCTATAGAAGTAAATTCAGCCACGGACAGACTTTATGCTCTCGGCTCTCTTAACCCCTACAGCGACAATATCGCCGGAGAGGCATGCAGACTCGCAGATGCCGGTATTCGCGGAATAAAGATACATCCCGACTATATGGGCGTCATGGTAAACGACGAACTGTTTGATCCAATATACGAAGCATGTATTGACAACGGGCTTTTTCTCGTATCCCATTGTGGGTGGGATTTTATCTCTCCCAATCTGATACACTGTCCGCCGGATGGCGTACTAAAGGTGCTCGATAAATACCCAGAGCTTAAATTTGTGGCGGCGCATATGGGTGCCTGCAAGCAATGGGATGAAGCAGCACGATTGCTTATAGGGAAAAATCTGTGGATAGAAACTTCCCTCGCGGCACTTTGCGGACTTGACAAAGCAAAATGCTGCCATATGCTTAACAATCATGACCCAGATAAAATACTTTTCGGAAGTGATTTCCCATGGTACAGCATGAAGCTTGAATATGAGTATGTTGAAGAACTTGGGCTTTCGGATGAACTAAGGCGCAAGCTTTACAGCGAAAATGCCCTAAAACTGCTGGGAGATAAAAAATGAAAAAGATAGTTGTAATCGACGGGCAAGGCGGTAAAATCGGTACTCAGCTCATAACCACACTGCGCGAGAGGAATGTGGAATCCGATATAATCGCTATAGGGACAAACAGTATTGCTACCGCAAATATGCTTAAATCCGCGCCAGATGCTGCAGCTACCGGGGAAAATCCCGTAATCGTTGCATGCCGTGATGCCGATGTTATCGCAGGCCCTATAGGCATTGTGATAGCCGACTCACTGTACGGTGAAGTAACCCCCGAAATGGCACGAGCCGTGGGTCAGAGTCCGGCTGTTCGCGTACTTATTCCGGTCAACAAATGCGACAGCACGGTGGTAGGCGTAGCAGACTTATCACTGTCTGAACTCATCTCTGCCGCTGTCAACAAAATATTATATTCCATATCTTGACAAACATATTTAACTGTGTTACAATGGTAACGATAGATGCGGCATGAAGCCGCAGAGCCTTGCTCATCCCCGCCAAGCGGGATTATTATATATTATATTTGTTATACCATGAAGGTATCGGCGGCGATGCATTGTATCACCGTCCGATGCCTCTTTTAATTAGGAGAAAATTCATGAAAAACCACTACACCATTGTCCACAACATCGTTTCCGCTGCAATGTGCCTGGCACTTGCACTTGTCCTTCCCTTTCTCACCGGTCAAATACCGGAGATAGGACAGGCACTGGCACCTATGCATCTTCCCGTACTGCTGTGCGGTTATATATGCGGGTCTGTATGGGGCGCGGCTGTAGGATTCACCGCACCGCTTTTAAGAACCGCGCTTTTCGGAATGCCGCCATTTCCCACCGCTGCTGTACCTATGGCATTTGAGCTTGCTGTATATGGCCTTATGACCGGGCTTCTATTCAAACTGCTTCCCAAGCGCAATATTTACATATATGTTTCCCTTATAGGGGCAATGGTAAGCGGGCGTATCGTGTGGGGAATAGTTAAATTTATAATGACCGTGGTAAAATCCGGAATCTTCACCTTTGCCGCATTTATAGCCGGTACAGTTACCACAGCAATTCCGGGGATAATATGCCAAATCGTACTTGTACCGCTTATTGTTATCGCTTTGAAACGCGCAAAGGTTATATTGGAGGACTAAATCACCTGATGATTGATTTTTATAAAATACTGCAGGCTCACAGCCAACGCTATCCCCTTATGAAGCCATGCGATGCGGTGAAACTAATATACCAGGCAAGTTTCGGTCCGGGGCACATGATTTCCGATGAAGATTCTGTCTATAAACGCATACTCACAGAATATGAACAGTGTCGGCATGATGGGATTCATATGTATACAGAAGCTCTCGGCGAAACTTCAAGACTATATTTGAACTGCCAATACACAGAAGATGAACTGCAAATAGTATCAAAGATGTTTTGCGCTTCAGCGGCATATTTTGATAAATGCTATGAATCCGCAGATGAAACAAATAAAGCGGAATTTGAAGCGCATATTGAAATTTTAGAGAAAATGTGCTTAGGCGGTATGTTCCCTTTCACGCCTACAGAGCTTGACTCCTATCTTGAATTCTACCGTACGGCAGGATGCCCTGCCGTACGCCACAGCGACACTTACCGCGAGGCTTATTCGCCCTCATACCGTGTAATCGACAGCCGCTATGTCAGGCTTATTCCCTGTATTCTGCGTATCTCCGCGGAGATTTCCACAGGGAAACGAGTTATCCTTGCCATTGACGGCAGATGTGCTTCCGGCAAAACCACAGCAGCTAAGCTCATATCGGACATCTTTGATGCCGAAACCGTGCATATGGACGACTTTTTCCTACCGCCTGAGCTTCGTTCAGAGAAGCGGCTTTCAGAAATCGGCGGCAACCTTCACCGCGAGCGATTCTCTTTAGAGGTTTTACCGCATTTGAGAAACGAGGATGGTTTTTCTTACAGAAAATTTGACTGCTCGAACTTCAAATACAGCCAATCTTCCATAGAGATCAAACCGGCACAGATAATAATCTGCGAGGGCTCATATGCGCTTCATCCATCCTTCGGGAAATACTACGATGTTTCCGTATTCTCCGATATACAACCGAAAAAACAGCTTCAACGAATCCGTGAGCGGAACGGAGAATATATGCTGTCACGCTTTGAGAGCGAATGGATACCCATGGAAGAAAGATATTTCGACTCCTTCCGCATAAAAGAAAAATGCGATCTCGTTATTTGAGGTCGCATTTTCAGTGTATGGCAATCTTGTGGTGTATTTCCACGGTCTTTGTTCTATGTAAGGTAGTTTTCATTATGCCCAAAGCACCGTCTGACAATTATTCCGCAGAAGCCTCGTCAAGCCAACGGTTATACGCCGCAAGTGTTGCATCGGCATCTGCATAGCAATCCTTAAGCTCAGGACGCCAAGGAAGCTCCCACTCAAGCGAAAGACATCCGTCATACCCCGCCCCTTCAAGCAGCTTCAGCACCTTTGCAAGCGGCACAGCCCCTTTACCAAGAGCCGTATGACGGTACTGTGTCAGCGTTTTATCCTCTTGGGGTACGCCGTCCTTTAGATGGACGTGTACAAGACGGTCTCCCATTATTTTTACGGATTCCTCTACAGGTTCTTGGAACTCCATAGAATGAATAACGTCCCACAGCACCTTTAGGTTATCTACTCCCACCATATCACAAAGCTCACATATAGATTTTGCGGTAGAGAGCGCACTGTGAGTTTCCGCCCATATCTCAACGCCTTTTTCTTTTGCGTAAGCACACATTTCCATGAGCGTTTCAGCTATTCCATCAAGACTTTGGTTTGGAACATCGGAAAATGTCTTCATATGTGCGCCAACAAAAATACGGATGCCTTTTGCACCCAATGCCGATGCAAAATCTATGCATTTCTTTGCCTTTTTAAGCATTACATCGTTTTTATCAGCAAGACTTACTGCTGTGGCAAGGTCAAGCACTGTGCAACCTGCGTTTTCAAATTTTGCTTTGATCTCATCGGCTTTTTCTATGCCAAGTCCGCAAAGATTTTCGTCCGGATCAAGTCTGACCTCAAGATATTTGATGCTTGCCTTATTTGCATGAGCAATAATCTCATCAATATCTGCATTCATGCAGGTAAGTGTGCTGAATGCACGTTTAAACTTTTTCATACCGTGCTCCCTATATATTGTTTCGTATGATAAATATACAGTTTTTCTTAAAAATACTGATGCTTACATTTAGGGCACTTTGGATAGTCAAAATCGTGTACTGTTCCGCAACTCGGGCAGGTTTTTTGAGGCAGCTCATCACGGAGCTCCTGCTCCTCGGAAAGATAGAATTCTAACTTATGGCAAGCTGGGCATATGTAGATACAAACATCAAGAGCACCTGCCAAAAGATTTGGAAGATCGCCAAGCACCCAACCTGTTTTGCCAAGCTGTATATTTTCTCTAGACAAAAAGCGCATAATTTCGCCGCATCCGGCACAAGTAATCTCTTTCATAGCTGCCCCTTCCGGCTTTCTAAGTGCATAAGCCCTTTTAAAGTTTCTGTAGACGATAGGTAAAAAACTCAGAACAAATTTTTTGATAATGGACTGTTTCCGTCTTATGCTTCTCCATAAATAAAGTATAGCACACACCGCAAAAAAAGTCAATGACCTATCTATCTGCAAATTCTCCCCATTAAAATGAAAATAACTGCCGTACGAAGTACAGCAGTTATTTTTTCCTTTAATTAACCAACGATACCGGAACGCTCGATACCACCGATCAGGTATCTCTGCAGGAAAACATACATAATCAGAAGAGGAAGCAGTATTAAAAGACCGCAAGTGTTTCTGATAGCAGATTCATACAGATTCTGAGCCGCATACTGTGTATCAAGACTAGCAGGTATACCAACGATACTCGGCATGAGTGTCATACCGGTCTTGGTGAAGAATACCGTGGTATAGAAGTTATCCGTCCACTGCCACGAGAACGCAAACAGGAAGATAGTAATCATCATCGGCACAGAAAGCGGGAGTATGATCTGAAGGAATGTTCTGAACACGCCCGAGCCGTCGATATATGCGGATTCTTCAAGTTCGTCCGGAACACCGTGGAAGAACTGACGCATCATGAAGATATAGAGTCCGTTCTTGAACGCAAGACCGCCAAGTGACAGCAATGCAAGCGGCCAGTAGGTGTTGTTGAGATTAAGGGAGGAGAACGGAAGAATACGAAGCCATTCAAACACGCCGCCGCCGAGGAACTTGAATATTCCGAGGATATCGAAATATCTGAACTTCATGAACATAGAGAGCTGAAGTGTTCTATGGGGAATTACCATCGTAAAGATTACGAGGAAAAACAGCAGCTTATTGCCCTTGAACTTAAACTTAGCAAGACCGTAGCCGATTACACAGCATACAAAGGTCTGAATAAGTCCGCAGAGCACCGAAAGCGTAAATGTGTTGAATAGTGCTGTAAAATATCCGTTTTCACTGATGATTGCTTTATAGGTATCAAGGGTGGGGTACTTCGGAATCAGCTTTACCGTTACATCAACGAAGTCTTCTTTGCTCATAAACGAACCGGAGATCTTAGCGAAGAACGGGAAAAGAATAACGTACGAAATACCGATAAGCAGAACGTAGGTGAAAATTCTTACAACAACATTCTTGAAGAAATTCATGTTGAGGAATTTCGCCTTGAGACGCTCCTTCAGAGGGGTTCTTTCAAACTCAACTCTGATTTTATTTTTGCTCTCCTTCATAACGCGGGGAGCATTTTGTGTCTGTTGAGAATTCATTTGTTATCCTCCTTAATCGCGTTTCTGATAGAAGACGTAAGAGCTGAGAAGAGCAGCTACAATACCGATAATAACGAGCACTATCAGGAAGTATATCCAAGACATAGCGGAACTGAGTACGTTACCGCCTGCAGTATCGTATATATTTGAAATATATGTCATTACCGTATTCGACTGAGACGTGAAGGAGTCGATGACCGTGTAGACTGAGTTTACAAGGATCATCGGGCTTATCATCGGGAAAGTAACCTTCCAGAATGTTTCCCACGCGCTTGCACCGTCTATAGAACAAGACTCGTAAATTGCGGGAGAAATGGACTGAAGACCTGCAAGATAAATAAGCATCTGTACACCCGAGCGGTTGATAATATCATAAATATTGTTAACCATATTTACAACGTAATCAACAAGCTCTGTACCAACCTTCATGTTTTCAAACAATCGCTCAATATCAACCGCCGAAAGTATCTCTGTTGTCGTGTTCTGCCCCGAACCATCGTTAATACCCTCTTCGGTGTTGCCCATGTAGTCGAGCATCGTGTTGGACTGGTCGATCTGGTCAACAAGACCGGTAGAGATAATAACGGGTATGAAGAAGATTGCACGGAACGCAGCGCGTCCTGCCATCTTCTGGTTGAGAAGAACCGCTATAAAGAGCGAGAAAATTACAATCGCAGGGATATCAAATATAAGCTGCTGGATACCGGAAGTAAGTGTCTGAACAAACTGTGGGTCTACGAAAAGTGCCTTCTGGTAGTTTTGAAGTCCTACAAATGTAAGCGTAAAGCCGCCGCCGCGTCCGTATTGAATCTTATTAAGGCTAAACTTAATGGAGTCAATAACGATCGGAAGATAGATGATTATAAAGCTGAGTACGAAGGGGAGCACGAACACCCAACCCGCACGAGCTTTCTTTGCATCAAGAGAGGCGATGCGCTTACGCTTCTTGGAAGCGCCGGACTTTGTAAGCTTTGCTTGGCTATTCATATATTACACCTCTCTTTTCTTATTTAACCTTTACGAAATCAAGTGCGCCGACAGTATAGGTTTTGCCGCCGTCCTCTACAGTGATCTCGAAGTTATTGTAGTTAAGGATGAAGGATACGCCGCCCTCGTAAGTTACCTTAACGATGCGTCCGTCGTCGGATGTATACTTGGTGTATACATACTCGTCGTTGCCCCCATCTGTCTTTCCACCGATCACACCAGAAGCCGAACCAACTATAACAGTGGGCTGGGAAACAGTCTCACCGCTCTCGGCCGCCTTAAGAGCTGCAAGACGGTCAGCAAGCTTCTGCGCCTTCTCTGCCTTTTCAGCCGCGATCTTTGCTTCTTCCTCTGCAAGAACAGCAGCCTCTTCAGCAGCTATTCTGTCAGCCTCTGCTTCTTCAGCGGTGGGAACACGCTCACCGATAAGGAACTCGTGACCTACTATCTGCTTATCCTGGAGATCGCCGATAGCATCGTTGAGGGTTGTGTAGATTTCCACAACCTCATCCTTCCAAATGTCGAATGCAACAGAGTAATACTTGTTGAATTCAACGTCTTCCTTGAGAAGTGAGGTATTCTGCATAGAAAGGGTGAAGTAAAGGGATGCACCGTTCTCAATTGCCTTAAGAAGCTCATAATCGGTATCGCCTGCCATGTTGATCGCATTGCCCGCAAATCCTACACAGCCATGGAGAACAAGTCCCACAAACGGAACAGCCTCACTTGCATTGGAATAACGGCTGGAGTCAAGGGGTGCACCAATAATATGGTCAGCGTAGCTTACAGCATACATGTTACCGCCATTGATCATCACATTGCCATATGCCTCATCGATATCAGCAAGAAGATCGGTGGTAAACACCTTTGTATCCTCGCGGTTGTAAGGCTCATCCTCGTCAAAGTCGGAGTTCAGATCCGTGCCGAGTGTAGAAACCGAAATTCCGATAGGAGAAAGCTTGCTATATTCCTCATTGAAGTTTTCAAAGACGTATTCGTAAACAGAGGGAGAGATAGCGAGCGAATATCCCCTTTCAAAAGACTGAAGCGTAGAATCGTAGTGACGCTTGGTGGTATAACGGTTATCCATTGTCTTTATAAGATGCTTACCCTTGGAAATACCGTCAAACGCTTCAAACACCTTTACATTAGCAAAGTCGAAATCCGGATATACACCAATAGAGTTCTCATTTGCAAACTCAACAAACTCCTTGAATCCGTCATTGCCGCCTACAGCTGTCTCAAACTCAACATGATAGGGGTAAGTATTATTCATACCGCCGTTGGTATAACCTGTCAGCTTATAGTTGACATTGGTAATACCTGCTTCGGAGAGAGTGGTGTACATAGTCTTAAGGTCCTCAAACGTGGTAAGGGGCTTAAGAACAGTAACGGGAATTGAAAGAATTCTCTCGATAGTCTCGATCGCACCAAAAGATTCAATGTACAGCGGAATATCGTTATCAGGATCTTTGATCTCTGTCAGTATACCTTCCTCGATAAGATAATCCCTGTATGCCTTTGCCATACCTACATAGCTGTCCTCGTAGTAATCCTCAACCCCTGCAGCCTTTGCAGTTTCTTCGGAAGTAAGCATGATGTACTTGATACGGTAGCTTCCGGTGTATTTGCGCTCGGAAACAACAGTATATGTTGCATCGGAGCCTACAGAAATCGCATCTGCAAGGTTGTAAGTATCCTTAGGTCTGGGATAGAATGTGGTATAAACAGTGTTGTACTTGTGAAGGTTTCCGCCATGCTCGGTACTGATCTCGGCGAGTGAATCACCTTCCTCGATAATCGCAATGAAACCGGTGCTGAGCTTTCCTTCCGGAGCCTTATATGTAAAGCCCATCAGCTCCTGCTCGAAGGTGAGTGCCGGCGGATCATATTTATCGGTTTCAACTATACCGTAAACGGGGAACCGCATGATTTCCTTGTTCTGACCGCTAACTTCCTGATAAGCGTAGTCCTGACCGTATATCTTGCCGGTAAGGGTAAGTGACTTGGTTTCTACGTCTTGGAAACGAACCAGTGTACCTGAGCCATCAGGAATAAAGGTGTACCCTTCCCAATCGGAAGAACCTGCACCGAACCACGGAAGCATGCTGATATAGGTAAGCTGATATGCGCTTTCGTCAAAACGGATACCGTTGGCAGGCAGACGCACATCAAGGGAACCGTCATCGTCCAGCTTATACTCAAGAGAGAGTCTGAACAGTACGGGAGCCTTATCGACGCCGACATAGTCGGTGATAGTGTGATCCTCTTCAAGGGTTTCGTAGGTGTACTCAGGGCAGTATGTCTTTATCCAGCCCTCGATAAGGTTCAGCTCACGCTCTGTGGCAGTTGGGTCGAACACATAGATCGCCATCTGGTTACAAATCGGGAAAGCTGCAAGAAGCTCACGTTTTCCGCGCTCGGTAAGACCCGGAGCGTTAGGATCCTGGAGCGTGTAGTATGACGTAAAGCGGTTTTTGGTACTGCCCTCAGGGAAATTCGCAACAAGCAGCTCCTCAAAACGCTCCTTTTCAATGCGCTTCGGTACAAGCTTACGGGTTTCTTCTCGACCCATGGTATACTCAACGCGAACACCGTTCTTGATCTTCTTTACGTTGATCTGACCTCTCTGGCAAGCCTCAACAAAGCTAAACATTTCAAGTTCGGAAGTATTATCCACATACTTGATTGTAATCTGGGAAAGAAGTTCTTGCTTCAAGGACTTCGCACAATCGGTGGAAGAAACATCGTAGGGGTTGGAGAACAAAATCTGACCTGTTTTATTATTTACATATGCAACCTCTCCGGACACAGGCTCAACATACAATGAGAAATTGCCTTTATCAAGGTATTTTGTCATTGTAGCCAGCTTATCCTCGGGAGTTTTGTAAATCTGAGAAAGATAGTCAATTGTAGGGGTTCCGGTATCCTCGTCAATGCCGGGAACGGGTGGCTCGGCATTGGCATTCGCCGCAGAAACCGGAAGTGCGGCGCTGAACATTCCCATCGCTAAAACAACAGACAGGAACGCCGATAATAATCTGAATTTTTTCATTACTATAAACTCCTATCCTGTTATTTACATACGGAACGTGATCTCGGTGATAATACTGGAAACAAAGCTTACGATCTTGGCAAGCAATGTCGAGAACAGAACACCGATGAACATGATAATCGCCATGCCGACGATTGTACCGATCGAAGTAAGCACGTTCTTAGAGAATGTGTAGTCGTGTGTTACCATCATACCGAAGAATATGAGTAAACCGCACCATACAAACGCGAATGTTACAAGCAGGTTAATGATGGTAGACTCGGTAATCAGTGCTACATTTGAATAGAGAACCGAAGGAATAATGAGTATCGGCAGGGGAACAAGTGCATAGCTGGTAGCTACGAAAATATCCTTTAAGCTGCCCTCACCGTCGAAGAGTGTAGTCAGGCACCAGTTAGCTACAGTCCACAGGATTACAGGCACCATTACGGCGGTAATCTGAACAAAGATAGTCATGGAAGTCTGACGGGGATCGAAGATGTATCCGGTTCCCACATCCTGATAGAAGAATGTGAGGATTGCAAGTGCAAGCCATACAAACGAAGCTCTTACAGAGCCGCGCTGTTCATGCTTCAAATCCCAGAATCCGTCAAACGGATGCAGGATAAGGTGGCATGCGTAGATAAGCTCTTCCCAGAAGGTCTTTCTTCCCTTCTTGAGCTGAGTTTTCTTGTTGAGATTTGCCGCATACTTGTTGAAAAGCACGAAAAGCACAACAGCTACAATAACAAAGAGCGGAATCAAAAGAATATAGTTGGAAATCCAATTCTTTCTGATTTCCTTGAAGGATTCGGAGTAATTATCCGTATCGTAAGCAGACTTATAATATCCAAGAGACTCCTCGTACTCTGCACTTCTGTAAAGGCTCTTACCTATTCCGATGTACGCAGTGTCGAAGTTGTTGTTTCTCTTGAGAATCTCTGTCCAATAGTTAACAGTGGTGTCGTAGTTACGCTCATTGGTATTTCTGATAGCATCGAGAAGCAGATCGCCGTACTCGGTGCGTCTGAATACCGTAATATTATCCGCAGTCTTATCGAGTATAAGAATATCTGTATCAAGGTATGCAATAGCTTCGATAGACTGGATATTACCGAGCTGCTGACCTATATCGCCAAAGATGAAGAGCAGGTTTCCGTCCTCATCGTAGGTATAGATCTTGGAACGTTTTTCGTCGATGATGGACCATGTGTTTTCCGGACCTACAGCCGCATCGATGATCTTAGATGGGCCTTTGATCTCTGCCGTGGAAAGATTAGTTATATTAACCTCACCGCCGGGACCGAAGAAGCCGTTACGCTTCATAATGTCCGAACCTGCTGTATTAAGCTTCTTGACAGGAGCGTATGTGCCGCTCTTGTCCTGCAGCGCAGACTGCTGGGATTCCTCTTTTATTGAAGAAGTAGTAACGTAAATAAAGCCTTTTTCATCAATTGTAATATTATTAAACTCAGTAGAAATAAGCTTCTCGCTAAGTGCGCGCTGCTCTGCTGTCTGGAATCTTCTCCATATTATCTGCAAAGGATCAGGGGTAACCTTCTGGGCACCTATAAATCCCTGGAATACGCCATCCTCATTGATAGCGATAACACCCATGTATGTAGATGAGGATACAACATAGATACGTCCGTATGCATCTACCGCAAGAGCAACCGGTTTATAGATGGAGCCTGCGGGGAATACGTCTGCATCCGGCTCTTCGATAACCTTATAGAAGGTACCGTCAAGCTCAAACATAACAATACGGTTATTATCAGTATCTGCAACATATATCTTATCCTCGGTTACAAACACACCGGAGGGAGATTTAAGTGCATCCGGAACACCGTTCTGGTTAATAAATTCATTGATTGTAAACTTAACCTTGAAATATCTGTCAAGCACTACTATGCGGTTATTTGCCGCATCTGCGATATAGATATTCTTGTTTCCGTCAACAACCATATCCCTGGGATCATCGATAGGAGTTTCAAGCCCCATATAAGCGGAATCCACCTGTCTGTCAGGCACATATGCGTCCGGCGACATGAGTGCGAAACCATCGATAGAATAGGTGTATGTGGAATAGGGAGTAATAGCTCCGAGAGGCATACATCCAAGCACAAGGATAAGGCACGCTGCGAGGGCAAGAATTTTTGTAAGTTTTTTCATTATTACCCTCCTTAGTCTTTCATACCGGACGAACCCATCGTCTCGATGATGTTACTCTGTGTGATGATAAATACAGCTATCGGCACAGCCATCATAATTACCTGAGAAGCTGCTGCCGCACCTGCACGGGCGATACCGCCGGCTACGATCTGGTTAATTGCGTAGTTGAATGTCTTAAGCTGTTCGGAATAGATGTAAATGGAACTGCCTGCATTCCAAAGTCCCTGGAAGGAGTAGATGATAAGAGTAAGCCAAGCAGGCTTAACCATCGGCATCGCAATCCTAAGGAATGTATAGAACTCGGAAGCACCGTCAAGACGTGCGGATTCAAGCACCGCATCCGAAACGGAAGACTCCATAAACTGCTTCATGAGGTAAAGACCGAGGGAAGTACACCAAGCAGGAACGATAATTGCAAAGTAAGTATCAACCCAGTTGAGCATACTCATGGTGAGGTAGTTTGCAATAGCGGTAACAGTACCGTGGAACATAAGGGAAAGCACGATAACCTCGAATATCCACTTACGTCCGGGGAACTTGATCTTCGCAAGAGCATAAGCTGCAAGCGAGGAAAACATAAGGTTACCTGCAGTACCTGCAACGGAAATGAACACGGTATTGAATATGTATCTTGAGAAAGGTACCCAAGAGGTGCTCATCAGTTTAAACAGGTCGGTAAAATTATCGAGCGTAGGGCTCTTAACATAGAAACGCGGGGGGAACATCCAAAGCTCATCAAGGGGCTTCAGTGACTGCATGATAACGTAAAGCATCGGCAGGAACATGAAAGCTCCGAGAAGGATGAGCATTACGTTAATTCCTATGTCGCCTCCAACCGAACGGTTGAGGACAACTTTATGTTTTCTGGTTCTTAATTTTGCCATTTTATTGTCCCACCTTCGATAAGAGTTTCTTGATTACAAGGTTGCATCCTACCATGATTATAAAGAGGATAACCGCGATTGTGGAGGAGTAACCTACCTCAAAACGCTGTCCGCCGTAGTCATCAAGGTGATGCATGATTGTGTGTGCTGCATAGTCAACAGACGGGAATCCGGCAAGCGCTGTAACGACAGCACCGAATCCGAAAGAGTTGGTAATACTCATAACCGCACCGAACATGAGCTGAGGCTTCATAGTCGGAAGGGTGATGTACCAAAGCTCCTGCCATCTGTTTCTTACACCGTCAACGGCACCTGCTTCATAAAGTGATTTATCAATGGTCTGAAGACCTGCGATAAACGAAAGGAAGGAAGTACCGAGAGATGTCCAAAGAGCAACGACAATACAAAGAGGCATAACGTAGTTCGCATCACTGAACCAAAGGATCGGGTCAGTGATAATACCTAATTCCATCAGCCACGCATTGGCGTAACCGTGAGCATCGCCGGAGAAAAGTGCTGCCCAAACAAGGTAAACCGAACCGGCAATAGACGGAGCGTAGAATATAAGCGTTACAACCGCACGGATCTTGGGCGCAAGCTCATTTATGAACCACGCAACAAGCAGTGAAATAAGGTAAGATGCGGGACCGGTGATAGATGCGAACACAAGGGTGTTCTGACACGCGGTCATGAATATATCATCATCAAGGAACAGTCTTATATAGTTGTCCATGAAGATGAACCTGGGGAATTCGAGCATGTTAAACTCGGTGAAGCTGAGTATTATCGAAAGCACAACCGGGAATACGGTGAAGATCGTAAAGAGAATCATGAAAGGCGCAATCATGAAATATGCGGTCTTATTACGAGCAATCTCTTTAAGAGTCCACTGGAATTTGGTCATGTCTTTACGAGATGTCGGCTTCGGTGTTTTAACAGCCGCTGCATTCTGTGACATGTGTGTTCTCTCCTTTACTGATTTGATTATCACGCTGTGCCCGTCTTGCCGCTCCGAGATAAGAGCGGCAGATAGGCTTTGCAGTAAGATTATTTGTCAGATTCGCTCTGCTGATTTGCCTTTGCTTCTCTGTCAGCAAGAGTCTCACCAAGCTCAAGCGTATCAAGCTCAAACTCTTTACGTTTTCTGGTTATTTCCTTATTTATATCATCAATATAACCAAGCATGCCTTCAACGGGATCGGCATGGTTATTATACGCATCAAGGAATGCGAAGCCTACATAACGGGCGATGATGTATCCACCGGGCATCTCGGGAATGGTAGCAAGATTGTTATACTGTGCAAGAATGTTCTCGAGATCGGTGGTAGACCAAGGCAGAGATTCAAGAGCTTCTTTGTTTGCCGTAGCGTACATAGAACCCGGACCAACGATAGCAATTTTCTCGTTAGCGTAGTTGGACTGTGTTTCAGCAGTGGTAAACCAGTCCATGTACTTCCAGGCATTTTCACGCTTTTCTTCATCGCATCCGCTCATCATAATAACAGAGGTTACTGTTGAAATCGCTGTATTATTGATGTTGCCTTCCTCGTCCTCCATACCGATTACAGGAACAAACTCCCAAAGATCGCGTATTTCGGTCGCAAATACTGTAAGCTGATTGTACATCGTAATGTAGTCAGCAAATACCAGAGGCATTTCACCGGTTCTGAAGCGGTTTGCCGGATCATAGGTTACCGGGAAGGAGTACTGGGTGAAGTAAGAACACATAGTGTCGAAAGCTTCCAGTGCCAGGTTAGAGTCAAGGTTGATTCTCATACCATCATCAGCGTAGAGATCGCCGCCCATCTGATAGAGGAATAGCTGAAGTCCGCCGATGTTTCCGGGAACGCCAACCTCCATGTTGTTATACTGAAGCACAGGAACAATTGACATAAGATCGTCCCAAGTCTTGGGGATGTCAACCCCGAGATCAGCGAAAACGTCCTTGCGGTAGAATACCATGCTGAAGGTCTGAGTTTCAGGAAGACCGTATGTAGTACCGTACAGCGAAAGCGGAACGGTAGCAGACTCGGAGAATCTGGAAACCACCTCATCGAAGGTGTCGAAATCGTTAAGCGGAAGAACCGCATTACGAATTGCGTACTGAACCGGTATAGTCTGCGCATTCTCCATCGCTACATCAGGACCCATACCTGCGAGAGTGGAGGGAAGCAGCGTACCTGCAGCAACAAGACGAAGGTTTACGCCAATGTTCTGAGTAGAGGTAAAGTAGTTATCGCAGAGAGCGCGAATAACCTGTGCGGAGTCGCGGTCACTCTGTGCCCAAACATCGATAACAGCATCCTGACCGAGTTCAACTGTAGCACCGAGGTTGGAATAGTCAGTAACGAAAGACTTGAAGAAAGCGCTTATTTCAAAAGCAACCGCCTGGAAGAAGTTCGCTTCCGCCTTAGGCATCTTAGCGCCGGTGGGCTGAATTGAAATATAGTCAAATGAGAGAGGCTGGTTTCTTACATTATTAAGCCATGTACCGAGAGTACCGATGTAACTCTTAAGGGATCCAAGGTTTCTTGCAACTTCATCCTCGCTTGTAGCCATCTTTTTAAGTATACGGGCAATATTGTCAAGTGTCGCCGAGTTGTCACCCTTTTCGCCGCTGATCTCAACGAGCAGTCTGGAAATATCGGAAAGTTCAAGATACTGAGCATACAAATCTTTAATGGTATCGGGAATAAGCTTTCTGAAGTTGTAATCACGGTATTCATCAGGGTCAGCACCGGTAATCTGAAGAATCTTCAGATAGTCAGAGTTGATAGATGTAAGCACCGACTGAACACGTCCGATAATTCCGCTCATGTTTCCGAGAACGACTTCAAAACGAATCACATATTCCTTGCCTGCTTCAAAGTAGAAGTCAAAAGCACCTGCATCATTTCCAATGGGAGCAGTCTGCCACTCATCGGAGAAGTTAAACTGAAGAAAGTTTGCTTCTTCAAAGGGAATTTCACCGTTTATGTAAATACGGCGAGATGTGTACATACCGGAAAGATCCGCCTGCTTGTAACGCGGAACGATCTGATACAGACCGGACACCTCGGGAGTGAAGGAATACTCAATCCACTGACCTACGCTCTGCCACTTTGTGCCACCTATGTAGTTAAGCTTGGACAGTGCCGGATCCTGCGGCTGAGTGATCGCAGAGGTTCTGTCGTTTGCGGGATAGATAGTACGGTCAGAGGTAGCATCGGTAAGTTCTGCCTGAAGAATTATAGGTTCAGCACCCTCAGCAGGCTTGTAGCCCTTCTTCTCATACTTTGCCGAAACCTCAGCATAAGTGGGAAGCTCCTCATAAGGATAAAGAGTAATGGTCTTAATGATCATCTCTTCACGGGTGGCTTCCAAAGAAATCGTGTGTTCGCCTTTTTCAAAAACGAATTCAAAAGGATTGATATCGTAACCCGTAGAGTCGCATGCTGTATACTCGCACCACTCCGGAGCAATATACTTATGGGGTCTGATATCATTGCCTGCAAGGTCGGTCACAAACGACGCGGTACCGTCCTCAGCAATCACATATTCATCGTGCCACACTTTGGTCATAGAGAGGTATCTCGCGCCCTTGAACGGATACTCGCCATCAATGCGAAGTCTGCGCTCAATAGAGGTGGATTTACCGTCCTCAGGGAAGTTGTATTCGATCTTTAACGCATATTTTGCGGTGAAAGGGATCTCAACATTCCATGTCACAGTGCCGCTGTTCGGGGTATAAAGCCCACCGTCACGGACCTCAACGTCGGCGTCGGTCTCCTCTTTGTTGTAGTCAACTGCGTTTATAACAATTGCTTTTTTAGCACGCGCTATATCGGCGTTTCTTGCCGCATAATCAGCATATATTTCAGCACTGAGAAGATCGCGCACGTCATCAATGTCGTAGCTGACGGTGGACGAAGCAGTTTCAGCTTCATTCGCAGTGGTTGTTACGCTGAATGCGGAACCGAGCATGAGCAATGATAAAAAAACAGCAGTTAACCGTGTTAGTCTGGTTTTTTTCATTAACCTTTCCTCCTGCCAAGAATTACTTTTGAAGGGTATAGAATCGCATAAAAGCCCTGTGCCCCCTGCCAAATCTACCGTGGTATGCGTTCCGTCAAGCGTGGCAAAGTTATGTGAAACAGCACGCACGATGTCAAAAAAACGGCGGCACAAAGCCTTGAACTAACCGGTATTTCATCAACTTTTGAGAATGTACACCGATTTTTTCATACCAATATAATAGCACAAGGTCAAGAAAAAGTCAAGAGCGGTATTATATGTATAGGTTTTTGAGCTTCTCGTCAAAACTCATACACGAGCCATTTGCAGGGTGTTCACATTTAAGTTTTTTCATTTTTCTCCCACCATCTCTTGTGAGTAACTAACAACGAAACAAACAATGTAAAAATTATTTACCATATTCACAAATTTATTTCGGCATTTACAGTATTTTATTTTGTTTGGTGACCTCACATCAAAAAACAGTAACTCCAAATTACCCGATTTGCGTTTGCGCATCTCTTTCACTAACAGATATTGGCATCGTTTTTTAAGGCATTTTGTACAAAAAAAACACATTTTTTTCTACATCTATACAAATTGAACAAACCCTGTTTTTGCATCCCAGCTTTTTACATTTATGTATGTATTTGTGCTGTGATGCTAAAATCTCCTCTTTTACTGGATAAAAATGAGCTGTTGCACTGATGTGCAACAGCTCATTTTTATCCATGATGTTTGGTGCATGTTGCGCAGTGTCCTGCACACCCCTTGCGGAGATCATGCTTGATGCCCTTTTTGTCATAATAGTTTGCAATCGCTTCTTTGACTGCTTCCTCAGCAAGCACGGAGCAGTGTATCTTCTGAGGCGGAAGTCCGTCAAGTGCTTCAACAACTGCTTTATTGGTAAGCTTAAGCGCTTCTTCTACAGTTTTCCCTTTAATAAGCTCCGTAGCCATAGATGAGGTAGCTATTGCGGCGCCACAACCAAAGGTTTTAAACTTAACGTCCTCTATAACCTCATTTTCGTTTATTTTGAGATACATTCTCATAATATCGCCGCAGGTTGCGTTTCCAACCTCGCCAACCGCATCTGCATTTTCAATTTCACCCACATTTCTCGGATTTGAGAAATGGTCCATTACTTTTTCACTGTACATATATCTATTCTCCTTAAGGAACAAGTTTGTTTATGCATTATAAAGGGGGCTCATCATACGAAGTCTTTCAACTATCGGAGGAAGCTTTTCGAGAATATAGTCGATATCCCCATCGGTAGTATCTCTGCCGATAGAAAGCCTGAGAGAACCGTGAGCCTGCTCAACGGGCACGCCTATGGTAAGCAGAACATGGGAAGGTTCAAGCGAAGCCGAGGAACATGCGGATCCGGTAGATGCGCAAATACCCGCCATATCAAGTAACAGAAGTAAGCTTTCGCCCTCAATGAATTCAAAGGAAACATTCACGTTTCCGGGAAGCCGTCCCTCTCTCGGGCCGTTAAGACGTGTATTAGGTATCTTAAGTATCTCCTCAATAAGTCTGTCGCGCATTTTTTCCACGCGTCCATTCTCGCCTATACCCGAAACTGCATCTTCCAGAGCCTTTGCCATACCGACAATATACGGTACATTCTCAGTACCCCCGCGGCGGCTTCTTTCCTGGCCTCCGCCGTCAACAAGATTCAAAATCCGCACGCCATTTCGGATATACAGCGCCCCGATACCCTTAGGAGCATGTATTTTATGTCCGGACATCGAAAGCATGTCAACACCAAGCTCAGCCATATTGATTTCAACCGCACCTACCGCCTGAACCGCATCGGTGAACACGAGCGTTTTGGGATTCTTGGCTTTAACAGCCGCCGTAATTTCGCGGATGGGCTCTATTGTGCCGATCTCATTGTTAGCAAACATCACTTCAACGAGAATTGTATCTTCGCGTACTGCCGCAGCTACAGATTCCGGCGAAATTCTCCCCACCTCATCTGTATCTAAATATGTCACCTCAAAGCCCTCTTTTTCCAAGGACTCAAGCGCATGAAGCACTGCGTGATGCTCAATTTTAGTGGAGATTATGTGCTTTCCCCGTTTCTGCATTGCATGAGCCGCGCCTTTTATTGCCCAGTTATCAGCCTCAGAGCCACTTGCAGTAAAATATATCTCGTTCGGTTTTGCACCGAGGAGCGATGCCATCTTTTCGCGCGCTTCGGTTATCGCCGCCTTTGCGACTCTGCCTACGCTGTGCAAGCTTGACGGATTTCCGTATACATCCGTCAAATACGGGATCATTGCTTCGAATACAGCTTTTGACGTTGATGTGGTCGCCGCATTATCGGCATAAACCAATCTCTCTGCCATAATATTTGTCATCCTTTCGCTTTTGAAAGATAATAGTTATAAATTCACACGGCTTTTATCACCGCATACATATTGTATACCATTTTGGTGCAGATTTCAATATCTGCGCCGCACTTTTCTTGTAAACAATTCGTGAACAGTTATCTGAACCTTTCCGCCTGCATGCAAGCAAGTTCGTCACACCGTTCGTTGTATGGATGTCCGGCATGACCTTTGACCCACACAAAGCTTACTTTGTGCACAGCAAGCAGCCCAAGTAAGCGCTCCCACAAATCGGGATTCAGCGCCGGGCTTTTATCGGATTTCACCCATCCGCGCTTTTTCCAACCGTATACCCATCCTTTTTCAATGGAATCTATCACATACTTTGAATCCGAGGTAAGCGTAACCTCACAAGGCTCCTTTAAAGCCTCAAGTGCGCTTATCACCGCCGTAAGCTCCATACGGTTGTTGGTGGTATTCGCCTCACCGCCTGACAGCACTTTTTCAATTCCCTTAAAAACTATAATACTCCCCCAACCGCCTGGACCGGGATTATGCTTGCAGGCACCGTCGGTGTAAATATCTACATGCTTCATTTTTAAGCTCCGTTACATGCGTATTCCGGTTTCGTCGTATCTATCCTCAAAAAGCTCTGCACCGCCATCCATGATGAGGCGGATATAGTCCGAAACCGATGTGAGCCGCTCTTTTGAATATACGCCGCCAAGACGTTGACGCATACCAACATGATTGTCAGAGCCGGCAGTTGTTTTCAAATCATACTCCCTTGCGTACCACTCAGCACGCCGGTTATATTCAGGTGGCATGGATGTGTTATTGATTTCCACAGCATCCACATGCCGCGGAAGCAGTCTTATATGATCAATGTAGTCAGCCTCGCGGAACGGATGGGCGTGAACAACCATGCCTCCCGACTCATGTACCAAATCAAGATAATCACGCAGCTTCAGCGAAAGCTGATCTGAGTTTTCATGCAGCCATTCTTCATCAAGACCGTATATAAGGAAATCATTCCCCTTGATGGAATACTCGAACCCAAAGAAAACATCAAGACCGATCTTATCCCCTTCCGCCTTTGCATTTCTGTATCCGAGCATGAAGGTTTCCACCCATTCGTCCCAAGAAAGTGTTCGAGGAACAGCCGTATTTCCGTTATAAAAGTGATCGGTAATAAAAACTCCCGTATAACCGAGGGATTTATAAAATCTTGCAAGCGAAGCTCCGTCGATATGTGAGCACTTGCTCGTCTCAGAAGTATGACTGTGTGTTTCGTATTTATAAAGCATCTCATCCACCTCGGTACATATAAATTGCCTGAATAATACCGTATGAAACCACACTTATATTATTATACCACACTTTTCCGTTTTTTTCAAACATTTATATAAGTTTAAAATGAAAATTCTTTGCCCGATATCACACGATATTTATGTAAAATGCCCACATTCTGTGTTTTTTCACTTTGTTCACCGAATAAAGCTTTTGAAAATGTGCAAAGAGAGGGACTTTTGTTGAAAAGTCCCTCTCCGATAATATACACATTATTTAAAATACTTGACGCCGGACTCGAAGATCTTCTGATCCTTGTCCCCTTCAATGTTCACAGCCACATTTCTGCCGATACGCTCGCTGTGTCCCATCTTTCCGAGAATACGTCCGTCGGGGCTGAGAATACCCTCGATAGCGTATGCGGAACCGTTGGGGTTGTAGCGGATGTCCATGGTGGGATTGCCGTCCATATCAACGTACTGGGTTGCGATCTGACCGTTTGCCGCAAGGCTTCTGATCACATCCTCGCTTGCCCAGAAGCGGCCCTCACCGTGGGATATCGGAATAGAATGTACGTCACCCTCATTTACTCCCATAAGCCAAGGTGACTTAACGGAAGAAATTCTTGTGCGAACCATCATGGACTGATGACGTCCGATAGCGTTGAATGTAAGAGTAGGACAGTCAGGACGCATTTCGTCCATGATCTTACCGTAAGGAAGAAGTCCGGACTTAACAAGCGCCTGGAAGCCGTTGCAGATACCGAGCGCCAGACCGTCACGTTCATCGAGCAGTCTTGTCACCGCATCCTTGACACGGGGATTTCTGAGCACCGCAGTAATAAACTTACCGGAACCGTCCGGCTCGTCACCGCCGGAGAAGCCGCCGGGGATCATAAGCATCTGAGCGTTGTCGAGAAGTGCAACGAACTCGTCTACCGCATCGCCAAGTGCCTTTGCATCAAGGTTGCGAAGAACGAATATATCCGCATGTGCGCCTGCCTTTACAAAACGGCGCATAGTGTCGTACTCACAGTTTGTACCGGGGAATACGGGGATAACCACGCGAGGCTTCGCGAAGCTGTCGGCATGGTGAGCCGCACCGCGGGTAGTACAGGAGAATTTCTCGGTGGTTTCAGGCTTAACTTCTGCCGCCTTTGTTGGGAATACCTTCTCAAGGGTATTTTCCCAAGTGTCAGAAAGCTCTGCAACCGCCACAGATGCATCTCCAATCGTGATCTTACCGTCATCGGTAGTGTATCCGAGAAGCACGCCATCAAGTTCTTCCTCGGTTTCAATAATAAATGCACCGTAATTGAGTGCGAACAGAGTGTTCTTGTCAATGCCCTCGGACTTGAAGCCGATACGGTTACCAAAGCTCATCTTCATGATGCCCTCAGCCACACCGCCTGCATCAACAGTATAGATTGCCTTCGCCTTGCCGCTTGCCGCGATGCCGTACACCTTAGAGAACAGCTCGCGCAGGCTTGCGAAATCGGGAAGCTTATCTTCGCTATACTTGGGAACGAAATAATATACCTTGTGACCTGCCGCCTTAAATTCGGGAGTCACGATATTCTTAGCGTCCATTGGAGCTATAGCGAAGGACACAAGTGTGGGCGGAACGTCGATGTTCTCGAATGTACCCGACATGGAGTCCTTACCGCCGATTGCCGCAATGTTAAGCTCGAGCTGCGCCTTAAGTGAGCCAAGAAGTGCCGCCATAGGCTTGCCCCAACGCTCGGGCTTTCCGTTCGTACGCTCGAAATATTCCTGGAATGTAAGGTAAACAGTAGTATAATCAATACCTGCCGCAACCAGCTTTGCAACGGATTCAACCACCGCATAAGCCGCTCCGTGATAGGGGCTCTTTTCGGAAAGGAAGGGATCATAGCCGTATGCCATTACGGAAGCGGTGTCGGTTTCGCCCTCAAGCACCGGGATCTTCGCCGCCATGTACTGGGGCTGTGTAAGCTGATACTTACCGCCGTAAGGCATTACGACAGTTCCCGCGCCGATGGAGCTGTCAAACTTCTCAACAAGGCCTCTCTGAGAACAGATGTTAAGATCGCCGATAAGCTCGCGGAGAGCCTTTTCGGTGTTTGCGGTATCAAGAGTCGCCGCATAGCCGTCAAGCAGACCGTTCTCGTTAACGGGAGTGATTTCAATCTTTGTGTGCTTCTCTGCACCGTTGGAGTTGAGGAACTCACGGCTCAAGTCGATTATATATTTGCCGTTCCAAAGCATCTTAAGTCTTGCTTCCTCGGTAACGGTTGCAACAACAGTGGACTCAAGATTCTCACGGGAAGCAAACTCGCGGAATTTCTCTACATTCTCCGCTGCTACAACAACAGCCATGCGCTCCTGGGATTCGGAGATCGCAAGCTCAGTGCCGTCAAGTCCCTCGTACTTCTTCGGAACCTTGGAAAGGTCAATTTCAAGACCGTCCGCAAGCTCGCCGATAGGAACGGAAACACCGCCTGCACCAAAGTCGTTGCAGCGCTTGATAAGCCGTGTAACCTCGCCGTTTCTGAAAAGGCGCTGGATCTTTCTTTCCTCGGGGGGATTACCCTTCTGAACCTCAGCACCGCAAGAGGTCAAGGACTCGGTGGTGTGAGCCTTGGAAGAACCGGTGGCACCGCCGCAGCCGTCGCGTCCGGTCTTACCGCCGAGAAGCACGATAATGTCACCTGCTTCGGGCCTCTCGCGTACAACATTACATTCGGGTGCCGCACCAACTACCGCACCGATCTCGAGATGCTTTGCAACATAGTTGGGGTGATAAAGCTCATATACCGCACCGGTAGCAAGTCCGATCTGGTTACCGTAAGAGGAATAACCTGCGGATGCACCGTGTGTGATCTTTGACTGGGGAAGCTTACCGGGGATAGTATCCGCAACGGGAACTCTTGGGTCTGCGCATCCGGTAACGCGCATTGCCTGGTATACATAAGCACGTCCGGACAGCGGATCGCGAATAGCTCCGCCAAGGCAAGTAGCCGCACCGCCGAAAGGCTCGATCTCGGTAGGATGATTGTGAGTTTCGTTCTTGAACATAAGAAGCCAATCCTGAATTTCTCCGTCTACGTCCACCTTTATCTTGATGGAGCATGCGTTGATCTCCTCGGATTCGTCCATATTCTTAAGTACACCGCGCTTCTTAAGATATTTAGCGGCAATTGTACCCATATCCATAAGAGAGATATTCTTCTTGCGCTCGCCGTAAACAAATTTACGCTTTTCGAGATAATCGTTATATGTATCTTCAATGTACTTGTCGCCGATCTTCACCTCGTCGATAGCCGTGAGGAATGTGGTATGGCGGCAGTGGTCAGACCAGTATGAGTCTATAAGGCGAATCTCGGAAATGGTGGGATCGCGCTTTTCCTCGTCTTTAAAATAACTCTGGCAGAACTTTACATCGTCAAGATCCATTGCAAGTGCATATTTCTTAAGGAATCCCTTAAGCTCGTCCTCACCGTAGGAGATGAATCCTTCGATAGTTTCAACGGTAGTAGGAATGTCAAAGCGCTCCGCAAGAGTCGCAGGCTTATCGAGAGATGCCTCGCGGCTCTCAACGGGGTTGATAACGTAAGCTTTTATCTTTTCAAGCTCTGCCTCGGTGATATCGCCGGAGAGAATATACACTCTCGCAGTGCGAACCGCGGGTCTGTCCTCATATGTAATAAGCTGAACGCACTGTGCGCAGGAATCGGCGCGCTGGTCGAACTGACCGGGCAGATATTCCACCGCAAACACCTTGTCGCCTGCATTCACAGTAGGCTCATCGAAGATTATATCGCTCTGTGGCTCGGAGAAGATAGTATTCTTCGCCTTAGCGAAAATATCTTCCGAGATTCCCTCAATATCATATCTGTTGAGGACTCTTACACCCTCAAGGGAAGTAATCATCAGATTTTCACGGATATCCGCAAAAAGTGAACGCGCTTCTACGGCATGCGCCAACTGTTTTTCCACAAATATTCTGTATACCATGTTACGACTCCTTAAAAATTTTATTTGTCTTGGTATAAAACGCTTAAACTATGAAACCGGTATAAACACTTCCGTCAAAACCGTTAAGCTTGACAGTTTTCACACAATTATGAAGATCATCCGAGGTTATAACCGCAACCTCAAGAAACTCGGGAGTATGCCCAACAGCCCTGCCGTCCTCACACAGTTCAAAAAGAACCTCTTTTTGCTGTCCGATGTAGCCCTCTGCCATTTTATACACGCACTCACGTCCTACCTCGGCAAGTCGCGCAAGACGTTTGGCTTTAATATCATCCGGTACCTGTCCGTCCATCTCGGCAGCTTCTGTTCCCGCGCGCTTGGAGTATGGGAAAACATGAAGATGTGTAAATCCCGTGCGGCGAACAAACTCTGCTGTTTCTTCAAACTCTGCATCGGTTTCGCCGGGAAATCCCACAATAAAATCCGCGCAGAACGTAACTCCCGGCATCTTATCTTTGAGATCGTTTATATACGCCTCTGCCATAGCGGTATTGTACTTGCGACGCATTGCCCCAAGCACACGATCAGATGCCGCCTGCATTGAAAGATGGAAGTTTGGCGCAAAATGCTTAAGCTTTGCTATGCGCTCTACAAATTCGGGGCGCAGTATGGAAGGATCAAGAGAACCGAGTCTGATACGTTCGATTCCGTCAATAGCATCAACTGCCTCTAAAAGATCTATGAGCTTGTATGTTCCGTCAAAATCTTTGCCATAAGATGCAGTTTCGATGCCTGTAAGAACTACTTCAAGGTATCCGCGCGAAACAAGTCCGCGAACTTCCGCAACAACAGCATCCGGCGATTTTGAGCGAACCTTCCCCCTGGCATAAGGCACAATGCAATAGGCACAGTGGTTGTCACATCCATCCTCGATCTTAACATAAGCGCGAGTCCGCTCCGATGAATGGATAGTCATTGGCTCAAATGGGGCGTTTTCTATTTCATCCACTTTTATATCAGCGGCATGGTTCTTTTCCCCCGATGCTACAAGCGCCAAAGCTGCATCTACCAGCCTTGTTTTGTTGCTGTTGCCGCAAATAAAGTCAACACCGTCGATACCTGCGGTCTTACCGGGATTAAGTTGGGAATAGCAACCCGTTACAAGCACATAAGCTTTTGGATTATGTCTTGCGGCGCGGCGGATCATCTGACGGGTCTTTCTGTCGCTTTCAGCAGTGACTGTGCAGGAATTTATTATATATATTCCGCATTTTTCGGAAAATTTGCCGATGGTAAAGCCGTGCTTCTCAAACTCCTCAGCGATTGCGGTGCTTTCGTACTGATTGACCTTACAGCCGAGAGTCATAATTCCTACTTTGCGGTTTATTTTGCTGTTAATTTTGAACACCTCAGGATACATGAAAATATACGATATAACGAAAAATATATCTCTCTATATATTTTAACATCTTTTATAATTTTAGTAAATGTCAAAATATGCCGAAGTTTGTTGTCTGTGCGAAAAATATAATGAGGATTTTGAACAATTTATACAATTTTCGCTTTAGTTTTTGTAAAAATCATCAAACCCATGTCATGAAACAGCGAAAAAACCGCCGGGCAGACATGCAACTCCCCTATTATAATTATAAATCCCCGAAGCGTTTTTGTCAACAGAATTCGGGGATTTACCTAATAAAATTTTATTTTAACCTATTATCTGCGGCACCATGTGGACGGGGCAAACAGCATTATCATAGGGAATATTTCAAGTCTTCCGGCAAGCATATCGAATGAAAGCACAAGCTTGGTAACTGCCGAAAAGCCGCCGAAACCGCCGTAAGGACCTACTTCCCCGAGTCCGGGACCAATGTTGTTTATTGTCGCCGCTATCGCCGTGAATCCCGTAACCAGATCGCACTCCTCAATAACAGTAAGCACAAGCATAGAGGTAACATACAGCATTCCGTAAACAATAATATATGCCGTAGCGCCTCGTATAACCTCATGCTCTACCGTTTTTCCGTCAGAACGCACGGAAATTACCGCATGGGGATGAAGCATATACTTAATCTCCCGTAGTCCGGTTTTAGCAAGCAGTAAAAGGCGGCTCACTTTTATACCACCGCCGGTTGACCCGGCGCAGGCACCGCAAAACATGAGTAAAACAAGTAAAGTCTGGGACAAAATCGGCCATGTATTAAAATCCGACGTTGCAAAGCCAGTGGTAGTGATAATTGATGAAACCTGAAAAAATGCATACCGCACAGAATCCCACACATTGCCGTAAATACGGTAAATATCAAGAGAAATAAGCAAGGTGGAACCTGCAATTATACCTATATACCACCGCAGCTCCTCGTTTTTCAACGCCTGCAGTCCCTGACCAATGATTATCAGGTAATAGAGATTGAAGTTGACACCGAACAGCACCATAAAAATGCCGATAACATAATCAACATATGCACTGTTATATGCGGCAATGCTTGCGGCTTTGATGCCAAATCCACCGGTGCCTGCCGTGGCAAAGGAATTCAGAACACTGTCAAAAACCGGCATGCCGCCAAGGACAAGCAGTAACACCTCGATAACCGTCATGACCACATATATGCCATACATGATCCTGGCGGTACGGCTTATTTTTGAAACAAGCTTACCAACCTTGGGCCCGGGAACCTCGGCGCGCATTATATGCATAAATTTCACCGAGCGCGTGTCTGCCTGGGGGAGTATCGCCATAACAAACACAAGCACGCCCATACCGCCTATCCAGTGTGTAAAGCTTCGCCAGAACAAAAGCGAGTGATCAAGCGCTTCCACATCCGCAAGAATACTTGCACCTGTGGTGGTAAAACCCGAAACCGTTTCAAAAAGCGCATCAATAAATGAGGGGGTTGCTCCGCCGAGCACAAATGGCATTGCGCCGATAAGGGACATTATCACCCACGAAAGGGCAACACTGACGAAGCCTTCTTTAGCGTATATCTGCGTATTTTCCGGTTTTCTCATGGTTGCAAGTGTCCCTATAATCAACAAAAACACTATGGGGAGCAAAAATGCCAGCCATGAGCTCTCGCCGTATACAAGGGCACACACGAGCGGCAGAGCCATGAGTATGCCCTCAACGCGCACGATATGTCCGATTATATAGGCAATCATTCTGTAATTCATAGAGTTTTCCTTTACTTTACGGGATTTTCAAGAATATCGTCAAGGTCATGCACCGCCTGCTCACTCTTTGCTACCACGATTACCGTATCACCCTTTTCGATTGTATCGTCACCGTGGGGATAAATGATACGCCCGCCGCGGATTATGCAGGCAATTATGATATTCTTCCGTATCTTCATGGTTTTGATGGGTTTACCGAGATCGTCAAAGCCGTCCGCCGCCACGAATTCAATGGCTTCCACCTCGCCGTCAACTATCTTGTAAAGGGTTTCGATACTGCTGCTGTCAGAGTGTTCAAGACCGCGGAGATATCGAAGTATGCTGTTTGCTGTTATGGATTTGGGCGAGATAACACATTCAAGTCCGATTGATGAGAGAAGCTTCATTATGTTAGGACGGTTTACTTTGGTGATAACTTTATCCACACCGCATTTTGCCGCATACAGCGAAAGCATGATGTTTTCTTCATCAAGTCCCGTGAGCGCTACTGCCGCATCCATATGAGCAATTCCTTCCTCATCAAGAAGATCGCTGTCGGTGGCATCCCCGTGTATTATCATTGCCTTAGGAAGCATATCCGCAAGCTGTTCCGCACGTTTTGGGTCGCGCTCCACAAGCTTTATCTCAATTCCAAGGCTTTCAAGACGCTTTGCAAGGAAATAAGCGATCTTTCCCCCACCCAGAAGCATGACGCTCCGTATGCGCTTGTCGGCAATGCCAAGCTTTTTAAAAAAGCTTACAAGATCGGCATGCGATGCGGTTATATGGATAACGTCACCTGCTTCGGGAGTAAAGTCACCTCTCGGAATTGTTACCTCTTCGCCGCGTTTTACCGCGCACACCAGCACATTTACTCCGCACACACTGACAAGCTCACTGAGCCGTCTGCCGCAGAGTGGATGCTCCTTGCCTATCTTTACTTCCACAAGATCCACGCGCCCCTTGCAGAACGTGTCCACCTTAAGCGCTGCCGGGAACCGTATAATTCTCTGTATCTCCTGCGCGGCATCGTATTCAGGATTCACCGCCATGGAAAGCCCGAATTCAGTCCGCATAAACGATATCTGGTTTGAGTATTCCGGATTGCGCACTCTGGCTATAGTGTGCCTTGTACCCAGCTTTCGCGCCACAAGGCAGCACATTATATTAAGCTCGTCCGAAGCGGTAACGGCAATAAGGAGATTCGCCTTATCCGCCCCTGCCTCAAGCTGCACGGAATTGCTTGCTCCGTTACCTACAACACCGAGCACATCGTATTCGTTAACTATATTTTCAATAACCGCCTGATCGGTGTCAACAACAGTAACGTCGTGCCCCTCGGCAGATATATACGACGTAAGCAGGTCACCGACCTTGCCGCAGCCTACAATTATTATTCGCATAATGCTACCTCGTCCAAATTTTCGGTATGACAATATTGTAATATAATTTGCCGGAAATTTCAATAGAAAATCGAAAAATTGACAGTATGTGTAAAAAAGTTTTATTTTCCCCTTGACAATACTTCAAATACATGTTATACTTTAAGTGTACTAACACACATAGTACACATATAACGTCAACAAGGGGGATAAGCATGGGAGTTATAAGCGTTGACACAAGAGATCGTAAGCCAATTTATGAGCAGCTTACAGA
The DNA here is from genome assembly GCA_045644145.1 of Candidatus Flemingiibacterium sp. Taxonomy (GTDB): domain Bacteria; phylum Bacillota; class Clostridia; order Oscillospirales; family CAG-272; genus Flemingiibacterium. The sequence goes on from JAZRGK010000005.1 coordinate 92,539, forward strand.
CAATATAAAAAATTTGGTGCTTCACGGTGTGCTGAAGCCGGGCGAGCAGCTTCCCGGCGTGCGCACGCTGGCAGTAGAGCTTGCTATCAACCCCAACACCATACAAAAGGCGTATGCCGAGCTTGAGCGGCGCGGAATTATATATACACTGCAAGGACGCGGCAGCTTTATTTCGGACAATGTAAGCGAGCTTTCCAGATTGCAGAGAGAGCACAGTCTTTCCGAACTTCGGGCATGCCTGCTTGCAGCATATGATGCAAAAGCCTCAAAGGATGAGGTGCTTGAGGTAATAAACGAAATATGGAGGAATCAAAATGATTGAACTTAAAAACGTCAGCATGAGCTATGGCAAAATACGCTCTCTTGATAATGTGAGTGCCGCAGTCCGTGACGGCTCAATATTTGGGCTTATAGGTTCAAACGGCTCCGGCAAATCCACTATGCTCCGCATACTCACCGGAATCATAAAGCCTGAATCCGGAAGCGTTCTTTATGATTCGTTGCCCGTTTGGGAAAACGTAGATGTAAAGGAAGATATCATTTATCTTTCTGACGAGCAGTTTTTCCTGCCGCACTGCACCATAAACGATATGCGCGCGCTTTACAAAACGGTATATACCGGGTTTTCCGACGAAACCTTCAAAAAGCTCAGCGGCATTTTCACTCTCGACTGCAACCGCAAAATAAACACCTTCTCGAAGGGAATGAAAAAGCAAGCGTCTGTGCTTCTTGGAATATCCGCACGCCCTAAATATCTGCTTTGCGATGAAACATTCGACGGTCTTGATCCCGTAGTGCGCCAGCTTGTAAAACGAATCCTCGCAGAGGAATCCGCAGAGCACGGTATGACCACCATAATAGCATCCCACAATCTCCGTGAGATGGAGGATATCTGCGATACTGTGGGACTTCTCCACAAAGGCGAGCTTCTTTTTGTAAGAGAGCTTGACGATATGAAATCGGGGCTTCACAAGGTCCAGGCAATATTCGAGGGTGCGTTTGACGCAGGCAAGCTTGCACCTATGAGCATCCTTGGCTACAGCCGCCGCGGAAGTCTGGTATCCTTTATTGCCCGAGGCACCATAAACGAAATAAACGCTCATATGATAGAGAAAAATCCCACGTTCTACGAAACCGTACCTCTCACATTAGAGGAAATATTCATCTGCGAAATGGAGGAAAAAGGCTATGACTTCTCAAAACTCGATTACTGATAAGAAGTCTGTGGGCTTCATGCCGTTCTTTGGCTTCAGCACTAAGCAGTTCTGGACAACCATACTTCTTTTTACCATTATACTGTTCTTCGTTCTGCCCGTGCCGATACTTATGATAATAAGCGATCGGGACGTAATGACCGCCGAGGAAATCATTCGTTTGAAGAATGACATCGGCGAAGAATGGGTATCAGGAGTCCGCTATGCGGTTATTCCGATTCTTTCGGTATTCGGTATAGTCTTGTCCTGCTCCAGATTCAAGTATTTGAAGAGTAAGGTGTCTGTTGATTTTTACCACAGTCTACCCATAAAGCGCGGCAGACTGTTTTTGACGCAGCTTGGCGTAGGTGCCATTGCAGTGGCTATTCCATACTTATTCAATGTAATATTTGCACTTACGGTTATTGGTTCAAACGGACTTATTTCCCAGATGCTGATTGTGAATTCACTCATAATGACCGCCGAAACATTTATCTACACACTGTTTTTCTTTTCCCTCTCAACCCTCGTGGGCATGAGCTGCGGACTTACCGCTGTTCAGCTTACGCTTACTGCGGTAGCAATTTTCATAGTACCTGCCGTATACATAACAGTGCTTGGATATATCAATATTTTTAACGAAAACATGTGGTTTAGTTTCTACGCAAATACTTCACTTTTTGAAAAGCTGTCGCCCGTATTCAGATTTATATTCAACGCGGAGCCGGTTGGTGCTTTAGAAGCAATACTAATGCTTATTATCTCTGCGGCGATCTTGGTTTTGGCATATTTCGTTTATATGGGACGAAAGAGTGAGCGTGCAGGTACGCCGGTAGTATTCCCAATCCTCGGCGAGGTTATCAAATATATTCTTGTGTTCCTCGGGACACTGCTTGGCGGTATGCTGTTCTACTATATCATGGACAGCTATTTCTGGACTGTATTCGGCATGATATGCGGTATGGTGCTTGTATTTATGCTCACCAATACCATTCTCAACAAGACCGCCAGAGCAATGTTCAAGGGCTGGAAAGGGCTTTTGGTATTTGCAGTATGTGCGGCTGTAATGTTCACGGTTCTTGTAAACAATGCGTTCGGCATCAATACGCGAATTCCTGCGCCGGAGAATACCGCACGGGTAGTGGTTAACTTTGATGAAACATCCGGAGAAATGGAATTTCGTGATAAAGCCGTAATTGAAGCACTGGAGAATATTTATAACAATAGTCTTTGGGACAAACAGTATGAGTATGGCAATCCCACCTATTGGTATGACTACATGTATGTTGAAATCGTATTCTACCCCAAACTTGGCATACCGAATGCCAAAACTGTTCGTGTCTACAACAAAAACGAGCTTGTCGAAGACTTCCGTACTATCCTTGACAGTGAGGAATTCAAAGCTCAGTACGCCGCTGTTTTTGACAAACTCGAAGACAGTAGAGGTTATATGTATGTGAATCGAATAAATTATATATTCAACGCTGATGGCACTGTAACAAGCGACACATCCGGTAACGGCAGTTGGGATTTTGATAACTTTAATATTTCGGATAATGTGGCAAACATGTTCGGATTAACGCTTATCGCCGAGGAAAACAAAGCCTGCGGCTTCGATTATTTCCAGCAACCTCAATTCGGAAGGGTTTACGCAACACTGTATAATAAAAACGAGGCAATCCGGCTCCCACTCTTTAACTCTATGAATACACTTGTGGAGCATTACATTGAAACCGATTGGCTCAGTCAGACTCCGGAGGAAACCATTGAAAAGCTTACTGAGATCATCGACGAAATTGTAGTTTATAAAGCCGGTGAAGTAAACAAGCTTTCTATAAAGGATAAGACTCAGATAAAAGAGCTTCTTTCAAGCGCAACCAATCCTTTCGGCGATGAGCACAGTGTGTACACCTTTGTGGAAACAGATTACTACGCTGAGTACATACTTAATATATCCGACAACTACGATATCGAGTATTATTATGATGAATACGGCAACAGAAATACTGTAAAAGTTCCCAGAGATATCGAAGATATCCGCACATATGAAGAACCGGTCAGACTTGCATTCCTTCTCGGCAAGATACCCGAATTCGTTACTGACGCACTTGGATAATCCCCCTCACGGCACCGCGAAAATCGCGCGGTGCCGTATTTTTGTGTCCTCACAGTATATTTTTTCGTATTTTCTTCCTAAATTTCAATTTTGTTCACTCATTTTAGAAAATTTATGGTATAATATAAGCATAAGTAAATTTTAGTAGGGGGAAAAGGCGCAAATGCAGATATCAGCCAAAGAAATCGCCTCTTTACTTCGCACACTGTCACGCACCGCAGGTAAACCGCACTTCACCTCGGCAATAATTGCCGCCGCTGGATGCGGTTCGAGAATGCAGGACGGCTCAGGTAAGACCAAACAGCTTATGGAGCTGTGCGGATTACCCGTAATCGTTCATACGCTTGCGGCGTTTCAAAAATGCGAGAAAATAAACGAAATCATCGTAGTAGCAAGGGCGGACGAGGTTGCTGTTTACGAGGAATATAAGCGTGAGTACGGTTTTTCCAAAATCTCCGCAGTAGTGGTGGGAGGCGAAACACGCCAGGATTCGGTGCGGCTTGGATTTGAAGCAATATCCGACAAATCAGAATTTGTGGCTATCCACGACGGCGCAAGATGCCTTATAACCCCCGACATGATAACATCGGTGCTGGATGAAGCCTTCCGCAGAGGTGCGGCAACAGCGGCAATGAGAGCCATCGACACTGTCAAGCGCGATAACGGCAAAGGCTTTATCGCCGAAACAGTAGACCGCGAAGGCTTATGGCTTGCCCAAACTCCGCAGATATTCAAAACCGAGCTGTACCGCGCGGCGGCGTATATCGCACTTGAGGACAGATTTACCGCCACAGACGACAACTCCCTTGCGGAACGCATCGGATTTGATATTAAGCTTGTTGACTGCGGCAGAGAGAATATTAAAATCACCACGCCTATTGATATGGCTGTTGCAGAGATTATATTAAAAAGCAGGAAATAAAAACTGCGCCGTTTTCGCACAATACGAATCACGGCGCAGGAAGAACGTTCAGTGGAGGGAGTTACCTACCGAGGCTTCAGCGTTCGGAACGGTTATTCTCGCTTCTGTTCTGATTCTGATTTCTCTCGTTCTTGTTCTCGTTCTTGTTCTGATTGTTCTGATTCTGATTGCTCTGGTTGCCGTTTCTGTTCTGGTTCTCGCTTCTGTTCTGATTCTGATTTCTCTCGTTATTCATGGCGAATACTCCTTTTCCTTGCCGCGGCAAATGACCTGCGGTATTCGAAATTCTATTTGAAATTTCAACTCCGGCAGTGCCGCAATCGAAATTTACATAAATAATTATTTACCGAACAAAAAATATTATTCATAAACTTAATTTTCGGAGGTACCACAATGAAGCTTTATCCACTCAAATTAACCCCTGCCGTTAAGGAGATTATCTGGGGCGGCGACAAATTAAAGACCGCATACGGAAAAAAAGCCGATTTTGAAAAATTAGCGGAAAGCTGGGAGCTTACCGTGCGTCCCGACGGCATGAACATTATCGAGAACGGCGAATACGCAGGTATGACTCTTGGCGAGTATTTCGACAAGGCAACATATTCCGCTATCGGCGCAGGTTATAACGGCGATCGCTTCCCTCTGCTTATCAAATTCATAGACGCTCGTGACCGCCTTTCCATTCAGGTACACCCTGCCGACGAATACTCGCTTAAAAACGAAAACGAATTCGGCAAGACCGAAATGTGGTACATAGTTGAGGCGGATGAGGGCGCGGAGCTTGTTATCGGCACAAAGCCTGACTATACTGTAGATGCCTATAACAAAGCTGTAGCGGAGAATACCGTTGAGGAGCTTTTCACCAAGGTAAAGGTAAAAGCAGGTGACGTATATTTTATCCCTGCAGGTCTTGTACACGCCATCGGCGCAGGCATACTCATCTGCGAGATACAGCAGAATTCCAATGTCACCTACCGAGTTTACGACTACGGCAGACTCGGAAAGGACGGCAAGCCGCGTGAAACACACGTTGAAAAGGCGCGTGACGTTATCGTAAACTATGCCCCTTCGGACATCGAAAAGCTTCGTTTCGCGGCGGCAGATGAGCGCACGCCTTCGCTTCTTGCGGCTTGCGACAAGTTCAAGGTAAACAAGTATGATTTCACCGACCTCACGCTCACCGCAGGCGCGGAGAGTTTTGTGTCCCTCACATTTATTGAGGGTAACGGCGAAATTCTGCATAACGGCGACAAATACCCCTTTAAGAAAGGTGAAACCTACTATATTCCGGCAGGCATGGGCGAGTTTGCACTGAAGTCCGCCGGTGCAACCGTTATTACAGCGGAGATATAAAAATAAGAAACCGCAGTTTACTGCCATACACAAGGTGGTGAACAGATTGTCGCTTCAAGAGCTAATGATGAAATCTTTAAAATCGCAGTTAACTATCGACGAGGAGTTAATGTATCCCATTTTCGGCACTTTGACTCACGATAACCGGCAGGATAATGCCTTTTTGGGATTTACCAAATCTCACATTTTAGTGGTCTTAGTGTCAGGAAAAAGGATTACCGATACCTTCCGTCTGCCGCTTGATATAAAGCACGTCAGAGTCAAGCGGACGAAAGTATTTCATCAGTATTTGATAGATATTGCTTTTAAAAATGAACGTCCAGTCAGAATCACGACTTACTGTAAAGTTATGTCTATTGGCACACAGAAGGATAATTTTCCGTTATTCCTTGAGCATCTTAAAAGCAAAGCCGCCAATCCCACACCGCCTGCACTGAAAAACATCGGCGCTGATAAGATTCGCTGGCAGTACTTTAATATATGGATTTATATGTTCTGCATGCTTTTTTCTGCTGTACCTATTGCGCTCCTTATGTTTGAAATCAAAAATGGAAATTACAGTATGGAAGAAATCACCGCCTTGATATGTGAAATTTTCCCAATATTTTTAGTCACATTGACCGTCTGTATTACACCTTTTATTTTTCTGTCCATCCTTAACCGTTTTTTCTTCGGAAAAGTTTTATGTGTTATAAAAGACGGGATACTGCTTTTGGAAAATGAGGAGATATATCTAAAAGATATCAAAAAAATTGTGTATAATCCGCAGTTGCCGAGCAAGCACAGCACAAAATATACATACGCTACCCTTTACGTCGATCCGCCGAAGAAAAAAGATTATTGGGTCAACATAGAACATTTCCCGATATACGGCGTAAGAAAACTAAAAAAGTACAATCCAAGAATTACATTTGAATATGACAGATTCGTTGTGTTTATTATACTTGCAATATACGCTGCAACAATAATATTCCCATTTTTCATGTAACTGCACTCAACACAAAAACGCTGCCCTCCGCTTTCGCGGATGGGCAGCGTTTCTTTTTAAGTATGATTCACTATTAGTGAATGATGCATCTCTCGGTGTCCTTATCGAAGATATGGAGTCTGGAGATGTCGAGCGCAACCTTGATGGAGTCGCCTGCTCTTGCGCTGGAGCGAGAGGATACGCGAGCGGTAAGGCTCTGCTCCTCGTCAGCAGCGAGGTACAGGAAGATTTCGTTACCCATAAGCTCGGTAACGTCAACGTTGCAGGTGATTACGCTGTCAGCCATGCTGGAGAGGTACATAGGCTCATCGTGGATACACTCAGGACGAAGACCTGCGATAACTTCCTTGCCAATATAATCCTTAAGAGCTTCATTGTTAGCCTTGTCAGCAGGAAGCTTGATGGAGTTGCCTGCAAACTCGATGTTAACGCCGTCAGCAGCCTTAACAAGCTTTGCGTTGATGAAGTTCATCTGAGGAGTTCCGATGAAGCCTGCAACGAAGATGTTGCAAGGATAATCGTAAAGGTTCTGAGGAGTATCTACCTGCTGGATAAGACCGTCCTTCATAACAACGATACGGCTCGCCATGGTCATAGCCTCGACCTGGTCGTGGGTAACGTAGATAAAGGTGGTACCGAGTTTCTTGTGGAGCTTGGTAAGCTCAGTTCTCATGGCAGCACGGAGCTTCGCATCCAGGTTTGAGAGCGGCTCGTCGAGAAGGAATACCTTAGGATCACGGACGATCGCACGACCAAGCGCAACACGCTGCTTCTGACCGCCGGAGAGAGCCTTCGGTTTTCTGTCGAGAAGGTGGGTGATGTCGAGGATACGAGCTGCCTCCTCAAGCTTTCTCTTGATCTCTTCCTTAGGAACCTTGCGGAGCTTAAGACCGAATGCCATGTTATCAAACACGGTCATGTGAGGATACAGAGCGTAGTTCTGGAACACCATCGCGATATCTCTATCCTTAGGTGCTACGTCGTTAACGAGTCTGTCGCCGATAAAGAGTTCACCCTCGGTGATCTCTTCAAGGCCTGCAATCATTCTAAGAGTGGTGGACTTACCGCATCCAGAAGGACCAACGAAAATGATGAATTCCTTATCCTTGATTTCAAGACAGAAGTCGGATACAGCGGTAACGCCGCCGGAATACTTTTTGTAAATGTGCTTAAGGGAAAGACTTGCCATTTTTAATTTTCCTCCTAAAATATTTATAGAACGGCACCCATGGTGTCGATTGCTGAGCAGTCTTATTCAACGTATAATATTGTACCAAATCCGAGCAGAAAATGGTAGAGCTTTTTTCTCCAAAATTTCGCGCAATTATTTGTGACAGATGCACAATCAATTAGCCTTTTTTCGTGGTTTTACAGATTTTGCATTTTAATATTTTTTAATTTATTAAACTTAAATGTTTCGGTCGCATCTCGAAACAGGACTAAAAACCGTATTTTTTCGTCAAATTTAATAAAGATGCACAACAGCTAACGGCTTAATCAATTTCTCGGAATCAGCGAATTTATACTGATATCACCGGTGCCTATATCAATATCTACCACACTTTCGGACGGAATGTCGCTGTTTTCAAGATAGCCGCCGTGGCTTATCCCGTCAACAGTTATAGTGCCCACACTTGAAAAGAGCGAAAGATTGGTAAAATTCAGCGCGCCGTAACAGCCATAATAGAAATCTCCCGATTCTATCTGTGCAGTCAGTTTTTCAACAAGCGCCTCGGCATTCACCGAACCTGAGCCGATATTTACAGACAGCTTCGCTATTTCGCAGTCCCTGAGCCTTGCGTTGCCGCGATCTATGGAAATGTTGAGAGCGGATGCTGTATTTATCCTCAAAACCTCTACATTTCCCTGACCCACTGAAATATTGTAATCTGCTGAAACACTGCAGTTTTTAAGTGAAACCGTGCCCGTTTCGATCTCAGCATCGATTATCTTTACGGGATTCGACTCGGCTATATATATATTCACGGTCTTAGGAAGCGAGCCTATGTTGTAATAGCTCACAAAACTCCGAAGCCCCTTAAAATTCATTGCAAGATTCGCAATATTTGAAGGATCGGAAAAATCCGTATTGTTGTTTACCATGAGTATACGGTTACTGCTTGAAAACTCATACATCCCCTCAGGGAAGTTTATAAGTTCAATACGAGGCTTATCAGCGCCGCCGATGATATTTATTTCGGCATCCCTTACATTGACGGTTATCCTTCCGATGCTGTCGCGGGAGTAGTCATAGCTGTACACATATGTGCCATCCTCAGATGAAATCTCATCGGTCAGGCTGATCCCCTCAGATGCCGCAAGCTGCTTGGCAACTCCTGCTGTAGCAAATCCGCCTATTATAAGTAATACCGATACTATAAGAAAAATTATTGACGTAGGTCTCACAGCTTAACGCTCTCCTTTCTCAAATAGTTAAAAAGCCGTTTTAGCTGTTCAAGTACATATAAGAACAGCTTCCACCAAAGCCGCATCAACAGCGGAACAAGTCTGACGGCAAAATTATAAATAAGTATGCCAAGGAACATGACCGCACCGGCGACGATAATTCCGATACCTATTTCGTAAAGTCCCACCGGCATGGATACAAACAGCTGTATTACACCGTAGATGATTCCGATAAGCGATACAGCTGCCCCCGCCGCAACAAGTGCCACAAGTGCCGCTACCGCTGACGCAAGCACACCGGCAAGTCCGACCCACACACCGACAAACGCGCCCACAACACACATAAACAGCGGAAAAGTGATCGGAAGGCTTATTCCAAAGAGTATCCAAAACATTTTACTGTTTGGAATATCTTCCTTAACATCGTAATCGGGAAGTCTTGTGGATTCTCCCGTGTATTCCCCTTCCTCAGGAACATCAAATTCCTGTTCTGTCAAATAACCGTCTTCATCCTCAGCTACAATCGGCTCGTATTCTTCAGACATAACGGTAAGCTCCGATATATCCGTTGTCATCGTGGCTTCGGCATCAAACTCAGGAGCTTCATCAGCTTCGTCTGTCTTTACCGCATCCACAGTCATTGTCCGCTCCGCAAGGCGGTTTATGTCATCATATCGGTCGGAAATCTGCGCCGCTATATTATCGGCTATTGATTCAATATTTTCAAGCAGATTCTGTGTACCCGAAGTATCGCTGACCATGCGGTCGTAAAAGCGGTCAAACTGTTCGATATACGGCCGTATATCAGCTTCCGATATATTCCGATCGTACAGCGCTGCACTCAGATTATCAAGAAAATTTTGCTTATCTGTCATCGATTTCTTATTCCTCCGTATAGAATTATGTCAAATGTGATAGCCATATTTAATAAAAAACGTAAATTTTTTATAAAACCTCTATCTTTTATTTAAAATACATGGTATAATAGTGCTTGATGCAGAATCAAATACCCACATCAAACACTGCAGTTTTGTATGTACAATACTATTTTACCAAAAAAGGAAGCAAAATGCAATATGAGAATGAGAAAAAAAAAGCACGGAGCCGAAAGAATTAACGCATGTTCCGAGTTTCTTATCCAAAATACGACAGTTAACGCCGATAATGTGAATAAAATCTTCGGATGTGAGGACACACGCCCTCTGTGGCTTGAGATCGGCTGCGGAAAGGGCGGATTCGTCAGCCAGCTTGCGGCACGTTATCCCGAAACCAACATAATCGCCCTTGAACGCATTGCGGATGTTGCCATGCTGGCAATGGAAAAATGCAAGGCGGCGGAGCTTCCAAACGTAAGATTCATTATAGGCGATGTATCAAAGCTGTGGGACATCTTCGGCGACGGAACCATCGACCGTATCTACCTTAATTTTTCCGACCCGTGGCCCAAAGCCGGTCATGCAAAGCGCCGCCTTACACACAGGCGTTTTCTTGAACAGTACAAACGAATTCTGAAACCAGACGGTTCCATATTCTTTAAAACCGACAACAGAGGGCTTTTTGACTTTTCGGTAGAGGAATTCCGTGAGTGCGGATTCCGCCTCGAAAACCTCACATATGATCTTCATAACAGTGAATGGGCAGAGGATAATATAATGACGGAATATGAGAAGAACTTTTCTGAAAAAGGCTTCTCCATAAACCGTGTGGAAGCGTACCTTACTTCCGAATAACAATCGCCATCTGCTTATTTGACGTACATAAACTGAATTTTGTTCCAAATGGAACTCATCCACTAATATTTTTCGGAGAAGAATTAAGATGAATAAAAAACTCGGCAGCCGTTTATGCGCCGCATTACTGCTAATCACACTGCTTTGTACACAAAGCGGATGCGGTTTTATTGTTTTTAATAACGGCACAACCACTCCTTCCGATGCATCCAACCCTGTGCAGACCGATACTCAGCACACCGGAGAAGTTTTCGACGAAACAACGACGCCATCAGCTTCCGTCGCTCTTCCCGACCCGTTGGAAACACTGAGAGATCATCTCTCCTCGCTTCCGAACCGTGATCTTGGGGCTACATCTGTTATAATTGCGGTTACCGACGAAACTGTGTGCCCTACTCCTTCCGATGATCCGGTAACGATCGCGCGTTTGGATGCCCAAAGGGCGGTAGAAGATAAATACAATACTTCCATAATCGCCATTGAGCGTACCCCCGATGAAATGTTCGAAGCAGTACGGAATGCGTATAACTCGGATATGTACTACGCTGATATTCTGTCGATCCCGCAGTCTATGCTTGGAATGTACTACTCCGCCGGTGTACTCGCAAACCTTTACAGCCTTCCTCACACCGATTTTGATGCACCTTACTATAATTCATCAGTTATTTCTGCAGCTTCTGCCGGAAGCGGGCTTTACGGCGTATCCGGCGCCGCCAACTTCAATCCGGACTATCTTGGATGCGTATATTTCAACCGTAATATGGTAAAGCAGTATACCGACGAGGATATGTACAGCATTGTAAATAACGGGAAATGGACATGGGATAAGCTGGCAGAGCTTGCAAAAGCAGTTGAGAATGTTGACGGAATTTACGGTCACGGCTCTCCTCTCACTTCAGGCGAATACGCCGAGCTTGCCGCACGTTCCCAGGGAATAACCTACGTTAATAACCAAGACGGAACTGTTCCCACTGTAAATTATCTTGATGCCGCGGTTTCTTCAAATGTCAAAGGCATAATTGCACGGATGTATGCTATGCTCTTTACTGACAGATCATACAGCAAGCTTACCGGCACAGAGCTACGTGAACTGTTTGTTTCCGACTCGCTTATGTTCATGACAGATACCGTGAAAGCAGGAAGCGAGCTGTCAGGAAACACAGAATGGGGAATACTGCCAATGCCTAAATTGGATGAGGCACAGGCTGACTACATATCTCCGCTGTCAGATGATGCACCGATTTTTTGCGTTATCAAAAACACCCCCAAATATGAAACCTCAGGCCTTGTGCTTCAGGCACTCAATGTGGCATCACATAAATATGTGACCGAAGCTTATATCAACAAGCAAATGAACTATGTTTTGAGAGACAGCGGTTCAATCAATATGCTCGAAATAATATGTAAAACCGCCTCAGCAGATTTTGCGCATTTGTACGCTTCGGGCATTTCTTACCTCGAAACCGCTACCTACGGAGCCGTCGCTAAGGCGGTAACCACTCGCTCCACCATTGATTCTCTGTATAGGAACTACAAAAATGCGGCAAACCGCGCACTCGCCTCAAAAATCAAGGTTTACAACTGATAAATTGTATTTTTGACCAATTTTGCATAGTTATTTTGCATTTTAGCACACACTTCCTGAAAAGCCATGGGAAGCGTGTGCTTTTTGCGTAAAAATCTATAAAAACACCCTCGACGACCCTAAACCATCAAAAAAGCAACCCTTTCTGAAAAAGCATTGTGCACTTCGAAATATCTATGCGCAGCATTACGGCGGGTATCAGGCATTTTTTCACAACATTCTTGGTGATTTACGCCTTGACAGTCAAAAAAACTCATGGTATAATTACAGCAGTCAATACTATACTTTTGCGAAAGGATATGTGCCATGAAAGCAATGTTTATGTCACAAGACAAAAATAATCTCGAGATGGTTTTCAGCCGAGAAACTCGCGTAAGACTCGCGAAAAAGCTTGAATTTTTCGATGATTTCTGCGACATATCAACACTTGATGCCCGTTCAGAGCAGCTTCGCGAAACCGAAGTAATTTTCTCAACATGGGGAATGTTCTCGCTTACAAGCGAGCAGATAGCAAAATATCTCCCAAAGCTTAAGGCAATATACTACGGTGCCGGCACTGTTCAGGCATTCGCACGTCCGTTTATTGAAGCAGGCGTTGCCGTACACAGCGCATGGGCGGCAAATGCTGTGCCCGTTGCGGAGTTTACGGTAGCGCAAATAATTCTCGCTAATAAAGGATATTTCCAAAGATTCCATCGCCCATCTAACGGCACTTGGTGTAACCGCCGTGCAGTGATTCCTTTCACCGGAAACTACGGAAACAAAATAGGTCTTATCGGTATCGGTATGATAGGCTCGCTGGTTGCCGAGATGCTAAAAACCTACAAGTTCGAGGTGCTGGCATTTGACCCGTTCCTTTCCGCGGAGCGCGCTAAGGAACTTAACATAGAACTTACTTCACTTGAGCGTATATTCTCGGAGTGCACCGTAATCTCCAATCATCTCGCCAACAATCCGCAGACCGTTGGTATGCTTAACGGAAAGCTTTTTGGCCGAATGATGAAAAATGCAGCATTTATAAACACGGGACGCGGTGCGCAGGTAGTTGAAGCCGACCTTATAGCCGCCATGGAAGCCGAACCCCAGCGTGTGGCACTGCTTGATGTAACTCTTCCCGAACCGCCGGAAGCAGACAGCAAGCTTTACACAATGCCTAACGTTTTCCTCTCACCTCATATTGCAGGATCTCTCGGAAATGAGGTATCCCGCATGGGCGAGTATATGTGCGATGAGTTTATGCGTGTTGAAAACGGCGGAGCGCCCAAGTGGCAGGTATCCCTTAAGATGCTTGAAACCATGGCGTAAACCCAATACTTGGCGTGAGGAGAATTTGATATGTCATTTGATTTTAAATATCATTCGATAGACGATGTAAAAGCGGACGCCGCTGCGCTTGGAATAGACCTTCCTTTTTCGGATGACCTTTCTTGCCTTGGGAAGCCCTTTTCCGTAAAAGGCGACAACATAACATTTAAAAACGCCATTGCTGTTCATCCCATGGAAGGTTTCGACAGTACGCCCGATGGCGCGCCAAGCGAGCTTACACGCCGCCGCTATATAAGATTCGCAAACAGCGATGCCGGTCTCTATTGGTTTGAAGCTGTAGCCGTTTCAAACGAATCTCGTTCCAATGCCCGTCAGCTTTGGATTCACAGAGGAAACGTGGACGAATATAAGAAGCTTATAAGCGAAATCCACGAAATCACCGACGGTGCACCTATAATTTGTCAGCTTACCCATTCAGGCAGATTCTCACGTCGGGAAAACCTTCCGGCTCCCATAATTTCCTATCACAACCCCATTCTGAACCGCACGTTTAATATTGACCCGGAGCACAAGGTGGTTACGGACGAATACCTTGATTCTCTCGTTGACCAATACGTCACAGTGGCGGAACTTGCATACGAAGCAGGCTTTGACGGAGTTGACATAAAGGCATGCCACAGATATCTTATGAGCGAGCTGCTTTCAGCTTATAGCCGCGAGGGCAAATACGGCGGATGCTATGAAAACCGCACAAGACTTTACCGTGACGTTATTGCGGCAGTAAAGGCAAAATTCGGAAGCAAGCTTGCGGTTGCTACCCGACTTGGCGTACACGATGCTATCGGTCACCCCTACGGGTTCTGCGACAGCGCCGATGAGCCTATAAAGTTCGTGCCGGACGAGGCTATCCGTCTTATTGATGATATTCACAAGCTGGGCGTAAATCTTATCAATATCACAATGGGTACGCCCTACTTTAATCCCCATGTCAACCGTCCCTACTGCAAGGGCGGGTATGAGCCGCCGGAGCATCCTCTTGTGGGTATTGCCCGTATGCTTGATGGTGCGGCGCTTCTTAAAAAGGAGTTTCCTGATATCACCTTTATCGGTACAGGCTACACATTCCTACGCCACCTCTCGCCATATCTTGCGGCAGGTGCGGTTGAAAGCGGAATGATATCAGCCGCAGGATTCGGACGTATGGCATTCGCTTATGACGGATTCGCAAAAGATCTTATGGCGGGCGATATGAAACCGAACAAATGCTGTGTGACCTGCGGAAAATGCACGGAGCTTATGCGTGCCTACACTACAACGGGATGTCCCGTACGCGACAGTGAAATTTATGCGCCTATCTATAAAGAGGCGTGTGTTAAAAAATAAGGAGAGATTTACAATGCCAACCGCAATAGTAACCGGCGCATCCAGGGGTATTGGACGGGCGATATCGCTGATGCTCGCCGAAAAGGGCTACAAAGTAATCGCCGCCGCAACACGTCCTGCGGAAGATGTGGAAGAATATATAACAGAGCTTAAATCCTGTTCCCCCGATTCCTTTTATGTAAGCTGCGACATTTCAAAGCCTGAGAGCCGTGCGGCGCTTCTTAATGAGGCAAAAAAGGCAGGCGGATTTGATATTCTCGTAAATAACGCAGGTGCAGCTCCCTTAGTCCGCGGCGACCTTCTCGATATGACCGAGGAGAGCCTTGACAGACTTATCTCCATCAATTTAAAAGGCACATTCTTACTCTCCCAGGCGGCGGCAAAGGAGCTTATCAATCGCGATAGCGACGCAAACAAAATGATTATAAATATCACCTCTATCTCCGCTGAAACTTCATCCATAAGCCGCGGTGAGTACTGCATCTCTAAGGCAGGACTTTCCATGGTTACAAAGCTGTTTGCTGACCGCCTTGCTCCTCACAGCATCAATGTATACGAGCTTCGTCCCGGCATTATTGAAACCGATATGACCGCTGTAGTCAAGGACAAGTACATCGCCATGATTGAAGGCGGACTTCTCCCCATCAAGCGCATGGGGAAACCAGAGGATATAGCTAAGGCGGTGTTCGCGCTTACCGAGGGATATTTCAAATACACCACCGGCAGTGTAATGAATATTGACGGCGGTTTCACCCTTTCAAGATTATGATAACGGCAAGTAAAGAGCTTGTATTTGAGCGTCGCGAGCTTACAATGAACGAAAAAGCGCTCACAGTTCCGATCTATACATTCGGTACGGCAGTTGTCGGAAGCGGGGCGGCAGGTCTTAACTGCGCCGATCTCCTTGCCACAGGCGGTCACAGCGTGGCTGTAGTCACCGAGGGTATGAATATGGGTACATCCCGTAATACCGGTTCTGACAAACAGACATACTATAAGCTTACTCTCTCCGGCGGAACTCCCGATTCGGTAGAGGATATGGCGAAATCTCTTTTTGACGGTGGGGCTATGCATGGTGACATCGCACTTCGCGAAGCCGCAGGAAGCACTCGCGCTTTCATCCGTCTTGTAGAGCTTGGCGTCCCGTTCCCTCGCAACGAGTACGGTGAGTTTGCCGGCTATCAGACAGACCACGACACCCGTACACGCGCTACATCCTGCGGTCCGCTGACATCCAAGTACATGACCGAGGCGTTGGAGCGTGCAGTCCGCACTCACAATGTGCCCATATTCGACGGCCACCGCGTTGTGCGTATACTCACGGATAATGGAAAGGCGGTGGGAATTGCATCTATCTGTCCCGATGAAGCAGGAATATTCAACGAATACGGCCTTACCATCATACTCGCGGATAATACCGTGTGGGCAACCGGCGGCCCTTCCGCAATATATGCCTCTACCGTTTATCCGGAGAGCCAGACCTCGGCTCACGGAACGGCACTTGAAGCAGGTGCGGCGGCAGTTAACGTCACCGAAAGTCAATACGGACTTGCTTCCGTAAAATTCAGATGGAATCTGTCCGGAACATATCAGCAGGTGCTCCCCAGATACATCTCCACACTGCCCGACGGTTCTGACGAGCGCGAATTTCTCGATGACTATTTTGACAGCGTATCTGACGTGCTGACCGCTATTTTCAGAAAAGGCTATCAGTGGCCCTTTGACCCTGCAAAGCTTTACGGCAGAGGCTCATCAATGGTGGATATTGCAGTTTTCTGTGAACGAAGAAAGGGACGCCGCGTATTCATGGATTTCAGACGGAATCCCTCGGCAGCCGATATAAACGGCGCTCTTGATTTCACCCTTGCATCCGATGAAGTACGCAGCTATCTCGAAAAATCCGGAGCGCTTTTTGCAACGCCCATTGCGCGTCTTGCAAAAATGAACACGCCTGCTATAGAGCTATATTCCTCTCACGGCATCGATCTTTACGCCCAGCCACTTGAAATTGATATGTGCGCTCAGCACAATAACGGCGGCTTTTCAGTAGACGTAAACTATGAAAGCACATCTCTTGGACACTTCTTCATTGTAGGAGAAGCAGCCGGTGTGTTCGGGATCCACCGTCCCGGCGGCAGTGCGCTCAATTCTACGCAGGTAGGATCATGTGCCGCAGCCGAACAGATCATACAGTATGAAAAGGCAGGAGCAAATAAAGCTGTACTCCCCGAAAGCACCGCTGATATGCTTTGCAGACTTCTGTCCCACCTCACCACGGCAGACAATTTTCTTACCCGCGACGCTATTTTATCTCTCAGACAGCAATATGCCGAAATCATGAGCGAGTGCGGCGCATTTATCAGGAACAAAGCTAAAATCACGGAGAATCTGCCGAAAATCCGAGAAGAGATCGCAAGCTTCAGCAAATACACGGTAAATGATCCGCAACTGCTTATTGAGCTTTTAATAAACCGTGACATACTGATAACTGAGCAGGTTTATCTGGAAGCTATACTCGAATATATGAATGACGGCGGTGAAAGCCGCGGTTCTTACCTTATAATGCGTGAAGACAGCGCCCTTCCGGACGGAAAATCTCCTATAGTTATCGACAGAGAGCACAGAAGCAAGGTTTGTGAGATTTTCTATACCCCCGAAAAAACCACCGCTTGTTGGAAAGCGGTACGTCCCATCCCCACACGCGACAACTGGTTTGAAAATGTCTATAATGCTTACAGAGAGCGCATGGGCGGAATTTGACCGGTGCATTATTCTGCAAACATATTGCACTTTATCGCCGTACTTCGCGTTTTTTCAATAATGTGCTTGCTATTTTTCAGGTGGCATGCTATAATTATTGGAGATATCGACATGCCATCGGCATGAAAGGAGAGGTACATACAATGAAACTTTATGTTTGCAAAAATTATAATGAAATGTCCGACAAGGCTGCTGACGTGGTAGCAAGTGTTATCACTCTGAAGCCCGACTGTGTTCTCGGTCTTGCAACAGGCTCTACTCCGGTGGGCATGTACAAGAAGCTTGCTGAGCTTAACAAGGCAGGAAAGATAGATTTCGCAGGTGTAAAGACCTACAATCTGGACGAATACTATCCCATAAAGCCCACCGATTCTCAGAGCTACCGCTATTTCATGGATAAGAACCTTTTCGATAACATAAACATCGACAAGGCAAATACCCATGTACTTAACGGCGAGGCTTCCGACACGACTGCTGAGTGTGCCGCATACGACAAGGCAATCGAAGCCGCAGGCGGAATTGATATTCAGGTGCTCGGCATCGGAAACAACGGTCACATCGGCTTCAACGAGCCGGCAGATGAGCTTATTGCCGCAACCCATGTTCAGGCACTCACAGAAAACACCATTGAAGCAAATTCCAGATTCTTTAATAGTGCTGATGAAGTACCGAAGCAGGCACTCACAATGGGTATGGCACCCATTATGAAGGCAAAGCGCATCATAATCCTCATAAGCGGCAAGTCCAAGCACGCGGCGCTTAAGGAGCTTCTCTCCGGTGTTATCACCACAAAGAATCCCGCAACAGTTCTCAATCTCCACAACGATGTAACCATCGTATGCGACGAGGACGCTTACAACGGTTAATAAAAAATAGCGAAACCGCCTGCTTCGATCGAAGCGGGCGGTTGTCTTTTTAATGGTTCTTCGCATAATTACTTCAAATCTTCAATTTTCTTTTTAAAAAAGCTAACATAAGAGTCATAATATTTATTTTCCACAAGCACTTCAATAAGCTTCAGTGCTTTTTCGCGTTCTTTGATACTCTCTGCTTTCATCCCCTCTGACTCATAATATTCAGCAACCTTTTCCATCATTTGAATCAGATTTTCAAAGGATACCCCCTTTTGTTTTTCCGCCGCTTCGAACTTTGCTCTCCCCTCTAAAAGATATGCCATTTCTGTAAGCTTAGTAAAATAAATCTCCGGTATTTGATCAATAGCCGCTTCCGCGCTGTTCAAATCCCCTTTAGCCTTATATGCATATGCAAGGAATCTTAATGCATCGTATTTGATATCAGCTTTATTGGTTTTGGCAATCAAGGAGTTTGCGATCAAAATTGTTTCGTCGGGATTTTTTGAGTAATTCAATACATACAGAAGATTATTAAGTAATATTTCATTTTCGGGATATTTTTTCAGCCCATTTTCAAGAATACTTCTGCTTTTTTGAGGGTCAGACTCTCTGAATTTGTATGCATCCTCTGCAATTGAATCAACATCGCGCTCAATTTCGGTTAAGTTGAATTCAAAGAGATCATCCAGCGAAACGCAAAAATATCCCGCCAAAATTGGTGCCAGTGTGATATCGGGCAAAGCAATCCCCGTTTCCCATTTGCTCACTGCTTGAAAAGAAATCCCAATACCGTTAGCGAGCTGTTCTTGCGTGATTCCGCGTTGCTTTCGTAATTCTTTGATTTTATTTCCAATATTCATAGTTATACCTCCATGTTGACAAGGTGGTGCCACCCTGTGGCTATATTATATCACAATAACATTTTATTGACAATAACCGTTTAGACGAGTTTTTTCAACTTCAGGTTGAAAAACAGTTTATGCTCCAAGCCACAAAGAAGCCTCTTGCGCTATGCAAGAGGCTTCTTCCAACTAATGATTTTATTTAATCTCAACGGTAACGCGCTTTCCGATAGTGTTAGCCGCAGCCTTCATTACAAGGCGGATAGATTTTGCAATCTTACCGTGTCTGCCGATGACCTTACCCATGTCATCCTCGGAAACGTGAAGCACTAACATCACGTCATTTCCGTTTACGGTTTCGCTGACTTCAACACCGTCCGGCTCGTCTACTATTGCCTTAGCAATATCGGTGAGAACTTTTTTAAGCTCGACCATTTTTATCAGTCGATAGCGCCGGTCTTCTTAAGAAGCGCGCGTACGGTTTCGGTAGGCTGTGCGCCGTTCTTGATCCAGGTCTTAGCCTTTTCAGCGTCGATCTTGATCTCAGCAGGCTCAGTCATAGGATTGTAGGTACCGATAACCTCAATGAAACGGCCATCTCTGGGGTAACGGGAATCAGCCGCAACTACGCGGTAGTAGGGGTTCTTCTTTGCGCCAAGTCTTGTGAGTCTTAATTTAACTGCCATTTTGATTTTCCTCCAAAAAATTATGTTAATTGTTTTTTATTTATTGAAAACCGTTTAGAACGGTAATTTCATCTTGCCTTTTCTGCCGAAGCGTTTTCCGCCTGTCAGCGATGCAAACTGCTTCATCATTTGCTTCATTTGGTCATACTGCTTTAAAAGTCTGTTGACATCCTCCACCTTCATGCCGCTTCCTGCCGCAATACGCTTTTTACGGGATGCATTGATAAGGTCTGGTTTGTCGCGTTCAGCCGGTGTCATAGAAAGTATGATCGCTTCGATGCGGTCAAGCTGGCGTTCATCCACCTTTACGTCCTTAAGCGCGTTTGCGTTTACGCCAGGGATCATACCCATGAGATTTTCGATGGGTCCCATTCCGCGAACCTGCTTAAACTGTTCGAGGAAGTCCGTGAGAGTAAAGCTCTGATCGCGCATCTTGCGCTCAAGCTCCTCTGCCTGCTTCTCATCGAAGCTCTGCTGAGCCTTTTCGATAAGCGAGAGCACATCGCCCATGCCAAGTATACGGGACGCCATACGGTCTGGGTAAAACGGCTCGATCTGATCAAGCTTTTCTCCCATACCCACAAACTTAATGGGCTTGCCGGTAACATGGCGAACGGAAAGTGCCGCACCGCCTCGTGTATCGCCGTCCATTTTGGTAAGAACCACGCCGGTTATATCAAGAAGCTCGTTGAAGGATTCAGCCACATTGACTGCATCCTGACCGGTCATAGCATCCACCACGAGGAGTATCTCAGACGGTTCTACTGCTGCCTTTATGTCGCGAAGCTCGTTCATGAGCACCTCATCTATGTGAAGTCGGCCTGCTGTGTCGATAAATACCATATCATGACCGTGCTTCTTTGCGTGCTCAATACCAGCTTTGGCTATTTCAACCGGACTTACCTTGTCGCCCATTTGAAATACGGGGATTTCAAGCTGTCCGCCCACAACTTCAAGCTGTTTTATCGCCGCAGGGCGGTAAACGTCGCAGGCAACAAGAAGCGGACGCTTGCCCTGCTTTTTGTACATTCCTGCAAGCTTTCCTGCGTGGGTGGTCTTACCTGCACCCTGCAGACCGGTCATCATAATGACTGTAGGCGGTTTTGAGGAGATGTTCAGCTTTGCCTGTGTGCCGCCCATAAGGTTGCACAGCTCCTCATTGACTATCTTCACCACCTGCTGTGCCGGCATAAGGCTTTCAAGCACTTCTGCACCTACGGCACGCTCGGTGACGGTTTTTATAAAATCTTTTACTACCTTATAGTTAACGTCAGCCTCAAGCAGTGCGAGCTTTACCTCTCGCATCCCAGCTTTTACGTCATCCTCGGTAAGCTTGCCCTTGCTTTTGAATTTCTTAAAAGCGGCGGACATTTTATCGACTAAGCTATCGAACATCGTAATCCTCCGTTATAGGGCTTATATCGTAATGGTCTTTGCCTTGCTTATGATTTCACCAAGCTCCGCACGAGTAGCCGCATCAGCATTCTCGGAGAGCTTTTCAAGCCTGGGAATAATGTCGCCAAGCGTTTCCTCAACAAATCGGAATTTTGCCGCAAGTCCCAGTTTTTCTTCGTATTCCGTAAGCTGCAATTTTGCCTTTGTGATGTTGTCGCGGACGCCCTGACGGGTAATTCCGGAATCCTCGGCGATTTCGGCAAGAGATAGATCTTCATTATAATAAAGCTCTGCCGCCTCTCTGCGACTGTCAGAGAGAAGCTCACCATAGAAATCAAGTAACAGCCCGATTTCAAGATTTTTCTCATGTGCTGCCAACTCAATCACCTCTGTAAAGCAAATCGCTTTACAAGTATACCATAGGATTACTGTTTTGTCAATAGGTTAATTGAAATTTTTTTCAGTTTTTTTCAAAAAGCTATTGACATTGACCTTAAAATATGGTATTATACTTATGTTGTAAACATAGGGGTATAGCTCAGTTGGTAGAGTACTGGTCTCCAAAACCATGGGTCGTGGGTTCGAGTCCTTCTGCCCCTGCCAAGAAAAAAGCCATTTGCGTATGCGAATGGCTTTTTTCAACTAAATCCGTCCTTGCGGACGGGATAAATCAACCTGCGGTGGATGAAATCGCTTCGCGATGAAATCCCGCTTCGCGGGGAGAAATAGGACGGATTTAATTTCATCTGAAGCCGTAGGCTGAAGATTTCATCCGAACGGAGTGAGGATTTCATCGTGCGTAGCACGATTTCATTGACTTGTTTGAGATTTTATGATATAATAAACAAAAGAGGTGATAACAATGGCAGAAAACAAGCTCGCAGATGTGTCAACCGAATTTGCGGTTAAGATTTTGAATTTGACCGACGGCATCAAAGGACATTATTCTTTAGCCAATCAGCTTGAAAGAAGCGGAACAAGTATCGGTGCAAACATCAGAGAGGCAAAGTATGCCCATAGCAAGGCGGACTTTGTTGCAAAACTCCAAATATCCCTCAAAGAGTGTTACGAAACGGAATATTGGCTTGAATTGTTTGTGAAATCAGAGTTGATTGAACGAGAAACAGCAAAAGAATTATATAATCAATGCGGAACCATCCGCAGGATGCTGATTGCTTCGATCAACACTGCAAAGGGCGGTGTAAAGTGAATAAATTATTGAATTTTGTCGGTGTTATTCTCACAATCATAATGGTTATACGAGATGTAATTTAATTTTTGGCTGTACCCGCATTGTTTGTAATAATCGGCTTAGGGAATTCATTCCCTTGGCAATACTATGCTATTACAATAGGTGGATATTTTGCCTTAATCATTATATTGGAAATCATCTTGCACTTTATATTCAAGGCTTTCAACAAAAAATATGCCCCTCTCATAGAAAGAAAACTCAAAAAGTATTTTAATAAGTTTTCAAAGGAAAGTTAGTTTACATAGATCTGTTTGAAAGTATAACATTGACCCCGAAAGACAGCGGACTCGTTCAACGCCATCAAAACTAAGGAGTAAGTCTATTCCCCAACTTTGAATCGCGAACCGATTTCGAAAAAGGAGCTTATCAATGAACATACGCTTCGAATATGCGCCCAAGACAGAGCTGACCGAACTCCTTCCACAATTGTTTGAGATTCTGTATTCCAACATGAAGCTTATCTCACCTACAAGAAATACCTACACCGAGGATTATGAAATCTGGTTTTCAAATGTGTCCCCCGCGCTTAATAAGCCGCAACGCCAAATCGCACTCATGTTCGACGACAACCGCATTATTGGGTTCTTTCAATACTATGTAAACCGCAGTGTATTCATGATGGAAGAGATACAAATAGATAAAGTGTATCACGGTACGGGTGTATTTTCCGCTTTTTTTAGATGGTTGCTCCCAATACTGCCGCCCGATATCAAAACCGTGGAAGCCTTTGCCGAGAAGAATAATTTAAAATCGCAAGCAATCCTCACTCATCTTAGCTTGATGATAGCAAGCGAAAACACAGACGCCGACTTCTGCCGTTACAGCGGCAAATACGAACAGTTTAAACGAAAGTACTGTTCTCCCGATGCCTGCAGCTAAAACTGCGCGATGCCGATAAAATCGGATACAAAAAAAATCTCCCCCGACACAAATGGTCGGGGGAGATTTCCTGTTTAAGCCGCGCTTTCGGACGGCTTACTTCTTATTTTCCTCTGCGTTTTCCGTTCTTGCCGCAAAGTATAGTTATAACAATGCCTGCGCAAGCTACAACCATAAGAACTGTCCAAATATAGACGTTTCCATCGTCACCTGTCTTGGGATTACCGCTGCCTTCTCCGGGTTTCGTTCCGGGCGCAGATCCGGTATCGGGCGCAGATCCGGTATCGGGCGTAGGCTCAGTATCGGGCGTAGGCTCGGTGTCGGGCGTAGGCTCAGTATCGGGCGTAGGCTCGGTATCGGGCGTAGGCTCAGTTTCTGGCGTAGGCTCGGTATCGGGCGTGCTCACGGACACGGGATTTACTACCTCGTTGGTGGTGAACTCATTTTCGCCGTAAGCGACAGTAGCCTTATTTGTAATCTCATATCCATCTATGTCACAAAGGACCATTACTCTAAAGCTTACTGTTTTCTCTGACCACGCAGGAACCTCTATATCCCATGTAACTATACCCTTGCTGTATACACCGCCGTTATCTACAGAATTTCTTACATAGTATGTATTCTCGGGGATTTTATCCGTAACCTTAAATCTTATTGTCTCATCAGTGGGATTGGTTAAACAAATTGTATACAGCAGCTCAGTCCCGTCATACACAATACGACCGTCGATGCTTAATTTCTTATATGACGGACGGAATACATCCTTGACTGCACTGGGTTCCAATGTGTTATTAACAACCTCATTAGTAATGTATGTATTTACTCCGTCACGGATTTCAGCAGAATTCTCAATAACAGCATTGACTTCGTCAACTCTCACTTTAAAGGAAACAGTGACGGTTTCGCCCTTTGCTACATGTAAAACCCAGTTCAAGTGGTTTCCGGCATAGCTTGCTCCATCGGCAGACCCCTCAACGTATGTTGTGTAGTCCGGGATGGTGTCCAGAATGTCAAGCACCACATCCTCGCCGGTGTAGTTGGTGTAGGTAATATAGTAGGTCAGAATGTCATCTACATTAACTTTCTCGCCGTCAATTTCCGTAGAAATATCGTCACCAAGATATACTCCCTTTTCCACAGCCTCATCGAATGTAGCGTTTGTGAATTCCACAGAAGAAGTAACGCTGTCGCCGGAAGATTCGCTGATCGCACCGGTAACGACATTAGTTACAGTCGCTCTGAGTTGACCGTCACCTACATCCCGCACCTGCACATGGAAATTATACTGTGTCCGATCATAAACGATACCGTCTTCGGGATTTACACTATCATGCACACTATCTTCGGTGAAATTGCAGAGTAATTTGCCTCAAACGGCAGCCTTTGAACTTCAAAATCATTATTTCGCCTTCACTATCCATATAGAAAAGGCAATACTCCACTATAATTCTATCACAATTATTCCAAGCAAAGAAAAAATGCGCAAATTTAGCTGTTTTTTTGCGCAAATCAAATCTTGAAATTACCATTCTATTGTACCTAATACATCTTCTTTCAAATTATTTGTTCCAACACTTGAAAAAACATCCGATTTGTGATAAAATGTGTAATATACAAACGATACTGTGGGGTGAACTCAGTGAAAATTGCAATTTGCGACGGTGACAAAGCATGCCTCGCGCGAGTGTTTGATATTGCCGCCGACTATACCGAGGAACGCCGTGACGCGGAAATCATAGTGGAAGAATATTATTCAGCTACAGCACTGCTTAATGCTGCGCAGAACGGTATCACCTACGATGTGTATATGCTCGAAACCCTAATGCCCGACATGAACGGAATCGAGTTTGGTAAGGCACTGAGAAGCAAGAATCCGGAAAGCAAAATCATATATATTACCGCAAGTGCCGAATTCGCCCTTGATTCTTACAAAGTACGGGCGTTCGACTACATCCTCAAACCTATAGAAAAGAACATATTTTACGCTGTGATGGATGAAGTAATGTCCCTTCTCGCATAAAACAGGATAAGGTGCTTATTGTAAAAACAAAGGAGAACAGCGCCCGTATCAATTTTGGCAGTATTCTGTATTCTGAACTATCCAAAAGGGCAGTAATATATCACCTTTCAGGCGGCAAGACCGTGACAAGCACCACTTTGCGCGTATCGTTTGCCAATGCCCTTAGTGAACTTATCTCAGACATGCGTTTCATTGCCTGCGGTGCGAGTATGGTCGCAAATATGCAGCATATTACGGTGGTAGAAAATAATAACGTGATTTTCGAAGATTACGAAAGAGTGTTCCTTGGGAAAAAAGCGTATCGGGAACTTAGATATGCTTGGAACAATTATTGGTTAAACGATAACAGATAATCTCATAAATACACCATTGACATATCGCCGCTACTATGTTATAATAATCTTGCACAAACAGAATAAACACAGTTCATCGAAGGAGTTTTGCTCCAACGTTGTCGGGTGTACTGCTTGACGGTACAGCTCGGGGATAAGGAAATCGCAGTGAGAATCTGCAGCAACAGCCATTACCGTATCACAGCCCGTGGGCACGGGTTGTCAAGTCGGAATGCTTATCGTTCTGTGCCTCGTAAAAGGCTCTTGGGCAAAATGGGGAGTCGCGGGCTTTCGGATACAGGCAGGGTATCCTTTTTGCGCGCGCTTTGCACCCCATGAAGGGTGCTTTTATTTTATCCTTTTTGTGAAATATTTTATATGCATGAAAGGATCTGCAAAATCATGAAAACCAAAATCTCTCGCGCACTTTCACTCTTTTTATCAGTCATTCTCATCGTTAGCATCGCTTCCTGCGGCGAAAATCCCAACGCAGGCACGCTTTGGGAAAATGCCACCTATGTAACCGACACGACCCTTGGCGACGGCGCCAAAACCGTTCTGGTCGAGGTCAAGGCTGACGATAAATCCGTAACTTTTACTGTTAAGTCCGACGAAGCAATGCTTGGTGCCGCACTGCTTGAGCACAAGCTTATCGCAGGCGAAGAAAGCGAATACGGTCTTTACGTTAAAACCGTAAACGGAATCTTAGCCGATTACGATGTGGACCAAAGTTATTGGGGATTCTACAAAAACGGCGAATATATGATGACCGGCGTTGACACTACCGAATTTGCGGACGGAGAGCACTACGAGCTTGTTTACACCAAATAAAGCAGAACGCGTAAAAGCCAAGTCACATCCTGCCATAAGCATACGGGAAATGTGCGTGTTCGCCATTCTCGGCACGCTCATGTTTTGCTCAAAAATCATCATGGAAGCACTGCCTAATATACATCCGCTTGGTATGTTTACCATGGTGTACACGCTTGTATTCCGAAAAAAGGCTCTCATACCGATTTACATCTATGTACTGCTAAACGGCATCTATGCCGGATTCAGTCTTTGGTGGATTCCGTATCTGTATATCTGGACAATTCTGTGGGGAATCACAATGCTGCTTCCGAAGAATATGCCAAGAAAAGCCGCCTGCATCGTATATCCTGCCATATGCGCACTGCACGGTATTGCTTTCGGAGCACTCTATGCCCCAGCGCAGGCTATTATGTTCAAGATGAGCCTCGCCCAAACGGCGGCTTGGATTGCGGCAGGTCTTCCGTGGGATATTCTTCATAGCATTGGAAACCTGTTTGTTGGCATGCTGATGCTGCCACTATCCGAGCTTCTCAAACGGCTGATGAAGCACCGATACTGATTTTTTATAAAATTTACCGCTCCATAAAAAAACAACCCTTGATTGCCGAATCAACACCGCAATCAAGGGTTATTTCTGTTCACTCTTGATATCTAACATCTTTTGTTATCCTCACTTTCATTTTATTCCCTTTGCCGCTATTTCTGTTACTTCTAAAAACACCTCAAACTTCTTTTCTCCAATGGGAGCACCATCTGTTCATCATATACATTTTAGCTGCAAAAGGTTTTGAATCACACTTCTCCTAAAATCCCATTCACCGATCCGAAGCACCTTCATTATTGTTCTAACTAACTCCGGTTAAACTCGAACTACTGATAAATCTATGTTAAGCGTAACACCGCCGTGACTGTATTTTGTGAAAGCTTCAATCGGTTACATGTGATTCTTCGGGAAGTTTCTAACTTACTTGTTCATTGGACTGTCCTCCTCTGTGCCTATATTATAGCATATTTATCGAAGCATTTCAATAGGCAAATTGTAAAAACTATACAATTATTTTTTATTTAAAACGCAGAAATTTACAATTTAATGTAATTGGGTCTTTACAATCGCTGCGCAATGTGATATACTGAATTTATAGAGTGCTTTTTATACCCCCAAAAATACAAAAATCGCGTTCTCATTTTCGGAGAACGCGATTTTTTTGTATCTTGAACCCTCACTATGATAATTAGCCAGAAAGAAGGACAGCGCTGACTTGCAGATAAAAAACAGGGCACGGACCGTCAAGCTTAGCTCCTGTTTTTGCAAATCGCAAAATATGTATCAAAGAATTACCCCAGATGCTTATGCGCAACTGTACGCGCGGCAAGACGCTCCTCATTAGGTACAAATGCATTACCAAGGGCATTCGACGGCTTCATTTTTGCAGGGGAAGAAAAGGTCACTTCGTTATCTGATATCTCCTCAGTGTAAAAACGGCTCGAAGGGAAGAGGTCGCCCGGATAAACCATATTAGACATTGAGGCAAGCTCAAGGCAAATACCCGCGCCCACAGCGCTTTCAAGCATTCCTCCAATCCAACAACCAACTCCGGCAGATGCAGCCATATCATTGATTTTTTTGGCGTTGTATAGTCCTCCGCAGCGTCCCGGTTTTATGTTAATAATACGGCAAGCGCCAATCTCAAGCGCTTTTTCTGCCATATACGGCGACGAGATACTTTCGTCAAGACAAATAGGAGTTTCAAGCTCTTTTTGAAGCTTAGCGTGATCAAGAACATCGGCATGGAACAAGGGTTGCTCAATCATAGCAAGACCAAGTTTATCGATCTCCTTGAACAGCGGAAGGTCTTCAAGTGTATATCCGGAATTACAGTCTATATGGAAGGTGAATTTGGGAAATGCAGAACGTACTGCCCTGAGCATATCGATGTCCCAACCGGGCATAGCTTTCAGCTTTATGCGTTTAAATCCTGAGTTAATAGCACCATCAATTCGTTTTAGCAAAATATCTATCGATGCCTGTCTGCCAACGTCAATCTCGTCATCACTGCCTCCGAGTAAGGTGTGAAGTGGCGTTTTGGTTATTTTGGACTGCAAAGTCCAGAAAGCTATCTCGATTGCAGCGTGAGCGAAGGGATTTCCCTTAATAACAGACATTGCGTCATTTATCTCTTTGGCATCCTTAAAGTCCTTGTGCAGAACAAGTGGTGCAAGGAATTCGCTTGCTACATAGTACGCGCCAAAAGCGCATTCAGGCGAATATGTAGGAGCAACAAAGGGGGGGTGGACTCACTTCAAGCGCATTCGCTTCCGCTGGTCATCTTGACCATAACAGAATGTATTACAGAATCCGAGCCGTAAGCCGTTGTCCAAGGCTCTATCAATGGATGGGCAACATGATAAACGTCTATAGCATCAATATACATTGTGATCAATTCTCCTTTTTGAATTCCTTTGTTTGAAACTTATTTTATAAAGTAGCATAACGATTATATTACATTACATAATCGATGTCAAGAGTACGGACACTGGTTTGCAAACTATTTTGGTATTACGGTAAAAAATCGCGCCCCCGTTTTTTCGGAGAACGCGATTATTTTATCCAATATTCTTGCCTATAGCCGCAAGAACGCCTTTTATCTTGACCATGATCTCATCAAACTCGTCCGGAGTAAGCGACTGCTTTCCGTCCGAAAGTGCCTTTGCCGGATTGTTATGCACCTCGATCATAAGGCCGTCTGCACCTGCCGCTACTGCCGCAAGCGCAAGTGGCTCAACAAGCCAGTTAATACCTCCGGCGTGGCTTGGATCAGCCACTACGGGAAGATGTGAAAGCTTTTTAAGTACCGGAATTGCAGACACGTCAAGCGTATTGCGTGTAGTGGTCTCAAAGGTGCGGATTCCGCGCTCGCAAAGGATAACATTCTCATTTCCGCCCGCCATAATGTATTCGGCACTCATAAGAAGCTCCTCTATGGTGTTGGCAAGACCACGCTTCAAAAGTATAGGCTTGCGAGTATGTCCTAACTCCTTTAAAAGCTCAAAATTTTGCATATTTCTTGCTCCAACCTGAATGATGTCTATATTCTCAAAAAGAGGAAGATGCGCCGCATCCATGATTTCCGTAACTATTGGGAGTCCTGTTGAACGCTTTGCTTCAATAAGCAGGTCAATTCCCTCTGCTTTTAGCCCTTGGAATGCATAGGGTGAAGTTCTCGGCTTAAATGCACCGCCGCGAAGCATGCTGGAACCGGATGCTTTTACACGCTGTGCGATCTCGCATATCTGCTCTCCACACTCAACAGAGCAAGGTCCGCTTATAACATGGAAATGTCCTCCGCCTATCTTCAAATCGCCAACCTCAACCACCGTATCATCGGGGTGAAACTTTCGGTTAGCATTTTTAAACGGTTCCTGAACGCGTTTTACTTCTTCTACTATACTGCTTGTACGCAGTGTGTCGATATCCACCTTAGAGGTGTCGCCCACAAGCCCGATAATCGTTGTATGAAGGCCTGTCACAAGATGAGCCTGCAATCCAGGTGTCTTTTCCAATTCCGCTACAAAGCTTGTAACAAGCTCTTCTTTCGTATTCGGCTTAATGATAATGATCATTGTACATGCTCCTCACGTCAACATTAACCTTTTAATGCTTTAAGGCACTGTATTCTACCGCTTTTCACTTAAATTTCAAGGAGATTTTGGAAGATTGACAATCTCATAATATTGGGTGTAAAATGAATTTACACTCTACCTTTTTGGGTTAGTTTAATTATCCTCAAGAGTTGGCATCTCCGGAAGCGGTCGTGGTATACGTTTAAGAGGGTCATACACAAACTTACGGCATACATATGCTTTGTCAACCACACCGCGGTGCATACACAACATATCACCCATAGCCTTTATTTCACTTGCAAAGCGGCAAAACTCGCATATGCGCGGAGTATCGGAATCCTTTTTCATAATGTATTTCCTTTCAGTTCAGAATACATATATTTTATCACAGCGGCACTTAATTGTCAAGCCGCAGGTTCTGACGGATTGCTTTTTAATAAGCTTTTGAAGCGTTCGCAGGCTTGGCCACAAGCCTCGATATTCTTTTGTTTATGGCACTTTATATCGTTAGAGTTTCTGATGATATAAGCTGTGCACCAAGTATCATTTTTGAAAAACAAACCCTTTTTATTTACATCGCTTTGTGATTTTATATTTTAAATATGCGGCAAGCGCCTTAATGTGAACACCTTTTGCATGCTCTTGCTTTGCCGCTTGCCTCAGCAAGAGCAATAGTGCCGGAGCTGATATTTTTAGAACGGGAAAGGCTTGAGCAGTTCTCGTTTACATGCCACACCTCTCCGTTTTCAGTCCAATAAACGGTTTCGCTTTCGGTATCAGGCGGTGCAGTTGCTTCCGGTGGCGCAGTTGCTTCCGGCGGTGCGGTCATTTCCGGCGGCGCGGTC
>JAZRGK010000006.1:0-9487 GCA_045644145.1 Candidatus Flemingiibacterium sp.
TTCGTTTTTTCTTAACCACCGATTCTCGCGCCAAAAATGGTGCATCTCCGCTACGCTTCGATGCACCATTTTTAGATTACTTTATTTTTTTAGTTTTTCTTTACCCCAACTATTGACATAGAGCCAAAAAACGCCGATTTCTCGGCGGTTTTGCGCTGTTTATTAAAGAAGATCAAACTTGTATCCAACGCCCCAAACGGTCTTGAGAACCCACTTGTCGGACACGCCCTCAAGCTTCTCGCGAAGACGCTTAACATGTACATCAACAGTGCGGGAGTCACCCAGATAATCAAAGCCCCAAACCTTGTCAAGGAGCTGATCGCGTGTGAATACGCGATTGTAGTTGGAAGCAAGGAAATAAAGAAGCTCAAGCTCCTTCGGTGGAATATCAACAGATTTACCCTTTAATTTAAGCTCGTACTTCTGACGGGAAATCTCGATGTTGTCGAACTTGATGGTTTCATCGTCATTCTGATTGTCCCGTGCGCTGTAGCGGCGGAGTACCGCCTTAACTCTTGCGGAAAGCTCCTTGGTTTCAAAGGGCTTTACCATAAAGTCATCAGCGCCAAGCTCAAGTCCAAGAACCTTGTCAAACACCTCACCCTTAGCGGTAAGCATGATTATTGGCTTGCCGGACATTTCGCGGATCTCGCGGCAAACCTGCCAGCCGTCCTTCTTCGGAAGCATGATGTCAAGAAGCACAAGGTCAGGCTCGTACATCTTAAAGAAGCTTACACCCTCGGCACCGTCGTTGGCGGTCTTCACCTCGTAGCCCTCATTCTCGAAATAAAGGCGAAGCAGGTCGCATATGTTAAGATCGTCGTCTACAACAAGAATTTTTGTCGGCATTGTTATTATACTTCCTTTCATTGATAATTTATACGGTTATATTTGTTATCTTTGTGACAATGTACCCAATTTGTTGTTCACAATTTCACAATTTCGTCAAATTATTAATTTTGTCAAAAATCTAACCATATTCATTATATCATCTCAGGGTGTTTTTGTCAAGGCGAGAAGGTGAAGATTATATGAATTTTTTACCACTTTCGGAAGAATTATTCTGAAGCATACCGCAAAACTTCTCTTAGTTAATATTTGTATGCCTTTGCAATGATCAGTCCTACGCCGAGAATAAGCGCGGAAGCCGCTATCCATATCCATCCGGTGTTTCCGCCAGCGGAAGAAGTGCCGCTCATGCCAAAGTTCCAATCATCGCCCGGCATTTGCGTATTACCGCCGGATGGTCTGGTGCTGCTTCCTGACGGACGAGTGCCGGCTTGGGACGGAACAGTGTTATCAGCGTTTCCGGAATCCACGGACTCACTTGCTTCTGTTTCCTCAGACGTTTGTCCGCTAAAGCCGCCCTGCATCTGGGATGGATCAAAACCCTCGGGAAGCTGACTCATATCGGGCATCTGTCCGCTAAAGCCGCCCTGCATCTGGGAAAGGCTGACATTTTTTGAGGTTACGAGAGTTGTACCGCTCACAGCGGCAACGCTTTCCTTGGAAATGGCAGTTTCCTCTACACTCAGATCGCCGTCAGATTCTTCACCTGTCTTCGGCAGCGAGCTGAAGCCGGAGTCACTGGAACGCTCCTTTGTAGATGAACCGCGGCCGCCGAAGCTGTTTTTATCGCCGCCCATATCGGGCATGCCACCGAAGCCGCCCTTACTTCCGCCCATGGAGCCCATATCAGACAGTGTAATACCTGAAGCATCCACATAGCTCATATTGCTTACGGTTTCTCCGTTTTCAAGCTGCATGGAAATGCTTTCGGAACGGAGAGAGCAGAACTGCCGCATGGCTTCAACACCTTTTTCAAATTCCTCGTAGGTGTAGAATGCCGTGGGATCTTTTTCCACATAGGACTTTATCAAATTATAGGCATTGTCGATGATACCCGAAATATCGACCGTACTTAGAAATTCCGCAAAATACTGATGATACATCTCGGTGTAGGCTTCATCCGACAAAATCCAGCTCCACATTGGACGGTCTTCGCCGGAGCCGCCGGATACGGGGGCATCGATAGGCGTGTTGACCGTGCTTTGAGCGTTACCGCCCTGGAACGTTCCGTAAGCTAAATTATAGTCCCACGGAAGCATCGCAAGTTTGCCGTCTTTCTCGTACAGATAATAGTTGTGGATCATAGTGCCGGTATAGCTGTCACCGTTGCAGACATAGTTATGCACCACGAAATAGCGGATGACCTGCTCTATATCCACAACAGATTCAACCTGCTCGCCGTTTGACAGCTTTTTAAGGGATTCGATAAGCCGCCGCTGATCAGCTTCGGTAATGTCGGTCTTGGCGTTGTTCCAAATATTTGTATAGCTGTCGATGTCCTCATCAACATACTGGAGCTTCACATCAGAAGAACCCATTCCAAAACCGCCCATACCGCCGCCAAATCCGCCTGCTATCTGGGAAAAGTCGAAATTTCCCATGTCCGGCATCTCTCCGCCGAATATAGATGAGATATCAAAATCCCCCATGCCCGGCATCTGCATCGCACCGGCATCGCGATCGGCTTTACCGGAATCAGCGGATACATCCGGTTTAACCGCTGCACCCGGATCAACTGCGGACGAAGCTTCATCACTTTCTTCGGAGCTGTTGATAAAATCGTCCATATTAAAGTCTTTGCCGTTTCCTCTGCCGCCGCCGAAGCTCATGCTGTCAGGCTTATACAGCTCCCCGTAGTCAGAGCCGTAATTTCGCTTGAGAAAGCTGTCTTCAAGTCCTTCCACAGCCAAATACAGCCCCCAATCCTCACCGTTAACAGTGATATACACAAAGCTGCAAAGGGGAGCCGCCGCACCGAACTCATTCATCATGGTGTAGGTCAGATAGTCCTTCATCATGGTAGAATCCTGTATGAGATTGTTAAGGCTCAATTTATCAAGCCCATGATAGGTGATGGAGTTGTCGTAATGATCAAATTCTATCTTAAAGCTGTAGCGTTCACTGTCCAGAGATGACACAGTGGAAAGCGAGGTATTCCCTTTTCCGCGGATTGCCACGTTTTTATAGGCTTCTCCGTCAATTACCACGTTTGCGGCATAGTATTCTTCGCTTGTGGCATTGGAAATAAACTCATCCCAATCGTTCATCACAATATCAACGGTATGCACCCTTGTATTGTCAAACAGTCTGGTTTCGTAACCCATGGTATAAGCCTTAATTTCAAGCCCCAGTGCCTCACCGCACATGAAAAGAACGGTTATTACAAGCATCAGCGCCGTAATAGCCCAAGCGAGCTTATCAAAATGTTTGCTTGCCGACATTATATCACCCCATGTAATCGCCGTTATAGGAAACGATCACTGCGCTGTTCACGCCGGGCATTTCAGCAAGAACATTGATGAAATCTGTATCATCTTCCTTAAGACGGACTTCAATATTCACTTCGATTGCTCCTTTTACAGCGGACTTGCTCTTAACGGTGGTACGGATAACGTTTTTTGCAAGGAATTCCTTGGCTTTTACTTCCGCATCGTGGTCCATGCAGTTCAAAACAACCATGTAAGGATGGGTGTGAGATTTTTTGTTCACGAAAACGAGCAGGATAAGTCCGATCACCACACTGCTGATAACAGCAAGGGGAATCATGCCTGCCGCAAGGATAATGCCGGCACCGATAGACCAGAACAGAAAGGCGATGTCAAGCGGTTCCTTGATAGCGGTACGGAAGCGCACGATAGACAGCGCACCCACCATACCGAGGGACAGAACCACGTTTGAGGTCACGGCAAGAATTACAGCCGAGGTGATCATTGTTAAAGCAATCAGCGTCGTGCCGAAGCCCGCGGAGTACATTACACCCCTGTATGTCTTTTTATAGATGAGGAAAATGAATACACCTATGCCGAAGGCCAGAACAAGTGTGAGAAGCATATCAAGTACACTGATAGCTGAAACATTTTCGAGAAAGCTTGATTTAAAAATATCGTTAAAATTCATGGTTTGGTTACTCCTTAATATTTGTTTTTGCGTAAATCAATCGTACATTCTGCATGCCGCATACTTTGAAAAAGCCGCACTGCGCCTGCCGTCAAGCTGTACCGCATCCCGTATGACGTCGGGAAGGAAGTTATCCCATTTCACTTCAAGGATGCAGGGGGCATCCTTAATAGGAACTGTCACACAACGTGGATTAAGAAAATCCGTACAGCTCATACTCGTGCGTATGTTATAATCAAGCGTAACACGGACATTTCCGGGAGCGAATACAAAGGGTTCTCTCGTGTAGTCCACGATAACCTTTGCTTTTAAGCCATCGTTTCGGATACGGGTGTAAAATCCAAGGATCACCTCATCGGTACTTAGGGACATCCACTCCACATCCCCATCAGCAATCGCCTGTGCCTGCTCAGATGTCAAAGCGGTCTGGGTCTTGTAGCCAAGCCCGCCGTGCTTGAATTTACGCTCCAGATGAATGACCGAAGGATCGTTGTTATAGAGGCGTATACGGTATTTTTCACGGATGTTTACCCCATCGAGTTTTTCTCTTAAAGCTTTATCGTAAAGATTGTCAAAATACAAGCTGCGTATTTCATATTGTCCGTTTACGGCGTGAGAGTCGGGTTTCATCACCGCTCGAAGCCTTTGCCGCAGGATCAGCATATCTGCCTCGCTGATCTCATGTTTTACTTCATGTCTGAATTGCAAATATCATTCCTCCTTTCTAAGCTTTAAACAATATACCACACAAATGTGACGGTTTGTTCACCGTTTCGTGTAAACAATTAGAAAAATACAGCAATTTTGATGCATCGCTTTCACGAAAAAATCCGTAACAACCGCTGTTCTGCAAAAATTTACAAAATATATGAAGGATTTTTCAAAACCGCTTGAAAACCTGTCCGCTGTGTGCTATAATAATATGGTAGTATTGTGCCCTTTTAACCGAATCCGGTTTAAAATCTCAATTAAATCCACCATCAACTATCTTTTTAAGGAGAACACATATATGAAACTCGGTATAGTAGGTCTGCCGAACGTCGGTAAATCCACACTTTTCAACGCAATTACCAACGCAGGCGCGGAGTCTGCCAACTATCCCTTCTGCACCATTGACCCCAACGTTGGCGTGGTGGCAGTGCCCGATGCAAGGCTTGACAAGCTCGCGGAAATGTACAACCCCGAAAAATATACCCCCGCGGTTATCGAATTCGTTGATATCGCAGGACTTGTAAAGGGTGCTTCCAAGGGTGAGGGACTTGGCAACAAATTCCTGTCACACATCCGCGAGTGTGACGCCATTATTCATGTTGTGCGCTGCTTCGAGGATTCCAACATTATCCACGTTGACGGCTCTATTGACCCCATGCGCGACCTTGAAACCATCAATATGGAGCTTATCTTCGCCGATATCGAAATGCTTGAGCGCAGAATCGACCGCGTGAAGAAGGCTATGAAGGGAGATAAATCCCTCGCCGCGGAGCTTGAGCTTCTTGAGCGCGTTATGGCGGAGCTTGAGGGCGGAAAATGCGCCCGTGCCATCGAATACACCGAGGACGAGCTTGCTATCATGAATGAATCCCAGCTTCTCTCCATGAAGCCGGTCATTTACGCTGCAAATATCTCCGAGGATATGATCGGAAGCGATATGGCAGACCACGCAGGATACAAAAAGCTTGCGGAATACGCCGCTTCGGAAAAGGCTGAGATCATGCCCATCTGCGCAGGCATCGAGGCTGAGATCGCACAGCTTGAGGGAGATGAGCGCGCGGAATTCTTAGCCGATCTCGGCATCGCGGAGAGCGGTCTTGATCGCCTTATCAAGGCAAGCTATGCCCTACTCGGGCTTATCTCCTACTTAACCGCAGGCCCTAAGGAAGTGCGCGCTTGGACTATCACCAAGGGCACAAAAGCACCTCAGGCGGCAGGCAAGATCCACTCCGACTTCGAGCGCGGCTTCATCAGAGCCGAGATCATCGGCTTCGACGAGCTGATGGCATGCGGCACCATGGCGGCGGCTAAGGATAAGGGGCTTGTACGAAGCGAAGGCAAGGAATACGTCATTAAGGACGGCGATATCGTGCTGTTCAGATTTAATGTATGATTTATGGAAGGATTTTCGCGAGATTTTTGAATAATCCCAATTCGGCAAAGTGTTCCCGCCGAAAATACACAGGTAAATGCACCGTAGGGCGGGGGCTTGCTCCCGCCGTTTCGTGTGATTTCGGCTGTTTCAGGCGGCGGGACACAAGGCCCCGCCCTACAAAGCAATGCGTATATGTCTGTGGGAACACAAAAGGGAATTGGTTTTTTGAATAAAAATAAAAAATCAGGAGAGGCTCTAAAACCTCTCCTTTTCGTATTCTCTTATTTAACCGGAACCTTGATGATAACCTTCTTGGAGGAAGCGTTGCCGCAGCCGGGCATGTGAGCATCCATGGGAGCGAATACTGCGAAATCGCCGGGCTTGAAGGTGAAGAATACGCCATCACCCTCGTGAAGCGCGTAATCACCGTCCTCGGTGTACTCCTTGGTTACCTTAACGGTTTCGATATCGGCGTAGCCCATAACCTCGGTGCCTGTGAGCACATACTGAATGTCGATAAACTTCTTGTGGGACTCCCAAACGCTCTCGCTGATTGGCTTCTGCTCCTTAACCTCGATTACGTTGAAGAATGCGCCGTCGCTAAGCTCATGTCTGCCAAGCTCGATATCGGGAGTGATGTTCTTAAGCACTTCAAGGTACTTGTCAAGCTCAGCGCTTCCAAGTCCGCAGGATTTGAATGTTTTAATATTTCCGAAAATCATTTTGTATGTATCCTTTCAAAGATAAAATTTTCCAAATACAATTATATCACCATGCACAGGCTTTGTCAAGTGTTGCGGCGATTATTTAAGCACCGAAAGTTTTGCCGCCGCACTGAACGGAATCTCGTAGAGGTAGTATTCGTTATCGCCCATTCCAAAGCCGGTCAATATGTAAATTTTACCTGAATCGCTGACCGCCACCATTTCAATAAGACTGAATATGCCATCCTCTGAGGGCAGGCTGAGATTTGTAAATTTCGGGTCATCAAGGCGAATAAGCCTTATGCTGTCCTCGGAAATATCGCCTGCAAGTCTTGTAAGTGTGTCTGAGGCATCCTCGGGAAGCTTGGTGAAGCCTTCCATGAGATCATCGCCGTACATGATCCACAAATCGCCGTACTCGTCCGCATATTCGCGGTAAATATCGTCATGCTGATATGTGGGAGCATACATATACATGCATCCGTCAAAAACAAGATCGAAATCTTCCTCATTGGGGATATAGTAGTATGTACAGTATTCCCCGTCAAGCTCCTCAAGATACCGTACCACGCCGATCTCGGAGCACACATCGTAATTCGGCGTAAGTTCAAGTAAATCATAGCGTTCGCCGTTAACGGTAAAGTATTCGTAGTCATCGCCAAAGGAGTCGATGACCTGATATTCCGAATTATGTGAAATAACCGACTCTGCAAAACCGACAGCCATGCCAAAAACCAAGAACACATAAATATACATGAGGAAAAATCCGCTGATTCCGAAAAGCACCGCTGATATAACCGGAAGCACCGCACTTGGATCCTTCCCCCGCGAATCATTCTTCGCATATATCACAAGGCAAGCTATTCCGGCAATCGACACACCTAAAAATAGAAGCACAAAGATTCCCACAACGATGGCACCGGTAAGCATACCTGCAAAAGCAACACTTTCCATAACTGTAAACTCTCCTTTCACAAATCGAGGAAATGCTCTTTACACAAGTATATCATATTTTTTTAGTAATGTCAACCGAGGGCAATGCCCTGCCATTGGTATTTTTGTGCAGAATCCGCTTTCCGACGGAACAAAATCCGCTATCCCAACGTCAAAATATATGATACAGAGATTCGACACCCAGCGGCGAAAGGAGAATTTACTATGACAGCGAAATATAGGCTTCTTTATGGCGCTGTACTCATGACAGTGCTGTTTGGACTTGGCGGATGCGCTTCAGGCGATGCACCTCTGTCAAATAAGCATACCCACATAACAGAAACACAAATCGATACCCATTTCTCTCCGAATGAGCACCCCGAATATATCACTGCGGAGCATACTGACACCGATTCCGCCGAAGGGGATGCCTCAGTATCCCTTGATGAGCTGATTCTACGGGACGGCGTGCCCTATGCAGGTGAGCTTAACGGAAAATATGATGGGAACCAAAACATCGGAGCTTCAATTGGAAATATCGTGATTTTCGAGAAAGAGATCACCGTCACCAATACTCCAAGCGGCGGTTTATACGAGGGAACGCTCAGCTACGATGGACAAAACGGTGACCTTCAGCTCTATCTTAAGCATACATATGAAAAAAACGGCACAACATATGAAGCATGGGGAAAACGGGCTTCGGGCAAGCTGTACGAGTACCGTGGGGATGTGTACTTTATATGCGAGGCAACCGACATTTCCGCACTTCGAGAGAACAGCGCCCCCATTCGCCTTGAAGGCGAGCCTGAGCCGTGTACCACTGTAAGCTATGCGGAATGGGCGGCACTTGAGTTTCCTAAGTATGAACGTCCGAGCGATACCGTATTTTATATGATACGCGCTCTTTTAAGTGGAGATATCCACCGCTTCGCAAGCCTTTGCGGCGTGTCATCGGAAGTCTATGGGGACATGAGTGGAATAAAGATCACATCTCACAGGCTTTACACCGAGTCGATAGCCGCCGAGGATAAGCCTGAAAATGTTCGCACTCATGCAGTGCTGGAATTTACGGTCAGCGAAAGTAACAGCGAGTTTTTCTCCGTTGGAACCTACACACTCGTTTTCGACGAGGGGCTTGCCGTATACTTTACACCGCGGGAGAAATTCAGACGTTATGCGGAATCTTCGGGAATCAGCTACACCCCAGCCATGCTTTATGTTGAGGCGGTGGGATTCGAGGATTTTTACGCCGTTTTGGGAGAAGGACGTTCTCAGTTCGGGCTTTGCGACTTTATCGTAGCCAGGCTTGATGCCCTTGCAGGCGATTATAAGCCGCATACGGCTGAGGAGATCAAGGCGTATGCCGAAAAATATCTTGGAGTTGACGGCAATACGCTGAATATTGAAAGATCACTCGAATCCGTCGAGGGTGGATATGTTCGCATAGGTCGCGGAAAGTCAAGCTATATGCGCGAATATATTTCCGAGGAAATACGGGACGGTCTTACGGTTGTGACCGTGTGCTTTTTCGCCGATTACAGCAAAACCGTGACCTCAAGGCTGGTGGAATTTTATCTTGACTTCAAAGACGGGGAGTATATTCCCGTAAAGACAGAGATTCTGCTTGATAACGGCTTTACTACCGCTAGCCTTTCAACGTAAAAACGAGTGGATGTTGCACCTAAGTGCAACAACGACTTTTTTGTATACCAAAACCACGCGTTAGACGCGTGGTTCGGTAAGAATTATATAGTTGAAGATGACAAAAAAACTCCTTTGTTGTATAATAAGAGTGCGG
>JAZRGK010000007.1:0-7408 GCA_045644145.1 Candidatus Flemingiibacterium sp.
CTTTGGGAGCAGGATGTCGCAGGTTCAAATCCTGTCATTCCGACCAAACAAAATCACGGAGTGACTTGTCACTCCGTGGGTTTTGTTACACGCCGCATACAATATGGAAGCATAGCTCAGCTGGTTAGAGTACTTGCTTGACATGCAAGGGGTCACTGGTTCGATTCCAGTTGTTTCCACCATTGAAACCATCGCCAAGGCGGTGGTTTTTTCGTATGCGGAATAGGCGGTGACCACAGCTTTGACCACTTATGGAAAAACAAACTACTTTGAAACCGATTTTTCTTTGTTTACCCCGGCGCAAATATTGAAGGGTGACCGCATGGTCGCCCTTCTCTCTTTCACGCATTCGCCGCCTTTTTCATCTCCGTAATCTCCGCTTTCATCTCGCGAATCAGCTCTGCCAGCTTCTCCTCACATTCCTTTCGTGTCCTCGCGTACACATTCCTCGCCATGCACTTGCCGTTGACTTTTGGCGAATACCGTCCTTCGTACAGATGCTCGTTTATCATTGATATGCAACCGGTGCCCGGCTTGCGAATCTTGCCCGTGTAAGGCTCAAATTTCGCCTCTGTGCCGTTTTCTTGCAGTTTGTCGGTACTTGCCTCACTCTCGCTCACATCCGCAATTTCCGCGTTTGTACCGCCGATCTCGCGGTCGATCTTCGCCGCCGCTTGCTGCTGCATGGTAGTCTATAACAAAAGTCATCGATGCATGTGCACGTCGTGCCCATAGCAACATATTTCACCGGGTGAATTTCGCCCAGTGATTTTCAAGGTATCTATTTGATATGATATTGTTTGATTATATCATATTAAGTATTTCAATTAATATCATATATATTGACTTAATATAAAAAAGTGATATAATAATAGTAAGTATTCAGTTACTTGGGAGGATTACATGGCAAACAATCGTCAATCCAATATAGAAATAATGCACGTATCTCAATTTATTGAAAAGGTGAACGAGCTCATTAATTCACGCTCCGACAAAAAAGTTCACTTTTTATATCGTGGAGAATGCAAAAGATACCCAAATTATTGCAGACCCAATATATTTCGCAAGAATGTGCTTTCGACAAATCCTCTATATGAAAAAAGTCTGTTCAATACCATGCGTCAGAATAAACTTTCCAATAATGACAGTTATCTTGAGAACGCTATAGATGCTCAACACGGTGAATTCCCAAGCAGATTATTGGATGTTTCTTACAACTGTTTAACTGCATTATATTTTGCTGTAACTCCGTACTATCACAAGGATGTTGCCGAATATGACGAGGACGACGGAATGGTTTACGTTTTCTATATTGATGATATATTCAGTCCGAGTGCACAAAATACAAACGACAACTACAATGCGATAATTGATAAAGAATGTGCTTGGTTCAACAATCACGCTATATTCCAAAAGAACCATAAGTTCATCGATCATACCAAGATCAACAACCGTATCATTGCACAACAAGGCGCCTTTATCCTTTTCCAAGGAAACGATGATGAAAAGATCCCCTCATATATGATGAGCGGTATTGTTATTCCCAAAAAAGCGAAACATACTATAAGAAAAGAACTGTCGTTAATGTTTGGCATCAACACCGGCTCGGTTTATCCGGAAATTGTTAACGTCGCAGAAGATTTGGTGAACAAAAGCAAAAGTTTAGTTACAGAACCTTTTAGTTGGAAAAATGAAATTAAATATGTTTTAAATAACTTAGAAAAAGAATTATCGTATTATACCGAACAGCTACTGTCTCAGGAAAACAATAAAGACAGCGAGTATTACGATAAGGTTCAAAGGATTGAAATGATGATTAACAGTTATCGAACCGGACTCTTAGATTTCTTTAAGTATTTTGAAAGCAACGAATATGTGGGAGAAAATGAACACGCACAAAAAGAGAAAGAGGCAATTGTTAATAGATTTAATTCCATTGTCACCGAAGCGATTAATACCATAAACTCCGATTGCAATACTCAACTATCCCCGGACTTGATAATTTAACCCCAAAGGAGCGTGAGTTATAATGAGAAAAATTGATAAATATATCAACTATATCAAAGCCGTTTTAATTAACAAAAATATTGATAATGAAATCACCGATTGGAAAAATCATCCGGGGCTTTCTCAGTTATCAAACACAGCACCGGAAACGTATATTATCGATTCACTGAGATTGGGAATGGATGCTAACGAATTGATTTATCTTATAAAAATCAATTCCGATACAGTAGATGATAATATCGTTTCGAATATCAAAAAAGAAATAGAAGAAAGAACTCAAAAAATCGTCGATCAGCTTCAACCGGAGCCCAAAAAAGAAATATTTAAGTGTATAAATCTGCTCTTTTTCGTATCAAGTATTCATGCGAGAGTGACACTCAAAGATGCATTCTCATCAAAAAAATCTTTGGAATTAATCAAGAGGATCCGAAAGATTACAAGCACACGGAGTTCTAAACTTTATCCCATGTTTTATTTGGATAAAGATATCTCGACAGATGAAATTAAGCTACCTAATATCAAGCGTTACGAGATGGTTACTCTGCCTTCTCCGTTTGATGCGGATATTGATATTCACAATGACACAGAAGATAAAAATTGCACATTGAAAGGCTATGTATTCACTGCTAACCTGTTTGACCTCGTGTCGCTGTATAATACCATTGGTGACCAGCTCTTCAAGAAAAATGTGCGTTTAGGTATAGATGATAAACTTGATGTTGATAAATCGATTAAGGAAACTCTTGCGGACAAGCCCGAAGCATTTTGGTTCAGAAACAATGGCGTTACCATCCTTGTTGAAGAAGCACTCATGAAGCTTGATAGGGTTAATGAAATTATTTTAAAAGAAGCCCAACAATCGAATTTGAAATTTTCGGTTATAAACGGAGCGCAAACAATTACTGCGGCATCGGAATATTATTATTCTCTTTCACCGAAAGCTCGTGCAGAGCAATCATCCAAAGCTCAAGTGATTGTAAAAATAATACATATCCGAGATACAAACCCGCAAAGTGCAGAAAAGGAAGCGAAAACCATTAGTGTTGCTCTCAATCGTCAAAAGCCTATTAAGTCGGAGGATATCGCCTTCACCAATGAGTTTGTAGAAACAATGAATGACTATCTGGAGGCATCCAAAGCATCCTATACTTTGGTTAGAAGAGGCGAAGAGTTTTCGTCAAATAATAAGGCATACAGCCTAATTAACTTTGCGAAAGCAAGAAAAGCCTGTGCCGGAGATCCGGGAGCTGCGCGAAGCAATGCAACTTCAACATTGTTAAAAATCACCCCCGAAACATCACGTTTTCATGATCAAGAAATATTCAAACACGAATGGTACTCTGCCACTGAAAGCGAAAGAAAGGACCTTTATAAATCTTTTTACGCACCTATTTCGTTTGCAATCGATATGGCAGCCGATTGTCAATCAATTGCAAAAAAGGCTCAGCGTTCCGGTGCAGTAGGAAACGTAATGAAAAACGGAATGTGGTATTTTATCGCTTATGTAATATATCTCTTAAATGATGGTAATGATAAGGACTACTCTCACTTTACATATTCTGCGGACAAGCTATCTTCGGAAGCATTCAAAGGTTTATTCGAAGAATTTGCAGAGTTTTATTGCGAAAAGCTAAACGCTGATGCAATAACTACGAGTTCTAACACTTTCAAAACATCCGACCATTACAAGCTCTTGAAGGAATGTAATTATGTCGACAGTACATTCTATCAAAGTGTATGTAATTTGTTTGGAAAAAAGGAACCCATGTCATACGATGATGTAATGGGCACTAAAAGTGTTAAAACTTCAAAAGCTAATTGATGAATCAAAATACATGAATTTATAGTGAAGAAAGCTGACCGAATGAACGGTCAGCTTTCTGTTAATTACTCAATTTTGTCCTTTTCATCTCCGAGATCTCCACCTTCATCTCGCGTATCAGCTCCGCTAATTTCTCCTCACATTCCTCTCTCGTCCTGGCATAAACATTCCTCGCCATCCGCTTGCCGTTTACTTTAGGCGAATACCGCCCCTCGTATAGGTGCTCGTTTATCATCGATATGCAACCCGTGCCGGGTTTGCGTATCTTGCCCGTATAAGGCTCAAATTTCGACTCTGTTGCGTTTTGGTGTGGTTCGTCGGCATTTGCCTTACTCTCGCTCACATCTTGCATCTCCGCGTTAGCGCCGCCGATCTCGCGGTCAATTTTCGCCGCCGCTTGCTGTTGCATGGTATCGGT
This sequence comes from Candidatus Flemingiibacterium sp., assembly GCA_045644145.1. Classification (GTDB taxonomy): domain Bacteria; phylum Bacillota; class Clostridia; order Oscillospirales; family CAG-272; genus Flemingiibacterium. The sequence goes on from JAZRGK010000007.1 coordinate 4,248, forward strand.
GATGTGGCTGTAAATATCGAGCGTTGTTTCCGCACTCACATGACCTATCATCGCCGATAACGTCTTGACATCCATGCCGTTCTCAATCGCCATTGTAGCAAACGTGTGGCGCAGATCGTGGAACCTCACCTTCTTACAGTTAGCACGCTCGAGTATCAGCTGAAACCGACGGTACACTGCCGACGGATCTCTCGGTGCATTCTCTTTCATCGGCGACGGAAACATCCACTCGTTTTTGGCTGTTTCTTTCATCTTCGTGAGCAGTTCCACCATTTCCTTCGCAAGCCGTATCGTGCGTGTCGAAGATTTAGTCTTGAGCGTTGATACCGTAGTTTTACCTTTCACCTTTACGACTTGCCGTGAGATATTGAGGTCGCCCGTCTGCATATTGAGGTCGCTCCACTTCAGCCCAAGTATCTCGCCTCGGCGCATTCCGGTGGTCAGCTCCAGCAGAAACATCTCATAGTATCCTTCAGCCTTTGCTTGGGTAAGGAACCGCATAATTTCCGCCTGCGTTAGCACCTGCATTTCTTTAGATTTCTTCGGCGGCAGTTTGCATCCGATTGCAGGATTAACCGTAATCAATCCCTCGGCAACTGCCTTTTCGAGTGCCGCTCGGCAAGTAGTGTGGCATGAGCGCACCATGCGGTCGGATAAGTCCTCGCCGTATTTATCAGTAAGCCTCTTTCTTCCCGATTTCTTCAGCTTCGAGTAAAACTGCTGCAGGTCGTTCTGTGTAAGCTTGTTTAGCGGTATTTTCCCGATACCTGGAATGATGTGCGTATATATTCTTTTTTCATAACACGCTTGCGTTTTAGGTTTTACCGTAAACTTGCAGAAGTTCTGATACCAGAAATCGATCCAATCTCCAAACGTCATGTCCGCTTTAAGTTTGTCGTTTGACCTACCGCAATCCTCTTTGAGTACTTTTAGCTTCTCCGCACACTCAGTCTTGGTATCTGCCAAGACGTTTTTTGTTTTGGGGTATCCGTTCTCGTTGTATCCGACAACTATGCGACCTTCCCACCGTCCGTCTTTACGAAGGAATATACTTCCCTCGCCGTTCTTTCTTTTGGCTATGATTTATCACTCCCTTATCATAATGTTTTTCATCATATTGCTTACCACATCAGAGGCATTCTTCTGCATATCGGCGGTTACATGCGTGTAAGTATCAAGCGTGAAGCTTGCGTTGGTGTGACCGAGTATGCCGGATAGAGTTTTGGCATCAACGCCGCCCTGCATCGCATGAGTTGCGAAAGTGTGTCGCAGGTCATGGAAGCGTATCATCGGAAGCTCGGCGCGCTTTAGAATCGCTTTCAACTTCCGATAAGCCGCGGCAGGACTGATTGGATACTCGGGATGAAACAAATTCGGAAATATCCATTCGCTTATCGCTGTCTTCTGCCGTATGCGAAGCATCTCGATCACGCTTTTCGGTAATGTGATGCTCCGCATACCTTTATCGGTCTTGGTTTCACCAATATTTACTCCGCCGCCTTTCTTGACTGATACCGATCTCTGCACGCGAAGTTTGCCAGTATTAAAATCGAGATCGCTCCATTTGAGTCCGCATATTTCACCGCGGCGGAGTCCGGTCATTATCTCTACATAGAAGAAATCGCTCCAGTATTCCTCTTTTTTGATAGCTTCGAGGAATGTATCAAGCTGACTGTCGCAGAGTATCTGCTTTTCCGCGTAATTGCATTTGGGAATCGCCGTACCGTTAGTCGGATTGCTCGGTATCAGATGCTCCCGAACCGCCGCATCCAAAGCTTGATGTAACAGCATGTGCACCTTGCGCACCACGCTGTCAGATAGCGTGTGCCCGAGTGTGGGATGCTCATGTACTCTGCCCTCGGTTTTGACTTTGTTGTATAGCTTCTGAATATCAACGGTTTTGAGCGCCGACAGTTGCTTGTCCCCCATGAAGCGTTTGATTTGATTGTTTGCGAGATCACGGTAGGCTTCAAGCGTTGATTCTCTGACCGTGAATGTCATGTACTCCGTCAGCCACTTATCGAGCCACTCACCGAGTGTCATGCTACTTTTTTCGTTAAGCTCTACGCCTGCGTATGTTTCTTTGAGCGCGTTCAGCTTCGGCATCAGCTCGCTCTGCGTATTCGCGAGGACGTTTTTGTATATCGGCTTGCCGTTAGCTTTGTGTCCTACTGTTATGCGGCCTTCCCAACGTCCGTCCGTACGCCTTCGTATCATGCCGTCGCCGTTTGGTCTTCGTTTTGCGATAGTATCATCTCCTTTTGCTTTTTCATACTACACAATACCACATCTCGCCGGATTTATCCAGCGAGAATGGTGTTGTTATCAGAAAGTTTTCAATCAAACCATCGACATCTCCCCGCGCTTCTTCTGCTCGATCTCTCGCTTTAACTTGGAATCCACCACGGGAGCCTTGCTGTCTTCCATCGCCGAACTGGTATCGATGATGCTGCCGGCGTGGCGCATCAGGGAGGTGATGTATCCGCCAAACTTCGGCGGAAGCGGAGCATTGTTTTTGCCGGTGGCGGTTTTCTTCGCCTCGGTCAGCTCGTCATCGCTCATCTTCTCACCGTAATGCACCGCGATGTTCACCACCGCGTTGCGGATGGATTTGAATTCCTTGTTCTCCTCAATGGGAATTTTGATCGGTTTCGCATCGGTATGGGTGCGGCTGATCTCGCATTTGCACTTGTACCAGAGATCATACAGCTCGGCAAGATCCGGCTGCACGGCGAGGAGATTGACGATCTCGTTGACGATTTTCTTCGTGTTTTTATCAAGATAGCCGTACTGCTTTTTGCCTTTTGCCTTCTTCAGCCGCCCGGTCAACTCGAGAAGCAGCAACTCCATCGGCGGACAGCGGTAGGAATGCCGCGAGAATTCCTCTACGATCTCCCGCATCCGTTCCCGATACCTTGCGCGAAGATCGTCGCGGATGCGTGTCTGCTCATCGTAGATGGAGATGAGATCCTGCCTGAAGATGTCGCCGGCAATCGTTCGCTTGATGCTTTCGATGCCAACCTTGCTCAAGTATGGCTCTGTCGGATGTGTCGACCACACCAGCATATGCACATGAGGATGATCCTCTTTGTCATGGTACGCCGCGTACCAACGAAGATTTCCCGGCGAGATCCTCATCGCCTGCGCGATATCATTTCGCC
>JAZRGK010000008.1:0-33016 GCA_045644145.1 Candidatus Flemingiibacterium sp.
CCCTACGAGGATTTGGCTCGGTTTATCCAACGGGCGATTCGTGAATCGCCCCTACAAGGTCTGCCTTATTTCGCGGAATATCGTAGTCCCGTTCTTCCCTTTCCGGCATATTGCTAAATGCAGAGCCTTAGAAATATCTCCACATAAAAGTTTACCCACCCCACAAAGCAAAGCCATGCAGGATGGTGCAGTGCCGCCCCCCGACGGCGTAAGCCGTCGGGGACCGCACTTTTTTGATTACTTTCTAAGACCGAGCTTCTCGATGATAGCTCTGTAGCGCGCAATGTCCTTCTTCTGGAGATAGCCGAGAAGGTTTCTTCTCTGACCTACCATCTTAAGAAGACCTCTGTGAGAATGATGATCCTTGGGGTTAGCCTTAAGATGCTCGTTTAAGGAATTGATGCGGTTGGTGAGAATCGCGATCTGAACCTCGGGAGAACCGGTATCGGTTTCGGAGAGCTTGTAATCTGCGATAATCTGCTGCTTTACTTCTTTGGTAATCATGTTTTTTCACCTTTCAATAAATAATATTTTGCATATCCCGTGAAACAAGGCAATCGGTCGGTGAGATCCGAAAACTTTGCATCCGGTAATCATACAGCATTATTATAACACAACATTTTCGTTTTGTAAATAGGTTTTTAAAATATTTTTTGCATGAATTTCAAAAAACTGTTGCATTATACGAGAAAATATGGTAGAATATCATTGTGCATGTCAAGCCACACTATATAAATAATATGAAAGAAACGAAATGAAACCTCAGAAAAACACATACATGTCCGGTCTTATGGACGGAATACCCATAGCCCTCGGATATCTCTCCGTTTCATTTTCTCTCGGTATCCAAGCGGCTTCACATGGCATACCCGTTCTGTGGATGCTGCTTATTTCCATGACAAACCTAACTTCCGCTGGCGAAAGAGCAGGCATTGATATAATTCTCTCAGGCGGCTCGCTTTTTGAGATGGGCATAACTCAGCTTATGATAAATTCAAGATATTTTTTAATGAGCCTGTCCCTCTCCCAAAAGCTTACACGAGAGTTTAACATTCCCCACCGCCTTGCGGCATCCTTCGGTGTGACCGATGAGATATTCGCCGTAGCTTCCTCAAAGTCACATACTTTGTCGCCGAAATATATGTATGGACTTATCACACTTCCCTACATCGGGTGGTCGCTTGGCACATTCCTTGGAGCGGCGGCAGGCAATATTCTCCCCGAAATTGTGACAAACGCTCTCGGCATTGCCCTTTACGGCATGTTTATAGCCATCGTTGTGCCGCCGGCAAAGGAAAATCCTAAGCTGCTTGCAGTAATTCTGCCCGCCATTTCCCTATCATGCATTATTTATTACATCCCTGCTCTCGATTTTATCTCCGACGGCTTCGCTATTATCATCTGCACCTTGGCGGCATCTCTTACAGGCGCGCTTTTCTTCCCTATAGAAACGGAGGATCCGGCAGATGAGTAACACAAGCTATATTCTCTACATACTCGTCATGGCAGGCGTTACCTACCTTATAAGGATGCTCCCAATGACGCTCGTTAAGGGAAAGATTAAATCGAGATTTGTTCAGAGCTTCATCTATTATGTTCCCTACGCCGTTTTGTCGGCTATGACTATACCCAAGATATTTTATTCCACCCCCAATATGCTGCCCTCAGTTTTGGGACTTGCGGCAGCGGTGGCAGCATCCTTCTTCGGACGGTCGCTTCTCACAGTGGCACTCTGCGCCTCGGCGGCGGTGCTTCTCGGTGAGGCGGCTATGCTTATAATGTAAAACGCGAATTTCACTGTGCATTTCCTTATCCCAAAACAACATTTTGAAAGGAATCAGCATCATGTACGAAAACGAGCTTTCCGCAGTATCACACTTCAAGCTCCCTGCTCCTGCCTACTCAGCAGAACCCATAACCTGCGGAAATATCAACCGCACCTTTGCCGTATATCTTACAGACGGCACAAAGTACATTCTTCAAAGTGTGAATGTAAATGTATTCAAAAAGCCATATGAGCTTATGGACAACGTAAAAAAGGTCTGCGATTTCCTTAAAAAGAAGGTTGCGGCGGCAGGCGGCGATCCCGACCGCGAAACTCTCACCTACGCCGACACAGACGACGGTACCATGCTTTATGTGGATGAAAACGGAAGATATTGGCGCATGTCAAAATATATTGATGCCGTGTCATATCAGTCTATCGCACGTCCGGAGCTTTTCTACAATGCCGCAAAGGCATTCGGAAGCTTCCAGTCACAGCTTGCAGACTATCCTGCGGACACACTTTTTGAAACTATTCCGAATTTTCACAACACAGTAAAGAGATACGAGGCATTTCTGGAATCCGAGGCTGGGTGCAAGCTCCCCGAAAGACTTAAAGCCTGCGAAGCGGAGCGCGAATTCTTAAAAGCAAGAGAGTCCCTTGCCCATGTGGCCGTGGATGCCCTGGCATCGGGCAAAATGCCCCTGCGCGTCACTCACAACGACACAAAGCTTAACAATGTGCTTCTCGACTCTGTTACGGACAAAGCGCTTTGCGTTATTGACCTTGACACCGTAATGCCCGGCTCGGTGCTCTACGATTTCGGCGATGCTATCCGATTTGGCGCATGCACGGCGGCTGAGGATGAGCCGGACACAAACAAGATCGCCCTTGACCTTGATCTCTTTGAGCAGTTCACAAGAGGATTCATTTCCGGTCTTGGCGGCGCGCTTACTGAGATGGAGTACGAGCTTCTTCCCGAGGGCGCAATGCTTTTAACCTATGAGCAGGCAATGCGCTTCCTTACTGATTACCTTAACGGCGATACATATTTTAAATTAAACTATCCCGAGCACAACATCGTGCGCACAAGGGCGCAGATCGCGCTTCTTCGCGATATGGAGAAAAAGCTTTCCGAAATGCGCCGCATAGTGAGAGAGTGCAGATAACACCCCCGTAAATTCTGCACGTTAATTCGCTGTAACTACTATTGCCTTGGCGGAATCAACGCATTCTTTTATGATATAGCTTCGCAGGGAACTTTATTTTAATTCCCGCGTCTATATAGAGCATGTGGGCAAAATCCGAAAACTCACGAGTCGGACAAGTCCACCAAAATAAAGCAGTATAAAAAATGCTGTTTTGAAAAAAATAATACCGAATTAAGAAAACGAAAGGTTAGGTAACAAAGCAATGGCAAAGAAAATTTTAGCTCTTATTTTGGCTGCGGCTCTCTCCGCTTCCATCCTCGCATCCTGCGGCGGCACTAAGGATCCCGCGGATACATCCGTGGATACATCCGTGGATACATCGGCAGACACATCCGTGGATACTGATACTGATACCGAAGAATTCTTCGAGGATATGTTCCCTGCAGCTCCCGAAGTAAGCGAAGAACTCGCTTCCATCCACAATGCAATTAAGGAAGCATACGGTCCCGAGGGATACGTTCCCAACATGCCTATTGACCCCGAAATGCTCGCTTCAATCTACGGTATCGAAGCTGAGTGGGTTGAGGAGTATGTTGCTGAAATGCCCATGATCATGACTCACGTTGATACCCTTATCATCGTTAAGCCCACCGAGGGCAACAGCGAGAACGTTCTTAATGCGCTCAACGCTTACCACGACTACCTTGCAAACGACACCATGCAGTACCCCATGAACGTTCAGAAGGTTCGCGCATCCCAGGTGTTTGAAAAGGGCGGCTATGTATTCTTCGTAATGCTCGGCATGCTTTCCGACGATGCTCTCTACGCTGAGGGAACCGAGGAAGAGATCGCTGCCATCCAGTACAACGAGGCTGTGGCTAACAACCAGAAGGCTATCGACGCTGTAAACGCGCTCCTCGGCGAATAATCAAACGCTGATCAAGGCGGCTCTCCCAAATCGGCGAGCCGCCTTGTTTTTTGAAAATTCTACCGCTAATGGACAAGCGGGAGGAGCAGGCCCCCCCCCTACCACTCAGCACGAGCCCCCTTCCACCGCAGAGAACACTTTGTAAACAACACACCGCAAGAAAGGACTCACTAACATGGTATTCAGCAGTCTGCTGTTCTTATTCCGCTATCTTCCGATAGTGTTTCTCCTTTACTTCATACTGCCAAAACGGTTCCGCAATCTGCTTTTATTCGTAGTAAGCCTTATATTCTACGCTTGGGGTGAGCCGGTATATGTGACCATAATGCTCTTCTCCACCATCGTTGACTACACCCACGGACTCCTTGTAGACCGCTTCAAAAAGCAAGGCAGAATCCGCGCGGCAAAGATAACCGTGGCTTCGAGTATGATAATAAATCTCTCGATCCTCGGCTTCTTCAAGTATACCGACTTCTTCCTTACCAACATAAACGCACTTCTCGGCACTGAAATTCCGCTTCTCTGTCTTGCTCTTCCCATCGGTATATCCTTCTACACCTTCCAAACCATGTCCTACACTGTAGACGTGTACCGCGGAGATGCGTACCCACAGAAAAACATCATCGACTTCGGTGCATATGTGGCGCTGTTCCCTCAGCTTATCGCCGGCCCTATCGTACAGTACAAGACCGTAGCGGAACAGCTCAATTTCAGACGGGAGAATTTCGACGATTTTTCAAGCGGTATCACCCGTTTCATGACCGGTCTTGGCAAAAAGGTGCTTCTCGCAAACAATGCCGGAATCATCTGGGACACCGTTCTCGCCTCGGACATTTCCACCATGCCCGTTGTTACCGCGTGGATAGGTATTTTAGCTTACTCCTTCCAGATCTATTTCGACTTCTCCGGTTACTCCGATATGGCAATTGGACTTGGACGTATGCTTGGCTTCCAGTTCCTCGAAAACTTCAACTACCCCTACATGTCAAAGAGCATCACCGAATTCTGGCGGAGATGGCACATTTCCCTTGGAAGCTGGTTCCGCGACTATGTGTATATTCCCCTTGGAGGCAACAGATGCGGCTTTTTGAAGCAGATACGCAACATATGCGTCGTATGGCTGCTGACCGGCTTCTGGCACGGTGCTAACTGGAATTTCATCTTCTGGGGCGTTTATTTCGGAATACTTTTAATAATCGAAAAGCTGTTCCTCTTGAAGCTTCTTAAGAAGCTTCCGTCATTCGTTTCACGCATCTACACGCTGTTCCTTGTGGTAATAAGCTGGGCTATATTTGCTATTGAGGATATGTCGAAGCTTGGCGCGTTCCTCGGCGCAATGTTCGGTGCCAGCGGCAGTCTTTACGATTCCACGTCGCTGTACATGCTCCTCACAAGCGGAATCACGCTCATAATTCTTGCTATAGCATCTACCCCTGCACCGAAGATACTTGCAGAAAAGACTCTTGCCAAGCTTGGCGAGGGCGGAAGCCGTGCGCTGATACTGAAAAACGCGGCGTTCGCTGCTATACTCATTCTCTCCACGGCATACCTTGTTGATGCATCCTACAATCCGTTCCTGTATTTCAGATTCTGAGAAGGAGGTAGTGAAAAATGAATCTTAAGAAAAGCAACATAATAACCACCGTCATTTTTTGCGTCCTCATCGGCACGCTGACCGTGGCATCCATGGTAAATCCCGTGCGCGAATACTCGGAAACGGAAAACCGCAATTTGGCGCAAATGCCCAAATTCACCTTTGGCGGACTGTTCAACGGTACATTCACTATGGATTACGAGGAATTCATCACCGACCAGTTCGTCATGCGCGACAAATGGATAACGGTAAAAAACTACGCGGAGCTTGCGCTCGGCAAGAAGGAATCCGGCGGCGTGTACTTCGGTAAAGACGGTTATTTTATCGAAGATCACGAGCTTGATTCCAAGCTTATGGAAACAAATATAGGATACCTAAAAAAGTTCCTTTCCCTTGCCTCTGACAAGTACAACACCCGTGTGCTTATAGCTCCCACCGCCTCGCTGATTCTTCAGGATAAGCTTCCGGCATACGCTCCCGTGTGGGATCAGGATGAGCTTCTTGACAGAGTAGCTGAGCTTGGAAATTTCGTTGACACAAGAGAAATCCTTCTTGAAATGGCGAAACTTTGGGAGATGGACAGCACGCTCACCTCTTATGCAGGCGAGGGCGACCAGCTCTACTACCGCACCGACCATCACTGGACCACCACCGGCGCATATTACGCCTATACCGAGCTGTGCAAATCCCTTGGGATCGAGCCTTTCGAGTACGGTGATTTCACGCGCACAGTGCTCTCCGATGAATTCTACGGCACACTTGCGGCGAAGGTAAACATGCCCACCGAGCCTGACATTCTGTACACCCTTGACACCGATCTTCCCCTTACTGTAACCTACAACGGCGGCGCAAAGGTAACGGACACTCTCTACGAAAAGCGTCATCTTGACACGAGAAGCAAGTATTCCGTATTCCTTGACGAAAATCAGCCTATGGTCGAGATCATCACCGGCAACAAGAACGGCAAGACCCTGCTCATGATCAAGGATTCCTACGCTCACTGCATGGTTCCCATGCTCGTTAACCATTACGAGCGCGTTGTCCTCTTCGATCTCCGCGGTCTTACCGGCGGCGTATTCACCAACTTCATCCCTATGATCGAAAAAGCCGGAGAAATCGACGACATTGTTATCCTCTACAACGCCGAAAACTTCACCGAAGACAAAAATCTTATAAAACTCGTAAAATAATAAAGAAGGGGCTGTTGCAAGTTGAAAGCTTGCAACAGCCCCGGGCGCGTATGCGCCCAAATACAGCGTTTTTTGTGTGCAAAGCACACAAAAATGGAATCCTAAATGGGTGACAAGCTGTATTTTATGGGAGGTGTTGCACCTTAGTGCAACACCTCCTTTTCTTCATTGCTCGGGAACTGCTTCTTTACGTTTCGCCAAACAAATACAAGACATGTCACCTGAACAATAAGCGAAAGCGTATATGAAACGGGATAAGCGGCGTACAGCCCTGCAACTGTATGGAAATGCGGTATGCGGAACACGGTTGCGATCCAAAGCAGCCTCGCGCCGCATACACACATAAGCGAGGAAATCATAGGCGTAAGTGAATATCCGAATCCGCGCATGGTAGCTACCGCCACATTGGAGCTTGCATAAATAAACACAGAAATGGCAAGAACTCTCAGTCTGTCAACGCCTGCCGCAATTTCATCGGGCTTATCGGCAAACAGGGAGATCAGCGGCTCTGCGAATATTACACTGAGCACACATAGTGCAAGTCCGAAGGTGTAAACAATGATCTGACCGCGAATTTGCGCTCCCAGTATTCGCTTGTAGTTGCGTCTGCCGAAATTTTGGGATGTAAATGAAACCACCGCCTGATATACGGAATCAAGTGCGGTAAAAAGTATCGCTTCTATAGAGGATGCCGCACCGCTTCCGGCGATAACTGCCGCACCAAAGGTGTTAAGCGAGGACTGCACCACAACATTGGCGATGGAAAACATTGTGCTTTGAAGTCCTGCCGGCAGTCCTATCTGTATGATCTGCAAAAGCCTGCCGGGTGTAATACGGAGCTTGTCGAGTCTGAGTCTGACATCCCCTTCCTCGCGAAAAAGGCATATTACCGTAAGCACGGCGGAGAGTATCTGCGAAACGACTGTCGCAATGGCAACTCCTGCCACGTCAAGCTTAAATACCATTACAAGAAGAAGATTTAAAAGCACATTCACAGCGCCCGACAGCATGAGAAAATACATGGGACGCTTGGTGTCGCCGATGGAGCGCAGTACAGCCGCTGTAAAGTTATATACAAGGGACGGAATCATACCCGCAAAGTAGATCTGCATGTACAGAGCCGCAAGGGGCAGTACATCCTCAGGCACCGACATCATGCGAAGAAGCGGCTCTGCGGAGAATATACCAACAACGGTAAGCATCGCGCCTATAATAACGGATATGAGCACGGATGTATGCACAGTTTCGGAAAGCGCTTTTCCGTCACGGGCACCGAAAAATCTTGCGCATAATACGTTAGTTCCCACCGCAAGACCGATAAAGAGATTGACGATAAGTCCCGTGAGGGAGCTTGTGGAGCTAACAGCGGCAAGCGAATGTTCGCTTCCGAATTTTCCCACCACCATAATATCCGCGGCGTTGAACAGCACCTGCAGAACGCCGGTTATCATAAGCGGAATGGCGAATTTTATAATAAGCGGAAGAATCGCCCCCTCGCACATATCGATCTGATTTGAGGAACGAATTTTTCTCTTTTCAGTGACTGGATTTTTCAAAGGCAACGCCTCCTGACGTAAAATAGGGTAATTTGATGTGCGGTTGGTACGGTGGTCGACATGCGGTGGGAACGGGAGGCGAAACGCCTCCCCTACAAACACATGCAACATTTCCACACAAGCGATTACCGCAATGGTAGCTGCCGGAATGGTGAGGACCCATGCAAGCGGCGCGAATGATGCGCTTCGAAGCACAAAACGAGCACTCTGTCGCTTATTTTAACCTTGTATAAAGTTTTTTGCCAGGCTTTTTTTCTGGCACATCGCCTACTGCGATGTGCTTGAAAGCCGCGTAATTCCTTTATTCATTCGGAGCGGCAAACTCCACCATAGCGCGGAAGAGATCAACGTTTGCAGCGTGGGTAGCTTCGGATTTTTTCATACCTTTGAATACCGCCATAGTGGATAGACGGCGGACGCATATGAGGGTGTCCTCGGGAAGATCGTTTATGCCGTTGAAATGCTTGCCGAAATCTGTTTTCGCTAACACCACGGCGCAGTCATCGTATGCCGCGTCCGGTATCTCTTCGAAAATCTCGGAAAGAGGCAAAAAGCCGCCCTCGGCATGAACTAACTCGTACATGTACGGCGATAAAAGACAAACCATTGCCTCGCCGCCAAATATCTGCTGCTCGTACTCCTTCATGGATGTGTGCAGAAACCCCGGATCAAACACCGAACCCGCTGCTGCTGCCGCTTCCTGCTCCTCGGGAGAAAGCATAACGATATCGTCAAGCGCCGCCGCTACCTTGCCGTTCCCGTCAAGATCACCGCCAACTTCGCATATTGCGGACTCTATGTATCTGATATCCTGAAGCATGAGCACTTGCGGGCCTGCATACATAACGTAATAATCGCTTTCTTCGCGGTTTACGAACTGCACCGCGCAGATGATCAGCGTGATTACAGCAACAAGTGCAATTATCGTCTGCGCCTTGTAGTGATACCAAAAGTTTTCAAACCACTTGCCGATGTCGGTAAATTGTGGCTCGCCCTCGACTGTATATTTATTATCTTTCATAAAATTACTCCTTAATGAGCGAAAAGGTATTCCCCGTCAAACTTGCTAAGCGGTGCAATGCCGTATCCCTCGGAATAAAGATATTCTATAAGCCATTCCAGCATGTCTACTGTATCGTGCGAGGTTTCGTGAAGCAGCATTATCTGTGTCCCACGACATCTGGCAAGCGAATTTATCACCGATTCCTTTAAGAAATCATCCATGCTCTGATCCTCGCCCTTGTCCACCAGCCATCTGTCGTTGTTAGCGCAGTTCCAGTCAAAAGCACGGTATCCGAGAGAGGTTTGAGCCAAGTGTAGCTCGGGAAATATCCCCTCTTCAATGGCGGTGCAGTTGCTTCCGCCGGGATAACGGTACAAACGCTCCTCGGGAACGCATCCGATAGCCGCTTCCACTATACGCTCCCACGCTAAAATATCCGCCGTCATTGTATCTCCGCTTGCGTAGATATCTCTGTAAGCGTGGGTTGCGCTGTGACAGCCTATGTCGTGCCCTGCATCGTATATCGCCTTTGCATATTCCGGATATTTTTCAATATAGCTTCCCACAAGGAAGAATGTGGCTTTCACATCATAATTTGCAAGTATTTCAAGCACTCGCTCGGTGTATCTGCCCGGTCCGTCGTCGAAGGTTATGTAAACATATCCTTTTTCGGGAATAGGCTCAGTTTCAGCCGGCTCTGTTTCTGCCGGAATGGCTTCTGTTTCCACATCCGCATCTTCCGCAGAGATGGTTTCCTCTGCAATTGCATCTGAAAAATCGACAAATTCCGACGTTTCAGTGCTTATCTCTGCCGACCGCTCCGTATCGGTGACAGATACGAAGCGGTCGGCTGTTTCATCGGTAATATGAGGCTCGCCTGTGGGTGCACCGGCGCATCCGCCAAGGAACACCGCAAGAATGAGCGGTAAGATCAGTCTTTTCACAGCAACCCCGACAATTACCAAGGCTCAACGGTGGCAGAAATGTCCGCCACATTCTTGATACCGTTCTTTTCCATGTATTCGGCGATTCCGTCGATTATTTCAATAGGCAGATAGGGGTTGGGGAACATGGCAGTTCCAACACCGATAGCATCCGCGCCGGCGATAAGCATTTCGATAGCATCGTTTACGCTTGCTACGCCGCCCATGCCGAGAATCGGCAGGCTGACAGCGTTTCTAACCTGCCATATCATGCGTACAGCTACCGGGAACACAGCAGGTCCGGAAAGACCGCCCACGTTGTTGTGAAGAATGGGGCGCTTTGTCTTTATGTCGATGCGCATACCGAGAAGGGTGTTGATAAGCGCAAGAGCGTTTGCTCCGCCTGCCTCAGCCGCGCGAGCCATTTCCGTAATGTCGGTGACGTTGGGCGAAAGCTTAACGATAACCGGCTTCTTCGAGTATTTCTTCACCTCAGAGGTGATCTCGAAAACGGTATTCTTGTTTGTACCGAACGCCACGCCGCCCTCTTTTACGTTGGGGCAGGAAATGTTCATCTCAATAAAATCAACATCGGTTTCCGAAAGCTTCTCCGCCATTTTGCAGTAGTCGGCAATGGTAGAGCCGCTGATGTTTGCAATAACGGTTGCGCCTTCTTTTTTAAGTCTGGGTAAATCCTCGTCGATGAACACATCAACGCCGGGATTCTGCAGACCGATAGAATTGAGTATACCCGAGGGAGTTTCGGCAATTCTCGGGGGGGGATTACCCATACGGGGCGCGAGAGTCATGCCCTTTACCGCGATTGCGCCAAGATCCTTAGCTTCATAGTAGGGTGAATATTCTTCGCCGAATCCGCAGGTGCCGCTGACGGTAACTATGGGATTTTTAAGGGTTACGCCGGCAAAATTTACAGAAAGATCAACATTTCTCATTTCCAGATTATCTCCTTTGAATCGAATACAGGGCCATCCATGCATACACGCTTGTACTTCTCGCCCGTAACACCGGCGTTATCCTTGAACATGGTCTTACATACGCATGCAAGGCAGGCGCCAACACCGCATCCCATGCGCTCTTCCATGGAAACCTCGCATCTTACGCCGGCTTCCTCGGAAATAGCAGCCACCGCCGCCATCATACCGCGAGGGCCGCAGACGTATACAACGTCAATATCCCCCGCCGCAAGGGCTTCCTTCACAAGCTCGGTAACAAAGCCTTTTCTTCCGTTTGAGCCGTCATCGGTGATAACGGAAACGTCGATGCCGTTCATTTTGAATTCGTCCACATAGTTGATAAGGGACACGTTTCTGAAGCCGAACGCCGCCTTGACGGTGTCGCCGTCCGCTTTACACTTCTTGCCGATGGAAAGAAGGGGGTATATACCGATGCCGCCGCCAACAAGCAGTGCCCTCTCACCCTTCTTGTGGGAGAAGCCGTGACCGAGTGCGCTGAGAATGCTTATCTTCTCGCCCGGTTTACGGTTTTTCATCCATTCTGTGCCCTTTCCGCGCACCTCATAGCAAAGGCGCACACAGTCACCCACGGTTTCGCAGACGGAAATGGGACGGCGGAGAGTTGTGCCCTCGCCGCAGAGAACGTGCACGATCTGACCGGGCATAGTCCACTTTGCAACCTCGGGAGCTTCGATAAGCATATCGTAAAGCTCAGCATTTTCGCTTATCTTATCGTTTGTCAGTATTGTTCCGTTATCCTTAAGCTGATTTTGCATTTCGGGTATTCCTTTCCACACTGAAATTAAAGCACGGAGTTGATGTCGTCGCGCATTGCGATCACGGCATCACGGGTGCATGCCTTGAAGTTTGTGCCGTCATCGCCTGCCTTCTTGTATGCGCACATAAGGGCACGGGATGAGTTTACGATAGCGCCGGACTTGTTCTTGTCGAACGCGCCCACGATATCGTTTGCCGCGCCGCCCTGAGCACCGTAGCCGGGAATAAGGAAGAATGTGTGAGGCATAGCCGCGCGAAGCTCTGTAAGCTGCTTCGGATATGTAGCGCCAACCACAGCGCCGCAAGGAGAATATCCCGACTCGCTTACATAGGGTGCGCCCCATTCCTCAACCTTTGCGGCAACCTTGCGGTAAAGAGTCGTATCGTCTATTGCAAGATCTTGGAAGTCGCCGCTGGACTTATTTGAGGTCTTTACGAGAATAAACATGGACTTATCAAACTCCGCCGCGGTGTCGATAAAGGGCTTGATGCCGTCGATACCGAGATAAGCGTTTACGGTAACGCAGTCAACGGGAGTTGCCTTAGCCTTGGAGTTAAAGAGTTTGGTTTCGCCGATGAACGCCTTGGCGTAAGCCTCGGCGGTGTTGCCGATGTCGTTGCGCTTTACGTCGAGGATAACGTAAAGTCCTGCCGCTTTTGCGTATTCGATGGTTTTTTCAAGGGCAATAAGACCCTCGATACCGTACATCTCGTAGAATGCGGACTGAGGCTTCACTGCAGGAACAAGCTCTGCCGCAGCGTCGATAAGACCTTTGTTGAATTCAAAAATAGCCTCGCCTGCCGCCTTGAAGGTGTCGCCGTACTCCTTTACAGCCTTCTCCTTGATGTAATCGGGGATGTAGTCAAGGACGGGGTCGAGTCCCATTACGGTGGGGTTGTTTTTCTCGCGGATTTTGGCAATTAACGGTTCAAATGACATGATTTTATTTCCTTTCAAAGTTGAATTTGTTTTTTATGTTTTGGTCTACGGTTTGCATTAGTCTGGATGCGGACGACCGATGGTCACCCCTACAGTAGGGGCGCGCATTGCGCGTCCGCTTCCCTCACGCCTCAAAAACGCATCTGCCGCCAACGTAGGTGGCATCGACTCTCGCGCCGAAGGTCATACCCACAAAGGGCGTGTTGGTGGATTTTCCCGCAAGGGATTCCCTCGTGACTGTGTGCTCACATCCAAGGGTAACTAAAGCGAAATCCGCAGGACAGCCGGCTTCAAGTCTTCCAAAGCCCTTTTTGTCAAGCCCTGTCACAGCGGCAGGGTTTGCGCTCATAAGCTCGATAAGCTTCGCGAAGCTGATATGCCCCGTCTGAACAAGGTTTGTATAAGATGCGATGAACGAAGTCTGAAGACCGATGATTCCGTTAAGGGCAGTCTTTACATCGCTTCCCTTTTCCTCCGCGGAATGGGGAGCGTGGTCGGTGGAGATGCAGTCAACGGTTCCGTCGATTATGGCTTCGATGACCGCCTTAACGTCGTCGGACGTGCGCAGGGGCGGATTCATTTTTGCGTTTGCCCCATAGTAGATAACGTCCGCATCGGTGAGGGAGAAATAGTGGGGGCAGGTTTCCGCCGTAACCCGTACGCCTCTGGCTTTCGCACGGCGTATGCAATCGAGAGAAGCTCTCGTTGAAACATGGCAGATATGCAGTCTTGCGCCCGTGGCTTCGGCTATCATAATATCACGCTCCGTCGCCACATCCTCGGCAAGCCCCGGGATTCCGGGAAGTCCAAGCATCCTCGAAACCGCGCCCTCATTGATGGCGCCGCCCTTTGCAAGGGACATATCCTCGCAGTGGGACATTATGAGAAGATCGTTCTCCTTCGCCGACTTCATGGCATCGTAAAGGAGCTTCGAGGTCATGACTGGCTTTCCGTCATCGGAAAACGCCGCCGCCCCGGCTTCGGAAAGTGCCTTAAGGTCGCAAAGCTCACAGCTTTCAAGCCCCTTTGTTATAGCCCCTACCTGGAACACACGGCAGCTTGCATCCTTCGCTTTACCGTAGATATAGTCAAGCACCTCTTTGGAATCGCAAACGGGCTTGGTATTGGGCATGGTGAAAACGGATGTAACTCCGCCTGCCGCCGCACATTTTGAGCCGGAAGCGATATCTTCCTTATACTCAAATCCCGGCTCGCGGAAGTGTACATGCAGGTCAATAAGCCCCGGGATAATGAATTTTCCGCCGGCGTCAACCACCTGATCAGCGGTAAAATCCGCGCCCTCGGCTTTGGGCACTACCGCCGCAACAACGCCGTCCTTTACGGCAACAACGCAAGGCTCACCGCTTCCCGATGGCATCTTAATGCGCCTTGCGCCCTTTATAATTAAGTCAAAATGCTTGTTTTCCATGAAAATTCCACGTCCTTTCAATAGAAAGACTTTCTTTTATGCTTATTTTATTATTCAGCCGCCGCATGTGAAGATGCGTGGATGCGCTCGTAGGCGTACACATATCCCTCGCCGCGCACCGCGCGTATCAGGCGTAAACCAAGGGGCTCATCAAGCTTTGCCCGAAGGAATCTTACATAAACGTCCACAACATTTGTGTCCCTTGCCTTGGCATCGCACCAAAGATTCTCAAGAAGCTCCGCACGGCTTACGGTTTCACCGGGACGCTCATGGAGATATTCAAGCAGCGCAAACTCTCTCGGGGTTAATTTAACCACGTTTCCGCCGAAGCTTACGGTCATATCCATGGGGGATATAACAAGCTGATTCTCCTCGTACACGCTTTCGTCCTCGTGCTCGTACACGTCGGTGACAAACGCTCTGAACTCAGCAAGAGAAAAGGGCTTACTTAAAATAAGGAGCTTCACCTGCTCGGGCATTGCCGCACTGAGAAGTCCGCAGTCGATGAAAACCGCCGCCTTAAGCCGTCTTAAGGGCGGAAGCTCGCACATGCCCTCAGCAATAAGGAGCTGATAATCCCTCGCTCCCTCGCTTGCCTCAAAATGCCCCATGCGAAGCATTTCAAGCTTCAGCATCCTCGCATACAGAGGGTCAGTGGCAATGACCTTGAATTTTAATTTTTCCATCCGGTAAAAATCACGCCTTTCAATGTTGAATCGTCTTACATTTTCGGTATACGCCGCCATTTCGTACAATTCCGGTATACCACCGTAGGGCGGGGGTTTACTCCCGCCGCTCGCATCCCTTTATCCCATATAGGCGGCAGGAGCAAGCCCCTGCCCTACACGCGAGAGGGGACAGCTAAGTGTATATCTTAACGCAGCTTCTCGCTTGCGACCTCGCGCTCCAAGAAGTACGCCACTTCCACGCCCTCGTATCCGAGAGCATAGGCAAGGCACAGCTTCATATACGCACATTCGTCGGTCAGACCGAACACGGGCTCTGCACCGTGAGCGATAATATCCGCGGTGGTTGAATACACCCCAAGCGTTTCTCTCATGGATTCGGGTAAGGGAGAGAGAAACAGCTCCACACCTTTCTTTTTGCACTCATCCGCAAGGTAAAGCACCGACCGCTTCGTATACGCCGTACCGCTTACCGAACGCTCAGCACAGGCGGTAGCGGAATGATAGCTTCCGTGAAGCACCGCCTTTACTCCGTCAAGGCAAAGTCGGGAATAATCTATTCCAACATACGGCACGATTCTCATAACACACTCGGAAAGCTTCGGAGTCTGGTAAAGCATAGGATGCTCCGCCTGAATTCTGTACGGAAGCGCGCCCGTATATTCATACATGTCCGAGGAATAAAAGTCCGAGGTAAAGTTGTCACATTGGCGAAGATGTGCGCCGCGGTGAAGATAGGTCACACCGTCCAAGTTGCGGTACGGCACATACACTCCGCCGCCGAATCCCCCAAGGGCAAGCTCCACCGCCGCTTTAAAGTTGTCATGACCGTTAGCTCTCGCATCCGACAAGGGATAATCGCTTGAAACGAGAAACACGGGCTTGTCCCACCAGCCTGCAAGGGTAAGAGCAAGCAAAGATGATGTATAAGCAAGGGTATCTGTGCCGTGCGCCACTATAACAGCACCGTATTTTTTTGTATCAACGCTCCTGAAGGCTTCAAGAAGAATATTAAGCCTTGGAAAGGTCATATTCTCGCTTAAAACGTCCAGCGGATGCATATAATCAAAATCCACGTCGTATCTGCCGCGTTTATGAAGCTCCTCAGCAAGGAGCGACACCGTCTTTTTACCGTTGGCGAAAAGATGACCGCACTCATTCTTTGTGGTGCTTATTGTACCGCCGGTCATCATAACAAGTATCTTCATGTGCGCCATCCTTTCGTTAATCTGTTTTCAGCCGTCAAGAGCCGCCTTTATAGCTTTCATGTCGGTAAGCATATCTTCTTTCTTGTGTGGATCGCGGAGCAAAGCCGATGGGTGGTATACAGCGGAAATACGCTTCCCTGCACGCTCAAACCAAACGCCGTGCTCTTTTGTTATCTTAAAATCCGGCTTAATGAGCCGCATTGCGGAAATTCTCCCAAGGCACACAATAAGCTCCGGATCAATGAGCCGTATCTGCTCCTCTAAATAACCGATGCAGGCATCCTCTTCCGCCGGCAGGGGATCGCGGTTTTTCGGCGGACGGCATTTAAGTATATTTGCTATATAAACGTCCTCGCGTGGGATATCAACCGCTTCAAGGAATCTGTCAAGAAGCTTACCTGCCGCGCCAACAAAAGGAATTCCGGAAAGGTCCTCTTTTTCGCCGGGGGCTTCGCCTATAAACATAAGTCTTGCGTTTTTATTGCCCGTGCCGAAGACGCAGTTTGTGCGAGTTTCGCCGAGGACGCATTTTTTGCACTCTCCGCATGATTTTTCAAGTTCTTCCCATGTCATACAGGTTGCTCCTTTCGGTTTTACGCATTATATAATTACAACCATCTTTATTGTAACATATATTTCAAAAAAAAGATAGAGGTTTACAAAAAAATTTTAATTTTTTAAACAATTTATCCGTAAAATAGGGGTTTTTGCGCCATACATACTATTTTTGCCGCAGACGCCATAAATTTAGGGGTTTCCAATTTGCACGGTTTAGGATATAATATTATTACCCCCCTCTGCCGTGGCACCACCATATCCACGGCGGATGTCTGATATTTTTAAAGAACCCCCCAATTATTTTTGTGTTCCCACACAGATAAGCACTCTATTTTGTAGGGCGGGGCCTTGGTCCCGCCGCCTGAAAGAGCCGAATTTGCACGATACGGCGGGAGCAAGCCCCCGCCCTACGATGATTATTCCCATATACAACAAGTTGGAACACTTTGCCGAATTGGGGCTAAAGAAATCCACGCCTGAAATCGGGCGAGAGAGGAAGCTTTCATAAAGAGAAAGCCCGGTAATATAAATGGAACATATAATCATAAGCCCCGGCAAACTAAAACTTATGCTAACGAAGAACGATCTTTTACGGTACGAGCTTGACTGCGAAACCATGGACAGCGAAGATCCTGCCACAAGACGCTCTCTCCGTGAGCTTTTAGCCGATGTAAAGACATCATCCGGCTTCGATGTATCCGACGACAAGCTGTTTATTCAGCTTTACCCTTCCCGTGATGGGGGAGCTGAGATATACATAACCAAGCTTTCAGCAAAGCGCCAGCCCGAGCCTTCCCATGATGCCGCGCTCCATGTAACAAGCGTGTTCCGCTTTGACTCGATGCACGCACTGCTTGATGCCTGCGCCAGATGTGCGCCGAGCGGCATATCCGACGGCAAGGCAAGCTCCGCATGGCAGGGTGAGCTTGGATATTTCCTCATAACCGAAGAAAACATCCCGTACCGGGAATATCTGAACAGCGGAAACAAGGCTTTTGACGAGCTTATAGCGGAAGCCGGCACTGCTATTGGAAGCACTCCGGCATCCGCCGCCTATGTACGCGAGCACTGCCGCTGTTTCTGCGAGCGCGAGGCGATTTCCGTGCTTGCAAGACTGGCGTAGGTGTGGGGTGGATGTGTGCCGCATCCACCCCACATTGCGCGGCGGCGATGCCGTTGCCGTAACGGCTCGCCTTGGCAGTCGAAGACTGCTGGGCGCCGTCCCCATGTATAAAGTTCTTTGCGGAGCTTTTTATGGCACATCGCTACAGCGATGTGCTTGAAAGCGACCCGTAACTCCCCCACACATAGAAAAACCGACAGATGCAGCCTCTGTCGGTTTTATCTAATTACGGATTGAGGAGAATTTTTCCGAGAGCGGAATCCTTGTCGAGGATCACGGTCTTGTCGTCGCCGCCGAGGGATGCCTTGAGAGCATCAAGGGCGCGCATGAACTCGTAGAAATTCTTCTTTTCCTCGGTATTGTAAGCTTCTGCGAGAAGACGCATGTACTCCTGCTCACCTTCGGCTTCAAGGCGTGCCGCCTCAGCTTTGGCGTTGGATACGATGATATTCACCTGCTTATCAACCTCGTTGCGGATGATGGACGCCTCGTAATTACCGTCCGCCGTGTATTTCTCCGCCATCTGATTACGGTCGGATATCATGCGGTCGTATACCGCGTTCTCATTACTCTCTGCGAGATCGAACCGTTTAATGCGCACATCAAGAACGTTAATACCGTATGTGGTGCAAAGCTCCGCAACCTCGGCGGTGATTCCGGTGTAGATATCGTTTCTGCCGGACGCATCCTCGGTGTTGATTATGTCATCCTGCTCCAAAGTACCCATAAGATTCTTGAGGGAGTTGTAGGTCACAGCGTTAAGGCGTGCCTCGGCTTCGCCGGTGGTGCCGAGGGTGCGGTAGAATGTACGGGGATCTTCGATTTCCCAGATGATGTAGCTGTCAACTGTCATATTCTTCTTGTCAGAGGTGAGAACCTCAGAGGGCGGAATATCGTAGATCAGCGTGGTGTCGGGGAATGTACGGGTGGAATCGATGAAGGGCACTTTAAGATGAAGCCCCGCTTCGTTTGTAACGCCCACGATCTCGGAGAAGCGTATAAGGCAAACGTACTCATTCTCCGCTACGGTGTATATAGAATTGAGTCCCACAAATATGAGCACAAGCAAAATAACGGCTGTTATTATAATACCTTTTTTCATTTCTGCTTACTCCTTTCACTTAGTTAGCCGACGAAAAATCGTCAAGAGGCAGAAGCTTCTCAGTGGTGGTGTCGGATACGTCTATGTAAAGCACCACGCCGGGAAGCGTTTCCTCGATCATCTCGTAGTACATACGGATACGGGTGATCTCCGGATTCTTTGCGTATTCGTCATACATCGCGTTGAATTTAGCTACCTGCTTTACAGCCTCGTTGATGCGATTCTGCTTCAAAAACTGCGCATTCTGAATAAGCTGATCCGCTTCAGCCTCAGCCTCGGGAAGCTTTGAGTTGCTGTACGCTTTAGCCTGGTTAATGGCGGTTTCCGCCCCCTGCTTCGCCGTTTCAACCTGCTTGAACGCCTCGATTACCGATACAGTAGGCGGCTCAGCATCCTGAATCTTGATATCCGTAAGCATAAGACCGATATCGTAGGTTTCAAGGATCTCGCTGACAAGCTCTTTTACTCTTATCTGAATGTCAGTCTTGCCGTCGGTCAGAACCTGATCAACCGTTGCAGAACCTACAACAGCACGAATCTGGCTTTGGATAAGATTCCTCAGAATCAACTCCGGATTTTTTGAGTTGAAAAGATACTTCACCGGATCGGAAACCTTGTATTCTACGAAGAAATCCACATTTACTATGTTGTAGTCGCCGGTTATCATCTTGGATTCCTTTTCAATGGTTTCATAAGCACCGCTTGCAGCCGCAGAGGTGGTATAACCAAGCTCTATCTTCTGATACACGTTAACATTTACCTTATGCACCTGCTGAATACCGAACGGCAGCTTAAAATGCATACCTGCGTCGGTAACGTCGGTCACCTTGCCGAATGTGGTCACCACCGCCTGCTGTTTCTCGTCAACGGTGTACCAGCATGTTGACGCAATGGCAAACGCCACTAAAATCACCGCGGCAGTTATCGCCCACCGCAAGATTTTCTTCTTATTCTTATCCTTGCCGGGATCTGTGTAAAAAGTACGCCCTGCGCCGGAATTGTTATTCATATCATAATCCTCCCTATTTCTTTATTCGCATAGTAACACGCAACGCTAATGCGGTCATATGACTGTATCCATTATACTTCATATATGTGAATTAGTTGTTACAGATTTATAATAACATTGAAAATTCCATAGTTATGCGGCTCATCGTGTAGGAGAACGGGTCGCTTTCAGCACATCGCTGTATCGATGTGCCATAAAAAGCTCCGCAAAGAACTTTATACATAGGAATACAAGACTGTAGGGGACGGCGCCCTCTGTTCGTTTCTTAAGTCCTTCAAGCGCACGAACCGTGCGCACAAACACAAACGCCCACCGCCGTGTATCCAAAGATAAGCGAAAGAACGCAAAGTGTCCCCCCACCCAAACGCCATCCCGTCGAAGTGAACGCACGGACGCGGCGGTAACGCTTCCAAAGGCACAGAGCGCAGCTACTGTGCCGCGACTCGTGCGTATCCCACCTCTGTCGTCATAGCCGCCAACAGTCGGCGGCGACAAGCCCGTGCCACCGAAAAGGGAGCGCACTCAAACGAGCGCGCTCCCACGAAAAACATATTAAGTAAACCGCATCAAACCTTGCGGGACTTGCCGGAAATCTTAACAACTGCAACGAATCCAACGGTAAGGAGAGTTGCCGCCGCAAGACCGATCCAACCGTTCTTGGTAAGACCGCCTACAATGTAAGCAACAAATGAGCAAGCGGTAACCGAAATAACATAGGGAAGCTGGGTGGAAACGTGGTTGATGTGGTCGCACTGAGCGCCTGCCGAGGACATAATGGTGGTATCGGAAATAGGTGAGCAATGGTCACCGCATACCGCACCTGCAAGGCACGCGGACATACCGATGAAATACAGCGAGCTTGTAGGATCAAAGATAGCCGCAACGATCGGAATAAGAATACCGAAGGTTCCCCAAGAAGTGCCGGTAGCAAATGCAAGCAGGCACGCAACGAGGAAGATAACCGCAGGAAGGAACAGCGAGAGCGCCTCTGCGGAGCCCTTCATGATAGTTTCGATGTAAACATCTGCACCGAGAAGACCGGTCATGTTCTTAAGGGTAGTCGCAAATGTAAGAATTGTGATCGCGGGAACCATCGCGATAAAGCCCTTAGGAATGCATGCCATAGCATCCTTGAAGGATACCACATGGCGGCAAAGGAGATAGATAATAGTAACAATAAGTGCGATAAGACCGCCCCAAGGCAGACCAACGGTAGCGTCGGTGTCACCGAATGCGGTGATGAAGTCAACACCGGAGAGAATACCGCCGACGTAAACAAGCGCGAATACGCAAACACCGATGAGCACGAGTACAGGGAGAACAAGGTCGATAACCTTACCCTTTTCGTTAACCTCAAGCTCTTCGGAAGCCTTGTTGGTGGAAACGCCGGTGGTAAAGAGGTCGCCCTTTTCGATAGCGTTCTTTTCATGCTTCGCCATGGGACCGAAGTCTACCTTGAATACGATAATAAGAACCACAAAGAGAAGCATCATAAGGGAGTAGTAGTTAAACGGAATAGCGCGAATGAAAAGCTCAAGTCCGCTGTAGCCGGTTCCCTCAGCATTAGAGGCAACCGCTGCTGCCCAAGAAGAAATGGGAGCGATCATGCAGATAGGTGCCGCAGTTGCGTCAATAAGGAACGCAAGCTTTGCACGGGACACCTTGTGTGTATCGGTAACCGGCTGCATAACCGTACCAACGGTAAGGCAGTTGAAGTAGTCGTCAATAAAGATAAGTACGCCAAGAACAAAGGTGGCAAGCTGTGCGCCCACTCTTGTCTTGATGTGAGTCTGTGCCCACTTACCGAAAGCGGCAGCCGCGCCGGTCTTGTTGATGAGCGCAACCATGATGCCGAGGATAACGAGGAAGATGAAGATACCTGCATTGCCCTCAACAGCTGAAATAAGTCCTTCGCTGGTGATAGCGTCAACAGTGCCGAGGAAGTTGAAGTTGGTAGCAAGCAGACCGCCTGCAAGGATACCAACGAACAGAGAGGAATAAACCTCTTTTGTGATAAGTGCCAGAGCAATTGCAATTACGGGCGGAACAAGTGCCCAGAACGTAGCGTAGAAACGGTCTTCATTGCCCTCAGCGGATTCTTCGGTAGCTTCAAGAGTTTCGGTAACAGCCTCTGTTTCGGTAATCGCCGCGGTATCCGTGCCCTCAGCATGTACGCCGAACGCGAACACAGACATCACGAGCATAACGATCACCGCAAGCGCCATAAAACGCTTAGTTGTAAGCTTTTGCATAAGATTGTCCTCCTATATTTTAATATAATAAAATATTACCATAATTTTAACGCTTTGTCAATATAAATTTGACAATATCTGCAATTTTTTGTCGATTTTCATGGATTTTTTGTGGTTTTGTTCATTATTGGTGCTTATTCCGAAAGCTCCAACTATAACAGGATCAAAAAAGGGCTGCCGAAGCAGCCCTTAAAGCATTAATCCTCAATATTGAGCACAATGTACACATTATTTCTGAAAATCATTATCTCGGAGCCCATGCTCGCCTCACGGGATGACAAAATCCCGTTCATGGTGTCAATATCGCTAACCTTTATTCCGTCAATGGATATAAGAATGTCCCCGGAGCGAAGCCCTGCCGCATATTCCTCCGAATCCTCCGCCACGCGTTTTATCATAACGCCCGTAGGTACTCTGTAGCGTGCGGACAGATCGCTTGTCACGTTTTCGTAAATTCCCTCATCTTCCGATAGCGGCATAACAACATCCGCTTCTTTGTAAGCCGCTCCGGATTTGCCGCGGTCTGAGTCAGCTAAGTCACCGGACGGGTAGTAAAGCGGCTTATTTGCTTCAACCATGTGGTACATTACCACACCGCACAGTGCGCCTACAGCGCCCACCACAACCAGCGCGCATATAGCGGAAACAAGTCCCGATGTGGTAATGCGAAAACCGCCGTTATCTTTTTTTGACTGCTCGTAAGAAAAACGTCTTCCGAAACCGCCATAGCAGGAGCCGTTACTTTGTATGTCTTCAGTTTCAGATCGTGTATTATTGTCAGTATTACCGAACATAAAACCCCCGAAAATTCATAAAAGTTACGATACTGTGCCGCTTGTCTGCGGCTTTTGATTGCTTTTATTATAACATAAATTTTCCTAACCTTTTGATATCGAAAATTTATGTTCAAATAAAAGCTTCCTTAGCTTTGCCGCAACTCGCCTGCGGCTTCTAACCGCTTTTATTATAGCAGACATTTATGAATAAAGTTCGACGTTTTTATGCACAATAGTGAATCATTTATAAAGTTTCACACCATGGTTTGTAAAGAAATTTTGCACACCGCACGCAAAAAAGGCTTTCCCGATTGCCGCGGGTTCTAAAGGGCAGTAAATAAGCCGGTATGGATTTAACTCCGTATCGGCTTTTTCTGTTGTGTCATCGCCTTCGGTGGTGAGTAAGTGCACACTTTCTGATAGTTTTTAGTGATATGCAGTCTTCGACAGCGTGATATTTTTGCTTCGCAAAAGTGATATTGCTCTGTAAACAGAGCAGTTATATTCTATTCGCCCCATAAACTCGCGAAGCGGATATCACTTGGCGTGAGCCAAATATCACTGCGAAGCAATATAACTCGCCGCAGGCGAATAGAACTGGCGTTGTGTCCTTAGGAACACAACGCCATAGGAGAAGCTCTTTTAGAAAATCGGTATTATTCCATACCCTCAAAACCGTGAGCCTTGAGAAGCTGTACAGCCGCGCCCTCAGCCTCGATGCGCATTACTACATACGCCTCGTTATCGCTCTTTGCGATGAAAGCGTACATATATTCAATAGCGATGTCGTTGTCCGCAAGAAGCGTCAAAACCTCAGCAAGTCCGCCGGGACGGTTGTGTATGCAGGCGGTGATTACACTGGTGATAGAAACGGTCAGCCCTGCTTCGCGGAGTACGCGCTCAACCTCTTCGGGATTGTCAACGATAATACGGAGTATTCCGAAATGGGTGGTATCTGCAACGGACAGCGCGCGGATGTTGATATTGTTCTTAGCAATTATTCCTGTGATCTCGGCAAGTCTGCCGGGCTTATTCTCAACGAAAATGGAAATCTGCTTGATAATCATTTTTTATAGCCTCCTTACAGTTATATATTAAGAATATTAACGCTTAGCGTAAAATATTTAATGAAGCTTGCGCTTGTCAACCACGCGCTTTGCCTTTCCCTCGCTTCTCGGGATAGTTCCCGGCTCAACAAAGGTGATCTTGGACGAAAGTCCGAGAGTTGACTGCATGCCTGCGTTGATCTTCGCCGCAAGCTCCTCCATGCCCTTAACGTGGTCAGAGAAGTTAGCCGCGTTTACCTCTACCTGAATCTCCATTGTATCGGTGTTGTTCTTTCGGTCAACATAGATCATGTAGTGGGGGTCAACGTCGCCGCAGTTGAGAAGCACGCTCTCGATCTGGGACGGGAACACGTTTACGCCGCGGATGATGAGCATATCGTCGCTTCTTCCGCATGGCTTCTGCATGCGTACGAGAGTACGTCCGCAGGCACATTTTTCGTGGGTGATGCTGGAGATATCGTGTGTTCTGTATCTGATCAGCGGCAGTGCTTCCTTAGTAATGCAGGTGAATACCACTTCGCCCAGCTCTCCGTCGGGGAGCACCTTGCCGGTTTCGGGATCAATTATCTCTATAAGGAAGTTGTCCTCGTTGACGTGCATGCCGTTCTGGCACTCGCAGTCAAAGGCAACGCCGGGGCCGGAGATTTCCGAAAGTCCGTAGATATCGTACGCCTTTATGCCGAGGCGCTCCTCGATCTCCGCGCGCATCTGCTCTGTCCACGGCTCGGCACCGAAAATGCCGGCTTTAAGGTGTATCTTGTCAAGGCTGATGCCCTGCTCTTTCAAAGTATCCGCAAGGTACAGCGCATAGGAAGGAGTACAGCAGAGTATGGATGAGCCGAAATCCTGGAGCATTGTCACCTGACGTGCGGTGTTTCCGCTGGATGCAGGGATAACGGTTGCTCCCATTTTCTGTGCGCCGTCATGGATACCAAGACCGCCGGTGAAAAGTCCGTAGCCGTAAGCGATATGAACGAAATCGTCCTTATCTGCGCCTGCCGCCACAAGCGCGCGCGCCGCACATTCGGACCAAAGGTCGATATCTTCCTTTGTATAGCCTACTACGGTCTGCTTACCGGTTGTACCTGAAGAAGCATGGATACGCATAAGCTTCTTTGGCTCAACGCAGAACATTCCGTAAGGGTAGCCGTCGCGAAGATCCTGCTTCTCGGTAAAAGGAAGCTTATGGAGATCTTCGATGGAATGTATATCCTCAGGCTTTACGCCTGCCGCGTCCATCCTTTCGCGGTACATCGGCATATTTTTGTATACATGGTAAACAGTGCGTGAAAGATTGTATGACTGCAGATGGAAAAGCTGATCTCTTGTTGCCGTTTCCATTGCTTCGTTGAAATAACGTGCCACTGGTCTGTCCTCCTTAGGATATATTGTGGGTATGCGGTTAGATGCGGGAGGAGCAAGCCCCTCCCCTACGGGGGTATCGCAGGTGTGTTGCCGGCGCGGGCGATTCGTGAATCGCCCCTACGGGGTTAATGCAGATTTGTGCGCCAAGCGGGAGGGGAAACCCCTCCCATACGGGGGTAATGCGATAGATTACGTCCTATTTATGCGCCGCGCCAAGCTCGAACGCCTTGAGGTTGAGTTCAAGGAATTTTTCGGGCACGGACATCTTTATAGCCTCAAGCATAACCTCGGTATCAAATCCGAGCGCATGTGCCATAAGACCGATAAGCGCCACGTTTACCGCCTTTTCGCTTCCTGCCTCTCTTGCAATAGCGAGAGCATCTGCCGCGATCACCTTTGCGCCGGTCGCCTTCATCTTGTCTACAAGATTCTCGGGATACTCAGCCGCGCCGGTTACTACGGGCATGGGGTTGATCTCTTGAGTATTTGTTATAATAACGCCGTCCTTTTTAAGATAAGGAAGCCATCTTGCGGCTTCGAGAAGCTCAAAGGACATGATAATGTCCGCCTCTCCCTTGCAGATTACGGGAGAATCTACCTTTTCGCCATACTTAACATATGTAACAACCGAGCCGCCGCGCTGGCTCATTCCGTGCACCTCGGACACCTTAACGTCGTAGTTCTGAAGAAGCACCGCGTTTCCGAGAATACGGCTGGCGAGAAGCGAACCCTGTCCGCCGACGCCTACGATCATAATATTCTTAGTCATTTTATCTCCCTCCAAATTAAACGATTGCGCCAACCTTGCACATCTGTGTGCAGAGTCCGCATCCGGTGCAGAGCGTAGCATCGATCTTAGCCTTGCCGTTTACGATAGATATGCAGGGGCATCCTATCTTCATGCACATCTTGCATCCAACGCACTTGTCAGCGTCAACGGTAACTGCAGGCTGACGCTTAACGTACTTAAGAAGCGCGCATGGACGGCGGCAGATAATAACAGAGGGACAAGCCGCCGCAAGCTCTTCCTTAAGAACAGCCTCAGTAGCCTTAAGGTCGCCGGGATCAACCACGCGGATGTGCGCCTCGTCAACGCCTGCCGCTTTTGCGATGTTTTCGAGCATAATGCCGGTCACAGGCTCGCCCTTCAAGGTGTAGCCGGTGCAGGGATTCTGCTGATGTCCGGTCATGCCGGTGATGGAGTTGTCAACGATAACAACGGTGGAAATACCCTTGTTATAGGTGATGTCGATAAGTCCGGTGATACCCGAATGCATAAAGGTAGAGTCACCGATAACGGCTACGCACTTATTCTCCTCATGGCGCACCTTGGAGAAGCCGTGGAGCGCGGAAACGGATGCGCCCATGCAAAGGGTGGTGTCCATTCCGGAGAGCGGCGCCGCCGCGCCGAGAGTGTAGCATCCGATGTCGCCGCTGACGTAGAGTCCCAGCTTCTTAAAGAGGTAGAATACGCCTCTGTGGGGGCATCCGGGGCAAAGCACGGGGGGACGGACGGGGATATTATCGGAAAGAGCGTAGAAATCGTTCTTTTTGTCAAGAAGCAGCTCGGAAATAAGCTCCTGAGAGAACTCGCCGCAGATAGGGAGTATGTTCTTTCCGTCGCAAGCGATGCCCATAGCCTTAACGTGGGTTTCGATAACGGGATCAAGCTCCTCGATAACGATCACGCGCTCATATTTTGCCGCAAAATCCGCAATAAGCTTCTTCGGCAGGGGATTTACAAGACCCAGCTTCAAATAGGAAGCGGTGTCGCCGAAGGCTTCGGATGCGTAGCAGAAAGAGGGGCCGGATGTGATAATACCGATCTTCGCGCCCTTATTTTCGATAACCTTGTTAAAGGGGCAGTTTTCAGCAAACTCCGCAAGGTCGGCAAGGCGCTTTTCAACCACAACGTGGCGTCCTCTTGCCATTGCGGGCATCATAACGTGCTTTGAAATATCCTTTTCGTAGGGCTTTACGGCAACCTCGACTCTGTCCGCGGTTTCGATAACCGACTGGGAGTGGGAAACTCGTGTATTAAGGCGGAGAATAAAGGGAGTGTCAAACTTCTCCGAATATTCGTATGCCATCTTTGTGAAACCAAGGCACTCGCCGGAATCGGAAGGCTCAAGCATGGGAAGCTTTGCCGCGATAGCGTAGTGACGGCTGTCCTGCTCATTCTGAGAGGAATGCATGCCGGGGTCGTCCGCAACGCCGATAACAAAGCCGCCGTTTACTCCGGTGTAGGCCGTGATGAATAACGGGTCTGCCGCCACGTTAAGTCCAACGTGCTTCATGGCGCAGAATGAGCGTCCGCCGCCGATTGCCGCACCGAGAGCCGCTTCTAATGCCACCTTTTCGTTAGGTGCCCATTCAGCGTAGATTTCATCGTATTTTGCCACAGCCTCGGTGATCTCCGTGCTGGGCGTTCCGGGGTAGCTTGAAACGAAGTGTACGCCTGCCTCGTAAAGACCGCGTGCCACCGCTTCATTGCCGAGCATTATCTTTTTCATGTTCTTTCTCCAAATCTATATGTAGTTTGATTATTTCTGTCTGTTGTCGATAACTCGCTTTGCCTTGCCGACGAAGCGTTCAAGGGACTTCGGCTCAACGAGATTTATCTTGGCATCAAGTCCCAGCACCGTCTGAAGCTTATGGCGAACCTTAAGCTGCAGGTCTTCAAGCGCCTTGAAGGAAGTGAGCATATTAGCATCGGAAACCTCGATATTGATCTCAAAGGTGTCCATGTAATTCTTTGTGCCGAGCACGATCTGATACTGAGGGCCAACCTCGGGGATACTTACCAGCACGCTTTCGATCTGTGTGGGGAACACATTAACGCCCTTGATCTTAAGCATATCGTCGGCACGTCCCATGGGCTTTTCCATCCTCGCGTGGGTACGTCCGCACTCACACTTTTCGTAGTGGATGCGTGTTATATCCTTTGTTCGGTAGCGAAGAAGCGGGATTCCCTCTTTTGAAAGGGTCGTAACAACAAGCTCGCCCTCGTCGCCCCTCGCCTTGACCTCGCCCGTAGCGCTGTCGATGATCTCGGGTAAGAAGTGATCCTCGGCGAAGTGTAAACCGCATCTGTAGCGGCACTCACCTGATACGCCGGGGCCGCAAAGCTCACTCATTCCGTAGTTATCGGTGGCAAAAAGATTCCATGCTTCCTCAACCTTGCCGCGCATCTCGTCGGAGCATCCCTCAGAGCCGAACAGACCGAGTCTTATATTAAGCTCTCGGCAGTCGATGCCCATATCGTTTGCAACCTCGGCGATATAAAGCGCATACGAAGGTGTGGAAACCAGCGCGGTAGTACCGAAGTCGCGCATCAGCTTAAGCTGCTTCTCGGTGTTGCCCGTAGAGGTGGGGACAACGGTTGCGCCGATGTTTTCAAGTCCGTAGTGAAGACCGAGAGCACCGGTAAAAAGTCCGTAGCCAAAGGCTATCTGCACGATATCGTCGGCAGTAGCGCCTGCGGCGACCACGATACGGGAAACGCAGTCAGTCCACATCTGCATATCGTTTTTGGTATAACCCACAACGGTAGGGTTGCCGGTTGTACCGGAAGAAGCGTGTATACGTACGATCTCCTTCTTATCAACGGCGAAAAGCCCGAAGGGGTATGTATCACGGATATCGTCCTTGGTGGTATAGGGGATATACTTGATATCCGAAAGTGTCTTTATCTTATCGGCGGTAACGCCTGCCTCATCAAGACGCTTTTTGTAAAAAGGAACGCGGTTATAGCAGTAGTCAACCAGATTCTTAAGCTTTGCAAGCTGAATTCTTTCAAGCTCTGCTCTGTCCATCGTTTCTATCTGTTCTTGCCAAAACATATTTATGAAACCTTTCTTTTCGTTAAAATGCATATTTACACTATATTATAGTATACTTTGCGGCAAAAGTCAAGGTGATTCGCCCTATATTTATGAAATTTTCGAGATTTTTGTGGGATTTTGGCGTCGCACGGTACGACGTAATTCAACATACGGTGGAAACGGACAGTCTTGGCAGTCAAAGACTGCTGGACGCCTGTCCCTACAGCTTTGTTTTTACCTATGTATAAAGTTTTTGCGGAGCTTTCAAGCACATAGCAAAGCTATGTGTCAAAAAAAGCGACCCGTTCTCCATACTTCACCCTTGACAAATGAGCATTAGTGCGATATACTATAATAGTATAATTATGTTAAAAAATCAGGTGAGAAATTGAAGAAAAGAGTAATATGCCTGTTTGTTTGTGCGATTTTGGTTGTGCTGATTGCACCGAGTGGGGTATCGGGGACGAAAAACAGCTCGCTTACGGCGCTTGAGGATAAGCTTGCGGCGGCGACGGCACAGCGGGCGGCGGCGGAAAAGGCGCTTGGTGACGCGGAAACCAAATACAAGGACGCTTTGCAGGAAAAACAGGCGATCGACCAAAAAATATATGCGCTGAACGTGGAGATCGACGCGCTCATGGCGCTGATCGACGGCTACAACGCGCAGATAAACATAAAAACCGAAGAAATTCAGATGCAGAACGAAAAGCTCGAGAACCAATATCAGGTGGTTCGTGAGCGCATCCGAGCAAAGCATGAGGACGGCGGCGTTGATCTTTTAACGGTGCTGTTTGACGCCGACGGGCTGTCGGACTTTTTCAGTCAGGTAGACCGCTTCATGTGCATGCTCGACTACGATAAGCGCCTGCTTGATTCCTACAATGCAGGGCTTGATACGCTGGAAACCTTGAAGATCGGGCTTACCGACGAGAAAGCTAAGCTTGATACGCAAATAAAAGCCCTCGCTACGCGCCGAAGCGAGCTTGAAAAGGATTTAAAAGCGGCGAATAAGCTTGTGGCAACTACGGAAAACCGTATTGCGAGCGCCGAGGCGGATCTTGAGAAGGTCGCCGCAATGGAGCTTGAATACAGCAAAAAGCGCGAGGAGCTTCTTGCAGAGCTTGCGAGAACCACAAACGAAGCGTATGTGGGCGGAGAATTCCTCTGGCCCCTTGATGGCGCGTATACAAGAATCTCCAGCGGATACGGATGGCGAATACATCCCGTAACGGGCAAAGACCAGTTCCATATAGGCATCGACATTCCTGCACCCTACGGCACGGAGATATACGCTGTAAACGACGGAACAGTGGTGGAGTGCTCCTACAACTACGCCGACGGCTACTATCTCACAATAAGCCACGGCGGCGGAGTTGCTTCCTTCTACTCCCATCTGTCAAAATATCAGGTGAAGGTGGGCGACAAGGTGAAGCGCGGTCAGATCATAGCAAATGTAGGCACGTCCGGCTACACCACCGGCGCTCATCTGAACCTTAACATCTACGAAAACAACGCGGCAGTGAATCCGCTTAATTATTTCAAATAAGCCGACGTTTGTATATCCAAAATAAAGAAAGGAATCAAAAAA
Source organism: Candidatus Flemingiibacterium sp. (assembly GCA_045644145.1). Classification (GTDB taxonomy): domain Bacteria; phylum Bacillota; class Clostridia; order Oscillospirales; family CAG-272; genus Flemingiibacterium. The sequence goes on from JAZRGK010000008.1 coordinate 30,789, forward strand.
TCATATGTCAACCGAAAGACAGAAGAAAATACGCAACTTTTCTATAATCGCACATATCGACCACGGCAAGTCCACCCTTGCGGACAGAATCCTCGAATATACCCGTACCGTGGCAACACGCGATATGGAAGCACAGCTTCTTGATAACATGGATCTTGAGCGTGAGCGCGGAATCACCATAAAGGCGCGCGCCGTAAGGCTCGACTACCACGCCCCCGACGGCGAGGTATACGCCCTCAACCTTATCGACACCCCCGGTCACGTTGACTTCGGATATGAGGTGTCCCGTTCCCTTAACGCATGCGAGGGCGCGCTTCTTATCGTTGACTCCACTCAAGGCGTCGAGGCGCAGACTCTCGCCAACGCATACCTTGCAATAGACAACGACCTTGAGGTTGTGCCGGTTATAAACAAGATAGACCTGCCCTCGGCGGACGTTGAGAAGGTACGCGGAGAGATCGAGGATATAATCGGTATCCCGGCTGAGGGATGCCCGGCGGTATCCGCTAAGGTGGGGCTTAATATCGATCAGGTGCTTGACAAGATCATCTCCGATATCCCCTGCCCCGACGGCGACGAGAATGCACCGCTCCGCGCGCTTATTTTCGACTCCTACTACGACAGCTATCTGGGCGTTGTTGTAAACATCCGCCTTATGGAAGGTACGCTCCGCGCAGGGGACAGGATCAGGCTTATGAGCACCGGCGCGGAATTCGACATTGTTGATGTTGGATGCATGGAGCCCTTCGGTTTAAAATCCTGTGGCGTGCTTTCCGCAGGCGACGTTGGATATTTCACCGCATCCATCAAATCCGTAGGCGACACAAGAGTGGGCGATACGGTGACACTTGCCGCCGCGCCTGCAAGCGAGCCGCTTCCCGGCTTCAAGGAAGTGCGCCCCATGGTGTTCGCAGGTATATACCCCGCGGACGGCGCAAGATACGGTGACCTTAAGGATGCCTTAGAAAAGCTTCAGCTTAACGATGCGGCGCTTACATTTGAGCCTGAAACCTCGGCGGCGCTGGGATTCGGCTTCCGATGCGGCTTCCTCGGACTTCTCCACATGGAGATAATCGAGGAGCGTCTTGAGCGCGAATTCAATCTTGACCTTATCACCACCGCGCCAAGCGTTATTTACAACATCGACCTTAAATCCGGCGACAAAGTGAGAATCGACAACCCGTCCAACTATCCAAGCCCCGACGAGATCGACGTGGCGCACGAGCCTATGGTAAAGGCGTCCATTATAACCCCCCCCGAATACGTCGGCGGACTTATGGAGCTTTGTCAGGACAGACGCGGCGAGTTTATAAACATGACCTACATCGACACCGACCGTGCGGAGCTTCACTATAATCTGCCCCTTAACGAAATAATCTACGACTTCTTTGATGCGCTGAAATCACGCTCCAAGGGCTATGCTTCCCTTGACTATGAGCTTGCGGAGTATGTTCCCTCGAAGCTTGTGAAGCTTGATATTCTCTTAAACGGCGATATCGTGGACGCCCTTTCCTTTATCGTTCACGAGGAGAAGGCATACGCAAGAGCGCGCCGTATCTGCGAGAAGCTTAAGGACAACATTCCGCGCCAGCTTTTCGAGGTGCCAATTCAAGCGGCTATCGGCGGAAAGGTAATCGCACGCGAAACCGTAAAGGCAATGCGCAAGGACGTGCTTGCCAAGTGCTACGGCGGCGATATTACGCGAAAGAAGAAGCTGCTTGAAAAGCAGAAAGAGGGTAAAAAGAAGATGCGCCAGCTTGGCTCGGTTGAGGTTTCGCCCGAGGCGTTCATGGCGGTTCTTAAGCTCGGCGACGAGGATTGACGGAAGTCGGGAGGAGCAAGTCCCCCACTACCGACGAGGATTGACGGAACGGGAGGAGCAAGCCCCTCCCCTACCGCATACAATTGGTTTTACAGAAAGGACGACCGCAATGGTAAAAAAACCGCTCGGTTTATATATACACATCCCCTTCTGCCACGCAAAATGCGCATACTGCGACTTTTATTCACAGTCGGGTGCAGGCGAGGAGCTTATGCAAAGGTATGTAGATGCCCTGCTCCTTCAAATGGAAGACTACTCTACCGCGGCTAAGAATTATACCGTCGACACGGTGTTTATAGGCGGCGGTACGCCAACAACCCTTCCCGTAAAGGCTATGAGCGACCTGCTTTCGGGCGTAAACAGGCATTTTAATATTGCAAAAAACGCGGAATTTACCGTGGAAGCA
>JAZRGK010000009.1:0-15545 GCA_045644145.1 Candidatus Flemingiibacterium sp.
CCGCAGGAACCCTCTGCCGTGGCATCAATATCTGAACATCAGCCCATTACTACAACGCTGCAGTCGTAAGGCTGCGGCGTTTACATATTTTACATACCCGACAACATTGATTCACTTAAAAAACAAGATTATAATATATAATTGAAAGGAGGCACCTTATGGAGCAATATGTTAAATATCTCCGAAAATCCCGCTTTGACCGTGATTATGCTGAGTTGAGTGTTGAGGACACGCTGAAAAGACACGAAGCAATTCTTGACAAGGTTGCGGAGGACCGTGGATATTATATTGCTAAAACTTATTATGAGGTAGTCTCCGGTGAATCAATCGCCGCACGACCCGAAATCCAAAAATTACTCGAAGAAGTCAGTGCAGGCATTTATGCCGGAGTATTAGTAGTTGACCTTGAACGTCTCGCAAGAGGCAACGGTGCTGACCAAGCGTATATCAGCCAGGTCTTTCAGTATTCTTCCACCAAGATTGTTACACCGAGTAAGACTTACGACCCGTGCAACGAGTTCGATGAGGAATACTTTGAATTTGGTCTCTTTATGAGCCGCCGAGAGTATAAGACAATCAATCGCCGTCTTATCCGAGGCAGAGACAGCTCCGCATCCGAAGGAAAATACATTAACAGTATCGCTCCTTACGGATACACGAGAGTTAAGCTACCAAACGAAAAGGGCTACACTCTTGAACCTAACCCGGACGAAGCTCCGCACATCAAAACAATCTTTGAGATGTTTCTGAACCACGCAGGAACCAAGATTATCGCCAACCACCTTAATGACAACAATGTGCCGACCCGTCACGGCGACCTGTGGACGTATTGCACTATCAGCAATATTATCACAAATCCCGTCTATATGGGAAAGATTCGACGTGGATGGAGTCAGCAGATTAAAACCATTGAGAACGGCGAAGTCAAGAAGAAAATCAAGCGTAAGAAGAACATCGAAGATTACAATGTGTTTGAGGGGCTTCACGAAGCTCTCATCACCGAGGAACAGTTTATGCTCGCTCAGCAAATTCGTCTTGAAAAACAGCCTGCACCAAAAGTTAAGGACGAGTTTGAGTTACAGAACGCTTTTGTTGGTCTGCTGTACTGTTCGACCTGTGGCAAGAGGATTGGCAGAACCACCAGTTCAAAATCCAGAGATTCACGAGCAAGATTCCGCTGTGTGAACAGTAGAAATTGCCACAACGTCAGCTCCGATTACGATGTGGTTGAAAAGGAAATCATTTCAGCCCTTCGGGAATGGCTCAAAGGTTATCGCATAAAGATTGATACCGTTGGGTACGCTAAAGACATCGAAGCTCTCAGAAATCAAAACAAGAAGTTTGCGACCGAGCTGCAGAAACTTAACGCTCAGTTGGAGAACGCATATAACCTTGTAGAACAGGGTGCATATACGCTTGAAATCTTCAAGAGTCGTCAAGAAAAGCTGAACGCTTCTGTAGCAGAAGTTAAGGCGAAAATCTCTGAAAACGAAATCACAATCGCCCGTATGGAGCAGAGCGACAACGCCAAAGCAAACCTCATCCCTCAGACCGAAACTTTGTTAGCCAGCTATGATGAAATGACTAACGAGGAACGGAACGCATTACTCAAAGAAATCCTAAAGAAGATTGAATACAAAAAGGAAGCCAACGGGCAGATAGAAATTGACCTCTATCCTCGGCTTCCAAAAATTTAAGGCTATGTAGGTATCATCAGGTTACCTACATAGCTGTAGGTATCATAGATTGACACACACATGTGTCACTGCTCCCACCAGTTTCCCGTCCTGTATAATAGGACTGCCGCTCATCCCCTGAACGATACCGCCGGTTTTTTCAAGAAGCACCGGGTCTGTAACGGTCACCACAAAATTCTTCACGCTCTTGCCAGAATGATCTATATGGGAAATGTCAACGCCGTAGGATTTCACGCCCTCTCCGTCAACCGTGCAGAACATTTCCGCTTCCCCACAGACGATCTCACCTCGTGCCGCCGCAGGAACGGCTTCGGAAGATGCGCCTTTGGGGTATTCAGCAAATATTCCGTACACACCACACTCTTTATTTCCAAAAAGTGTACCTATCTTTCCCGAGCTGAAGTAACCCTTAAGTTCACCCGGAGCACCGGAACGGCCTTTGGTTATGCCGCTTATTTCCACGTTTACGACGCTTCCTCTGGTAAGCGGTATAAGTTCTCCGCTGTCAATATCGCATATGCCGTGTCCAAGCCCAGCGAAAGCCCCGTATTCCGGATCGATGTATGTTACCGTGCCGATTCCGGCAGTGCTGTCCCGTATCCACATTCCCGTTCTGTATTTTCCGTCGGATTCCGATATTACGGGGGTTACCGACAAAGTAAACTCCTCGCTTCCGCGTCTTATTTCAAATTCAACCGGCTCACCGCCGCAGCCGTCTATAAGCGCCGAAACTTGATCCGCTCCAATTATCCGTTCACCGTTTACCGAAAGTATCATATCTTTTTCTTTTATACCGGCGTTTTTTGCAGGGCTGATGCTTTCGCCGCCGCACTCCACATCATCCACTCCAACCACAAGCACCCCTTCCGAATAAAGTCTGACACCGAAAGGTACGCCGCCGGGAATAAGCATTTTCCCACCGGTTGTATTCTGATCTGCCGCTAAAGTGCCGCTTGAAAAAAGAGTCACGCACAAAGTGATAACAAACGTGCGCGTTACTGTCCCCAATCTATATGCTTTCATTTGTAATTTCTCCGTTTTATATTGTTACGGCACTTCCAAAATCGCCGTGTGACTAATTTGCGCACCGCCGCACGGTTATATGAGTAACAATATTTGTCCCGCATGCCTATTAGTGAGGATTAAACGAATTTGTACGAAGTCAAGACAAAATTTACATATTATTAACACCAAGGATTTTGTTATTATTTATAATTAAGTAGTTGATATATAGCTTAAAGCAGTAAAAAGCAAAACATTCAGGAGAAAACCAATGTCAAACAGCAAAAGAACTCCAACAAAAGGTCTTTCACTTCCAAGTATACTGAGAAAAAAACGGGTTCTGATACCGCTCGCTGCCGTTATTTTGGCATGCGTACTGTATTCTGTATTCGTATTTTCAAATATTCCTTTTGTAAAATACCTGCGTACCATTTATATAGAAACCGCTATGACTACCGGCGATCATCAGTGGCTCGCCACAACCTTCATCCCCGGCTATATAATTGATGATGTTATGTCGAAGCAGACCGACACTTCGGATGTTGTTGGCGGCGGCGAACACCTGACAGAGATCAACGGTGATACAGCCGATGAAACACAGCCTGCAGATACAGAACCGCCTAAAACCGAAGATGTACCCAAAGATATTCTCGTACAAAACGAGCTTACGGTGGGAGAGTCTGATTATGCAGGCTACACCGTGCTTATAAATGACATAGAACAAGGGCTTGTGGTTTCTGAAATAGTGGGTTCAACCTACCGCGGAAAAATAATGCTGATCGACGATCCGTCCCGTGTGTATCTCGGCTCAACTCCATATAAACATAAAGAGGGACTTCGCATCAAAGCAATGATGGCACATCACGGCGCCATTGCCGGAATCAATGCCAGCGGATTCAACGATCCCAACGATTCGGGCCATGGCGGCGACATAATCGGTCTTTCCTACTCCGAGGGTGAATATTGGGGTACTGCCGTAAGCTATTACGGCGCGGTGCTCATTACTTCCGATGACAGGCTTGTGGTAGGAAACGTAAAGGATTGGCAGTATTACGATATCAGAGCCGGCATACAGTTTGGTCCCGTGCTTATAGCCGACGGTGAGCCGCAAATCGAAGGCTCGGGCGGTTACGGTATTCAGCCGCGCACAGCTATCGGTCAGCGCGAGGACGGAGTGATAGTGTTCCTCATAATTGACGGCAGACAGCCCACATGGAGCATTGGATGCACCATGGGCGACCTTGTGGAAATACTTACAAAATACGGTGTTGTAAACGCCGCGTGCTGTGACGGCGGCTCAAGCTCCGTACTTGCCTATAACGGCGAGGTCATAACCAAAAACAGCTCCCTTAATCCTACATACGGGCGCCGCCTGCCCAATGCATGGCTTGTTGCCCCCAAAGAAATCCCCGCGGAAGAAGTAACGGAGGACACCGTAAATGACTGAGTACGACGAAAAATATATGCGGCGTGCATTGGAGCTTGCGGATGAAGCCGCGACCCTTGGCGAAGTGCCCGTTGGGGCGGTTGTAGTGATGGATGGAGAAATAATTTCCGAAGCGTACAACCGTCGGGAAACCGATAAAAACGCCACTGCTCACGCCGAGCTTTTGGCAATAGACGCGGCATGCCGCAAGCTTGGCGGATGGCGGCTTCACAGGTGTGATTTGTACGTTACGCTCGAGCCATGCCCCATGTGCGCCGGTGCTATTGTAAACTCCCGCATAAAGCGTGTGATAATAGGCGCAAAGGATGCAAAAGCTGGGGCTTTAGGAAGCCTTATAAACCTTAATTTTTACCCTCTCAACCACAAACCCGAGGTAATATTCGGTGTATGCGAGAAAGAAGCCACCGAGAATCTTCAGAGCTTCTTCAGATATTTAAGAGAACGGAAAAACAGGTAAGCGAAGTGAAAATGAACACTTCGCGCCTGTTTTTTTAGCGAAAATTTGACCTATTCACACTTGTACTTTTAGTTTTTTTGTGGTATAATATATTCTGAGTAGTTATGTTTACACATATACTCCCTACAAACGATTGTAAAGGACATATTTTTATGAAATATCTTGTACTTCTCTGCGACGGTATGGCAGATTATAAAATTGAGGCACTGGAAAACAAAACTCCCATGGCTGCCGCAAACAAACCTATGATGGATGAGCTTGCAAAAAAATCCCTCTGCGGAACTGTGTCTAATGTTCCCGAGGGAATGGTGCCCGAATCTGATACGGCTAATATCGCGGTGCTTTCCTACGACCCGAAAATCTATTCCAAGGGGCGTTCCCCCCTGGAAGCGGTTTCTATGGGACTTACTATGCGTCCCGACGATACCGCTTACCGCTGCAATGTGGTAACCATAAGCGAGGATGAGGAAAATTACGACGACAAAATAATGCTCGATCACTCTGCGGATGAGATCACCACCGCTGAGGCAAGCGAACTTATCAAGGCTGTTGAGGAGCACTTGGGTACGGATTCCCGTCATTTCTATACCGGCGTAAGCTACCGCCACTGCATGATATGGAACAACACTCCGTCTGAGTATAACTTTATGCGTCCTCACGACATTCTCGGCAAGTGCATAAAGGATTACCTTCCTGCAGGTGAGTCAGGCAAGCCATTCTATGAGCTTATGCGTGCAAGCTATGATATTCTTAATCACCACCCCATTAACGAAGCACGCCGCGCGCGCGGTCTGCGCCCGGCAAACTCTATTTGGCTTTGGAGTCCCGGAAAGAAGCCTGCTTTACCCAACTTCTACGAAAAGTGGGGACTTCGCGGCGCGGTAATTTCCGCGGTTGACCTTATCAAGGGTATCGGCATTTGTGCAGGACTTCAGTCCATTGACGTTGATGGCGCAACGGGCAACGTTCACACCAACTTCTCCGGCAAAGCAGATGCGGCAATAGAGGCATTTGAAAACGAAAAGGATTTTGTATACATACACGTTGAGGCACCGGATGAGTGCGGTCACCGCGCCGAGCTTGAAAATAAGATCCTGTCAATAGAAAGAATCGACGAGCTTATTCTCCGCCCGGTCTACGATTATCTCGTATCTACGGGTGAAGACTTCAAAATAATGATTCTCCCCGATCATCCAACTCCTCTCTGTATGCGCACTCACTCCATGGACCCCGTACCGTTTATGATCTATTCTTCAAAAGAAGCACCGGACGGCGTGGATGTGTTTACCGAGGAAGAATGTGAAAACAAGAAGTTCTACATTGAGCACGGATATGACCTGCTCTCCCATATGATAGAAAAATGATCCAAGCGAAAGGAGATAATGTTATGAATACTGCTCCTGAAAACAGCACAGAAAAAGCCGCAGAGGGTTCTGCCACGGTAAAATTCAAGGCGGCACGGGAAATATATGAGTGGCTTGAAATATTTGTTGTGACGATTTCGGCTATTCTCTTGATTTTCACTTTTGTGGTGCGAATCGCCTATGTTGACGGTCCTTCTATGAACAACACGCTCCACGACGGCGAAACCCTTTGCGTCAGCAATTTGTTCTACACCCCAAAGCAAGGGGATATCGTGGTATTCCAGTCGCTGTACAGCGGAATTGAGGGCGGAATCGTAAAGCGCGTTATCGCCACCGAAGGTCAAACGGTTGATATTGACTTTGAAAATTGGGGAGTGTATGTGGATGGAGAGCTTCTTGACGAGCCCTATGTAAATTATATTGACGGATATCACATGCGCCAATCCGATGTGAAGTTCCCTATTACAGTTCCCGAAGGTCAGATATTCGTAATGGGTGATAACCGTAATTATTCCAATGACAGCCGCGGTTCACAGATAGGCTGCGTTGACACCCGATTTGTATTCGGCAGAGTGCTTTTCCGCATCACACCGTTTTCAAGATTCGGTAAAGTAAACTGAATAAGCGAAAGGAATAAAACAATGCCATCTGAAATTATACAGTGGTTTCCCGGCCATATGGCGAAGACCAAGCGGCTTATTACAGAATGTCTGCCGCTTGTTGATATAGTTATAGAAATACTTGATGCGCGTATTCCTCACAGCTCAAAGAATCCCGACCTTGAAAAGCTGACAAAGGATAAGCCGCATCTGACTGTTTTAAGTAAGGCCAGCCTTGCGGATCCCGAGATCAGCAAAAAGTGGCAGGACTACTATAAAAGCATAGGCAGAGAGGCAATTTTTTACGACTGCCGCGGCGGTGAGAACATGAATGCTATCGCGCCTGCCATAAAAAAGGTGCTTGAGCAAAAGATCGAACGCTACGAATCAAAAGGTATGACCGGCAGACGGCTTAAAGCCATGATGGTGGGTATACCGAATGTGGGCAAATCTTCACTGATCAACAAGCTTGCCGGCTCAGGCAAAGCCAAGGTAGAGGATCGCCCGGGCGTTACCCGCACAAAGCAGTGGATTCCCACTACCATCGGTATTGATCTGCTTGATATGCCGGGAGTTCTCTGGCCGAAATTTGAGGACAGACTCGTTGGAGAAAATCTCGCCATTACCGGTGCTATCAAGGACGATATTCTCGACATTGAGCACATCGCCATACTTCTTGTGGGCAGACTTCGCGTAACTGCGCCGGACAAGCTTGCCGAAAGATATAAGCTTGGCGATATGTCACAGTATGAGGAGCTTCAGGATTGGGAGCTGTTTGAGATTATCGGTAGAAAGAGAGGCTTCCTCATTTCCGGCGGCGAAGTAAACTACGAGCGCACTGCAAATATTCTGCTTGACGAATACCGTGGGGCAAAAATAGGGCGCATCACCCTCGAGCTTCCGCCAAATTCATAATACAGGTGTTGTTATGGACTGGAATATAGAAAACGGCTACTTTGAAAAGGGCTTCACCGTTATATGCGGCACAGACGAGGCAGGCAGAGGCCCTCTGTGCGGCAACGTAGTAGCAGGTGCATGCATACTCCCACGCGGCATAGAGCTTCCCTACCTTAACGATTCCAAGAAGCTTACGGAAAAGCGCCGCGATGCGCTTTATGAGCTTATAACCGAAAAGGCTATCTCCTGGGCTGTTGCCGAGGCAACTCCTGCGGAGATTGATGAATACAACATCTTAAACGCATCACAGCTTGCCATGCGCAGAGCCGTGGCAAAGCTTAACCCCACCCCCGACCTTGTGCTTGTGGACGGAAACGTTGCCCGTGAATTTACAGTGCATGCGGTAACGCTTGTAGGCGGCGATGCCATCTCCCCATCGGTTGCGGCGGCATCTATACTTGCCAAGGTCACCCGTGACAGACAGCTTTACGAGCTTGACAAGGAATATCCCTCGCTGGGACTTGGGAAGCACAAGGGGTATCCCACCAAGGCGCACTATGCGGCGCTTAAGGAGTACATAGCAGAAAACGGTGAGATCCCCCCTATATACCGACTTTGTTTTCTTAAAAACTTAGGCGAAAAATGACACATAACAAGCTTATGGGCGATCGTGGAGAAGCGCTTGCGGCGGAGTTCCTTGAAAAGCTCGGATATCGTATAGTTGCGCGTAATTTTCACGTTTCTCACGATGAATTCGACATAATAGCCGAGGATGATAAATATATTGTTTTTGCAGAGGTAAAGGCACGCGCCGTCACCGAAGCAAACAAACGCTTCGGAAGACCGTGCATGGCTGTGGGCTATAAAAAACAGCAAAAGCTTCTACGCGCCGCAGAAGAATATATGCGAAAATTCAAGCCAGGAAAGCAACCCCGTATTGACGTGATCGAGGTGTATTTTCCGCCTGTACGTCAGAGCATGCCCGTATGTATAAACGAGCTTTCGGCACTTGATATAAAGCACCTTCGAAATGCGGTACACTATTAGTCGAAAGGAAGCATTCGGATGAAAGATATTCCTATTTTCGATCTTCACTGCGATACACTCTACGAGTGCAGGCGGCAAAATAAAAGGCTTTTAGAAAACGACCTGTGTCTGTCACTTAAAAGACTTTCGGAATACAAGCAGTTCTCTCAGATTCTCGCCATGTGGAGCGATCACAGAATAGGTGAGGAAGAAGCATTTAAAAATTTTCTTGAAGCCTGTGATATGCTTGCCGCTGAACTTGGCGGAGTTTCGGGAGTAAAGCTATGCACCTGCGACTCAGAGCTTGCCGAATGTGAAAATCACGGTCACGGTGCGCTGTTTCTTGCGGTAGAGGGCGGAAAGCTCCTTGCAGATCGCATCAGGCGCCTTGACACACTTTACGAAAAAGGTGTCCGCTTTCTTACCTTAGTGTGGAATGATCCCTGCAAAATAGGCGGCTCAAATCTTACGGATGAGGGGCTTACAGACTTCGGATTCCGCGTTGTTAACAGATGTTTTGAGCTTGGAATAATCCCCGATGTATCCCATGCTTCCGACAAAATGACAGATGAGGTCATATCCCTTGCCGAGGAATCGGGGCATGTGTGCATCGCTACTCATTCAAACTCCAGAAGCATATGCGACCATCGCCGAAATCTGACAGATGATCGCTTCAAGCGCATATCTGAGCTTGGCGGAATAGTTGGAATAAGCCTTGCGCCCATTCATCTTACGAAAAACGAGATATGCACGGTTGACGATATAGTCAGACACATAGAGCACTACTTGTCCCTTGGCGGTGAAAATACCGTTTGCCTCGGATGCGACCTTGATGGGGTGGATATACTGCCGTCCGGGATCAAGACGGTGTCAGATATCGAGAAAATCGCCGATGCTCTCGGAAGAATTAACTATACGGATGCTTTAATCAAAAAGATATTTTATGCAAACGCCCGAAATTTCATTTCCCTATGGCTAAAATGATTTTTATGTGGTATAATAATACGTTGTAGAATTGTAAACAATCGCCTTATGGCGGAAATTATATAAAAAAACGGAGGTTCCGATGAATTATATCAGCACAAGAGGCGGTAAAGATTTGGTAAGTGCCGCCGGAGCTATTAAGCAGGGACTTGCATCTGACGGCGGTCTTTTCATGCCCGAGCAGATCCCTTCCCTTGACAAAGGGGTTATTGCAAAGCTGTGTGCTATGTCCTACCCCGAGCGTGCGGCTTACATACTCTCGCTGTTCCTCACAGATTACACATACGATGAACTGCTTTCCGACTGCGAGAAGGCATATGCGCCTGACCGTTTCGTAGGCGGCGCAGCGCCCCTTCACAAGCTTGATGATAACACATTCGTACTTGAACTGTGGCACGGTCCCACATCCGCATTCAAGGATATGGCGCTTCAGATAATGCCAAGACTCCTTTCCGCGGCGCTTAAGAAGACCAAGGAAAAGCGCACCGCATTTATTCTCGTTGCAACAAGCGGCGACACCGGCAAGGCGGCTCTTGAAGGCTACCGTGACGTTGACGGCGTTAAGATCATGGTGTTCTACCCCGTTGACGGCGTAAGCCGTGTGCAGAAGCTGCAGATGGCGACACAGCTCGGCGAAAACGTTTATGTATGCGCTATCGAGGGTAACTTCGACGACGCACAGACCGGCGTAAAGAAGATATTCTCCGATCGCGAAATGGCAAAGCTTCTTGACGATAACGGCGTATTCTTCTCCAGCGCAAACTCCATAAACTGGGGCAGACTTGCACCGCAGATAGTTTACTACGTTTCCGCTTACTGCGATCTTCTCAACGCAGGCGAGATAATTGCCGATGAGATGATCGACGTGACCGTTCCCACAGGAAACTTCGGCAATATATTTGCCGCATACATAGCAAAGAGGATGGGACTCCCCATAAACCGCCTTGTATGTGCATCCAACAAAAACAATATCTTAACCGATTTCCTCGAAACGGGAACATACGACCGCAACCGTGCATTCCACACCACAATGTCCCCCTCTATGGATATTCTTATCTCCAGCAATCTTGAGCGTCTTCTTTATGTACTTAGCGGAGCTGAAAATACTGCGGAGCTTATGAATAAGCTGAATACCGAAGGCTGCTATACCGTTGATTCGGAGCTTAAAGCAAAGCTTGATGCACATTTCACCGGTCTTTTCTGTGACGAAGAAAACACCGCTCACGAAATCAAGCGCACGTTCGACGAAAACGGCTATCTTATCGACACGCACACCGCTGTTGCTCTTAACTGTGCAAAGCAGTACATGAACAAGAACCGTAACGGTCTTAAGATGGTGGTAGCTTCCACCGCAAGTCCTTACAAGTTTGCTTCGGATGTTTACACTTCCACCACCGGCAAAGCTCCCACGGACGAGCTCTCGGCACTGGACGAGCTTAAGAATCTCACCGGCACCGAGATACCCTATCCGCTTTGCGGCATCGACAAGCGCGAAATACGTTTTAAAACCGTTATCGAGAAGCAGAATATGCCTTCCGAGGTTCTGAAAACTCTTGGAATAAACGGTTAAGCTAATATCTTTTAGTAATCTCGCCGCGCGGCTCAAATGTGGCACAGCGTGTAGCTTCAGAGCTTGTGGATACCACGCTTCCAACAGTAATCCGTTCTGCGGTGCAGTAATTGTCCCCGTCGTGAAAAACGCAGTTTTTCACATCACAGGTAATACCCCGTATATGACGGGGAACGCTGTCGCGGAGCGCAAGATTATTTAAAAATAGTCCCATCTTTCGCCTCCTTTCGGTAAAGCCAAGCTTTACATTATGAGTATCTCCCCCCCAACCGCGGTTTATTCCGCCAAGCACAGCTACTGAAAATTTCAGAAAGGAACGGTTTGTTTATGTCGCTATTTGTTTTATCCGACACACATCTTTCTACAACTGAAAACAAGCCGATGGATATTTTTGGAGCAAGATGGTCGGGCTACACCGATAAGCTTCGTACAAGATGGAATAAGCTTGTAACGCCGGAGGATACGGTAGTTATAGCCGGAGATATCTCCTGGTCCATGAGCCACACCGATGCCATTTCCGACCTCGGATTTTTGAATGAGCTTAACGGAACAAAGATAATCGGTCGCGGCAACCATGACTATTGGTGGACTTCCCTCACAAAGTTAAATAAGCTTTGCGCGGAAAACGGGCTTACCACCTTGAAATTTCTCTACAATAACGCTTTTGTGGCGGAAGATTTCATAGTATGCGGCTCCAGAGGCTGGTATATAGACGAGTCAAACCGAAAAATGCCCCAGGAAGCCGACTATCAGAAGATCGTAGCGAGAGAGGCAATCAGGCTTGAAATAAGCCTTACGGAAGCGGTAAAGCTTCGCGAGGAATCACTTGCCACTGACAGAATCAACCGTGAGATCCTAGTATTTCTCCATTTCCCGCCGGACTTCCGCGGATATATCTGCCGCGAGATCGTGGCGGTGCTTCAGAAATACGGTATAAAACGCTGTTACTACGGTCACATCCACGGTGTGTATGACATTCCGAGAAGCGAGGTGTCCGGCGGCATCAGATACACCCTTACTTCGGCGGATTTCCTTGATTTTACCCCCCTTATCATACTTCCGAATGATGATTTTTAACAAAATTCTGAAATAATTTAAAATTTATCTGCAAGGTTATTGACATTACGATATTTTATAGTATAATATAATTTAGGAAAATATTTATAATGGTCGCAGACTGTGTATCGCGCAGCATTTTAAGATATGTGCTGCCCCATGAAGCGGCACTATCTTTTGGAGGAATAGAAAAATGAGTTTAAAGAATGTAACAAAACCCGAAACCAATGTGGTAGAAATTGAATTTACCGCAGACAAGGCAGCTTTTGACGCAGCTTGCGACAAAGCTTTCAAGAAGAATGTTAAGAACATCTCTGTTCCCGGCTTCCGTAAGGGTAAGGCTCCTAAGCACATCATCGAAAAGATGTACGGCAAGGGCGTATTCTACGATGAGGCTCTTAACGAGATCGTCGGTCCCGCTTATGACGAGGCTATGAAGGATCAGAAGTTTGATATCGTTAGTCAGCCCGAATTTGACGTTGTTTCTATCGACGACGACGGCGTTACTTTCAAGGCTAAGTTCTACACCAAGCCCGAGGTTAAGATTGCTGATTACCTCGGAATCGAAGTTACCAAGACCGTACGCGAGGCAACCGATGCTGACGCTGATGCTGAGATCGAGCAGATCTGCGCACGCAACTCCCGTCAGATCGAAATAAGCGACCGCGCCGCACAGAACGGTGACATCACCGTTATTGACTTCGACGGCTACGTTGACGGCGTTGCATTTGACGGCGGCAAGGCGGAGAAGTACACTCTCACACTTGGCTCCGGCTCTTTCATCCCCGGCTTCGAAGATCAGATCGTTGGAAAGAACATCGGCGACGAGTTTGATGTAAACGTTACCTTCCCAGAGGAGTATCACGCAAAAGAGCTTGCAGGCAAGCCTGCAGTATTCAAGTGCAAGCTCCACGAGATCAAGTTTAATGAGCTTCCCGAGCTTGACGACGAGTTTGCAAAGGACGTTTCCGAATTTGACACATTTGCTGAATATAAGGCAGATGTTAAGGCAAAAATCCAGGATAGATACAACAAGACCGCTGACGGCGAGATCGAGGAGCAGATCATCAACGCTCTTATCGAAAAGCTTGATGCTGAGATTCCCCAGCCCATGTTTGATGCTGAAACCGAGAACTTCGTTCGCGATTTCGACAGCAGACTCCGCATGCAGGGTCTTGACCTCAAGACATACTTCCAGTATACCGGACTTGACCTTGATGCACTCAGAGCGCAGATGGCTCCTCAGGCAGAGCGTCAGGTAAAGACAAGACTTGCACTTGAAAAGATCGTCGAGCTTGAGAAGATCGTCCCCTCTGAGGCTGAGGTTAACGAGGAATACGAGCGTATGTCCAAGGCTTACAACATGGAGATCGACAAGCTGAAGGAAATGGTAGATGCGGCTATGGTTACCGCAGACGTTTCCGTTAAGAAGGCTGTTGATCTTGTCAAGGAAAAGGCATCCGTTACCGAGAAGGCATACGAAGCACCTAAGGCTGAATAATTTCGCCGTAAATAAATAACATAACGGGCGGCTTCGGTCGCCCGTGTGATTCTTAAATACAAAAAATACATTATTCGCGCTTTTTCGCGAAAAACTCATAGCTGTTAGAAAGGAATGTACACAACTATGGCACTTGTACCAATGGTCGTGGAGCAGACCGTGCGCGGTGAACGCTCCTATGATATTTTTTCAAGACTTCTCAATGACCGTATCGTATTTCTTGCGGACGAGGTAAACGATCAGACTGCATCCCTCGTGGTTGCACAGCTTCTCTTCTTAGAAGCGCAGGATCCCGATAAGGACATAAATCTCTATATAAACAGCCCCGGCGGTTCCATATCCGCAGGTATGGCTATCTATGACACCATGAATTTCATCAAATGCGACGTTTCCACCATCTGCATCGGTATGGCGGCAAGTATGGGCGCATTCCTTCTTGCGGCAGGAACAAAGGGCAAGCGTTTTGCGCTCCCCAACAGCGAAATCATGATCCATCAGCCCCTTCTCGGCGGTCTGCAGGGTCAGGCATCTGATATAAAGATTCACGCTGACCATATCATCCGTATCCGCGAGCGCATGAACACCATTCTCGCAGAGCGCACCGGTCAGACTGTGGAGCAGATCGAAAAGGACACCAACCGCGACAACTTCTTAACCGCAGACGCGGCATGCGCATACGGTCTTATTGATAAGGTGATCGCAAAGAGAGAGAACTGATAGAGGTAAAAATGTCTAACAAGAAGTCTAACGATCAGATGAGATACTGCTCCTTTTGCGGCAGAAACGAAACACAGGTAGAATTTCTTATTCCCTCTCCCACCGGCGCAACTATCTGCGACAACTGCATCGAAGCCTGCAATCAGATAATCTTTGACCACGAGCAGAGCATGGCTGACGGCGAGGAGCTTACTCTCGCAACGCTTCCGAAGCCTGCAGAGATAAAGACTATGCTTGACGAATACGTTATCGGTCAGGATGCGGCGAAAAAGGTGCTGGCGGTTGCAGTATACAACCACTACAAGCGTATACTAAACGTTCCGAAGCCTCAAAGACGGGGCAGAAAATCCGTTACTGTAAAAGCAGAGGATGACGTGGAGATACAGAAGAGCAACGTGCTTCTTCTCGGCTCAACGGGCGTTGGTAAAACTTATCTTGCCCAGACCTTGGCAAAGGCTCTTAAAGTACCTTTTGCCATAGCCGATGCAACCACACTTACCGAAGCAGGCTACGTTGGCGAGGACGTTGAAAACATCCTTCTCCGACTTATCCAGGCGGCTGATTACGATATCGAGCGTGCCGAGCACGGAATCATCTATATCGACGAGATTGACAAGATTTCAAGAAAGAGCGAAAACCGCTCCATAACCCGTGATGTATCCGGCGAGGGCGTACAGCAGGCGCTTCTCAAGATTCTTGAGGGAACCACATCCAACGTTCCCCCTCAGGGCGGACGCAAGCACCCCAATCAGGAGTTCATTCAGATTAACACCGAAAACATACTTTTCATCTGCGGCGGCGCATTCGATAAGCTTGAAGACCTTATCGCCGAGCGCAAGGGCAGTCAGATGGTGGGCTTCACAAGCGACGTAAAGAAGCAGGACGAGAAGCTCAAAGCCGGTATTTTCAAGGATGTAACTCCCCACGATATCGTAAAATACGGTCTTATCCCCGAGCTTGTAGGAAGACTCCCCGTTATTGTTTCCCTTGACAGTCTTGATGAATCCGCACTTGTGCGTATTCTCACCGAGCCGAAAAACGCGCTTGTAAAGCAGTATCAGAAGCTGGTTGGCATGGACGGAGCCGAGCTTGTGCTTGAGGATGATGCGATCAAAGCCATCGCGCGTCTTGCAATTGAGCGAAACACCGGTGCCCGCGGTCTTCGTGCCATTATCGAGGATATTATGACCGACATCATGTACGATGTTCCCTCAAGCGGGAATATCAC
>JAZRGK010000010.1:0-15906 GCA_045644145.1 Candidatus Flemingiibacterium sp.
GATTACTCCCTCGCCACCGATGCCGAGCTTCGCAAGCAGGCAATAAAGATGCTCCAGGACGGAGTAAGCGCGAAGCAGGTGTATGAAGAAACGGGCTTCTTTATCGATGATAAGGGGCGCATACGCAATGACGGAGATAAGGTAGATGATAAAGCTATCGAACGTGTTGAAGCATATAGCATAGCAATGCAAAAAGCGGCAGCCAAGGCTAAAGAAGCCGATGCAAGATGGCGTGAAAAGAAGCTTGCCCGAATCAACCGCGAGCGCATTATAAGACTTGCGAACCGCATAGACAAGCTATATGCAAAGCCAACCAAGGAGCGAAATGTCAAGGACGGGGAACGTATTCTTGTCGGGGATGCCGTTGCACTTGCAAAGGCTGTGTTTGCGGAGAAGGTCGAGAAGCGCGATGCGGCATCACTTGAATTTCCTTATGCTACCGAAAGGGAGCTTGTTGAGCTTTCGCGATACCGTGAGCTTATAGAAAGGCGCGAGGAGATCGAGAAGGAAATCGCCCGTGAGATGGATGGGGAGTCAGATGATACCGTAGTCAACTCAGGCGGTGCAGAGCTTGACTCCATTAACCGTGAAATTGAATCCCTTGAAGAATTGCTCGATCCTCTGTTTGATCGAAAGCTTGAGGAGATTAACAGAGTTAAGGCATCCGAAATAATCGGTAAGCTCGCTGACAGCTATGGGGAGCTTGCGAAGTCGGATGCAGGTTACATTCGGGCGGCATACGATGAGGAAGCACACGCAATGATGTGGATGATGGGGGAATGAAGCTATCGAACTGAGCCTTTAATCGTTTTGTCTAATGTGTGTGTCATATATGTGTCATGTACACCCCAAAACAGGTTGTTTTACACTGCTTTGAAACAAGAAAAAGTCCCGAAAAGCTTGACTTTTCGGGACTTGATGATGCATATCTGATTATCTCTTGGAGTTTTTGCATTGGCGTTTCACAGCGTTTTATATCGTGCGTAACGCTCATATCGTGGGATATTGTGAGGGTGTAATCGCATATCGTTTGATATTTTTCGTGCTGTCGCATAGAATGTTGCACCAAATTAGCACCAAACTCACACCAAGATTAACACCCGTACTATTCGACAAATTGGAATTTGTTTTACGAACACCAGCCTTTCGGCGGGGCTTATTTTATAGAAGACTCAGCAGGTAGATGACCAACTGGTGGACGGGGTAGTAGATATAGAAGAAGTTCTTCATTTTCCGCTTGCCCCGTTTGCCGTTATACAGGGCGATGAAGGGAACGGCTGCCATAGAAAACCATTGGATGCCACCCCAGGTCAGGTTGAAGATGGCCAGGCCTGCGATGAAATACTGTAGTTTTTTCTGCTTTCTCGCTCCGAAATGAGCAAAGACAGGCAGAAGAACGCCAAAGAAGCCGTATTCAATTCCGAAATCCGTTTTGGGGAACAGTACATCGTGGGCTATATAGCAAAGGAAGAAAACCGCGCCAAAGGCCGTGTAAAGCCCTACAGTGCCGAAACGGCCGCCAGCATGGGCATAGTCTGCAAGATAGACCAGCCCAATGGAAAGGCTGAAGGTCACAAGAACGCACATAGATAGCGAACCCATGGCGAAAAAGCACACAATCTGGTACAGTGCTGCTATCCCTAACATGGACAGCAGATACTTTTTGCGGCTGTGGGTGTAGCGGCAGCCTTCCGCAATCATGTAAGCGAAA
This sequence comes from Candidatus Flemingiibacterium sp., assembly GCA_045644145.1. Classification (GTDB taxonomy): domain Bacteria; phylum Bacillota; class Clostridia; order Oscillospirales; family CAG-272; genus Flemingiibacterium. Next base: position 1,712 of record JAZRGK010000010.1, read on the forward strand.
ATGGGGAAAGCAATACGGCCGATGGCTCGAAGGATTCTCAACTGGGGCAGCAGCATCATGCCCACATGGTCGATGGTCATGGTGATGAGGGCGATGAGCTTCAGCTGGTTACCAGTAAGCCCAGGGAAACGGGTCGACTCCATATCGAATCCCTCCTAGCAAAGAATATATTTGTCAACACATAGACAAATTCAAGTTTGTCGAATTGGTATCATTATATCACAATAATGTGAATAAATAAAGAGAACGGCACGAAAATTGCTTTTCGTGCCGTTCTATCGCTTAAATGAGGTCTTTTTCAATACTTTCAGCCATCTTTGCCTTATACTCCTTGAAAATATGAGTATAAATGTCAGAGGTTATAGCCGTATTACAATGCCCAAGGTGCTCGGAAATAGCCTTAACGTCAAATCCGTTGTTAATCATAAGGCTGGCGTTGCTGTGACGGAGCGCATGAACGCTGAGTGCGGGCAGGTCGTTAATATCCTCGAAAAAGCCGAGCAGATAAGCATGATGGATATGAAGAAAGTACTTATGGAAATAAGACGCGGTAAATGGCAGACCATCGAACGCAAGCTACAGCCGACCGAGAGCAAAACCTTGTCTGACTATCTAATAGCTGACATTCGGGAGAACCATATAAATAAAAATGTCTTCTATCCTTATGTGAAGAATAAGGAAGAAGACAAACAGCGTGTATATGGAAAACAGTTTTTGTGTAATGTGGGTTTCTATATTGGATTGACAGCCAAAGAGATGGAAGCCGTACTCAACCATGAGGGATATACAGCCAAAGAGTCCCAGCGACCCGATGACCGCATCATATATGACTGCTTCTATTGCTCATTCAGCAGAAACTACGCCAGCGCACTATTGAAGAAAGATGGTTATGCTGGTCTCGAAATCGGCAAGTGATAGCCGAAGTTCCCGTATTGTTTTATATCGTGTGATACTGCTTCATAGAAAGTTGCACCAAATTAGCACCAAATCATTTTTCAGAGCATAAAGAAAACCCCGAAACTGTAGTAGTTTCGGGGTTTTTTGAGCGATAGTAGTGTTCTCTGATTATCTCTTGGAGAACTGGCTTGCGCGACGTGCGGCTTTGAGACCGTACTTCTTTCTTTCCTTCATTCTCGGGTCACGAGTGAGGAAGCCAGCCTTCTTGAGAGCAGGACGGAAGGTTTCGTCTGCCTGAAGAAGAGCTCTTGCGATGCCGTGACGAACAGCACCAGCCTGTCCGGAAAGACCGCCGCCCTTAACGGTAGCGATGATATCGAACTTGCCCTCGGTAGCGGTTACGCCAAAAGGCTGATTGATGATAAGCTTAAGGGTCTCGAGGCCGAAATATTCGTCAAGAGACTTGCCGTTTACGGTGATAACACCGGTGCCGGGTACGATGCGTACACGAGCTACGGACTTCTTTCTTCTACCAGTGCCGTAGAAGTAAGGTTTTGCACTCTGATACATTGTGTATTATCTCCTTTCGATTATTCAGCCGGATAAGCTACGGGCTTCTGAGCCTGCTGATTGTGCTCAGCGCCTGCGTAAACCTTCAGACGGTTGATCTGTGCGGAACCGAGCTTGTTCTTAGCGAGCATGCCCTTAACTGCGAGCTGCATAGCAAGCTCGGGCTTGGTTGCCATAAGGGTGCTGTAGCTGGTTTCCTTAAGACCGCCGATGTATCCGGAATGACGGCGATAATACTTCTGATCAAGCTTCTTACCGGTGAGAACAGCGTCTTTTGCATTGATGATGATAACAAATTCGCCGCAGTCAACGTTGGGAGTGAATTCAGGTCTGTGCTTGCCTCTGAGGATGGTAGCTGCGAGAACAGCGGTCTTGCCGAGGGGCTTGCCTGCTGCATCGATCACATACCACTTGCGCTCGAGGGTTTCCTTCTTAGCCATGTATGTGGACATAACTTGGATATTCCTTTCAAAATATTATTTGCTCCTTTGGAGCTTATATCTGCGCTTACGGTGGGTTAGCCGCATTGGCAGACTTTTTCAACGTGCAATATTATATCACACAACTTTATACTTGTCAATAGGTTTTTGCAAAAAAATCCGAAAATTTTAATTTACAACCGCAAAAGCTCCCGATTTCTTCGATTTACGCCCGTTTTTGATGGTTTGGCGGCAGTGAAAAGTGTTTTTTTGCTTTGCACAATCGCGGATGAGGCGATTTTACGGCTTATGGCGGATATTTCGGATTTGTATTTTACAATAACAAAAAGAAGCGGGTACACCGCTTCTTTTCAACTTTATTTATTATACCTGACGTGACAGATCTTCGAGGCAGTGCTTGCATACCAGCTTGCCTTTGTAAAGTATAACATCATCCGCATTGCCGCAGAAAAGGCAGGCAGGAACATATTTCTTTAAGATGATCTTGTCTTCCTCAACAAAGATTTCGATAGAATCCTTGGTCTTAATATCCATTTTATTGCGAAGCTCAATGGGGAGTACGATTCTTCCCAGTTCGTCAATTCTTCTTACAATTCCGGTGGATTTCATAGTAAAATCTCCTTTTGATTTTGGATTTCCAATCATATGTATCTAAAGGATAGTATATACACTATTTCCTCTGTGTATATATTCTACCATAAAACGGAAATTATGTCAATCTCTATTTCGACATAAATTTCCACAAATTTTTTGTCGTATACTTGTATATAGTGACGATACTTGGAAATGTGGTCATTTAATTGTTAAAAATGTAAAATAATGTCACCCATGCTTCAATAAAACACGGGTGACTGATAAACATGTATTAGAATTTAGCAAGCTCGTCTTTGAGCGCTTCGTTATACATTCTTGCGAGGACTTCGTAGCCTTTTTCGTTGGGATGTACTTTATCGTCGAGGAACAGCGACTCAATATTTTCGTGATTTTTGATCTCAGGATAGTTTAATACGTCGATATAGTGGCAGTTTGGCTTATCTTTAATAAATTCCTTAATAAATCCGTTGTAGGTTTCGCGTTCCTTTTCGGCTTCGGGAGAGGACTCCTTGGGGCAGGGATATGTACCGCAGAGATATATCTGGATGTCCGGGAAATCAATGAGGGTGTACATAATAACACGCTGTGCCAGCTCCCAACATTCCTCGGCAGAGTAGTCGAATGCGCCGTGATTTGCGAAGCTTTCATAAACAAGCACCTTGGGTTCAATAGCGCGCACCATTCTTGGATAGTAATAAAGCTGATGCTCGGAGCAGCTTGAGCCAAAGCCGCGGTTGACTACGCATTTCTTGCCGCTCGCTCCTTTTATCATGTCCGCCATGGGAAGTCCGCCGTCGCGTCCGTCCCAACGTGCATAGTACGAGGGACCGTAGAACACGATCTGACCTTTTTCATCGTTCTGTTCCTCGTATCTTACTACCTCTTTTTCAAGATTGGTTGTCCATATATCAATGTATCTGAGACCTACTTTTACAGGCATTTCACTGTCCTCCATAAATTAAAACTGATTGGTTGGAATACTACTTATAATTCTTTTTGCATACATTTTACTGTACACAAAATATAGTACCATAATTTTTCCCGGATGTCAATATAAAACACTAAATTAAAACACTAAATTTTTCTCTGTACAGTACAGTGTATAACTACAAGGTAAAAGGAGCCTGTCATGCTTTCTGCCGTATTTTCCGTAATATGCATATTCAGCGCGGTGTGGTCGGTTTTCGCCGGAACTTCCGCAGAAACAGCCGCCGCCGTCCTTGATGGAGCAGGGCGTGCTGTTGAGGTTACACTTGCGCTTCTTGGAGTCATGGGATTATGGAACGGAGTCTTAGCGGTGCTTACAGAATGTGGTGCCGTAAGATTTCTTGCAAGGATACTTAATCCCATCATGCGCCTTATATTCCGTAAGCCCTGCGACGAGGCTGTTGCATGCCTAAGCGCCAATTTCCTTGGTGTGGGGAATGCGGCAACGCCCCTTGGAATTGCCGCGCTTAAGAAAATGCAGGGGGATAATACTACCGTTATGGATGACGGCATTATGCTCACCGTTTTATGCTGTGGCGGCGTATCCGTTATACCCACAACTGTGCTTGCACTGAGGGGCGCGGCAGGCGCATCGGTGATGTTTGAGCTTCTTCCTGCCGTATGGGGAGTTGGGGCGGCAGGATTTGTTGTATCGGTTGCCGTGACCAAGCTGTTATGCTGTATTTTTAAAGAGAGAGGAAGAAACGGATGATTATAGCTACAGCCGCAGTACCGTGTGTTATATGCATGTGCGGCATTATAATACTGTTCTCCAAAAAGCCCATGTTTGACGTGTTTGTTGGCGGTATCAAAAGCGGTGCTATAACTGCGCTTAATCTATTCCCAACGCTCTGTGCGCTGATGTGTGCGGTATCCATGTTTTCCGCCTGCGGCGCCGCGGATTCCCTTGCTGAACTGCTAATGAGGGTAGGAATTCCCGAGGGACTTGGGGGATTTATAGTAATGCGTCCCATATCCGGCTCTGCTTCCACTGCCATGCTTGCGGATATATTTAAAAATGTGGGAGCAGACAGCCTCGCCGGAATTGCCGCATCTATAATGATGGCAACGTCGGATACAGTCATATATGTAATATCAGTTTATCATTCGGCAGCAGGCATAAAGCGCTCCAGATTCACTCTCGCGGCGGCGGCTGTATCAATGACGGTGACAGTTGTACTCTCTATAATAGCTGCGAAGTGGATTGAGGGACGTTGATTCGATTTAAAGCAACGGTTTCATAATTTTCTCAGGTGAAAATCGGCTTTTGCTTGAAAAACAATAAAAAAGATGATATAATATACCGTGTGATCTGCCATGCCGCAGTCTTTTTGCGGTTTCGTGGCGGGATAACAGCCGAATCGGAGGAAATTAAAATGAAAATACGAGAAAAATGTTTACCATGCATGGTGGAGCAGGCGATAAAGACCGCAAATATGGTAAACGCGCCTGACCGCGATATTATATACAAGAAAATATTCGCTCAGATGAGCCAAATGGACTTTTCCCATACCACTCCCGAAGTAGTTGGCGATGGCAACGAGATAATCAAGGCTTTTGTTGGATGCGATGACCCCTACAGAGAGGTCAAGGCGAAATATAACCGCATGTTTCTTGAAAAGCTCCCGGAATACGATAAAAAGATCGTAAGCTTTTCAGAGGCGGTGAAATATGCAATTGCCGCAAACATCATAGACTTTAATCCTACCTACGCCGACGTTCATGGGGAAATGGAAAAGGTGTTTTCGAAAATTGACGGGCTTTTGCTGACCGTGGATGACAGAAATAGTCTTGAGGCTGATATAAAAACGGCTAAGACTTTGCTGTATCTCGGCGACAACTGCGGCGAGATGTGCTTTGATAAGCTGCTTATTTCGCGAATAAAAAAGCTGAACCCGAACTGTAAGATTTATTACGGTGTGCGAGGCGCGGCGGTAATAAACGATAACACTTATGAAGATGCCGTGTCCGTAGGAATGGACGAGGTGGCAGAGATAATTTCAAACGGTGATTCGTCACCGGGAACGGTGCTTCACAGAGTAAGCCCCGAATTCCGCGCGGTGTTTGACAGTGCGAACGTTGTTATCTCAAAGGGGCAAGGCAACTTTGAAACCTTGGAGGATTCGGGACGCGAGATATATTTCATGCTTATGACAAAATGCTCCGTTGTGGCTGAGGCGGTGGGTGTACCGCTGGGTTCACTTGTATGTAAAAGGATGAAATAAGAGGACACGAGGGGAGATGCTTTTTGAAAACTCCCGATTCGCCAAAGAGTTCTTGCTGTCCAAAAATTGGGAAATCTACCGTAGGGGGGGGGCTTGCTCCCGCCGTTTCGCGTGGTTTCTGCTCTTTCAGGCGGCGGGACACAAGGCCCCGCACTACAAAACACAGTGCCCATCGGTTAAATTTTTTCCTTGTATAAAGTTTTTTGAAAGGGGTGCGGGGAGAACTTTTTACAAAAAAGTTCTCCCCGCATTTATATAGGTATTTATTTATATCTGCGCATTGCACTGCGGTGGCGTCTTGCGACGGATTTTTCTTTTGCACTGCGATGCTTTATTATATCTCTTACCTTGCGCGTTTGGCTTGTAGATAGGGTGTTTTTCTTACCGCCCTTCTTTATGAAATCCACAAGCTCGTCTGACTTTATTACATATTTGCTTTTATGTGAAAAGGTGACCCTTTTTGATGTGAATACCACGGCGCTGTATATGGGTACGTTATAGTGGCCCTCGGAACGGAGAAGCTCACCGACTATTTTGGTATGTGTTCTGTTTTGCCAAAGTGGGTTGTAAAATGATATTTTTTTATCGTTGTAGGTCTGCCACCAGAATTTCTCGTCTGCCGGACAGCGTATGCTTCCGTTGTGGCTCTTGACCTCGATCACACATATACCCGAACGGGTAATAACTAAGTGATCGATTTCAGCGTGCTTTTCAGTACGGCTGTTAAGATAGGGAAGATATACTCCCGAAAAAACCGCCTCGTCACCGAATGCTTTCTTTAACATTGCATCGATGCGGGCTTCGCTTTCACGCCCGTAGCTTTCGATCTTACGGCGTTTCGCGGCACTTTGGAATTTTATAAGCAGAACGAATACCAAGGCGGAAACGGCAATAACGCCAAGTAAAGCCGCTCCGACTATTATAAGCGTTTGTACAGATTCGTTCATGTTTTTATTTGTATTATTCTAAGCTCTGGAGATAGGTTACTACATCACCTACAGAGATGAATTTTGAGAGCTGATCGTCATCGATTGTAATGCCGAGTTTATCCTCACAAAGAAGAATAAGGTCAGCAAGCTCAAGAGAATTGATACCGAGATCCTTGGTAAGCTCAGCATCCATTGTGATAAGGTTCTCGTCCACGTTTAATTCCTCGACAAGAATGGTTTTAAACTGTTCGTACATGATTATGTACCTCCTTAAATGAAAATGTTAAAAAATGTTGTATATGCTAACCTGCCGTTTGGGGTATTACCGATAAAGGTATACCCCAAAACAGCGCGGTAATAGCCTTTTATTTATAAAGGAAACGCTTGATCTTTCTGGATGAGGTCTTTTCAAACTCTTCGCGTCTTACCTCAACTTCGGTCATGTGCTTGAAAGAGGGAAGTGTTTTATTAATATCCATGACCTCGTCGTGGATTATCTTTTCGATCTCATCGTCGCTCTTACCCTCAAGTTTTTCAAGATCGGGGTATATAAGCGCGGTGATGGCGATCTCGCCGGATTCGCCGGCGCGTCCGATTACCACAGATTCCTTTATAAGCTCGGAGTGGGAGAGGTGCTCCTCAAGTTCCTCAGGGAATACGTTTTTACCGTTTGAGAGAATGATGACATTTTTCTTTCTTCCGGTGATGTAGACATAACCATCCTTGTCAAGATATCCGATGTCGCCGGTCTTAAACCAGCCGTCCTCGGTGAATACCTCACGGGTGGCTTCTTCGTTCTTGTAGTAGCCCATCATTACATTGTCGCCCTTAACGAGAATCTCTCCGGTTTCATCATCGTCGGATGCCTTGTCAATCTTTACGGAAACGCCCCATACGGGAAGACCGACGGAGCCGAAGCGAGGCTTTCTGTCCGGGGGATTGCAGGCAACAAGGGGAGCACATTCGGTGATGCCGTAGCCCTCGTAAATCGTTATGCCGAACGCATAGAAGTCGCTGAGCACGGCAGGGCTTATGGGTGCACCGCCGCAGATTATGGAAGTAACATTGCCGCCGAGGGCAGATGTAATTTCCGAGAACAGTTTCGGGCGGATGTCGATACCCATTTTCAGAGCGGCGAGAGCCAGCTTTTTGCCTGCCTCAACCTTTTTCTCCATGCCTTTTTTACGAATCTCGTCGCGGATACGCTTGTGGATGGTTTCAACGAACAGCGGAACAAGCACAAGTGTGTTGGGCTTGAACGCCGCGAAGTTGCGCATTACATACTTTAAGCTGTCGTTTATAAATATCGAAGCGCAGATATTAGGCGCTGCAAGGTGGGTACATGTCATTTCATAAGTATGATGCTGAGGAAGCACAGATACGATTCTGGTAGAGCTGTCGTAGGAAGTTGTCATGCAGGATGCGTATGCCGCAGTGCAGAGATTGCGTTCGCAGAGCATAACGCCCTTTGCGGTTCCCGTGGTGCCCGATGTAAAGAGGATGGCACACATTTTTTCAAGATCGGGAACGCGAGTGTAGTAGGAATCGTCGCCGTTTTCCATAGCCTGCTTTCCGAGGGCGAGAAAATCATCCCAAGGAAGTACATGAGGCGCATGGGGGAGTGTGTCGTCCACGGTATCCTCACCGCTCATGGGGATATAATATTCCACCATAGGGAGTTTATTTGCCATAGCGGTAATAACACCGTTAAATGTGGATGAATACACAATAGCCGAACATTCCGCACGCTCAAGAAAGTTTGCGATCTGCTCAGGTGCGGTTTCCTTGTCAAGGGGCACAATAACGCCGCCTGACGCAACCGTGGCAATATATGTTACGGTTATTTTGGCAGAGGTTTCTCCGATAACGGCTATATGCTTACCTGCCAGTCCCAGCGTGTTAAGGGCTGTACCTGCCATTTCACATTCTGCCTTAAGGCGGTTGTATGTGAAATGGATCTCCTCTTTACCTTCTTTATAGATGTAAAGATCCTTTTCGCCGGCAACCTCGGCGCAGTTTACCACCATATCCCGAAGTGAGGAAATACGGTGCACATCTTCGCGTATCTTTGTTTTCATAGGCTTATAACCTCGCATATTCACATAAATTTTATGCAGATTTACGTTTCAGCACACAGTGGTCTGAACGCAATTATATTATACAGCATAGTGAACGTTTTGTCAATAGGTGTCTTCGCAATAATGAGGGAAAGTTTTCCTAAAGAATATTAAATTTCCCGTGTAAGATGACGAAGCTGCTTTTTATCACATTCCGAGAGGTATGGCGACAGCGTTTCGTATACGCTCTTATGATATGCGTTAAGCTTCAGTATGTCGGATTTATCCATTACGGATGTGTCGATGCCGTCAAGGTCGATAGGACAGTAGGTGATGTTTTCAAAGCACATGAATTGACCGAATTCGTTGTGTTCCGCTTTTTTTGCGATAAGCTCGTTTTCGATGCGGATTCCGTGGCTTCCTTCGACGTAGATGCCCGGCTCGTCGGATGTTATCATGCCTTCCTCGATCTTCGCCGCACTGCGTCCCCAGTGGATGCTGTTTGGTCCTTCGTGAACAGACAGCAGATGTCCTATGCCGTGCCCCGTGCCGTGGCGGAAGTCGATGCCGTGCTCCCACATCATCTGTCTTGCGATAATATCAAGAGCTACGCCTGCCACACCATCAAGGAATTTAAGATTTGCAAGGCGAATCGTTCCGCATGCGGTAAGTGTGTAGTGAAGCTTCACCTCATCCGGTATCTCACCCAGCACAAAGGTTCGTGTGGCGTCTGTGGACCCCTCTAAATAATGTCCGCCGCTATCTATCAGAAGCATAGGTACTGGGGCGGTTTTGTCGATTTTAAGGAAGCTTTCCGGAGTTGCGCTGTAGTGCGCCATTGCGGCGTTTGGACCGAATGCGCAGATAGCGCCGAAGGAATCGTAAAGATAGGTAACGCCCACAAGCTCTGCCGCTTCCTTGCGGTAAGCTATAAGCTGCTGTTCCGCCGACAGCTCATCAAGCTCTCTGTCGTCAAACTTAAGTAAAAGCATCATTTTCGTAAGAGCAAGACCCTCGGCGATATGAGCTTTTATTGTATTTTCAAGCTCGATTTCGTTTTTCCTTGCTTTCATAATCTCTGTGGGATTTTTTGTATCTACGATTTCCGCTCCCGAAAGTGCGGACACGATAGCCTCGGAAACCGCAGCGGTGTCAACCATAACACGCCCCGAAAGCCCTGCAAGCGCCTCGAAAAAGTCGCCGTAATCGCATACGCTGACTCCATCCGCTTCAAGCATCGGACGAGCATCGGATGCGGCATCAGAATTAACGAAAAGCCTATCCTCGGTTTCGGTGATTATAATATAGGAAAGGAAAACAGGGGTGCTTTCCACGTCGCCCCCTCTTAAATTGTAAAGCCAGGCAATGTCGCAGAGGCTTGACATAACAAGTGCCGAGCAGTCTTTCTCTTTCATTGCCGCGCGTACATCCCTAAGCTTGTCAGCATGGGATTTGCCGCAGTATTTTATATCGTACGCCCATATCTTGGTTGACGGGATAGCAGGGCGGTCACTCCAGATAAGTGCGGCGTAGTCAGTGTCGCCGGTAAGCTTTGCGTCAGAGGGGAGCTTTTTACGAAGCTCCGCGGCAAACCGTGCGGAAACGCATCTTCCGTCAAAGGCAAGCGTCTTAATGCCGCGCTTTTCGTCGGCGAAAAGGGAGGCAATATATTCGCTGACCGTGGGAACGCCCTCGCTTCCTGAGCGCATAAGGTCAATGGTACTGCCCGAGAGCTGGTGCTCTGCCTGGATATAGTATCTTCCGTCTGTGAACAGCTTGGCATCATCCGCTGTGATTACAAGCGTACCTGCCGAACCGGTGAATCCGGAAATATATGCACGGGCTTTGAAATAGTCCCCCACATATTCTGACTGATGGTAGTCGTCGGATGTGACAAGGAGAACGTCCGCACCACGTTTTTTCATTTCCTCACGGAGAGCCGTAAGCTTTTCTTTTACCGTCATGGTATTTATCCTTTCAGTAACCGATTATTTGGTTGTATCCGCATTTTCGTCGGGAATATGCGAAACATAGTAAGGTGCATCGGAGAATGTTAGCTTGCAACTGCCGACGCGGTCAAATTCCGGAGCCTCGCTTCCGTACTTGTAATCGTAGAGTACGAAGTTATATGACATAAGCGAGTTGTAGGAAACGTCCTCGCCGTAATAGATGTCAAGATATAGCGTAGTCATTTCGGGAGTTGGCAGATCCTCGGGGGCGGTGGTCAGCGCACTGATTGCCTTTTCTTCTTCCGTCAGATATATGCCGCTAAGGTCAACATCCTTAAAGATAATTCTGCGGAACTCGTACATTGGATTGGACTTGGCGGCAAAAACGTAGTCCGTATAGGTATTGCCGTCAGCGTCGGTGAGAACGTAGATGAATACCTCACCCTTGGGACGCTCTGCAAGGCGGTAGCGGCTCATAAGCTCGTTTATTGTACTGCGGCTGTTGTAGCGTACTGTAAACTGTACCTCGCCGGTGGCTTTGGACAGGGTAACATCGGACACATAAAATGCTCCGTCATCGTCGAAGCTTTCATAGGGCGTGTGAAGCAGTACGTCAAGGCTCCCCTCGGAGTAGGCGGAAACAGCATCCTCTGTCCATGTGAAGCCAGTGTATTCTTTCGGAATCTTCATAAGTGCGGAACGTCCGAAAATCAGCGCAAATGTTCCTATTATGATAACTCCTGCAATAAATTTGAAAATAAAGCCTATAATTTTTTTCGGAGTAAAGCGCTTCTTCGCTTCCTCGTATTCGTAATAATCCATATCCTCTGTATTAGGCATATATATGTACCGCCTTTCTGTGAAATTTATTTTTCTTCCAATTTGGCAATGTGCTCCCAGCCGGAATTGGTATTGATTTTTGCCGTAGGGCGGGGGTTTACTCCCGCCGTTTCGTAGAATATAATTCATTGTTGCGGCAGGAGCAAGCCCCTGCCCTACAAAAATCAGATGTGTTCAATGAGAGAACGAAAAGATGATTGGGACTTGTTTTTGGTGTTTTTTCTCTGAAAAACGCCAAAAAACAAGATAATTCATGATCCAAATTCAATTATAACACATTTTAAATAAAATTTCAAGAGAAATTAACGCGCATGTCTTGAAATATTATATGTACTTGTGGTAAAATAATAATTAACAGTTGTTTTATGAAAATATTATGACACAGCTTGACATTTTTTACATATACCGAAAGGATAATACTATGAATTACAGAATTTCCAAGAAAATGCAGGATCTTAAACCCTCCGCTATAAGAGAAATATTTAAAGCGCTTTCAGACCCCACAATAATCTCCTTTGCGGCGGGCAATCCGGCACCGGAATCTTTCCCCGTAGATGACCTCGCAAGACTTTCCGCCAAGATATACGCCGAGGAGCCGTCCAAAGCGCTTCAGTACGGTATCACCGAAGGGTATCCGGCGCTCAGAGAGGACGTGATGGCGCGTCTTTCCACCCGTTTCGGAATCAGCATGGATGCTCAGACTACCATAATTACCTCAGGCGGTCAGCAGGGTATAGAGCTGCTTGCCAAGGTCATGTGCGATGAGGGCGATACCGTTATCTGCGAAAACCCCAGCTTTATCGGCGCGCTGAATGCTTTCCGATCCCTCGGATGCAATACGGTAGGCGTACCGCTGTGCGATGAGGGCGGCATTGACCTTGAAAGGTTAGAGGCGGCAATGAAGGAGAATCCACGTGCCAAGATACTCTACCTCATCCCCACATTCCAGAATCCGGCAGGCACATGTATGCCTCTTGAAAAGCGTAAGGCAGTTTTGGAGCTTGCCAAGAAGTATAACATCATAATCCTCGAGGACAATCCCTACGGTGAGCTTCGCTTTGCAGGCGAGGAGATACCCACCATCAAATCTCTTGATAATGACAATATCGTGGTGTATTCCGGCTCCTACAGTAAGGTGCTTTCCGCAGGTATGCGCATAGGCTTTATATGCGGTCCCGACGAGATCGTTACAAAGATGGTTGTTGCAAAGCAGGTTGAGGACGTTCACACCAATCAGTTCTTCCAGATGCTCTGCCATAGATACATAGCTGAGTGCGACATTGATGCCCATATCGCAGGTATCCGTGAATTGTACCGTCACAAATGCGGACTTATGCTCTCGGAGCTTGACCGCGTAATGCCCGACTGCGTAAAATATACCCGTCCCGAGGGCGGTCTGTTCCTCTGGTGCACGCTTCCCGAAAACATCGACCAGGGTGCATTTATTAAAAAGGCTATGGAAAAGAAAGTGGCAGTTGTACCCGGTCAGGCATTCAACTGCGACACCTCTGCGCCGTCACAGTGCTTCAGACTTAACTATTCAACTCCATCCGATGAACAGATAATCAAAGGCGTGGGGTATCTTGCTGATGCAGTGCGCGCCATGCTTTAATTAGTCTACAACGCTTTTATTTAAGGAGCAAACAATATGCAGTCAACAGATCTAATATATCTGCTTGCCGCGGCGGTGCTTGCCGCACTTGTGGCGTTTACATCCACACCTGCGGTCAGCGTGCTTGCCTACAAGATAGGCGCAATTGATGTGCCGAAGGACAACCGCAGGATGCATAAAAAGCCTACTCCCCGTATCGGCGGTCTTGCCATATTTGCAGGCTTTCTCGCCGCATCTGCCGTATTCTGTAAGCTTACCCCCGAGCTTGCGGCGATCTATCTCGGCGGTCTAATAATCGTTGCTGTTGGAGTTATCGATGACGTGTTCCGCATAAATGCATGGATAAAGCTTGCGGCGCAGGTGGTTGTGGCTGTGGTGGCGGTTTCGCAGGGCGTTGTGCTTGAATATATCAATTTCTTTGGAAAATACATTCATTTCGGCATCCTGTCAGTACCGATAACCGTGGTTTGGATAGTTGGGCTTACCAACGCCATAAACCTTATTGACGGTCTTGACGGACTTGCCTGCGGCGTGTCCGCAATATGCTCTACGTCGCTTCTGGTTGTAATGCTCTTAAAGGGAGATGTGGCGGCGGCTATGATCACTGCGGCGGTAGTGGGGGCATGCATCGGATTTTTACCCTTTAACTCAAATCCTGCGAAAATATTCATGGGCGACACAGGCGCGCTGTTTCTCGGTTATACTATGGCTGTTATATCCGTGTCCGGTGTGTTCAAGCTTCATACGGTCATATCTTTCATCATTCCGATTTCGATTTTTGCTATGCCGATATTTGATACCACATTTGCTTTCATTCGCCGTATAGCAAAGGGAAGGAGCCCCTTTTCCGCGGACAGAGGACACCTTCACCACAGACTTATTGACCTCGGTTTCTCCCAAAAGCAGTCCGTGGCGATACTTTATGCTATCTGCGCAATTCTCGGCACGTCCGCAATTATGTTCACCGAGGAAAATTTCGGAAGGGCGCTTGTTATAATCGCGGTTGGTATCGTAATTTTCCTTGTGAATTTCTATTTCCTGCGCCATGCTAAGTCCCGTTCTCATATGGCGCTGGATCTTGGCGATCCTGTTGAC
>JAZRGK010000011.1:0-42577 GCA_045644145.1 Candidatus Flemingiibacterium sp.
CTGACAGCGTGGTGATACTGTTCGATGTGAACCGCATACTTACGGTCTGCGGCAACGCCTGCAAATTTCACACGCTGACCGTGCGCAATCTGTTCTTCTCCATATCGGAGAAGAACCGCAGGCTTATTGATAAGATCGGGCACATGGCGAAGCGCACCACAAGGGAAAAGCTTCTCTCATATCTCTCCGAGGAAGCTAAGCGTCAGGGACGGGATGTATTCTTTATACCGTATTCAAGACAGGAGCTTGCGGACTATCTTTCCGTTGACCGCAGTGCTATGTCAAATGAGCTGTCGAAGCTTCGCGACGAGGGCATGATACGGTTTGAAAAGAATAAGTTTGAGCTTTTGGCGTAATAAATCCGCACCGGTGGGGGCGGATTTATTACATTTATTTAGATACCTTGATTATCAGCGTATTCCAGTTACACTTCAAAATCTACCGCTACGCTATGTGCTGTCACCGCGTGCATGTGCTTCTTAACAACGGAGCAGTGGTATTCATCCGCCTGATAAGCCTCAAGTGCGGCGCGGTCATCGAGGGTTACGGCGAGATAAACGTCGTATGAACGGGGAGAACGGAGAACATCACATCCTACCTCTATATCTCGGAGCATAGGCACGTTTTGGCGCATGGAGAGTAGCACTTCTTTGCATTTTTCCGCCGCCTCGGGGGTATATTCTGCTAACTTAAAGCATACAATGTGTTTTATCATGAACTTATTCCTTTCCGATTGTGTTTTTTATGATCTAATTATACCATCTGCTTGTAATATAATCAAGAGTTTTTCGTAAAATCAGGATATTATATTGACAAATTTAAGAAAAGATGATATCATATTATAGACAATAAATTTTTGCAAGGGGGCAACTGAAATGGCAGACGAGATTTTCGAAACGGAAGATATATACACCCTTACGGACGAGGACGGCAACGAGATGCAGTTTTCGCTCCTCGGAAGCTGCGAGATCGACGGAAAAGAGTATTTCGCAATGATTCCGCTTGACGAGGGCACTGACGAATACGTTATTCTCAAGAAGGAAGTTGACGAGAATGGCGAGGAAATGCTTGTTACCATCGACGATGATGACGAGTTCGACCGCGTTGCGGATCTTTTCGAGGATGAGCTTTTCGATGAGATCGACTACGATGCCGGCGAGGAAAAGTAAGAATAAAACACGACCGTGGCTGTTGCAAGTATAAAGCTTGCGACAGCCACGGTTTCGTATGCGACCAAATACAACGGTTTTTGTGTGCTGCGCACACAAAAATGGAACCCTAAATGGGTAACAAGGTGTATTTTATGGCAGATGTTGCACCTAAGTGCAACATCTGCTTTATTGCTCGTCTTTCTTCTTTCTCGAGAATGCCTTGTTGAGAACGGTGGTTATCGCCATTATAATAGCTATAACGATGAATATACCGATCATTCCCGTGCCCATGTAGCCGAGATTTGTTACGAAATTTCCGGGGTTGAATTCAATGCCGGAAAGAAGATCGCCATCGCCTGCTGCCTCCGCCTCGGCGAAGTGCTCAGCGTAGAATTCAAGGCATGCCGCGCAGTCTATGTTTTCAAGATCAATGCTTGCTATCGACTCGGGATCGTTAAAATCAACAGCCCTAAAATCTATATGGGTGTGTGCCGCCGCTGTATCAAGCGTTTCAGTAGTATTATTAAGATCAGCCATTTGTATATCCTCCTAATATTAGAAATACTGAGCGAAGTTTAGGATAAGACCGCCTGCGATAACCGATGCAATCTGTCCCGATACGTTTACGCCCATAGACTGCATGAGAAGGAAGTTCTGAGGGTCTTCCTTAAGTCCCATTTTGTGCACGATACGTCCTGCCATAGGGAATGCGGAGATACCTGCCGCGCCAACCATGGGATTGATCTTTTCTTTTAAGAAAAGGTTAAGGATCTTAGCGAATACAACGCCGCCTGCGGTGTCGAAGATGAACGCGAACAGACCAAGACCGAGAATGAGAAGTGTAGGAAGCGCAAGGAACTGCTCGTAATGCATCTGAGATGCGATGGTGATGCCGAGGAAGATGGTGATAAGGTTTGCAAGTACCTTCTGTGCAGTTTCTGAGAGGGAGTCAAGCACGCCGCACTCACGCATGAGGTTACCGAACATAAGGAAGCCTACCAGCGATACTGAAGAAGGAGCAAACAGACCTGCGATCACGGTAATAACTATAGGGAAGAGTATGCGAGTTGCCTTACTTACATTCGCAGGCTTGTAGGGCATACGGATCATGCGCTCTTTCTTTGTGGTGAGCGCCTTGATAACGGGGGGCTGAATGATCGGCACGAGAGCCATATAGGAGTAAGCCGCCACCATTATGGGACCTACAAATTTGGAATTAAGCTGCTGTGCTACGACTATTGCGGTAGGGCGATCAGCCGCACCGATGATACCGATAGAAGCGGCATCAGGGAGACCGAAGAAGACGGAAGCGAGGCAGAAGGTGAAGAAAATACCGAACTGCGCCGCCGCACCGAATACCATAAGCTTGGGGTTTGAGAGAATGGGGCCGAAGTCGATCATAGCTCCGATACCGATAAAGAGAATGAGAGGGAACAGCTCGTTGGCGATTCCTGCCTCATAAAGAGTGCGCAGGGGGCCTGCCTCCGAGTGGGAGATAACACCGTCAACAACATTAATAACCGCTTCAACTGCGGCGGTTGAGCCGGGGAGATTAACGAGAATTGCGCCGAATCCCATGGGCAGAAGAAGAGTTGGTTCCATTTCCTTCTTGATTGCCAGAAAAATAAGTATACCGCCGATAGCCCACATGATTACCTGACGAATATCAAGCGTGAAAATATTCGCGAACAGGTCAGCAAGACTGCTTAAAAAATCCATGTAAATAACCTAACCTTTCTTTGTAAATTAAAAAACACTTCATAATATTATACATCAACCGATGAAAAAAAGCAAGCATAAAATGGCAGATCGAAAATTTTCGTATATATTGTATAAAATCGTATACGAAACAGGAAAAGTGCGAATTTACCCATACAGAAACAGAAAAAATCCGATTTTTTTACAAATCGCCATTAGTCGTGGTTGACAAAGTTTCACAGCATGATATAATTACCATACTCCGAAAAAATATTACAGTATTTTTATCAGTAGAGTAGATTCGCCTCAAAGTGCATAGCTTGGTGCAGAGCCGTAGGTATCGCTTAGCCCTTTGGTGCAAAGATGGACTTCAAAAAATACGAAAAATATATCGTTTTATGACGATCACCGCGGGCAGACTGCCAAAATCGGCACTCTCGGAGGCGTGAGTGCGCAAGGATTCATAAAATGTTAACATAAAATATATGTATTTGTATTGATTTTGCGGTTTTTACGAGGTATACTATATACAAGATTTAGCACTCAAAGATAAGGAGTGCTAAAAGATGCATAAAGATAAACCCGGGAGGTGAGGGCGTGTCGGAGCATATAAGCGAGCTTACAGAACGCAAAAAGGCTATACTGAAAGCCATAATAGATACCCACATCAATCTCGGTGAGCCGGTAGGTTCAAAATATCTTACGCAGTATAAGGAGATCGCCTTCTCCTCGGCGACTATCCGCAACGAAATGGCGGAGCTTGAGGATATGGGATACCTTGAACAGCCTCACACGTCCTCGGGACGAGTGCCATCGGAGCTTGGATACAGATTCTACGTTGACCAGCTCATGCAGCAGTATCGCATGACTCAGGCGGAGCTTGGTGAATTAAATAAGCTTCACGCCTTAAAGAGCGCGGAGCTTAACCGCATACTTGACAGAGCCACAAAGCTTATGAGTATGCTTACCAATTATACGGGAGTTGCGCTGAAGCGTGCGCCAACAAGGCAGACCGTGGCAAGATTTGACGCAATGTATCTCTCGCCCCGAAGCTTTATTCTCGTAATGCTGACGTCAAGCGGAACGGTTAAAACAAGGCAGATTCGCCTGGGATTTGATGTGTCGGCGGAAACGCTTGAACGACTTACGGCGGTACTCAACGAGTGTGTGTCCGGGCTTGACCTTGACAATATCACGCTTCCCGTAATGCTTGATATGCAAAGGCGTGTGCCAAGCGGCGAACAGCTTATAAACCCCATTATCAGAAGCATATACGAAACGGTGGGCGAGGACGACGGCGCTGAGCTTATGTTCGACGGCGTCAACAATCTTCTCAACTACCCCGAGTATTCGGATATCGATCGGGTTCGAGATATGCTTGGACTTTTTGACAGGCAGGATGATCTGCGCGAGGTGCTGTCCGAAGATGCAGGGGATCACACCAATGTATATATAGGTTCGGAAAATTCAGTTAAGGTGATGAACAACTCCTCGCTGATCTTCAGAACGCTGAAATCGGGTGATAAGGTCATCGGAGCTATCGGAGTTATAGGGCCGAGGCGAATGGACTACTCAAAGGTGGTCACGCTGGTTGATTACATGTCAAACAATATAAGCCGCATGATAGAGCCGGGCGACCTGCTGGGCGAGGCGGAAAGTACGGAGGAATAAAATGGCAGACGAAAAGATAAAGGAAGCCGAAGCTGCGGAGCAGACGGAAGGAACCGTCGATGCTACGGAGAATACGGCTGAGAGCACGCCGAAAAAAGAAAAGAAGGCTCACAAGGATGAAAGCAAAAAGCTTTCTGCGGAGCTTGAAAAGGCAAATGCGGAAATTGAAAAATTAAAAGCTGAGCTTGCGGAACAAAATGACAAATATCTCCGTATGGCGGCGGAATACGAAAACTTCAGAAAGAGAAGTCAGAAGGAAAAAGAGGGAACATACGCCGATGCCTACGGCGATGCGCTGACGGCGGCGCTTCCGATTCTCGACAACTTAGAGAGAGCGGCGGCGTATACAGACGGTGCACAGCTTGTTGACGGTATCAAACTGATCTTCAAGAGCGCCAAGGAATCCTTCGAGCGTCTGGGTATCACCGAATACGGCGCACCCGGCGAGGATTTCGACCCCAATCTTCACAATGCGGTACAGCAGGTGGAGAGCGAGGAATACGGTGAGGGCAAGATAGTTTCCGTATATCAGAAAGGCTACAAAAAAGGCGACCGCATCCTGCGCGAAGCCATCGTAACCGTGGCGATGTAATATAAACGCACATCCCGCTGTAGGGGCGACCATCGGTCGTCCGAAACCAAAATTCATAAAAAATTTCATTTATATAAAAGGAGAAAATTATCATGGGAAAGATCATCGGTATAGATTTAGGTACTACCAACTCTTGCGTAGCAGTATTTGAGGGCGGCGAGCCTGCGGTTATCACTAACCCCGAGGGCGCGCGTACAACCCCTTCTGTTGTTGCGTTTTCCAAGACCGGCGAGCGCATGGTAGGTCAGGTTGCTAAGCGTCAGGCTATCACCAACCCCGACCGCACTATCGCTTCCATCAAGCGTCACATGGGTACTGACTTCAAGGCAGCCATCGACGACAAGAAGTACGCTCCCCAGGAGATTTCCGCTATGATCCTGCAGAAGCTTAAGGCAGACGCAGAGGCATATCTCGGTACAACCGTTACCGAGGCGGTTATCACCGTTCCCGCATACTTCACCGACGCACAGCGTCAGGCAACCAAGGATGCTGGTAAGATCGCAGGTCTTGACGTAAAGAGAATCATCAACGAGCCTACCGCGGCGGCTCTTGCCTATGGCGTTGACAAGGATGCAAAAGAGCAGAAGATCATGGTATTCGACCTTGGCGGCGGTACCTTCGACGTATCAATTCTTGAGATTTCCGACGGCGTATTCGAGGTTCTTGCAACCCACGGCGACAATAAGCTTGGCGGTGACGACTTCGATGAGCGCATCATCAACTGGATCGCTGAGGAGTTCATGCGCGACAACGGCGGAATTGATCTCCGTAAGGATAAGATGGCTCTCCAGCGTCTTAAGGAAGCCGCAGAGAAGGCTAAGATCGAGCTTTCCGGCATGGCATCCGCAAACATCAATCTCCCCTTCATCACCGCAGATGCAACCGGCCCTAAGCATTTCGACGGCACTCTCACAAGAGCTAAGTTCAACGAAATGACTGCTGACCTTGTTGAAAGAACCATGGTTCCTACCAAGAAGGCTCTCGCCGATGCAGGTCTGTCCGTTGGTCAGATCGACAAGGTGCTTCTTGTAGGCGGTTCTACAAGAATTCCTGCTGTTCAGGATGCGGTTAAGGCTCTTATCGGGAAGGAACCCATCAGGGGCATCATCCCCGATGAGTGCGTAGCCATCGGTGCGGCTATTCAGGGCGGCGTACTTGGCGGCGACGTTAAGGATCTTCTCCTTCTCGACGTTACTCCTCTGTCCCTCGGTATCGAAACCCTCGGCGGCGTATTCAACAAGATCATCGACAGAAACACCACCATCCCCGTAAACAAGAGCCAGGTTTATTCCACCGCGGCTGACGGTCAGACTTCCGTAGAGATCCACGTCCTCCAGGGTGAACGTGAGATGGCGGCAGGCAATACCACTCTCGGACGCTTCTCCCTTGACGGAATCGCTCCTGCTCCCAGAGGCGTTCCTCAGATAGAGGTTACCTTCGATATCGACGCTAACGGTATCGTAAACGTAACCGCTAAGGATAAGGGCACCGGTAAGGAACAGCACATCACCATCACATCTTCCACCAACATGAGTCAGGAAGATATCGACAAGGCTGTTAAGGAAGCGGAGAAGTTCGCAGAGGAAGACAAGAAGCAGAAAGAGGCTGTTGAGGTTAAGAACAACGCTGAAAACACCATCTTCCAGACCGAAAAGACTCTCGGTGAGCTTGGCGACAAGGTAACCGAAGAAGATAAAGCTCCCGTAAACGCGGCTATTGAAAAGCTTAAGGAAACCGTAAAGTCCGGCGACATTGATGCTATCAAGGCTGACACCGAGGCGCTTCAGAAGGCGTTCTATCCTATCGCTGAGAAGCTTTACGCGGCTCAGGGTGCACAGGGGGCAGGCCCTGATATGGGTGCTAACCCCGGTGCAGGTGCCGAGGGCGGCGACGACACCTTCTACAACGCAGATTTCGAGGATAAGACCAATCAGTAATTCGTTTCGCGAATCATAACATTTGCGCTCGGCGCAAGTTAAGCAACAAAAATCGCCGGCGGTGCCGGCTATTTTTGGGATTTTTTATATTTTTGCGTCGAATTTACAAATTATTATTTATTTTTTGTACTAAATGTAGTATAATTAGAAAGTTAAGCCGTGGTTTTGCTTAACAGATGATTTATACAAGAGGAATTATCATGGCAGATAAAAGAGATTATTACGAGGTGCTGGGGCTTGATAGGTCGGCGGATGAGTCGGCTATCAAAAAAGCCTACCGCTCCCTCGCAAAAAAATATCATCCCGATATGAATCCCGGAGATGCCGAGGCGGAGAAAAACTTCAAGGAAGTAAACGAAGCCTATGCGGTGCTTTCCGACCCTGAGAAGAAATCCCGTTACGATCAGTTCGGACATGCGGGCGTTGATCCTCAGGCGGGCTTTGACGGCGGATTCGGCGGTTTTGGCGGCGGATTTGATGCCGGTGACATTTTCGGCGACATTTTCGGCAGTTTTTTCGGCGGCGGTATGGGCGGCTCGCAGTCGGCGCGCAGAAACGGTCCCATGCGCGGCGGAGATATTCTCCAGCGTGTGACTATATCCTTCGAGGAAGCGGCGTTCGGCTGCAAGAAGGAAGTTAGCTACGGACGGATCGAAAAATGCCCCGAATGTGATGCTACGGGCGCTAAAAAGGGAATCACCGTTGAAACCTGTTCCACCTGTCACGGTACAGGTCAGGTGCGTGTTCAGCAGAGAACTATGCTTGGCATGATGCAGACCACTCGCGTGTGCGAGGACTGCGGCGGCTCGGGCAAGAAGATAAAAGAACCCTGCACATACTGTAAAGGCAAGGGATATGTAAAGAACTCGAAGAAGCTTGAGGTCACCATTCCGGCAGGTATCGACGACGGTCAGAAGGTTGCTATAAGACAGCAGGGCGACTGCGGCAGAAACGGCGGATCGTCCGGCGATCTTATCATTGCGGTTTCTGTTCGTCCCCATCCTATATTCGAGCGCGAAGGCTACAATATATACTGCGAAGTGCCAATAACCTTTGCTGAGGCGGCACTTGGGGCAAATATCGAGATTCCCACCCTTGAGGGTAAGGAATCCTATAAGATCCCCGAGGGTACACAGCACGGTACGCAGTTTACATTAAAGGGTAAGGGTATTCCGTATGTCAATTCCAAGAGCCGCGGCGACCTTATTTTTGCCGTAAGCGTGGAAACCCCAAGAGGGCTTTCCGACACCCAGAAGGAACTGCTCCGCAAGTTTGCGGACTCCCTCGGTGAGAAGAACAACACCAAGCGTACAAGCTTCCTTAAGAAGATATTTAATACGGATTGATAGGCGAAAACCAAATATACCGTAGGGCGGGAGCTTGCTCCCGCCGCTTTCGGGTACATACTAGTGTAAGGAGAAAATCTTATGAACTGGACACAGCTTCGCGTTTGTGTTGCCACAAGCGATATTGAACGTACTGCCGCCATTATGAGTATGCTCGACAATGGCATTATGATCGAGGACTACAGCGATATCGAGGAAGGTCTTAAGACTGTTTACGGTGATCTTATCGACGAAAACATTCTTAATGCCGACAAAACAAAGGGCGCTGTTTCCATATACGTTCCCGAGGATAAAAACTACAATGATTATATGGCGTTTCTCCGCGACCGCTTTAACTCTGAGGGCATCGCCTTTGATATGGAGCTTATCGGTGTTGACGAGGAGGAATGGTCTACGGCGTGGAAGAAGTATTACCATCCCATCCGCGTTGGCGAAAGACTTGTGGTGGTGCCTGCATGGGAGAAGTACGACGCCGCGCCATCCGATATCATTGTAAAAATGGATCCCGGAATGGCGTTCGGTACGGGAACTCACGAAACCACACGCCTTGTGTGCGGTCTTATCGAAAAATATCTTGTGCCCGGCGAGCGGATGCTTGACGTTGGTACGGGAAGCGGTATTCTTGCCATCTGCGCTTCAAAGCTCGGGGCGAAGGAGTGCTTTGCCTACGATATTGATCCCGTAGCAGTGCGCGTTGCAAGAGAAAACTGCAAGGATAACGACTGCGAGAATATCACCTGCGGTGTGTCTGACCTTTTGAAGGACGTTTACACCGAGGGCGGTCTTTACGATTTCGCTGTGGCGAATATCGTTGCGGATATCATCATCCGCATGGCTCCCGATATCGGCGCATACTTAAAGACCGGTGCATATCTTATCACATCCGGCATCATCGAGCGCTATGCTGACGATGTCCGCGCCGCTATGACTTCCCACGGTTTCACCCTCGTTGACGAGGCTATGGAGAGCGATTGGGTGGCAATGGTATACAAAAAAGTATGATTTTGGTAAAAATCTGCAAAAATAAGCCGCTAATTTAAAAAAAATGCAAAAAATTTTGCAATAATATTTGACAAAATGACGAAAGTGTAGTATAATATATAACATAGTTGGCGGATAACACGGCTGAAAGTTGTGTAATCTTTGATAAACCGCAGATGAGGGACAAATGCCGCGATTCTTTTTATCGGCTTCAAGTATCTCCGACGGATATGTAACCGTGACGGGGGATGATGCCGTTCACATCTCGCGCTCACTGCGTATGCGTGCAGGTGAGCACATTACCGTGTGCGATATGCAGAAAATTGAATACGACTGCGAGCTGTGTGAGTTCGGCGCGGATTTCGTCAGGGCGAAGATCATATCTTCTGCACCCTCGGATACAGAGCCGCCTTACAGGGTAACCGTGTATCAGGCTCTCCCGAAGTCGGACAAGCTTGATTTTATTATACAGAAATCGGTTGAGTGCGGCGCTTCGATTATCGTGCCCTTTGAGTCCGAAAGGTGTGTGGCACGCATTGACAGCGACAGACGTAAGGAAGAAAAGAAGCTCGAACGTCGTTCGAGAATTGCCCTTGAAGCGGCGAAGCAGTGCGGCAGAGGATGTGTTCCCGAGGTAACGCTTCCGCTAAGCTACAAGGCTATGCTTGCAGATGCCGCAAGGAGTGAGCTTGTGCTGTTCTTCTATGAGGGGGACGGGACTGTGTCGCTCCGCGAATTCTTGTGTGAAAAGTTTAAAATGGGGGATATGCCAAAGAGCATTTCGGTCGTGATAGGCTCTGAGGGGGGATTCTCCGGTGCTGAGGTTGAAGCGGCGAGGGCTTCCGGGGCGGTTATTTGCGGTCTTGGAAAACGTATTTTACGCTGTGAAACGGCTGCGATGTTTGCGCTTGCCTGCCTTTGCTACAATTTCGAGCTTTAACCTTATTATTTGATTTATTTTGGAGAGAAAAACATGAGTACCAAGAGTATTAAAGAAAAGAAAGCCCTCAAAGAGGCAGAACGTGCACTTGAGGATGTTAAGCTGTACAGACTGATGATTGAATTCGGTCTTGCCATTGCGCTTATATTCCTCACCATGATCGGTGAAAACAACGGACTTGCTCTTATGCCGAAGCTTATGCGCGGTCTTGTTTGTGCAAGCGGTATCCTTTTTGCGGTGTCTGCAATTTATTTTACCGTAGGCAAAAAGAAGGATAACGGAAGTAGCATGAAAATAATGACAACAACCGGACTTTTCGGAAATGCGGCAGTGCTGTTTCTTGCATGTTCCCATTTCTATCTGTTCTGGGATGCCCAGATGATCACCGTTTCCGTGATCGCCGCACTTGTATTGTATTTTGTTTACAACATCTATGGCGGTGCCTACTTCGCATACTCCCTTGTGGCAGGAATCGGTTTTGTTGCTCTCGAAACTGCAGGGAAGCTTGGAACCACTATGACAGCTCTTGCGGCTCTTGTGGCAAAGGGCGCTGTTGCGGCGGCATTTATCGTTCCTGTGGCGGCTGTGGTTCTCGCCATAGTTTGTGCGGCTTCAAAGAAGCTTTCCGCTAAAGCGCTTGTTGGCGTAATTCTTTCCTCGGCTATCGTACTCTGTGGTGCGGTATTCACCGTGGTAAATCCGGCGGCTGTAATTTACGCTGTATTCGCTCTTATCTCGTTCTACCTCATTTCCACGGTTGCTTATACCGTGAAGATGATGTAAGCATTTTCTTACCCTACCTTAAATTTCGGCTACAATAAAATATTACATATAAAATATTTTCTTTTAAGTATTGAAAGGAGTCGCCCATATGTCAAACAGATTTTTCCAGGGTATTATTCATCAAATGAAGGATGCTGTGGATCGTGTCATCGGTGTTATAGACGAAAACGGCGTTATTATTTCCTGCAGTGAGCTTGTTAAGATAGGAGAAACCGCTCAGGGTGTCCGCGACGAGCTTGCGTATACTACGGAGTCTATCGCTACGGGCGGATATACATACAGAGCTCTTGGACAGAACCCCAAGTCTGAGTATATCGTATTCGTTGAAGGTGAGGACAAGATGGCTGACAGACTGTCCATGATCCTTTCCGTATCCCTTTCAAATATTAAGAATCTTTACGATGAAAAGATTGACAAGAGCTCTTTCATCAAAAATATCATCCTTGATAATATCCTTCCCAGCGATATTTACTTAAAGAGCAAGGAGCTTCACTTCGATTCCGACGTTATGCGTGTGGTAATCCTTATAAAGTTCTACGGAAAGAACGATGTTGTGCCCTTTGATATGGTACAGAACATGTTCCCCGACAAGAGCAAGGATTACGTTACCAGCGTAAGCGAGCATGATATCGTGCTGGTTAAGGAGATAAAGCCCTCTCACGATACAAAGGAGATCGAAAAGACCGCAAGAAATATTGCGGACACGCTCTCCAGCGAGTTTTACGCAAAGGTTACCATCGGTATCGGTACTGCCGTTGACAACATCAAGGATCTGGCGCGCTCCTTTAAGGAGGCACAGGTTGCAATCGAGGTGGGCAAGGTATTCGACACCGAAAAGAATATCATCAGCTATGAAAATCTCGGTATTGGAAGACTTATTTATCAGTTACCCACCACTCTTTGCGAAATGTTCCTTCAGGAAGTCTTCAAGAAAGGCTCTCTTGAATCTCTCGACCGCGAAACCCTCATGACTATTCAGTGCTTCTTCGAGAACAACCTGAACGTTTCCGAAACCTCAAGAAAACTGTTCGTACACAGAAATACTCTCGTGTACCGTCTTGAGAAGATAAGAAAGCTCACCGGTCTTGATCTCCGCGAGTTCGAGCATGCCATCACCTTTAAGGTGGCGCTCATGGTTAAAAAGTACCTCACTTCAAAGCCTGTAAAATTCTAACTGTCATAGTGTGTCCGTCCGATTTTAGCCGGTCTGTTTCGCAAAAATCGGGCGGACACGACTGTTAAG
Source organism: Candidatus Flemingiibacterium sp. (assembly GCA_045644145.1). Classification (GTDB taxonomy): domain Bacteria; phylum Bacillota; class Clostridia; order Oscillospirales; family CAG-272; genus Flemingiibacterium. The sequence goes on from JAZRGK010000011.1 coordinate 12,343, forward strand.
ACAAAGTTTTAGTGCATATTGCACAGGTGGCATTAGGAGCATCGTTGCCGCATTAGTATAAACAAACAATAATGGGAGTTTACAAAGCATAATGATTGAATTCAGAGATGTATCAAAAGTTTACAAAAACGGTACCGTGGCGCTTGACGGAGTAAACATCCGTATTGCCGACGGTGAGTTCGTTTTTATAGTGGGCGAGTCGGGTGCCGGCAAGACGACACTTATGAAGCTGCTCCTTCGCGAGGAGAAGGCTTCCGGCGGCAGTCTTGTTGTCCGTTGCGACAGGCAGGTAGGGGATAAGATACAGCCTGCTGTTTATGACCTTACGAAGATTTCAAACTTCAAGGTGCCATATTACAGACGGGAGCTTGGCGTGGTTTTTCAGGATTTCAGACTGTTTCCAAACAAAACCGTATTTGAAAATGTGGCATTTGCAATGCAGGTTGTGGGCGAATCAAACCGCATTATAAAACGCCGCGTGCCTGCTATTCTCAACATAGTAAATCTTACGGACAAGCAGAACTGCTATCCGAACCAGCTTTCGGGCGGTGAACAGCAGCGTGTGGCTCTGGCAAGGGCTCTTGCTAACAATCCTCAGATAATCATAGCCGACGAGCCTACGGGTAACATTGACCCCAAGATGAGCCTTGAAATCATGAATCTGCTTGTTAAGATACATAAGCGCGGCAAGACGGTTATCGTGGTTACTCACGAGAAGGATCTTGTTGATTATTTCAAGCAGCGCGTTATAAAGATCAAGGACGGTAAGGTAATAAGCGATGCGGTGGGAGGTATGAACGTATGAAAAGATACAGACTTACATACTTTCTCGGACAGAGCTTCAAGGGACTGTGGCGCAACGGCATTATGAGCGTGGCATCCATCACTGTTCTCATGAGCTGTCTTGTGGTTATGGGAAGCTTCGCGCTTCTTATACTTAATATTGACGCAAATCTTGAAAGCCTCGGACTTCTTAATGAGGTGGTTCTGTTTATTGATGAATCAAAGACTCCCGAGGAAGTTTCCGCTATAGGCGACAAGATACGCGCCCTTGACAACGTGGCTGAGGTGACATTCATCTCAAAGGAGCAGGCTCTTGAAGAGGAACGCCAGAAATATTCCGAATATTCGGGGCTTTACGAGCTTGTGGAAGGGGACAACCCTCTTCGCGACGAGTTTGTTATAAAGTATGAGGACAACTCCAAGGTTTCGACTCTTGTATATCAGTTAGGTCAGATCGACGGTGTTGCGAAGGTAAACAACCGCCTTGACCTGGCTATGTCTATCGAGAAGATCAAGAACAGCATATCCCTTGTGCTTGTTTGGTTCATGGCAATACTTTTTGCGGTGTCTATTTTTGTAATTATCAACACCATAAAGCTTGCCGTACATTCAAGACGTCAGGAAATAACCATCATGCGCTATGTGGGCGCTACTGATTGGTTCGTAATACTGCCGTTTATATTTGAAGGAATAACCATTGGCGTTATTTCCAGCGCCCTTGCGTTCTTTATACAGTGGTACATCTACGGATATGTTATCAAAATGGTGGACGGCACCTTCGATTTTCTCAGAATCCTCGGATTCGCGGAGATCGGTCCCCTTGTTGCCCTTATATTCCTCGGTATCGGCGTTATTACCGGTATTATCGGAAGTACCATCTCCACAAGAAAGTATCTTAAGGCGTAATTTTGTTGATATCCCTTGGTCTGAATTGTATTTTCAGACATAGAAAGGTATGGTGTAATGATGAAAAAAACACACAAACCGACCTCTCTGCGTTTTGACAGAAAAACTTTACTCCGCATAGGTGCGATCATTTGCGCGCTTTTGCTGATTTTAGGTGTTGTCTTTGGTTCTGTTGTTCAGGTCTTTGCAAGTAAGCTCACCGACTCAAAGGTGCAGAATTACGAGGCTCAGATCGAAAAGCTGAACCGCGATATGGAAAATCTTAAGAATCAGATGACAAACGCCAAAAGTCAGATCGATCAGACAATAGCCAAAAAAGAGCTGCTTGATGCGGAAATGAACATTCTTATTCAAAAGATTGATGTAACCAATGCGCTTGTAAACGAGCTTTCTGTGAGCATTTCTCAGAAAAATACGGAGATTTCCGATAAAGAGCTTGCATACGCGGAGAAATATGAGCTTTTCAAGGAGCGGCTTCGCGTTACCCATGAGGATGGGCAGGCGAGCTATCTTGAGATGCTGTTCGGTGCGGAGAGCCTTTCGGATTTTCTTGCCAGAATAGATCGTATAGGCGCGATGCTTGAATACGATACTATGATAATGAACTCACTTAAGACCGAGAAAGCCGATCTTGAAAGTGCCAGAACCAATTTCCAGGTGCAAAAGTCTTCGCAGGAAGCGTATCTTGCTGAGCTAAAAAAGGATGAGGCATCTCTCGAATCCAAGAAAAAGGAAGCTGCAAGCTATCTTACAAAGCTCGAAAAGGATCAGGCGTCCTATGTATCGCTTTACGAAAAGGCGCTTGCTGCCGAGGAAGCACTTCAAGAGGAGCTTCAGGCGTATCTTAAGGAGCTTGAAGCTAAGCAGAACAACAAATACGTTGGCGGCGAGTTTATGTGGCCCGTTCCTCTTGATTATGTGAGAGTTTCCTCAGAATACGGCGGACGCACAAGCCCAATTACGGGAAAATATGAGTTCCACAACGGTATAGACATCCCTGCGGCATACGGAACATCCATTTATGCCACAAATGCCGGCACAGTTACTGTTGCTACCAACCATTGGAGCTACGGCAACTACATAATGATCGATCATGGCGGCGGATATGCTACGCTGTACGCACACTGCTCAAAGCTACTTGTAAAGAAGGGCGACAAGGTTACAAAGGGACAGGTTATTGCGCAGGTTGGCTCGACGGGATATTCCACGGGCAACCATCTGCATTTTTCAATGTACGAGAACAGCGCTCACACCGATCCCAGAAAGTGGTTCCCCAAATAACAGATTACATACAATATTTTAAGGAGATATCCTTTAATGTCTAAGAAATTTTCCCTCGGTACGGTGATCGTATTGATGCTTCTTGCGGCACTGTTAACATTCCAGATGACCTTTATAGGGGTCAGCAATAAATATAAAACCGTTCTTAATGAGCTTTCCGCCAACATGACCATGTATGATAAGCTTTCGGAGGTTGATTCCTACTATCGTGCATACTATGTGGGCGAGATAGATGATGAGAAGCTCATGGATTCGGTGCTTGACGGCTACATTTACGGTACGGGTGACAAATACGCTTATTACCTTGATAAAGAAGAATTTGCCGATGCAATGCAGGAAAATGCCGGCGAGATGGTTGGAATCGGCGTGCAGGTCATCTACACCGATTCTCTTATTGAAGTTATTATGGTCATGCCGGATTCTCCGGCACTTGAGGCAGGCATCGAGCCGGGCGACTTTATTGTTGCGGTAGGCGGTGAACCGGTGTCTGAGCTTGGTTATTACGGCGCTATCGACAAGATGCTCGGCGAGGCGGGAACCGTGGCTGAATTCACAGTGCTCCGCGGTGAAGAAACTGTCGATTACTCCGTTACAAGGCGAAAGGTTGAGGCGGTTTCCGTAATGAGCCACCGTCTTGAATCCGATCCCACTGTGGGTATCGTAAAGATTCTGCAGTTTGATCTCGGTACACCCTCTCAGTTTATTGATATATGCGAGGATATGCTTGCAAACGGCGTTACTCGCTTTATATTCGATGTGCGCTACAATCCCGGCGGTGACCGCTCAGCGGTGTGCGACATCCTCGACTATCTGCTTCCGGAAGGACCGCTCATGCGCGTAGTTTACAACGACGGCACTGAGGAAGTTATCAGATCCAAGGCGAGCTTTGTTGACGTTCCAATGTGCGTGCTTATAAACGACAGCACGGCAAGCGCGGGCGAACTTTTTGCATGTGCGCTTCAGGATTACGGTGTGGCTGAGCTTGTGGGACTTACCACATACGGAAAGGGAACTATGCAGACCATAATCGCCCTTGCGGACGGTTCCGGCTTTGGAATATCCACGGCTATGTATTACCCCCCATATTCCGAATGTTATGAGGGAGTCGGCGTAATTCCGGACGTTGTCTGCGAGATGGACGAGTCCGTTGCTGATATGAATATCTACAAGATTCCGGATACTGACGACACACAGCTTCAGAAGGCGGTTTCCGTGCTTAACGGTGAGATTGCGGAATAAGCGCCAAAATACATGCGTATAATAAAAAAATAATCATTGACATTAGAAAAAACTTACAAAATATTTGTGCCGCTGGAACAGCGGCGGAATGGAGATACTATCATGGCAAACAAACCCCTTATTCTTACACCCGAAGGTCTTAAGATTATGAACGAGGAGCTTGAATATTTAAAAAATGTCAAGCGTGTCGAAGTAAAGGAGCAGATCGCTATCGCGCGTTCCTTCGGTGACCTTTCCGAGAACAGCGAATACGACGAGGCTAAGAACGAGCAGGCTAAGGTTGAATCCCGCATCCAGGAGCTTGAAGAACTTCTCAAAAATGTGGTTGTTGTAAACGAGGAAGACCTAAATTCCGGTATTGCCAACGTAGGTACTACCGTGCGTGTTTACGATGAGGAGTTTGACGAAGAGATCGAGTACAACATCGTTGGTACAAACGAGGTCGATCCCCTTAAGAACAATATTTCCGACCAGTCCCCCATTGGTTCGGCTCTTATCGGCAAGAAAGTAGACGACATCGCCGAGGTTGAGGCACCTTCCGGCGTTATCAAGCTTAAGATACTCGATATCAGAAAGAGATCATAAGCTTTTCACCGACTTATACTACGAAAGGACATAAAAATGGCAGAATTAGAGAGAAACGCGCAGGCGGAAGCAACAGCTCCCGAAATGAGCGCAAAGGAATTAAATCAGCTTCTTCAGGTACGCCGTGACAAGCTTGCGGCGCTTCAGGCCGAGGGCAACGATCCCTTTACCATAACAAAATACGATGTTACCCACCACACATCCGAAATCAAGGACAACTACGCCGAGCTTGAGGGCAAGGACGTAAGCATAGCCGGAAGAATGATGTCCAAGCGCGTAATGGGTAAGGCATCCTTCTGTAATATTCTCGACCTCAAGGGCAACATTCAGTCTTACGTTGCAAGAGATGATCTTGGTGAGGAAGAATATAAGGCGTTTAAGAAGCTTGATATCGGCGATATTATCGGTATCGTTGGTACTGTATTCACCACGAAGACCGGTGAAATCTCCGTTCACGCAAAGAAGATCACGCTGCTTTCCAAGAGCTTACAGATCCTTCCCGAGAAGTACCACGGTCTTACCAACACCGACACCCGTTACCGTCAGCGTTACGTTGACCTTATTACAAATCCCGAGTCCCGCGATACCTTTATCAAGCGTTCCAAGATAATCAGCTCCATCCGCCGTTATCTTGACACTCAGGGCTTTATGGAAGTTGAAACCCCCATGCTTGTTTCCAATGCAGGCGGTGCGGCGGCAAGACCTTTCGAAACCCACTTCAACGCTCTTGACGAGGATTTTAAGCTTCGTATTTCCCTTGAGCTTTACTTAAAGCGTCTTATCGTAGGCGGTCTTGAAAGAGTATACGAGATCGGGAGAGTATTCAGAAACGAGGGACTTGACACCCGTCACAATCCTGAGTTCACACTTATGGAGCTTTATCAGGCGTACACCGACTACCACGGCATGATGGATCTTACCGAGAACATGTTCCGCCATGTGGCAAAGGAAGTGCTGGGCACCACCACCATCGTTTACAACGGTGTTACTATGGACCTCGGCAAGCCTTTCGAGCGCATTACCATGGTTGACGCGGTCAAGAAGTATTCCGGCGTTGACTTTAAGGAGATCCACACCCTTGAGGAAGCACGCAAGGTGGCTGACGAGAAGGGCGTACATTACGAGGATCGCCACACCAAGGGCGACATTCTCAACCTGTTCTTCGAGGATTTCGTTGAGGAGCATCTTATTCAGCCCACATTCGTTATGGATCACCCCGTTGAGATATCTCCTCTTACCAAGAAGAAGCCCGACGATCCCGAATACGTTGAGCGTTTTGAGATGTTCATGAACGGCTGGGAGATGTGCAACGCATACTCCGAGCTTAACGACCCCATTGATCAGCGTGAGCGCTTCAAGGCACAGGAAGAAATGTTTGCCAAGGGTGACGAGGAAGCGAACCACACCGACGAGGACTTCCTCAACGCACTTGAGATCGGTATGCCCCCCACAGGCGGTATCGGCTACGGTATCGACCGCCTTTGCATGCTGTTCACCGACTCCGCGGCTATCCGCGATGTGCTCCTTTTCCCCACAATGAAGAGCATTGACTGATAGTCTGCGTTAGTGATTTTAAAATACAGATAGTTACCAAACAGCAAGGAGCTGTTGCACTTAAGTGCAACAGCTCCTTTACTTGTTATTTATCTATATTTTGATTAAAACAAAGCGTCTTTTCTACAAGATACCCAAGAGAAGCCGCATCGCAGGAGCGAATATCAAGAATCAGGGTGGTACCGTCAGCATTTGACATGTATCCAAGGGTGAATTTCAGCGTGAACTCCGATTCTTTTGCGGATTTATATAAGGAACGGAGATTTGCCGTTTTTACGCCGGTGAGGGGGTTAACAGTATACGTTCCAACATATCGGCTTATGTTTTTTCCATCCCCGATGCCGTCATCGAATTGTATCTGCGCGGTATCGGTCATCACTGAAAGACGATAGGTATGCTCGCCGCTCTCATCGGCGTAGATGCAGTCCCACACTCCGTCGAATGTGTCGGCAAGCTTTGCCTCTTTTGGGGTGGCGTATCCGTCTGTATTTGGAACAAAAGTAAGGGGCAAGGGATCATTTGCATCAATAGGATGGATTCCGCTTTTCTCGCAGATGAAGTGAACGAATCCGCCATATTCATAAAGCTTTCCGCTGACCTCAGCTTCGGGGTAGATGGTAATTTCGCCGTTGTTTGCGTAGCGCCCGGTGAGCTTAGCGGTGAAATTGCCGGTGATATCGTCATACAGATATGTTCCGCTGTATTCCACGGCAGGACCTGTTCCCACAAGAGTCGAGGAAATATCAATAGTTCCGTCCGGTTGTATGTATACGGAATAACCGCGGAGATTGTGGTCAAAATTGCCTTGCACAAAGCGGTACGCAAGACAACTGAACAGCCCGTCCGGCTCGCCTTGATAGGGGGAGCCGTTTTTAAGCACCGCATTTTTTGTTAAGGTTTCAGTTTCTTCCACCGATTCAATATATCCGTTCTTTGAAGTTACCTTATAGGTGCGAAAGTCCTTGAAGTTTCCTGCAGACCACCACTCGTTGCCAATCCCCATAACGTAGTACAGAGTTCCGTCATTTGCGGCATGGATAATGTTGCCGTGAGGGTAACAGTTTCCTATATCCTTACCGTACACTCCGGCGAGTGTGATATAATCACGATCATCCTCGAGGGGGAAGTCCACTGTGTATTCCGTGTTGTCAAAGTCAATGTGGATCACTGTCTCTTTTACAATGGCGCTTACGGTGTCAATCTCACACTCCGGCATGGAAGAATTTATATCATTGGGAACGATATTTATAAATACGTAAATATATTCGTCGAAGGTGAGAAGGTAGATGTAATCTCTTTCATAGCGCGGAGAAAGGTGCGCGTCCGAATATTCTGATTCCGCGAAGAAACCATCCGGAAAAGCGTAGGTGTATCTTTCCGTGGGATAATTCCAGCCTTCGGTTGGGGAATATTTTTCGGTACATACAATAGGATAGACGCGTGCGTATCCGCTCAGAGCTGTTAAGGTCAACTCTTTTTTTTCACATTCGTCGGGGCAGAAAACGACCTGTATATCCTTTACGTTATAATCGGTGAGTGCGATGGGAATATATACCGTGGCATCCCCATAGCTCTTGGTATCGGCGGTGCGGTACACATCGTCACAGCGATAAATATCGAGGTAACGGTAATTCTGAGCTTCTTTTAAAAGCGCAAGTCTTTCTTCGTCAAGTCTGTTTACCGCAAGTGACACCGGCTGAAGATTTTCCGAGTACAGATAATATTCAAGATATTCGACTGCTCCGTTTTTTGCGGCTTTTACGATAAGATAAAGCTCGCCGCTTCCACCGCCGCGCTCTGCCGCCACAATTTCGCCGTCCGTATATCCCTTCGGAAGCGAAAGGGTGATCTTATAGGTTTTATCCGTCCATTTATCATAGCGGTAATAGGTTAAACCTACGTCAAACACATAGTACATTGGGTTCATTCCAACGGGTGATCCGCTTATAAATGCAGAATCTGCGGTATTTGGGAAGCTGTCCGCTTCTTCAACGCTGCTTTCTTCTATGACCAGCGTGCCGTCATCGGTGGATGGTGAAATATTTTCAACAGATTCAACTGTTTTGTCTGTAGTTAACGCTTGATTCGGATTGGTTTCCTTTGTGTCGTTTTTGCGCATGGCAGGAGCGCATGCCGATGCGCTGATGGTAAGTATAAGCGTAAACGCAAGGCATATTCGGCTTGCTTTATGGGGAGATTTCATCATAGTGCAGTACCTCCGTTTCAAAAGTCATAGTTCCGTTCCTTTACTTTTATATATTAGACGTTAAACCGCTCACAAAAGTTCCAATTTTGCATTTAGAATCGACTGCGGCTTCAAAAGGACAAAAAACGCCAAGCTTGCAAAAAACTATTGCGCCTTGGCTGAAAATATGCTATAATTACAGTAAAATAAGTTAAAAACCGTGCCTGACACTGCAGGGTTCAGAGTCAAGAGGAACATTGATGTTTTACATATTATTTATCATACTGACCGCGGTAGTTGGGGTTATTATCGGGCTTGCCGCGGCAGGGAAAATACCCAAAGGAACCGCCGCGATAGCGGCAAGCATTATAGGAGCTTTTATTATCATGCTCGGCGCGGTTCGGTTTATGGATTATTATGAATATAAAGAGCCGATTCCCGACACTATCTCCACCGAATCACATGATACCAAGGTATATACGGATACAGAAGCGACCGCGTATATTACAGACTCTGCTAAGGCTGACGCGACTGAGGCTGATGCTACCGAAACCACCGCCGCCTATGCAGACACAACCTCGGCTGTTCCCGTCACCGAAAGCGCCGCCGTCACCACAGATGCCAAGGAAACAAAAGCCATGCCGCAGACGGAAACCGCCGTAAAGGAAGCACCAAAAGTCCCCGAAAACTCAGTATCAGACAGCGCGGATTCAAGTACCGATACCGAGCCTATGGACACCGAGCCTGCCGACACAGAAGCTCCCGAAACCGCCGCTCCCGATTATGCCGCACTTGCAGAGGATGCCTACTTACAGACCGTGCAAAGCGCCGTTGCTTATGTGGGAATATCGCCGAGGGGCAACAGCTTTGAAAGCTACCCGTTTGAGAGGGAAGATACATATTCGCCTCTTAGTGATACGCAGAAAAAATACTACGATGAGCTTCTTCTTGCTGCGGAATCCTTTGAAGCCCCCGTGTACCATGCAGAGGATGGTCATGTGATGTCCGATGTGCGTGCGGCGGCGGATGCGCTTTTTACGGCACGACCCGATATAAAGTGCTATTTTGCGCTTGAGGAAGAATGTTTTAATGAGGAGCTTATTTCGCTTAAGGCAAAATATTTTCTGCCAAGTGACGGCACGGACGTAACCTACTCCGATAAATCAGGGATTCTTTCGGATATGGCGTATTTGGATGCGGTAGGCGACTTCATCGTGGGCTTTATACCCGATTGGATGACTACATATGATAAATACCGCTATCTTGCATCAGTGATATCCCTTACCACCGAGTACGACATGGACTACGAGCATTCCTATAACAATGCTACTGCTTACGGCGGAATTATTGGCGGCAAGACTATATGCATCGGCTACTCTGTGGGATTTGAGTATCTCTGCGCCAAGGCTGACCTATACTGCGCACGGGTTGAGGGCATATCTTTTGCCGACAACATCCACATGTGGAATCTTGCAAGGCTTTCGGATGGAACATACTATATCGACGTTACATGGTCGGATAACGGCGTGAACAAGCCCTGCAGCTCGGGATGGATGAAGTATTTTATGATCACACAGGAAGAGCTTCTTAAAGACCACATAATCTCCGACGGCACCGTTGCCACGGGGACATAAGCGAATACGAAAGACCGCGCGGACGTTTAAAATCCGTGCGGTCTTGCTTTTATTTGTTCTTAAAATACTGGAAAAATCCGCATTTTATCATGCCGTTGTAGAGGGTACGCACTTTATCGGCGCGTTTTCCGTACATTCTCTCGAAATCGGGTACGGATGTGAGAATATATATCTGCCACGGGGCGAGCTTTGCGAAGCATTTGCCCATACCGCGGTAGAGGGCTTCCACCTCGGACATATCGGAAAGGCGCTCACCGTAGGGGGGATTGCATACGATGGTGGCGCGGCGTTCGGCTTTGACTATCTGAGTTGCATCCCTTACGAAGCATTTTATGTGCGCCCCCATATCGGCGCGGCGGATGTTGGCTCTTGCAAGGTCCACCATCTTGGGGTCGATATCGCTTGCGTAGACCTCGAAATCCGTGGCGCGCTTAAAGCTTTCAGCCTCGGCTCTCGCGTCAGACCATATCTTTTCGGGAATATCGTAAAACTCCTCGGCGGCGAAGCTTCTGCCAAGACCGGGAGCAGTGCCCGTCATCATCATGGCGGCTTCGATGGCGATAGTTCCCGAGCCGCAGAAGGTATCCCACAATAGAACCTCGTCACGGGGACGTGAAAGCTTGACCATAGCGGCGGCGAGAGTTTCTCTTAGCGGGGCGGCGCCTGCCGCAGGACGATATCCGCGCTTATGGAGCGGTGTACCCGAGGTGTCGATCATCAGCGTTGCCACATCCTTTAAAATGAAGAACTCCACCTGATATTTTACTCCCTCTTCCTTGAACCACGAAATTCCGTATTCGGAAGAAAGTCGGTTGACAATGGCTTTTTTTACGATGCTCTGGCAGTCAGGAAGACTTGTGAGCGCGCTTTTTATGCTGTGCCCCTTAACGGGGAACATGTCGTCCTCGGCTATCCAATTTTCCCAAGGAAGGGCGTTTGTGCCGTCGAAAAGCTCGGCGAAGGTGGAAGCCTTGAAGCTTCCCATTTTTATATAAAGTCTTTCGGCGAATCGCAGGTTTATGTTACAGCGTGCGATTGCTGCCATGTCGCCTTTAAATGTAACTCTGCCGTCGATGGTTTCGGTGCGCTCATAGCCGAGGGCTTCGATCTCCTCGCCGAGAAGCGCTTCGAGTCCGAAAAGGCAAGTAGCGACGTATTCGTATGTTTGTGTCATTTTGATTTTCTCCTGATTTTTGTGTGTATATTATTATCGCATATTTATTCTGATATGTCAAGGGATAGGGCGGAATTTTTGACGCTTGCCACCGCTTGTGCGGACTTCGCCTATCGCTCGTCGCAACCATTCGGCTATGCTGACCGATATGTTCATGTGCGATAGGGGCGGAATATGCTTCACTCGCGGCACAGCGGCTTCGCTCTGTGCCTTTTTTGGGGAAATCTATTGAATTTGAAGGGGAAGTATGATATAATTAAAAAAGATTTATTCTTATGAGGTAACTGTTATGGATTTAAGAAAAGAGTCGCTTAAAAAACACGGTGAATGGAAGGGTAAGATAGAGGTCATCTCCCGTACAGAGGTAAAGAATAGGGAACAGTTGTCCCTTGCTTATACCCCCGGCGTGGCAGAGCCTTGTCTTGAGATACAAAAAAATATAAACAAATCCTACGAGCTTACACGCCGTCACAATCTTGTTGCCGTTATTACGGACGGCTCGGCGGTGCTTGGGCTTGGAGATATCGGCCCTGAGGCAGGTATGCCCGTAATGGAAGGAAAGTGCGCACTGTTCAAGGAATTCGCGGATGTTGATGCTTTTCCGCTCTGCATAAAGACCAAGGATGTGGACGAGCTTGTGCGCACCATATATTTGCTTTCCGGCAGCTTTGGCGGAATCAATCTTGAGGATATTGCCGCTCCCAGATGCTTTGAGGTGGAAAGACGGCTTAAAGAGATCTGTGATATCCCCGTTTTCCACGATGATCAGCACGGTACGGCTATAGTAGTTGCCGCCGCGCTTCTTAACGCCCTCAAGGTGGTAAAAAAAGATATAAGCAGCGTTCGCGTGGTTATAAACGGAGCAGGCAGTGCCGGTACGGCTATCGGCATGCATCTTCTGAAGCTTGGAGTTACCGACCTTACAATGGTTGACCGCTTCGGCATAATCTGTGAGGGCGATGAAACCCTCAGCGAGGCTCATGCGGAGCTTGCAAAGATAACCAACAAAAATCATATACGCGGTACGCTTGCGGATGCAATGGCAGGCGCTGACGTGTTTATTGGCGTATCCGCTCCCGGCATTGTTTCGCGCGAGATGGTAGCTTCCATGGCAAAGGATTCCATCGTGTTCCCCATGGCAAACCCCACCCCCGAGATCATGCCGGACGAAGCAAAGGCAGGCGGTGCGGCGATCGTTGGAACGGGACGCTCGGATTACCCGAACCAGATAAACAACGTGCTTGCGTTCCCCGGCATATTCCGCGGCGCGCTTGACGTTCGCGCTTCCGATATCAACGATGACATGAAGATGGCGGCGTCCTACGCTATTGCAGGACTTGTGTCTGATGCGGAGCTTAACGCCGACTACATACTTCCGCAGGCATTTGATGAGCGCATCGGACGCACGGTAGCAGCGGCTGTTGCCGAAGCCGCAAGAAAAAGCGGCGTGGCGAGAATATAAGGAGCATAAGATGGCAGGAACACTTGTAATAGGATTTGTTTTTGTAGATATTAAAGGTTTTCCAAAGGGGAGATATAACCCTCGCGGCAGAAATCTCGGAAGCGTTCGTTTTATTCACGGGGGCGTGTCCAGAAACGTGGCGGAAAATATTGCAGGATGCGGCGCGCCCGTGCGTTTTGCTTCGCTGACCGAGGACAGCGCTCTCGGAAACGATGTTGTTAAAAGGCTAAGTCGGCGAGGCGTTGATACGTCGGCTATGATGACTGTACCTGACAGCGGAATAGGCACATGGATGGTGATTTTAGACGAGAATGGGGATGTTGCAGGTGAGATATCCTGTCCGCCAAGCGTAGATGCTTTAGAGGCGCTTATGCGTGAGCGCGGCGAGGAGCTTATCCGCGACTGCGATAACATTGTTATCGAGATCGACACCTCAGCGGAGCTTTCCGAGTACGTTATCGGACTTGCAGGGAAGTATAAGAAGCCGGTGTACACGGTGGTAGGCAACATGAGCGTTATACTGTCGCGCCGTGATCTCATAGCGGCACTTGACTGCTTTATCTGTAACGAATCGGAAGCAGGCAGGCTCTTTGATCTAGATCTATCGTCCCATACGGCAGCGGAGATGCTTATGGTGCTTAAAGAGAATTTCTCCCATGTGGGATGCCGTTCAATGGTTATCACAATGGGTGAAAAGGGAGCGGTATATTTTGACGGAAACACCGGAGATGGCGGATGCTGTCCCGCTATTCCCACAAAGCTTGTGGATTCCACTGGAGCCGGAGATGCGTTCCTTTCGGGAACGGTGGTCGGGCTTTCAAGGGGCATGCCTCTTTATGAAGCGGTAAAGATAGGTACGCTTCTCGCGTCGCGCACCATACAGACCGACGAAAGCACCGCTGAGCCGGACGGGGATATCCTTGCGGCGCTTGTGTGAGGGAATGGGGTTTGCTGATACGGTTTGATATAAGTGAGAAAACATGAAACAATTTGCCGACAGAAAAAAGCTGCGTCTTGAAACCTATGATTACAGCAAGAAAGACGTATATTTTGTAACAATATGTACTAAGGAACGGAAAGCTATCCTATCAGAAATTTGCGCACCTAAAGGCGTTTCACCTGTAGGGGACGGCGCCCACGACGTCCCAATCGTCCCCTCACACCCATACATACGTTTGACACACATGGGTGAAATTGTGCAAAACAATCTGTTGTCAAGCCAAAATATACCGGGTGTAAAAATTCACCAATACGTCATAATGCCTGACCATATTCATGCTATTATATTGCTTGATCCAGACAAGTTTGTTAAATGCGTGGATGGGACGTCGAGGGCGCCGTCCCCTACAAACGCGATGTTACCGCACATTATTTCTACGTTTAAACGATTTTGCGGTAAGGAAATAGGAAGCAACAATTTTTCAACGTTCCTACAGTGAGCATATTATCCGTGGAAGTGAGGACTATGAGGCAATAAGACAGTATATTTATGATAATCCCGTGTGATGGTATTATGATCATATCAAGAAATTGCAGTGAGTAACGATGTGATTTCTTAAACTATATAGCAAATCCCCCGACAAGCATAATTTGTCGAGGGATTTTTGTGTTTTTTGTGAATCACCCAAGCGCCTTTTCGATAGCCGCAAGCTTTACGCAGAGGCAAAGCACATCGCAGGCTTTCTTAAGGTCGTCATTCTTCGGGAAGGTGGGGGCAATACGGAGATTGCGGTCACGGGGATCGTTTCCGTAGGGGAAGGTAGCTCCAACGTTTGTAAGCGTGAGTCCTGCTTCTTTGCAAAGGTTAAACACGCGCTTAGCGCATCCGTCGGGCACGTTCAGGCTGATGAAGTATCCGCCGCGAGGCTCGGTCCATTCCGCGACACCCTCAAGCTCTGCCTTGAACGCATCAAGGACGATCTCAAACTTGGGACGGAGAATGCTCGCGTGGAGCTTCATGTGCTCGAGAATACCATCAGCGTCGCGGAAGAATTTCACATGACGGAGCATGTTCAATTTGTCGTGACCGATGGTCTGCACGGTCATTACCTTCTTTACTGCCGCAATGTTGGCTTCGCTTGCCGCCATTACCGCAACACCTGCACCGGGGTAGGTGATCTTGGAAGTAGAAGCAAACTCGAAAATCATATCCTCGTTTCCGTGCTTAGCCGCTTCCGCGAAAATGTCGAGAAGCTTGTCGCTCTCGGAGTAGATGTCGTGAACGCAGTAAGCGTTATCCCACATGATGTGGAAATCCTTCGCCGCAGGCTTAATAGCCGCAAGACGGCGCACGGTATCGTCGCTGTAGGTAATACCCTCGGGGTTGGAGTATTTCGGTACGCACCAGATACCCTTAACGGCTTCGTCCTTGATGAGCGCCTCAACCTCGTCCATATTGGGACCGTGGGCGGTCATGGTAACGGGAATAAGCTCGAAGCCGAGGGATTCGGTTACCGCAAAGTGACGGTCGTAGCCGGGGCAGGGGCAGAGGAACTTAACTTTGTCAAGCTTGCACCAGGGCTTGTCGCCGCCTACTGGAGTGTAGAGCATAGCGCGAGCCAGGGTGTCGTACATCAAATTAAGGCTGGAGTTTCCTGCCACGATGAGATTCTTTTCGGGGATGGAAAGAAGATCGGAAAAGAGCTTCTTTGCCTCGGGAAGTCCGTCGAGGATACCGTAGTTGCGGCAGTCAACGCCTGCGGCGCTGAAGCAGTCGTTGTTTTCAGAAATGGATGTAAGAAGTCCCTCGGTTATATCAAGCTGTTCCTTGCAGGGCTTTCCACGGGACATGTCGAGGGAAAGTCCGCTCGCCTTTATTTTTTCGTATTCGGCGCTCAGTGCGTTCTTCTGATGCGCAAGCTCATCCTTGGTAAGGGAAAGGTAGTTCATAGATTGCTCCTTAGTATGTTTTGCAATTTTTTGTTTTTGAAATTGCAAATTTTTTGATTTAAAAGCAGTTAATCCTGCACAATATGGGATTATTGTACCATATTGCAGATAAAAATGCAAGAGGGAAGTGTTAAAAAATTCTTATTTCGGCAAAAATCGTCGAATTGTCGATGTTTAGGTACAGCTTAACTGCGGCTATTGTATCATATTTTATAAAGGGAAGTAAAAACGGCGGCAATATCACAAAAACACACAAAAAATCTCTGTTTTTTACGCTGTAATTTTTCATATATTTTATATTGCACGGCGTGTGCCCTGTGTGTTATAATAAAATGGTAAAAAAAGAGAGTAATGTTATAAAAAGAAATTAAATTGAAATAAAAGGAAAAAGTCTGAAAATAAATTTTCAGACCGGGTTTTGTGGCTTACCTTTCACTCCGTGAAAGGTTTTGCTGCGCAAACCACCCACAATTCCCACGCGATACAAGGTATCGCGTAGAAAGGAAGCTTTTGCTGTGCAAAAGCTAAGATTATAAAAAAGCATATGTCATACCGCCATACATTTACCTATCCCGAATATTACCCCGAGTTTGCCTGCAAGTGCGGCGACTGCCGCGCTACATGCTGTCACGGTTGGGGAATCGCTCTGTCCCAGGATGAATATTTCCGCGTTATGGGCACTGACTGCTCCCCCGAGCTTCGCCGCAGACTTGATGTAGCCTTTCGTCCTGCCACAAATCCTGCTCCCACGGCGGAAAGATACGCGCTTATCTCCTACAATTGGCTTGGAATGTGCCCCATTCAGAACGAGGAAGGGCTTTGCATGCTTCACCGCGAATGTGGTGAGGGGGCGATCCCTGAGATCTGTCGGCGTTATCCCAGATGCGTGCGCGTGCTTCCTACACATGAGTGCTGCACATCAAACGCCTGCGAGGCAACCTTAGAGCTTCTGTGGCGCGACACCGAGCCGCTTTCCATTTTAAGCGGAGAGCAGGAAATTTTCGATGAGCATTTTGACACGCCTGTCGCGGCGGCTATTGACGAAAGCGAGTATACGAAAACAAGGCAGACTGCATTTGAAGTAATGTCCTACCGCGATCTTGAAATCGACGGGCGCATAGAAAAGCTTGCGGACACCCTTGGTGCGAAGCTTCCGTATTATATTATGCCGGCAGAGCGTACCGCGCTATTGTTTGAAAAGCTGTGCCGCACAAGCGACTCCCTTGCCGAGCTTTCCGATGAATGTACGGCGTACTATGCCGATGGCTCAGGTATTGCCCGTTTCGCGGATTCCGACGAAAAAAAGAGGGAAGTGTACACGGAGAAGCTTCTTGCAAATCATCTCTTCTACAAGGCGTTTCCGCGGACCTTCGCTGACTCGGACATTTCCCACGAGCTTGCGGCGCTTATTGCTGTTCGCGCGCTTCACCGCTACGTTTACGAGGCGTATCTCGCCGTTCACGGCGACAGCTTCGAAAATTTCGTTGATGTGACGGCGAAGCTTTTCCGCATGGTGGAGCACTCCCGTTTCGACGAGGTTGCGTCACGCTTCGTTTTGGCGGAAGCCAAGTAGTCCATGTTATTTTTCGTCACCTCTGTGCATATAATGCGCAGAGGTGATTTTTATGTGCATAGTTAGTCTATGCGAGCTTAAAAATAAAGAGGTAGTAAACGTCTGCGACGGCAGGCGCATCGGCTTTGTGTCGGATATCGAAATTGACCTCGATTGCGGCAGGATCGTTTCAATTATCATCCCCTCGGAGGGCAAGCTCTTCTCTCTCTCAAAATGCGATCCCGTAAGGGTTCTGTGGTGCGACATAGAAAAAATCGGCGACGATGTTATCTTAGTCCGCCGCGCCGAAGTGATCCCGAGAAAATGCGGCAAGGATCGGTGTGAGTGTTAAGGGGGGGCGAGAGGACGCGCTTTCAAGCACATCGCAACAGGCGATGTGCCAGAAAGCGTCCGCGTTCCCTTTCTTGAAAAAGTAAATATTTTGTAAACACTATTGCAATTTATATAATTGTGTGATATAATATGTCGGTCAATGACTTGCGGCGGCATTGGCGAAAAAATACAGCCGTGATAACACACACCCCGTGAGGTCGGAAGTTCCTTGTTAAGCGAGGTTTCCCGAATATGCGGAGGTGGTGGAAAAAACTAAAGGAGGACATAAAAATGTCTGTTATTACCATTAAGCAGCTTCTGGAAGCAGGTGTACACTTCGGTCACCACACCAGAAGATGGAACCCCAAGATGGCTGAGTACATCTTCACTGAGAGAAACGGTATCTACATTATCGACCTTCAGAAGACCGTTAAGAAGTTCGACGAGGCTTATGCTTTCGTTCGTGACCTTTCCACTGAGAAGGGTACTGTTCTTTTCGTTGGTACAAAGAAGCAGGCTGCTGACGCTATCAAGGAAGAGGCAGAGCGTGCAGGAATGTACTATGTAAACGAGAGATGGCCCGGCGGTATGCTCACCAACTTCAAGACCATCAAGCGTTCCATCATCCGTCTTATCGCTCTTGAAAAGATGCAGGAAGACGGCACTTTCGATCTCCTTCCCAAGAAGGAAGTTGCAGGTCTTCTCAAGGAAATGAATGATCTTGAGCGCAACTACGGCGGTATCAAGACCATGGAAAGACTTCCCGATGCAGTGTTCATCGTAGACCCCCGCAAGGAGCACATCGCTGTTCTCGAGGCTAAGAAGCTCGGCATTCCGGTAATCGCTATCGTTGACACCAACTGCGATCCCGACGATGCTGATTACATCATCCCCGGCAACGACGACGCTATCCGCGCTATCAAGCTTATCTCTTCTGTAATCGCTGATGCTCTTCTCGAGGGCAGACAGGGTGAGCAGCTCACCGACGGTGAGGCTGAGGCTGAGGAAGCTGCTGCAGACGCTGAATAATTTCGGCTTACAAATTAAACGAAAGGAAGTAGTATGAAAAACGGGGCGTTTTTCATACTAGAAAGGAAGTAATTAAAAATGGCTAATATTTCCGCAAAAGACGTTGCCGCTCTCCGCGCTAAGACCGGATGCGGTATGATGGAGTGCAAGAAGGCACTCGTTGAGGCTGACGGCAATATCGACGAGGCTATCAAGGTTCTGCGTGAGCGCGGACTTGCTGTGGCTGCTAAGAAGGCAGACAGAATCGCTGCTGAGGGTATCGTAAAGATCATGCACAAGGGTGACCTTGCAGCTATGATCGAGGTTAACTCCGAGTCTGACTTCGTTGCTAAGAACGAAAAGTTCCAGGCATTCGTTGACCAGCTTCTCGAAACCATTCTTGTAAACAAGCCCGCTGACGTTGACGCTCTTATGGCGTGCAAGCTCGAGGGCAAGGATGATACTGTTGATGCAGCTCTCAAGGAGCAGATCTTCATTATCGGCGAAAAGCTCACTATCCGTCGTTTCGTAATCGTTGAGGGCGCTGTTTCCTCTTATGTACACGGCGGCGGTGCTATCGGCGTTATCGTTAAGTTTGATCTTGACGGTGTTGCATCCGATGATGCTGCATTCGTTGAGTGCGCACACAACGTAGCTCTCCAGGCTGCAGCTATGAACGCTACCTATGCAAACAAGGAAGACGTTCCCCAGTCTGCACTTGATGAGGAGAAGGAAGTTCTTCTCAATCAGATGGCTAACGATCCTAAGATGGCAGGCAAGCCTGACAAGGTTAAGGAAGGCATCGTAATGGGTAAGCTCGGCAAGTACTACGAGAACAACTGTCTTGCAGAGCAGGCTTATGTTAAGGATGACTCCATGTCTGTTGCTAAGTATGTTGCTTCTGTTAACAAGGGCATCAAGATTGTAAGCTTCGTTAAGTACGAAAAGGGCGAAGGCCTTGAAAAGAGAGAGGACGACCTCGCGGCTGAGGTTGCTAAGCTCACTCAGGGCAAATAATCCTGTAATTTAATGAAATCCTGTCATAAGGCTTTCCGCTGACCACCGCAAAGGAGCTTTATGACAGGATTTTTGTGTAATTATGCAATTCTTGACGGAAGTTTGTCCGAAACACGCCAAAAATTGCAAATTTAATCTGAATTTTTTGTTTTCCTCTTTACAAA
This sequence comes from Candidatus Flemingiibacterium sp., assembly GCA_045644145.1. Classification (GTDB taxonomy): domain Bacteria; phylum Bacillota; class Clostridia; order Oscillospirales; family CAG-272; genus Flemingiibacterium. Next base: position 32,109 of record JAZRGK010000011.1, read on the forward strand.
CGGCGCAAAATAGGTTACAATATTATAGAAGGTCATTTTACTTGAAAATATTATAGATGGTGACATACTGAAAATGAATTTTCAGGCATAGCTAATCAGAAAGGGTTGGTCATTATTATGAGCGAAAAGATTGAACCTAAATTTAAACGTGTCCTTTTGAAGCTTTCCGGCGAGGCACTTGCTCCCTCGGAAGAAAAACGCCGCGCGCTTGCCGAAAATGGTGAGCATCCCATACTCGACTACGATATGCTTGACCGCGTTGCCAAAGTAGTTAAGCGCTGTGTTGAGATCGGATGTCAGATCTGTATTATCGTTGGGGCAGGCAATATCTGGCGCGGACGTCAGGGCACTAACATGGACAGAACCAGAGCCGACCATATGGGTATGCTTGCAACCACCATCAACGCACTGGGACTTCAGGATTTCTTCGAACAGAACGGGATAGACACAAGAGTGCTTACCGCTGTGGAAATGAAGCAGTATGCTGAGCCATATATCCGCAACCGCGCCGTAGCTCACCTTGAAAAGGGCAGAGTGGTTATTCTCGGCGGCGGACTTGGAATTCCGTTTATTTCTACCGATACTGCGGCGGCTGTCCGTGCGGCGGAGATCGGTGCAGATGTAATACTTATGGGTAAGAACATTGACGGTGTTTATACCGCTGACCCGAAGAAAGATCCCAAGGCTACACGATACGAAGAAGTCTCTTACAAGGAGATCCTCGCCAAGGATCTGAAGGCTATGGATTCCACTGCGGCATCCTTCGGTAACGAAAATCACATAAAGACCTTCGTATTTGAGCTTAAAGAGCCGGAAAATATCTACAGAGCCATTATCGGCGAGGTAGAGGGCACTATAGTCGTTGACGACTGACGGGGACGCCGATCTATACAGTGCACAATGAATGATTTTGTAACCATAACTACACATACAAGAAAGGAATACTACCATGAAACTTGACTGCAAAGCTTTTGAAGAAAAAATGCAGAAATCTATTGCTTCTTACGAATCCCAGCTTGCTGATATCAGGGCAGGCAGAGCTAATCCCGGTCTTCTTGACAAGATCGAGGTTGATTATTACGGTGCTCCTACAAAATTAAATCAGATGGCAGAGGTAAAGGTTACCGACGCGCGCACCATCGTTATCACACCTTGGGATGCTACTACCCTTAAGAATATGGAGAAGGCGATCCTTGCTTCCGATCTCGGTATCACCCCTGTAAACGACGGTAAGACGCTCCGCATTTCCTTCCCCCAGCTTACTGAGGAGAGAAGAAAAGAGCTTACCAAGAAGGTTGCTAAGATGGGCGACGAAGCTAAGGTAGCAGTGAGAAATATCCGCCGCGACGCAAATGACGCCGCTAAGAAGATGAAAAAGGACGGCGAAATGACTGAGGATGAATTAAAGGCTTCCGATAAGTCCGTACAGGATCTTACCGATAAGTATATTAAGGTTATCGACGAGGTTACCGCACGCAAGAATAAGGAGCTCATGGAGATCTGAGTCCGCAGCTTTGGGAGATGCCGTGGGAATAGTGGCATCTCCCGCTTTTTGTGCGCCAAGTTATTAACATTCGGAGGATTTAATGTTCACTCACGACGAAAACAGCAAGAAAAAGCACTTGTCCCATATAGCGTTCATCATGGACGGAAACGGAAGGTGGGCAAAGAAACGGGGGCTTCCAAGAGAAGCTGGACACGCCGAGGGCGCAAAGACATTTATGCGTGTGGCGGAATACTGCTTTGCAGGCGGTATTGATACCGTTACCATCTATGCCTTTTCCACCGAGAATTGGAAGCGCCCCCCACATGAGGTTAAGGCGATAATGACGCTGTTTGCTTCATATCTGAAGCAGGGCATACGAGAGATGACCGAGCGTAATATGCGCGTCACATTTCTTGGAGATAAAGAGCCCTTTGCACCCGATGTGCGTGCGCTTATGGAGCGTATTGAGCGCGAATCGGAGAATAACCGATACAAACTTAACATTGCCGTAAACTACGGCGGCAGGGACGAGATAGTAAGGGCTGTAAACAGACTTTCGTCGGCAGGTGTGACGGAATTTACCGAGGAGCTTATTGAAAGTGCGCTTTACACCGCAGGTCAGGCTGACCCGGACCTTATTGTTCGTTCCGCAGGGGAACTAAGGCTGTCTAATTTCCTTACATGGCAGTCGGTTTATTCCGAATTCCACTTTACAGATACCTTGTGGCCGGATTTCGGCGAAAAGGACGTTGACCTTGCTGTTGATGCATATTACTCGCGCACACGCCGTTTCGGCGGAGTTGTGTGACAAAATTTACGGAGGAAGATTATGAAACAGCGCGTTATTACCGCCATCGTGGGAATTCCCGTGGTTTTAGTGGTGCTGATGTTTTCGCATACGTTGGTTCTGCCTTTTGTTGTTGGACTTTTTGCGGCAGTGGGCGAATTTGAGATGCTTGGATGCCTTGGTTTAAGGAAGAAACTAAGTGTTGCGATCCCGTCCGTAATTTTTGTGGGAATCGTACCGTTTGCCACAAGATATGTGGTGCTGGCGCTTGAACGTACATCGTATTTTCTCGCTGTATTTGCGGCGGTATCGTTCGTGTATATGTTCTATCTTATATGCCTTGCGGTAGTTTCAAAGGGCACAAAAGGTATCAGTGACATGGCGCTTTGCGCCATCACCGCAATGTATATAACCTCTGGATTTTCCGCTATGATACTTCTCCGTGACGTAAAACTTGGCGAAAGCGATCTTGGCTTCTATCTCTTTATGCTCGTATTCATCGGCGCGTGGATACCCGATGCGGCAGGATATTTCTGCGGCAGGGCTTTCGGTAAGCACAAGCTTATACCAGATGTCAGCCCCAAGAAGACCGTTGAGGGAGCTATCGGCGGCGTGCTGTTCGGCGGCGTATTCTTCGCGCTGTTCGGACTGCTTGTAGGATGCATGGAGGTTGCCGAGCCCAACTATATTTCGCTTGCCTTGACGGGCGTTGTTATTGCCGTTATTTCTATATTCGGCGACCTTATCGCTTCCCTTATAAAAAGGCAGTACGGAATCAAGGATTACGGCAAGCTTTTTCCGGGGCACGGCGGTGTTATGGACAGATTTGATTCCATCTTAGCTATCGCACCCTTCCTTATGATGATCTGCTCACATCCTGCTATATTCTCTCTTTTCAGATAAGCGACAAAGGATTCGGTAATTGATATGATAGATAAAACTATTACTATACTTGGCTCCACCGGCTCGGTGGGACAGCAGACCGTAGACGTGGCACTTGATCTTGCGGTCAAGGTGGATACCCTTGCGGCGTTTTCCGATGTTAAGACGATGGAAGCCCAGGCAAGACAGCTCTCGCCCCGTGTCTGTGTTATGGAAAACGAGGCTGCGGCAGGCGAGCTTAAAATAAAGCTTGCCGATACAGATATAAAGGTGTACGGCGGTCACAGCGCGCTCCTTGAAGCGGCGGCATCCGAGGCGTCGGACGTGGTCTTCAACTCCGTGGGCGGCAGTATGGGGCTTGAACCAACCCTTGCCTCTCTTAAGGCAGGTAAGACCGTGGGACTTGCCAACAAGGAAAGTATCGTTATGGCAGGCGACACAGTGAAGCGTGTACTGAGGGAAAACGGCGGACACATAATCCCCGTTGACAGCGAACATTCCGCCATCTTCCAGTGCCTTGAGGGACGAAATAATGCTGAGATAAGCCGCATACTTCTTACGGCATCAGGCGGCCCCTTCTTTGGCGTGACATGGGATGAAATGGCAGGTATCACCCCCGAAAGAGCGCTTGCTCACCCCACTTGGAAAATGGGCAAAAAGATAACTATAGATTCGGCTACACTGATGAACAAGGGCTTTGAAGTTATCGAAGCGGTTCATCTTTTTGACGTTTTACCGGAAACGGTTGAGGTGGTCATTCACCGGGAGAGTATAATACATTCCATGGTGGAATATACTGATAATGCCATTTTGGCACAGCTTTCCGTTCCGGATATGCGACTTTGCGCACAGTACGCTATGACATATCCAAAGCGTGTTCCGGGACTTATGGAGCGGCTTGACCTTACGAAAATAGGGAAGCTTACCTTCTTTACGCCGGACTTTGAAGCGTTCCCCCTTCTTAAGCTTGCGTATGACTGTATAAAGGCGGGGGGCATAATGCCGGCGGCGCTTGTTGCGGCGGACGAAGCGGCTGTTGAAGCGTTCATTTCCGGAAAGATAGGATTTTTAGATATTTCTGAGGTGACCGCAGAAGCCCTCACACGGATGAAGAACATTTCAAATCCTTCGCTTGACGACATACAGTCGGCGGCGGACGAAGCACGCCGTACAGCCGAAAATATTATAAACGGAGTCAAATCAAGATGAATATTTGGCATATCATATTGACTGTGCTCATGCTTTCGGTGCTCATATTACTCCATGAGCTTGGGCATTATACCGCGGCGCGGATATTTTCCGTGCCCATAAACGAGTTTTCACTTGGTATGGGCCCGAAGCTCTTTTCATGGCGCTCAAAAAAGACCTTGACTCAGTATTCCGTCAAGCTCTTTCCCATCGGCGGATATGTGTCAATGGTAGGCGAGGATGAGAGCAGCTATGACCCCGACGGATTTTCCAATAAACCCGTATGGCAGAGGATGATAATAACCGCCGCAGGTGCATTTATGAATCTTGTGACAGGCTTCATTCTTATGGCCGTGGTAGTCGCCATGTCGCAGGGGCTTGGAAGCACCACCGTTCACAGCTTCGCGGATGGGGCGCTTACGGAGCAGTCCGGACTTATGGTTGGCGATACTATTATAAAAATAGGCGGCGACAGAGTTAATGTGGCAGGCGATCTATCCTATGAGATCATGCATGATGCCACAGAGCCTATTGATCTTGTGGTAATACGAAACGGCGAAAAAATCAAGCTTTCAGACGTTGTTTTCCCCACGGAGATATCCGAGGGAATCGAATTCGGTGCTGCGGACTTTTCAACGGTTCGTGAATCCAAAAATTTCGTGAATGTGGCGCGTCACACCTTCTTTCGTTCGGTTTCCGTTGTGAAAATGGTGTGGGAATCCCTTATAGACCTTGTTACCGGCAGATACGGCATTGAGCATGTTTCAGGCCCTGTTGGAGTGACATCCGCTGTCAGCGATGCGGCTCAGAATGGGTTCGGAAGCTTTCTTTTCTTAACGGTGGCGATCACCATGAATCTTGGTGTATTCAATCTTCTTCCGCTTCCGGCGCTGGACGGGGGACGTTTACTTTTCCAGATCGTGGAGCTTATAAGAAGAAAGCCCCTTAAGCCGGAGATAGAGGGATATATCCATTTTGCAGGAATCGTGCTGCTTCTTTTATTTATGATCGTCATTACCTTCAAGGATATAATTGGGCTTTTTGCTTAAAGGCAGAAAAATATACGGAGAATCGGAGAAATCGGTATGCAGAAGATAACAAGACGTGTCAGTGTTGGAAATACCATAGTAGGCGGTGGGGCAGCTATAACGGTGCAGTCCATGACAAATGTTGATACCCACGACTATGATGCCGTAAAGGCGCAGGTGGATGCACTTTGGGCGGCAGGATGCGATATCGTAAGGCTTGCTGTACCGGATATAGAGGCGGCTGATACCATATTAAAGTTAAAAAAATCCGGTGTTTCCGTGCCGATCGTGGCAGACATACATTTTGACTATAAGATAGCCCTTGCCTGTGCCGCGTCGGGTGTTGACAAGATACGCATAAACCCCGGCAACATCGGTGAGCGCTACAAGGTCGCCGAAGTTGTTGCGGCATGCCGTGATGGCGGTATACCCATCCGAATCGGCGTAAACGGCGGCTCGCTTAAGAAAGAAATACTTAATAAATACGGTGCTCCCACCGCCGAAGCCCTTGCGGAAAGCGCCTTAGAGCATGTCCGTATACTTGAAGAATTGAATTTTTATGATATTGTAGTTTCCATAAAATCCTCGGATGTGCGCACCATGATAAACGCCAACCGAATCTTACGTGATAGCTTCGATTATCCGCTCCACATAGGCGTTACGGAAGCTGGCAGTGCACATATGGGCACATTAAAGTCCGCGGTGGGAATCGGCTCTCTGCTTTGCGACGGAATCGGCGACACCATAAGAGTTTCGCTGACGGCTGATCCGCTTCTTGAGGTAAAAGAGGGAAAAGCACTGCTTTCTGCCCTCGGCCTTGGGGGGGCATCCCTTGTGGAAGTTGTTTCCTGCCCAACCTGCGGAAGAACAAAGATAAATCTTATTGAGCTTGTGAGAAAATTCGAGGAAGATATACTGCCCACCCTTCATCCCTCGAAAAAGATCAAGGTAGCCCTCATGGGATGCGCGGTAAACGGCCCCGGTGAGGCGAGGGAAGCGGATATCGGCATCGCAGGCGGTGTCGGTGAGGTGTTACTCTTTAAAAAAGGCGTTATTACCGGAAAATATCCCGAGGAGCGCATACTTGAAGTTTTACGGGACGAGATAAATTTGATGTGACGAAATTCGTTGGTGAAATAGATGAACAAATTTGAAAAGCTATTCGCTAAATACGAACAGACAAACTCCGAGCGCCGTGTCCTCGACATGGCTTCGGAGATTTTGCCGCGCATTGACAGAGAAAGACGCGTGGTGGAGGTTACAGCAAGCTTCCCCGAAATAATAAAGAAAAGCACCCTCTACGAGATCGAGGAGAAGCTCCGCGCCGCATATGATCTTGCTATAGTTCGCATACTTCCGAAATACGATGCCTCGCTGTGGAATCTTTCGTATATTCCCGAGGTCATGCTGGAGCTTAACCGTATCGGCGCGGTGTCAAGAGGCTTTTTTAACGAATACGACTATGCTGCGGACGGGGACAAGCTTACCGTACGGCTTTCCTTCAACAACGGCGGAATCGAGCTTCTTTATGCCGCCGGAACAAACGAAATAATCTCAAATATAATCTTCGGCGAGTTCGGTGTCAGGTACAACGTGGAGATCATTCAGGAGCAGGGGTATAATGAAGCGCCCATGCCCATAATAGCGGAGCAGATCGCCGAAATGGAGAAGATCGCCCGTTTGCAACAGCAGGACATGGCGAGAAGTGCCGCACGCATAACGGACGACTCCGCGCCTGATCCCGATGAGGACAAGTATAAGGATTTCGAGCATATTGCAACCCTCAACGGCGGCGAGGTGACATTGGAAAAGACGGACGACGTTTTCACTGTTGGCGGAAAGATCTTCGACGTTTCCGCTCCCGAATATGTGATCGGCGAGCCTTTTGATATCGTAAATCCCACGCCAATACGAAACCTTACGGGACCCCAGAAGAATATCGTGGTACTTGGCGAGGTGTTCGGCTTTGAAACCAAGGAAACACGCCGTGGCGACAAGCTTATACTAACCTTTGCTGTGACGGACAAGGATTCATCCATCTACATAAAAATGGCGCAGCCCAAGGAAGCCCTTGAACCGTATCTTACCAACATAAAAGATGGCATAACAGTTGCAATAAAGGGCTATGCAAAGATCGACACCTTCGACAATGAGCCTATAATCGTGCCGAATGCAGTAGCGAAGATAGCCCAGAAATACCGTAAAGACACCGCTGTGGAGAAGCGCGTGGAGCTTCACTGCCATACCCAGATGTCCAGCATGGATGCGATCATGTCGCCGGGCGACCTTGTAAAAATGGCGCACAAATGGGGACACAAGGCGGTCGCCATAACTGACCACGGAAACGTGCAGGCGTATCCACTTGCCATGATGGCGGCGGAGAAGCTTGGCGGCGAGATAAAGGTTATTTACGGAATCGAGAACTATTTCGTTGACGATACGGCGAGAGTTTTGTTCGGCGATTCTCTTGAGGAATATATGGCAACGCCCTTCGATGGGGAATACTGCGTTTTCGATATAGAAACCACCGGTCTTTCCCCCCATAGCTGTCATATTACGGAGATCGGCGCGGTGCTTCTTAAAAATAACGAGGTCATTGACCGATTCAACATATTCTCCGACCCTGGGGAGCATATCCCCGAAAACATTACCGAGCTTACGGGTATCACCGATGAAATGGTAGCAGGTGCGCCGGACAACGAAAGCGCGGTAAGAAAATTCCTTGAATTTGCCGGAAACCGTATTCTTGTGGCGCACAACGCTTCCTTTGACGTGTCATTCATACGAAAGGTGGCAAACGATTTCCGTATCGAGTTTAATAACCCCTACATGGACACGGTTGCGCTTTCGAGATATGCGAACCCCGAGCTTAAAAAGCATAAGCTGAATATTTTAGCGGAATATTTTGAGCTTGGCGACTTCAATCACCATCGTGCATCCGACGATGCAGAGGTGCTTTCTAAGATTCTTGTGTGCCTCTTTAAGAAGATACGCGCCGAGGGGGCGTCTAATCTTCGCGAGATGCAGCAGCTTATGAGCGAAAGCTCCGACCCCCTTAAATTAAAGCCCTATCATCAGATACTTCTTGTTAAAAACAAGATCGGTCTTAAGAATCTCTACAAGATCATCTCCGAGAGCTATCTTAATTACTACCGCCGCGTGCCGCGCACCCCGAAAACCCTTATCGAGGAATGTCGAGAGGGGCTTATTATCGGCTCGGCATGCGAGGCGGGCGAATTATATCAGGCGATACTCTCAAATAAAACGGAGAAAGAGATCGAGGAAATAGCAAGCTTCTACGATTATATTGAGATACAGCCGCTGTGCAATAACGGCTTTATGCTTGAAAAGGAGCTTGTTAAGAGCGAGGAAGAGCTTATTAACATAAATAAGCGAATCTACGAGCTTGGCAAAAAGCTAGGTAAGCCCGTCTGCGCTACATGCGACGCACACTTTGCGGCGAAGGATGACGAGATAACGAGAAAGATTCTTCTTGCCGGTCAGAAGTTTGCGGACGCGGATCGGGATATCGGTCTTTATTTCCGCACCACCGAGGAGATGCTGAAGGAATTCTGGTATCTCGGCGAGGAGGGCGCAAAAGAAGTGGTTATCACCAACACCAACCTTATTGCCGATATGATAGAGGTGGTGCGCCCAATTCCCGAGGGAACCTATACCCCGAATCTTGAGGGCGCGGAGGAAGAATTACAGCAGAGATGTTGGGACAAAGCGCGCTCCCTTTACGGTGACGAGCTTCCCGAGATCGTTTCAAGCAGACTTGACAAGGAGCTTACTTCCATCATAAAGCACGGCTTTGCGGTTCTTTATATGATCGCCCAGAAGCTTGTACAGTACAGCGAGGAGCAGGGCTACTTGGTTGGTTCCCGTGGCTCGGTTGGATCGTCCTTTGTTGCATCCATGTCGGGTATTTCCGAGGTTAATCCTCTGCCGCCCCACTATTATTGCCCCGAATGTAGGTATTCGGAGTTTATCACCGACGGCTCCGTTGGCTCGGGCTTTGATCTTCCCGACAAAAACTGCCCTAAATGCGGCACAAAGCTTATCGGCGACGGTCACGATATCCCCTTTGAAACCTTCCTTGGCTTCTACGGCGATAAATCCCCCGATATCGACCTCAATTTCTCCGGCGAGGTGCAGGGCAGAGTTCACAAATACACCGAAGAACTGTTCGGCTCGGAAAATGTGTTCCGTGCAGGAACGCTGGGTACTCTTGCGGAAAAGACCGCATTCGGATATGTTATAAAGTATCTCGAGGAGCGTAAAAAGAAGCTTGGCAAGGCGGAAATGGCGCGTCTTGCGGCAAGCTGTGTTGGAATCAAGCGCACCACCGGTCAGCATCCCGGCGGTATTATCGTTGTGCCGAGGGAATACGATGTCTACGACTTCACGCCGGTACAGCATCCGGCGGACGACCCGAATTCCGACATCGTAACCACCCACTTTGCCTTTACATATCTCCACGATACCATACTTAAGCTTGACGAGCTTGGACACGATATGCCCACCAAGTATAAGTGGCTTGAAAAGTACACTAATACCTCGGTCATGGACGTTAAGATGAACGATAAGGCGGTGTACCGCCTCTTTGAGTCAACCGATCCTCTGGGTGTTACGCCTGAGGATTTAGGCTGTCCGCTTGGCACACTGGGACTTCCCGAGTTCGGTACACGCTTCATTCAGTCGGTGCTCTGCGACGCGAAGCCCAAAAACTTCGCCGATCTTATGCAGATCTCCGGTCTTACCCACGGAACGGACGTGTGGCTCGGAAACGCGCAGGATCTTATCAAAGAGGGCATTTGCGACATTTCTCAGGTTATAGGTACAAGAGATGGTATCATGCTGGTGCTTATTCAGCAGTACGGGCTTGAAAACGCTATGGCGTTCAAGATAATGGAGGACGTTAGAAAGGGTAAGGGACTTAAGCCCGAATACGAGGCGGCAATGCGCGAGCACGGTGTACCCGATTGGTACATCGGCTCTTGCAAGAAGATAAAATACATGTTCCCAAAGGCTCACGCGGCGGCTTACGTTATGTCCGCGATCCGCCTTGCGTGGTACAAGATATACTATCCCCTTG
>JAZRGK010000012.1:0-6498 GCA_045644145.1 Candidatus Flemingiibacterium sp.
ATGGCAAAATCCGTGGCATTTTCTTCGCCCACGATCTCCATGCCCTCTCTCATTGCCGTCACAGCATACTCGCTCATGCCCTCTGTAAGCTTATCTTCCGATGAGGTATTGACAGAATCGGGGGATTGTGGTATAATGGGGTTAGAGTGAGATCGAGACACGTCTTGGACGTACACCTGTTGGACTTTTTTTAAGTCATTCAGAAATTCGGTTTCGCTCTGTTTTTTTGTTATCGCCGTCTTAATACTTGGTATATCAGGTATATCCCCGATTCCTGTTTTTATCATCTGCTTGTTAATAAGCAAATTTTCATTACCGTAGCTGCTTGTAACCTGTTCAAGATAGTATACAAGTCCATCAGATGATACTTTTACATATACGACTCCGGTTTTACTTCCTTTTTGCGATACAAAAACCTTGTCGTAATTTTCTACTATTTCGGGTATTCGCTTAATATCATCCTTTGTTACGGGATACTTCTCATTTGTTTGCTCACCATGTGAATTTCTTATATGGCGGATATCATTATCCCGAAGCGCGTGAGAATATCCGCTTATATCAATTTCGTCGCCTACGTCTTCGGCAAGTCTGTCGGACACAGCGGCGTATTTTTTGTAAGCTTTGTCATTGCTATTTTCGTATGCCGCATCAACGTAATTGTCAATATCGGTTTGTGTTACACCGTCAATGAATGTGGGAGCTTTCGTTCCCATCAGCCTCTCCCTCATATACTGCTCCGCGGTCTTACCAATGGCCGCGTTGTATGCATCCTTCGCCACGCCGCCAACTACCGACAATGTACCTACAGGATTGCCTGCCGCCTCGAATACACCGCCCGAAAGCGCACCAAGGAGCGCGGAATATACTATTTCGTCAAGGCTTGCATCCGCAAAATCTTCTCCTGTCGATATCTCCTTGAATATAAGTTCAATCATTGTGCTGTTACATATATATTTTTATATTTACGTTATGAAGCAGCATGGCTTTAGCACTTTTTACTAAATAATTTCCTCGAATTATATTGACTTATCAGAGCAATTATGGTATACTGTACCCGAAATATAATAAATATTATTTTCTTGTAAGAAAGGAATAATTATATGAAACTTATTGACAAACGGACAATGTACGGAAAACCCGATCGTGGTCCTGTTGTGAATGTCAAAAAGCCAGTGCGCTATACCGATGATTTTCTTGCTGACAACGGATATTTTACCGAAGAGGACGGTACAAAGCTCTGGAAAATCGAAAACAGCCAGCTTTCCGTTTCCGCCGACGAAAACGGTGCACTTACATACATCCATGTGTTTGAGAAAAACGTTACTTTTGCGGCAAGAATCAAGTACAGTAACGTGGAAGATAACCTCGATTCCAGATTATCGTTTTTACTCCGCTACAACTCTCCCGAGGCTTATGTAAAAGTAAGCTATGTACCCAAAATCAACGCTTGGTGCATGTATTCAAGCAACGGTATTGATTTTCCGATCATCAAGCATAAAGAGGTACGCGGCTTCCCTGCTGTCGAAAACGTATGGATAGATGTAAAGATTACTATTGATGATCTTGATGCTAAGCTTATCGTAGACGGCAAAGAAGTTTTCACTTACCATGGAATAGATCATACTTCACCGGGACGTATAGGCTTTTTAGCTGAGCGTATTTCTATGGATGTTGACAATGTTGATATTTCCCTTTTGTCCGGTCAGGGGGTTATCTGGCGTAATGTGGTGCACCATAAGCTTCCCGACGACAAATACCGCGAGGGCGGCTCGGTTTACGAAATGAGCGATAACTCCCTTATTTATGTGGGTGACTGCGGATTTACCTCTGCCGACAACGGCACAACCTGGCAGCACACAAACAAGGCATTTGCGAATGTAGGTAAATATCCCAACATCATGCGCCTTGCAAGCGGCGATCTTATCAGAATCGCTTATGCGAGGGAAGACGACAAGCGATATATTTACTCCGAAACATCCTCGGACGACGGTGAAACATGGGTACGGGGCGGAAAGATCTGCGATTCCCCCTATTCTTCTGAGCTTGGTCCAACCAAGGCAGGTGCAGGCAACATGAACGACAAGATCATGCAGTTTAAATCGGGACGAATCTACTACTCTCAGAATTTTGATGCCTACGCATCCAAGGAAATGGCTTACGGTAAGTATTGGGTCTTCTGCGTCTTCTATTATTCCGACGATAACGGCAAAACCTGGCATGAGGCTAAATCAAAATCATGGGATATTACCGGTGATATTGAGCGTTTCGGTGAATGTAAGGTGCTTGAGTGCGCTGACGGCACCATTCGCATGTACAACTCTTGGAATTACTTCGGCTGTGTAGTATGTGCCGAATCCTATGATCAAGGCGAAACTTGGGGTCATTATTTTGAAATTCCAGAGCTTCCCTGCGCATCATCCTCAATGCAGTTTGTCAAGGATATCTATGCAGATAACGACACTACCTACTATATGGTGTGGGTACACGGCAAGCCTCGCGACGGAATTAAAGATGGCAACACGCCTCGTTCCCGTCTTGCTATGGCAAAAACCACCGACGGCAAGAATTGGAAATACGTTGGTGACGTTTGGCGTTGGGAATCCGAGTATGCATTTGGCGGTGATATTTGCCATATAGTAGACCCATTCATTCAAGTAACAAAAGATTATGTGATCTGCGGTTCTGGCTTCTCCGAGCATATTTGCCGCCCCGAATGTGGCGACAATTATTCTCACCACGCACAACGTCAGCACATCTATTCTATAAGAAAAGATACACTTCCCGAAAGCGATGTGTTCTCTCCTGCCCAAGAATAGGCCATTCAGAAATTATAACTCCAAGAGTATGATTACAAAGAATCGTAGATAGGGCTTATGCCCGATTTACAAGCAATCATATCATAAACAACATTTTTTCAATAAGGAAAAGTTATGATGATTAACGCTCAATACAATTCTAAGACCTATAAGTTAGCAAGAAGCGCATATAAGGCGCAAAGCACCTTTGACTACTTCATAACAATTTTAGCAGCAGATGCATTTCTCGCCAAGCTGCTGACTTATATTGGTATCAGCGATGCACTGATAGGAATTATTTCCTCTTTTATTACTATTGCGTTTGTATTTCAGTTACTGTCGCTTATACTGGTCAATAAGATGACCAACACGAAAAAAACCGTACTTATCTTTGACTCTATCGGCAGGCTGTTCTTTATTCTGATTTATTTTGTACCGTTTTTGAATGTGCCAAAAGAAATCAAAACGGCAATCGTAATTGTTTCGATTTTGGCAGCATATGTGGGACAGTATTTGATTGGCTCTATCATATATAAGTGGTGTAATTCCTTTGTTGACCCAAATAAGAGAGGAATTTATTCGGCAACCAGAGAAATTATTTCTCTGGCACTTGGAATAGTGTTCACCTTGGTGGTAGGCTATGTATTTGACCGTTATGAAGCAATGGGAAATGTTACCGACAGCTTTTTGTTCATCGCCATTTTAATGATCGTGCTCAGCATTTGTAATTTTGTCAGCTTCCTGCTGATCAAAAATGAACGTGTTGAAAAGGCTCATACTGCCGGCATAAAGGAAATCCTCTCAGGCACATTAGGCAACAAAAGATTTGTTAATGTGGTGATATTAGCTATACTCTGGGAAGTGGCAAAATATATTACAGTTGGATTTTTGGGTGTCTATAAGACAAACGACCTTTTGATGTCGCTGGGCACTATTCAGATTATAAATATGTTTGCAAATTTGTCACGACTTGCTGTATCTGCTCCGGTAGGGATGTATTCGGACAAGACATCCTTTGCTAAGGGATTCCGTCTTGGTTTGGTATTTGCTGCAATTGGGTTCTTCTTTAATATTTTCGCAACTCCTGATAGAATTTGGTGCATTGTTGTATACAGTATATTTTATGCTTGCAGCTTTGCAGGAACAAACCTTAATTCATTTAACATTACATACAGCTACGTTGAGAGCGATTATATTGTGCATGCCATAGCCATAAAAAACTGCATTGGTGGCATATTTGGCTTTGGAGCAAGCCTCGTTGGAGGAAAAATCCTGTCGACTGTGCAGGCTAACGGAAATATGGTGTTTGGACGGCAGATTTACGGTCAGCAAATACTTTCAGCCATTTCTGTTGGTGTTATTTTAATAGCCATCGTATTCACAAAGCTTATAATTGAAAAACAGCCAACTATAAAACAATAAAAATGTTTGATGTTGCATAATAAATTAAACAATAACCCCTGCGGATGGGGGTGTTAATATGGAGGCTTTTATGTATAACTATTCTATTATGAAACTGGACACTGAACATTTAGAGGAATATTGCCTTGACATCAAACACCAGTATGAATCCGGTGTTTCGTCAATGGTGCTCTTTATGGTCTTGCTTGTTCCGGAAGGAAATCCCACGTTCCCCAAAGCTGAAATACAGATAAAAGATTATATACTCTTTAGAGATCGCCTTAGAGAAATGGGGCTTGAATGCGGCGTTCTTGTACAATGCAGTATCGGTCACGGTTATAAGCTTTCTTCACGCGCACCTTTCCAGCAGTACACCAACCTTTCGGACGGCGAGGAGGTATACATAACCTGCCCCTTTGATGAAGGCTTTATGGAATATATCGAGCACAGCTTTGCAGTCATTGCCGCCGCCGAGCCTGCCACTATCATGGTAGACGACGACTTCAGAATGATCGGTGCAAGAGCTTCCAAAGGTTGCGCTTGCCCATTACATATGAAGGCATTTGAAGAAGCTTACGGAAAGGCTCTTTCCCGTGAGGAAATTTTCGAGGCTGTTAAAGGTACGGGTGAGAAAAACAAAAAGATCACCGATGCCTTTGTAAAGACACAGATCGACTCACTTATCGCCTCTGCAAAGGCTATGAGGCGCGGTATCGACAGCGTAAATCCGAAGCTTCCCGGCAGCTACTGCACCTGCGGAAACTCCGCCGAGGGTGCGGCAGAGATCGCAAAGATTTTGGCAGGCGAAGGCAATCCTGTCATTGTACGCCTCAGCAACGGCAGATACACTGCCCCCGGAGCACGCTATCTGACCACATCTTTCCAGCGCGCCGCCATTCAGATGAGCGTTATCAAAGCCCAAGGACACGTTGACCACTTCCTGGATGAATCGGATACATGTCCCCATAACAGATACAGCACCGCCGCTTCTGCGGTACATGCACACTACACGGGGGCTATCCTCGAGGGGGCAACGGGTGCAAAGCACTGGATCACCAAAACAACCTCTTACCAGCCCAAAGCCGGTGCGGCTTATCGTAAAAAGCTTTCGGAAAATGCCAAATTCTATGAAGCACTGTCAAAAGAGGTTCCAAAGCTTCACTTTCTTGGCTGCCGTGCTCCCATAAGCACGGTGCCGGATTACGAATTCGTGGAATCCAGCGCCATCAACAACTGGGTAAGATGCTCGCTTGAGCGTTTGGGGCTTCCTATATATTACTCACCGGCAGAGGGCGGTGCAGTGTTTATGGACGGCAGCATGCCGAATCTTTTCACCGATGAAGAAATCCTCACGATGCTTAAAGGCACGCTGGTTCTTGACGGAGATGCGGCAAAGATTTTGGATAAACGTGGTTTTGCCAAGTATATGGGTGTCAGTGTTCGCGAATGGAAGGGTGCGGCGGCTATGATCGAACTTATCGGCGATGAGAAAAAGCGTATCGGTGTACCGCCGAGATCGATGGAGCTTGTACCCTTTGATGGAGCTGTGGCAGAATCAATGATATGCGATATTCCCGATGGTAAGACCGATGTTCCACTGTATCCGGGCAGTGTTTACTTTGAAAACAGCCTTGGCGGTAAGGTAATTACCTTCTCCGGCAGCGTGAACACACCGCTTCAGTACCAGTACTTCTCTTTCCTTGATGAAAGCAGAAAATATCAGCTTATTAAGCTTCTTAAAAGATGCGGTCACATGCCTGTTTATTACCCCGATGACGCTGAGGTATACCTTAAAGCCGCAAATCACGATGACGGCTCACTTGTTGTGGCATTCTTTAATATAGGTCTTGACGAGCTTGAAAGCATCACTCTCTGCGTGGACAAGGACGTAAAATCTGTGGAAATTTTAAACAAGAACGGCGAAAGACAGGCTGTTCCCTTTACAAATAACGGCGATATAATAGATATCGACATGCGTGTTAACGTTCTTGACAACGCCATAATATATTTGAACTGACAAACAAAAATAAAGAAAGGATCATAATCATGTTTTTTGATTTTAAACTGTTTACTAAGGGCGAAAAAACAACTTTGTCGAATAAAGTTGAGATAATCGGCGTTTCCGGATACGCATTGGAAGTGTTAAGCGGGATCATAGGCGAATTCGGCGTAGAAAACGGAAAAATCACAAAGATCTGCGCTTACAATGAAATTCCCGAGGGTGCGACCGTGGAAATTGGCAAAGAAGGCTACGCAGTTATCACTGCAGGTGTCTCTACCAATCTCTACTATCAAACAGAGC
>JAZRGK010000013.1:0-2540 GCA_045644145.1 Candidatus Flemingiibacterium sp.
ATCGTAAATGACCTCCTTTGTTGTATTTCTTGTGCAGTTGGCAGACCGCACTCTTATTATACAACAAAGGAGTTTTTTTGTCATCTTCAACTATATAATTCTTACCGAACCACGCGTCTAACGCGTGGTTTTGGTATACAAAAAGATATCCCTCGGTGCAGCCGAGGGATATGTGCCTGAAACGTAAAAATCAATAGTTGGTCGCCTTTATTTTGAAATATGCTCTCGGATGCGCGCATACGGGGCAAACCTCGGGGGCTTCCTTGCCGATATGGATGTGACCGCAGTTGCCGCACTCCCAGATCATATCGCCGTCACGGGAGAACACAAGTCCGCCCTCTACGTTTGCAAGCAGCTTGCGGTAACGCTCCTCGTGAGTCTTTTCAATAGCCGCTACGCCCTCGAAAAGCTTTGCGATCTGCTCGAAGCCTTCCTCGCGTGCGTCAGCCGCCATTTGGGAATACATATCAGTCCATTCGTAGTTCTCGCCCTCAGCCGCATCGAGAAGATTCTCGGCGGTGGTTCCGATGCCTCCGTTAAGAAGCTTGAACCAAAGCTTTGCGTGTTCCTTCTCATTCTCGGCGGTTTCAAGGAAGAGCTGAGCGATCTGCTCATATCCGTCCTTCTTCGCCTTGGAAGCGTAGTAGGTGTATTTGTTGCGTGCCTGGGATTCGCCCGCGAAAGCAGCGGCGAGATTTGCTTCTGTCTTTGTGCCCTTAAGATTCATTTCATATTCCTCCGTAAAACCATATTTGACCGCTCCAACCGATTTTTGGAGCGTGTCCCTTTAAACTAATTATACCCTATTTTTCCTAAAAATCAACCACAAAATTGTGAACAAATAAAAATTTTTTTGATTTGCGTTTTCTGCCGCTTACAGCAGTTTGTCTGCCAATTGTAAATTTTCGCACTTGCTATTGAAAAAAGCTCGGAAATGTTGTATAATAAATTTTAGTTTTATGATACTTAAAATATTACACAAGGAGAATATCATGACAAAAACAAGGCTTGCGGCGCTTCTTGCCGCCATTATTATGCTTGTGTGCTCTATCTCGGGATGCGGCAAAGAGGTGGCTTCTGCAGTGACCTTCCGCGATACTGTTGTAAACGAAAACGAGTTTATTTACTGGATGAGTACTTACAAGGGCGTTTTTCTCCAGACTCTCGGAACTACCACGGACAACCCTGCATATTGGACAGTGGAAATGGCAGAGGGTGTTACATACGGCGATTATTTCGATGTAATGGCACTGTCGGGGATCATGACAAACGCTGTTTCTCTCCAGCTCTTTAACGAGTACGGTCTTACCCTTACCAAAGAGGAGATCGCATCGGTTGATGATAATATCAATCAGCTTATCTCATCTGTTGGAAGCAAGAATGCGCTGAACTCTTATCTTGCCGCTTACGGCGTAAATCTTAGCATGCTCCGCACCGTGAAGCTCAATTCCCTCAAAGCCGCAAAGCTTCAGGACTATCTTTACGGTGAAAACGGCATTGATTCGGCAGGTGATGAAGAAATCGCAAAATACTATAGCGACAACTATTACCGTGCGAAGTTTATCGTTATTCGCAGTGACAAGGATTATGTGCGCGATGAAAACGGCGAGGTGATCCTTGATGAGGAAGCAGGCTCCTACAAGACATACGAGCTTACCGAGGCTGAGGTTGCCGAAAAGAAGGCACTTGCTGAGGATCTTAATCTTCGCATAACGTCAGGCGAGGATTTCGAGGAGCTTCTCGGTGAATACACAATGGATATGGGTATGCTCTATTTCGAGGACGGCTACTACTTCAACGCCGCTTCCACCTTTGTTGCGGAGGATGTAAAGACCGCGGTGGCTTCCATGGCAGTTGGTGAGATAAAGTTTATCGAGACCGATCACGGCTGGTACATCATCAAGCGTTACGAGCTTCGCGAGAATGCATGGAAGGACGAGGCTTACGCCCCCTATATGTTCACCGATCTAAGAACCTCTGTAAACACCGTCAAGATGCAGGAAACCTTCGGTGCGCTTTCTGACGAGATCATACTCAACGACATGGTCGTTGACAGCTACCACATGACAAACTGCACTGCCAACTTCTATTATTGATTCCCCAAAAACGCATCCGTGGCGCACCTGCTCTACAGCAGGTGCGCCAGTTATATTCGCCTACGGCGAGTTCTGTTGCTTCGCAGTTGTATTCTGCGTACGCCGAGTGATATTCGCACGCTCACTGTGTGAGCATTGCGAGCTTTGAGGGGCGAATATAATATCACTGTGAGCGCAGCTCACAATATCACTGTCGCTTGCGACAATATCACGTTATTAGCATTTGTTCACACAAATGCTGTGATTGCCTTTCGCCGTCCGTCCGCGTGTTTGAGCAAAAAACATAAGAACCAATAAAAAAAGAGCAGAAATAGTATTGAAATTCTGAAAAATATATGCTATACTATATTTGTGAAAATATTTCCGGTTTCGGAAAAACATAAAAGGAGTACAAAACCATGAAAAACCAGTTTGTTTCTTTCGGCGAAATTATGTTAAGACTTA
>JAZRGK010000014.1:0-11795 GCA_045644145.1 Candidatus Flemingiibacterium sp.
ACAATGCCGATTAAAGCAACTCTTGTGTTCATCTATTCCTCCGTTTCGGGAAAACAAAAGCCCCCCGACGATTCTGCCGGGGAGCGTACATATAGACACAGCTACGGTAATACTAAAGTTGTGCTGTACATCCTTTTGTGTCGGGCGCACCCTTCACGGCAGAAACAGTAAATTTTTAGCCTTGCGGTCGGAATCCCCTTCCGCTTGGCGCGGTTGTTAAATTTATGACAATGTTATTATATCATACCCTATGGAAAAATGCAATAGGTTTTTGAAAATAATTTTGATAATTTTCAAAGGAATTTTTCGTCAACCTGCACTAAAATTTCGCCCAATTTTTTATGCGCACAATTTTGTGCGATTTTCCCCACTTCTCGAGGTATATCGTGTATAATTTAAAAGGTATACCAAACAAAACTTATATGAGGTGAAACAAATGTACACAGACAAAGATTTAACTCGTTTTTGCCAAAACATCAAGGCGCTTCGCACAATGCATAACCTATCAAAAACAAAAATGGCTTCAATGTTGAAAATATCAAAAAAATCCCTTGAAACAATCGAAAGCGGCACAATTCCAAAGCGACTGTCCCTTGAAATATTAACAGCGGTTATTATACATTTTGGCATCACACCGCACGAGCTTTTTAAAACGCCGCTAGAACCAAAATAAAATCAATAATACCAAATCTGACATTTTAACGAGGCGGTCGGTGATGTGCATTACCGACCGCCTCCGCTTTGCAATTTGTATGGACAAGCGACGTCCCCTACGGGGAATTATCGCATACGGACGCAAACCTATTTCTTCTTCCTCGCCGCCCCATACAGCTCTCGGAGCGAGCCTTTGGCACATTCGCGAAGCTTCGCCATGGTTTCGGAGAGTAACTTTCTCGAATCCTCGTCAAGCGCCGCGTAATTCTTGAAAACCGCCTTTACATTCTTGCCCTCAAGCAACTCGCTGAACTCGTCAATTTTCAAATCGGCAAGCACCGACCATGCAGTGTCAATGAATTTTCGTCTATCCTCTACGCTCATGGCGCGAATCCATTGATTCATGGCATCCTCAACAAGCTGGCTTGAGCCGTCCTGCTCAGATGCGGTAACAAATCCGTCCGCCATGATCTCCCAGTTGTACGGGATGTGCTGCATAACGCCGGAAGCACGGCTTTCGATAACCGTAAATCTGCCGGTTCTGGAGAAAAGCACGCCTACAATAGATGCCTTTGGCATAAACGTGCGCACCTTGCCTGATACCGCGGCGTATTCCGCCGATTCCATCACCGCCTCGCAGAATCCTGGGCCGTCCATGCTCGCCACATCCACTACGCGATCGCGTACCGAGGGATTCGCAAAAGCCGCTGAGTATACCGCAAGATTTCCGCCCTTTGAGTGTCCCGTTACATGAATGGGGCCATTGTATATGCCGCCGATCTTGTTAAGATATGCCACTGCGCTGAGCTGTGCAGGCAGAGCTTCCGAATAGGACATATTGAAGTCCTCTTTCCAGCCAACAAGCGACCAATCCGTACCTCGGAACACGCAGACAACGCCACCGTCCGGCAAAATAACGGTCATTGCACCGAACTGTTCTTCCCTTTCTTTGGATGTGCGGCTCTCACACTGCCCTACGGCAAGTCCGCGGAACCGTTCGGATTCGGGAATCATAGAAAGAAGCTTTTCATCAAGCTTATGATGCAGTAAATTCATCTTCGCGCCGCTTTCACGGATAACCTCGATCTTTTTTAGCATTTCAAGGCACAGCTCCCCAAGGGGACGCGGCTCGGTGACTGCAAAATCAATATATGCAAGCTCAGAAAGTATAAGCCTGTCGGCGTCGCATAAAGGCACAGCGGTCATTGGAATATCGCCGCGCCATTTTAGACAATCAAATATACCGGGCATTATACCCTCTCCTTTTTAATCACTTTAGAAAGCCATTTTCCGCTTATAATACGGGTGTTGAACAGCACCGCACGGAACGTCCAGTCGACAAGCATGGCAAGCCATACGCCGATAACACCGACACCCATACGCACGCCGAAAACGTAGGACAGCACGATTCTGAAGGCTATCATAGAGAATATCGCCACGATCATGGTAAACCGCACATCCTTTGCGGCACGCAAAGCGTTTGGAGTGGTAAAGGATGCAGGCCACAAAATCATGCCCACACCGAGATGGATGATTATAAGTATAGCCGCAATACGCAGTGCTTCATCCGAAGCGCTGTACAGTCGCAGTATAAGCGGCAAAAGCAGAAGTAATGCCGTACTCATTATGCCAACGTAAATATAGCTTGTTTTAAGGAGCTTTTTCTCATATCTGCGCGCCGCTTCGAAGTCGCCTGCACCGACACACTGCCCAACCACCGTTACCACCGCAAGTCCCACGGCAACTCCCGGAACAACGCTCAACTGGTCAATATTGTTGGCAATGGCGTTTGCCGCAAGCTGGGATGCGCCGAATACGGTCATCATGCGTATTGTAACTATTCGCCCAAGGTTAAATATGCTGTTTTCAAGACCGCCGGGCACGCCGATGCGAAGGATCCGTCCCATGGCGGCGGCATCAGGCGAAAAGCGTTCCTTAAAGTCTATGTAAATAATGCCTTTTTTATTCATTATGAGAACGGCAAGAATAGCCATTCCAAGCATACGGGAAATGGCGCTTGACCATGCAGCGCCCGCAACGCCGAAATCGAAAACGTAGATAAACAGCGCGTTACCGCTGACGTTCACAATGTTGATTATCATGGATGTTACCATGGTAACTCTTGAATTTCCCATGGTGCGGAACAGCGCCGCAAAGCCGTTATACAGAGCTATAAAGGGATAGGAAACAGCGGAAATCGCGAAATATATCCGTGCATTTAAAAGCACCTCAGGGTGTTCGTTTCCGAATACGAGAGAGAGTATCTCTGCACGCAGGAAAAAGCATACGATCGCCACACCGGCTGAAATAAGGAGCAAAACTGCCATAAGCTGCTTTCCAAGATGCCTTGTCCTTGAAAAATCCGATTCTCCCTCAGTGGCGCGTACAAGACCTATCTCGTGGGAGCAAACCACCGCGCCGCCCGTGGCAAGTGCCGAGAAGAAATTTATCATCAGCAGGTTTAGCATGTCAACAAGCGAAACTCCCGAAACCGCATTATCGCCAAGGGTCGAGATCATCATAGTGTCGAACATTCCAATGGAAATCGCAAGTATCTGTTCGATTACCAGAGGAAATATAAGCTTATTAAGGTCGCGCTTTGTGAACAGCGCGCCTTTTGCTTCTGTAATATCTGGAGATTTCATTATTTATATATTTCTAATAATCCAGTCAGCCGCAAGATCAGCCCATTTTACATTGTCAAGGGTGTTCTTGGCAAGACCAAGACCGTGACGTCCGTGGGGGAAGATATGCATTTCGAAGGGAATGTTATAATCGCGGAGCTTTTCCGCAAAAACAAGTGAGTTTTTCACATTTACACCCTCATCCGCAGATGTGTGCCAAAGGAATACCGGCGGAGTGTTTTCATTTATGCGGTTTTCAAGGCAAAACTCCTCGCATCTCTTTTCATAATCCTCACCGAGAAGATTTTTGCCGCTTCCAACATGACCGAAAGCAGCTCCCACGCTTGTAACGGGATAGCAAAGTACCGCACCGTTTGGGAGCGCGGACTGCATTGATGCCTCATCCTTCACACAGGTTTCAACCTCAGGCAGCGTGACGGTAGAAGCCGCAAGATGTCCGCCTGCGGAGAAACCGAGAGTGACGATCTTGTCAGAATCAACGTGAAGCTCGCTTGCCATATGGCGTATCAGCTTTACAGCCCTTTGGGCATCCGCGAGAGGCGCAGGGTGAAGGTTAGGTCTGACACTGTATTCCACCACAGCGGCATGCAAACCGCGGCTGTTGAAAAATTCGGCGATCGGTTCTCCTTCGTGATATGCTCTCATGCAGTATGCGCCACCGGGAAAAATAACAACGCATGGCGCCGGACGAAATGTTGCCGCAGGATAGAATGTCATGTAATTTGGAGTGTCTGCGCTCTCATTGTAAAAAGGGATCTCTTTTTCCCAAAGGGTTATTTTTTTGGCTTCCATTATCCCTCACCGAACCTTATCTGCTGCTTGTCGATATCGTACTCATCCATGAGTACAGACGCCGCAGGGATCTTTATTTTGTTGTACTTACCCGGATTCTCGATCTTGTCGGCATAGTTGGTCATTATGCCTGCCACCTTCTGATTCTTCTTCATCTGCATAAGCTGTACGCCTACAGAGGAACGTGTTGCCTTTTCGGGAATCAGCTCACTCTTAAGAGCAATGGCGCGGTGAGCATCGTTGTAAATGAGTATATCGCATGGAGCGGTGATGTAGAGGGCACCTGCAAGCGGCGAGGAATCGGAATATGCCGCCGTAAGCTTGCGGCGGTTAGTCTTGGTAGCGTACTGAGCGATCGGCACACGCACGCCCTTACCGTTTTCAAATACAAATGTCATATACGTATCGTCGCGGTATTCGGTAAGCACAGCCATTGCCGCAACCTTTTCTCCCTCGTCAAAGCCAAGCTTAGCCGGAATATAGTCGCCAAGAGCCGAGGCTTTCACCTGATCAAAGTCAGCGATCTTCGCCTTGTAGCACTGAGCTTTATCCGAGAAAAACAGCACCTCGGCGATATTCTCGGCATCCTGCTCGTGAACGATTGCATCCCCATCTTTAAGCTTTTGCTCGTCGCTTCCGCGGAGAGATTGAGGCGTGATCTTCTTGAAATAGCCGTCCCTTGTAAGATATACGCGGACATTGTAATTTTCAACCTCGCTCTCAGGCTCGTACACCTCGATATCCTCGGGATACACAAGCTGTGTCATACGGGGCTTTGCGTATTTCTTCTTGATCTCGCGAAGCTCGGCGGCAATATGCTCACGCACCTTTATGTCGTCGCCGATCTTGTCTTTTAGCTCGGCGATCTCTTTTTGCAGACTTTCTATTTCCCTGATGCGGTTGATGATGTACTCGCGGTTCAGGTTGCGAAGACGTATTTCCGCTATATACTCCGCCTGAATCTCGTCAATGCCGAAGCCTTCCATAAGGTTGGGCACAACGTCGCTTTCAAGCTCTGTTTCGCGGACGATCTTTATCGCCTTGTCGATGTCAAGGAGAATTTTTCCAAGTCCCATAAGTAAATGGAGCTTGTCCTGCTTCTTTTTAAGCTCGAAAGAAAGCTCGCGACGCACACACTCCATTCGGAAGCGAATCCACTCGGTGAGTATCTCCACAACACCCATCTGACGCGGTGTGCCGTCAACAAGGACGTTAAAGTTACAGTTGAAATTGTCCTCTAACGGAGTCATTTTAAAAAGCTTAGCCATAAGCTTGTCGGGATCCACACCGCGGCGCAGATCAAGAGTCAGCTTGAAGCCCGAAAGGTCAATTTCATCGCGGAAATCCGTGATTTCCTTAAGCTTTCCATCCTTTACAAGGTCGGTGATACGGTTCATTATAAGCTCGATTGAGGTGGAGTACGGGATCTGTGTTATGTCGATACAGTTATCCTTCTTTTCGTAGGTGTATCTTGAACGGAGCGTGAAAGAGCCGCGTCCCGTTTTCATGACCTCGCGCATCTTGTCGCGATTGTAGATGAGATAAGCACCGCCGGGGAAATCGGGAGCTTTGATAATATCCATCATGCGGTCAACAGGCGTATCGGGACGGCGAAGAAGCTGTATTGCACCGTCACATATCTCCGCAAGATTAAAGGAGCATATATTGCTGGTCATACCTACGGCAATACCAAGATTGGGCGATACAAGCACATTGGGGAATGTTGTGGGAAGGAGCACCGGTTCTTTCATGGTGGCATCATAGTTGTCCACCATATCAACGGCGTTCTTATCAATTCCCTTAAACAGCTCGGCGCAGAAGGAGTCAAGCTTTACCTCAGTATAACGGGATGCCGCATACGCCATGTCGCGGCTGTACTGCTTACCGAAGCTTCCCTTGGAGTCGATAAAAGGGTGAAGCAAGGATTCGTTTCCGCGGGTAAGACGCACCATGGTTTCGTAAATCGCCGCATCGCCGTGAGGATTCAGACGCATGGTCTGTCCCACAACGTTCGCACTCTTGGTACGCGCGCCGGTAAGAAGTCCCATTTTATACATGGTGTAAAGTAGCTTTCGGTGGGATGGCTTGAAGCCGTCGATTTCCGGAATCGCGCGGTCGCGGATGACATACATGGCGTATGGCATAAAGTTAGTCCGTATGGTGTCGGTTATCGCCTGATCGGTAATTTCTGCGGTCACACCGCTTGTCACTCTTTCGATATCTTTTGATTTCTTTGCCATTTTGACTTCGACCTTTCAAAAGTATTTTACATCAAAGCTTGATTATCTCATGTCCGCAGGCCTTCAGCATGCGGTTGTATACCGCAAGACCAATGCCCGTGCGCTCGGGAACTTTCACATAAAAGGTATCGCATCCGAAGCTGTCCACCTCGCGAAGCTTCGCAAAAAGGCTGTGCGCCTCAGCTTCGGGGGTGTGCTCGCCCATTGAAACAATGGCTATGTCAAGTGACGAGAAAAGCTTGATCTCATCCTCGAAAAGGAGCATACCGGCTTTTTCATTACTGCATTGCTCACTCAGGTATTCGTGTATCTGGCTGTCTGTGCCGTCAAGCATAACCACACGGGTATTCGGCGCATAGTGACGGTATTTCATGCCCGGAGCAAGCGGACGCTCACCCTCAGCCAGCTTTCCGGTGATGGCTTTGTCGAAGGTCACGTCTCCAACTGCCGACAGCATTTCCGGCGTAACTCCACCGGGGCGCAGAAGCACCATACCCTCATCCGTGATCTTCACAATGGTGGATTCAACGCCGATATCCGAATCGCCGCCGTCGATTATCATATCCGCCCTGCCCATCATATCCTCGATAACATGAGCGGCGCATGTGGGGCTTGGACGCCCCGAAATGTTGGCGCTGGGCGCGGCTACGGGTACTCCTGCCGCCGCAATAAGCGCTCGTGCGTGCCCGTTTGCAGGAATACGAACCGCAACGGAGTCAAGTCCGCCTGTAACGGTGTCGGGAATACAGTCACGCTTCGGAAGCACCACGGTAATAGGGCCGGGCATAAAGGCTTCCGCAAGCTTTTTGAAGGTATCGTTTACATATGCGTATTTTTCCGCATCCTCTACCCTTGAAAGGTGGATGATCAGCGGATTATCGGAAGGTCTTCCCTTCGCGGCATAGATCTTCGCCGCCGCGCCTGCATCAAGTGCATTTGCGCCAAGACCGTATACCGTTTCCGTGGGGAAAGCCACAAGTCCGCCCTGTCTTAATATTTCGCCGCCGAGAGCAAAAATTTCGCGGTTCTCGGACTCGTTTGCGGAGAGCTTTTTTACTACGGTTTCCATGATCACTCAGCTCCCGCAAGCTTTGCCGCGGTATCGGCGGTGGCAAGCGCCGTCAGCACCTCTTCGATATCGCCGTTGAGAAACTGTTCAAGGGAATGAAGCGTCAGTCCTATGCGGTGATCGGTGACACGGCTTTGGGGATAATTGTAGGTGCGAATACGCTCGCTTCGGTCGCCCGTACCGACCTGACTCTTTCTCTCCGATGCAATCTTCGCATCCTGCTCCGCTTGCTTCATGTCGTAAAGCTTGGTGCGGAGAAGCTTCATAGCCTTGTCGCGGTTCTTGAACTGGGAGCGCTCGTCCTGACACTCTATAACGATGCCCGTAGGCTTGTGCAAAAGTCGGATGGCGGACTCAGTCTTGTTGACGTGCTGACCGCCTGCACCGCTTGATTTTATTGTTTCGATCTCAAGATCGGACTGATTTATCTCAATTTCAACGTCCTCGGCTTCGGGAAGCACCGCAACCGTGGCAGTGGAAGTCTGTATACGTCCCTGAGATTCCGTAACGGGAACACGCTGAACGCGGTGAACGCCCGACTCAAACTTAAGGCGTGAATAAGCACCGTCGCCCTCTACCATGAAGGAAACTTCCTTGAAACCGCCAAGCTCCGTTTCGTTAGCGGAAAGAAGCTCTGTCTTCCAGCCTACCGCCGCCGCATACATATTATACATGCGGTAGAGTACATAGGCGAAAAGTGCCGCTTCCTCGCCGCCAGCCCCCCCACGGATCTCGATAATTACGTTCTTATCATCGTTGGGATCGCGGGGGAGAAGCATAATCTGAAGCTCTTTTTCGATTTCGGGAAGTCTTTCTTTAAGCTCTGTAAGCTCCGCACGCACCATTTCTTCCATGTCCGAATCAAGCTTTTCCGTAAGCATTTCCTCTGCTTCCGCGATCTGTTCCGCGGTGGAGTTATATTCGCGGTATTTTTCTATTATGGGCGTGAGTCTTTTATGCTCGCGCATGAGCTTGGTGTATCTTTCGTTGTCGCAAACTACTTCGGGAAGCATCAGTTCCTCTGACATCTTGTTATAGTTTTCTTCGGTGATCTTCAGTTTTTCAAACATTTTGTTGTTTCCTTCTTAAATCAAAATCTCAATAATAACGCCGAGAATCGCAGACATGGCGCATATAATTCCCATAATAGCAAGATTCTGCTTCAAATTGCGGTTCACACGAAAAAGAACAAGCATACCAACACCCGCTCCCGTGCAAAGTGCCGACAAAAGCGCTCCAAATCCAAGTGCTCCTGCCGTAAACAGCTCAGTCACAATAACGCTCATCGCACAGCTTGGAATAAGACCGAAAATTGCGGCGATCACAGGCTGAAGCAGACTGTTTGTCATAAGGATGGATGAAATGCGCTCCTCGCCTGCGATATCAATTACCAAATGGAGTAAAAAGCTTGTTACGAAAAGGAACAGAAAAATGGATACAGTTCTGCGCACTGCCGCCGAAAATATACCTTTGCCCGAATCGCAGTGACTGCAGTGGTGATGCTCGCCGCCCTCATGGGTGTGCTCACTGTGATGGTGATGGGACACCGCAGATGGTTTCAGAGAATCAAGCTTTGTAAGTTTGAAAATGCCGTTTACCGTTATTCCCACAAGTATGGCAAATACAAGCTTAAAGAGAAGCAGCGGCACAAACCATTTTATCCTTTCGGGACTTGCAAGCAGTATGGGAAACGCCTCATCCGAAGTCGCAACAAAAACAGCCGCGAGAGTGCCTGCCGTTATGAGGTGCTCGGAATAGAGGTTTGCCGCCGCGACGGAAAATCCGCACTGCGGAAAAAGTCCCAGCACTGCCGCTGCAGGTATCCCTGCGATTTTATTTCCGAGAACGCTTTTGACCTTGTCCATTGCCTTGTGCTCCAAAAGCTCAATGACAAGATACACTAAAAACAGCACAGGGAGCATATAAAATGTATGCTCCGCAGTGTGTATCAGCGCATGTAGAATGTGATGTAATATTTCAATCATATATTATCTGACGCCAAACGCATAGACTGTGGTCGTATCGTACTTCTCGCCGGCGCAAAGCTTGGTTGTGGGGAAATTGTCGTGATTGGGGCTGTCGGGCGCATGCTGCGTTTCGAGGCAGACTGCAAAATGATTTTTCGGCTTCACTTCGCCCTTCATAGGAACGGAAGCGGTTTTCATGTTAGGGGAATAAAGCTGTACTCCCGTCTGATCGGTGTAAACAGACATAATTCTGCCCGATACCTCGTCGTATATCTCCGCCTGCTTTCTTACAGAGCCATCGCAGGTCTTGAAAATGAAGTTGTGGTCATAACCGCCCACGAAAGCAAGCTGTATATCTTCCTTGTTAATATCATCACCCAGCTTTTTCGGTATGTTGAAGTCAAAAGGAGTGCCTGCTGCGGGATACTCTCTGCCCGTGGGAATCAAATCACCGTCGATTTCGGTGATTGCATCGGAATCTATCCACAGATATTGTCCAAGCACAGTTCCGAAGTTGAATCCGCTGAGATTAAAGTAGCTGTGGTTGGTCATGTTGATAACCGTATCCTTGTCACTGACAGCCTCGTAGTGAATCTTAAGTTCATTTGCATCGGTGAGGGTATATGTTACCTTAACTTCTAATCTGCCCGGATAGTTTTCTTCCATATCCTCGCTTACGAGGGAAAGAATAAGACCGCATTCACCTGCTTTTTCGTATGGTACAACGTCCCAAATCTTTTTGTCGAAGCCTACGTTTCCGCCGTGAAGGTGATTGCTGTTGTTATTGGTCGCAAGCTGATAGGTCACACCGTTAAGAGTGAATCTGCCATCCTTTATACGATTGCTGTAACGACCGATAAGAGCACCGTAGTATCCGCCGGTGAGGTAGCCCTCAACAGTATCAAAGCCCCAGATAATGTCAGCCATTTTACCGTTTCTATCAGGCATTTCAAGCTTGCGAAGTATCCCGCCCATAGAGAGTATCTGCGCCAAGGCGCCGTTCTTATTGGTAAGCGTATATGCGTAAACCTCGCATCCGCAGGGCATATTTCCGAAAAGTTCCTTTGTAATCATATTCCCTCTCCATTTTATAGATCCACTTTCCGCCAAGCGTCAAACCTTATTCGCCGTAGCCGTTTGGATTCTTGGTCTGCCAGTTAGCGCTATCCTTACACATACGCTCAATGCCGAACTCCGCCTGCCAGCCAAGGATCTCGCGCGCCTTGGTGGGATCGGCATAGCACTCATCGATATCACCTGGACGGCGGGGAGCGATCTTGTAATTTATCTTCTTGCCGGTAGCCGCCTCATACGCCTTGACGATGTCAAGAACGGAGTAGCCATGTCCCGTACCCACGTTGAACACATCACAACCGGGCTTACTTTCGAGCCATTCAAGCGCCGCAAGATGAGCCTTTGCAAGGTCAACTACATGGATGTAGTCACGCACGCCCGTGCCGTCATGGGTGTCGTAATCGTCACCGAAAACAGACAGACATTCGCGCTTGCCGATAGCAACCTGGGTTATGTACGGCATGAGGTTGTTGGGGATTCCCGAGGGATCCTCGCCGATAAGACCTGAAGCGTGTGCGCCAATGGGATTGAAATAACGGAGAATCGCGGTATTCCACATTGCATCCGCCTTGTAAAGATCCTTCAAAATGTGCTCTATCTGAAGCTTTGTTTCGCCGTAAGGATTGGTGGTGGAGTTGGGGAAATCCTCGCGTATCGGAACGCTTGCAGGCTTCCCGTAAACGGTGGCAGAGGACGAGAATACAAGATTTCTGCAGTCGTACTTCGCCATAAGCTCGCAGAGATTAAGGGTGCTTATAAGATTATTCTGATAATAGCGAAGCGGAATAGCGCAGGACTCGCCTACAGCTTTAAGTCCGGCAAAGTGAATAGCGGACTCTATTTTTTCAGATGCAAACACCACCTCAAGAGCAGATTTGTCGCAGAGGTCAACGTTGTAGAATTTGAAGTCCTTACCGGTTATCTCTCTGATACGGTCAAGCACTACAGGCTTGGAATTGCAGAAGTTATCGGCGATTACAACATCCTTGCCGATGTTAAGAAGCTCAACCACGGTATGGGAACCGATAAATCCGGCACCGCCGGTTACAAGAATAGACATATTTTTTCCTCCATATACTGTGCGCCGCAAAATTGTGGCGGCGAAATTTGTTTTAAGCGTAACGCGCCGTACTTACCGCCCAAAATGCGGCGTAAGGATCGCTTTTATTTCCAAAGGCCGTCGGGATATACGCCAGCTTCGGTTTGAGAGCGCAAAAACTCCACAAGCTTAGGCTTATCCTCAGCGTATGTAACGCCGTACCATTTCGCGGAAGTTTCAAGCATTTTTACGTCACATTCGCCGCTGTCAATACGACTCTGTACGAGGAACGGCAGGAAATACTCAGCCTTAAGT
>JAZRGK010000015.1:0-10710 GCA_045644145.1 Candidatus Flemingiibacterium sp.
CAAAAAACTGTGTAACAGGGCATAAAAAAGTGCATTTTGAAGATTTCTTCAAAATGCCCTAAAAACCTTATAGAATAAGAAAAATCGGGAATCTTACGACTCCCGATTTTTGGTCTGAGTGACAAGACTTGAACTTGCGGCCTCTACCACCCCAAGCGCGGTTTTAACTTTTTTGTGGTGATTTTGTGTTTTTTTAGCCCTTTCTGCTACGGAAAACGTGCTTTCCCGCGCTCTCGTGTGCTCTTGTGTCCGTATAGTCCGTGCGTGTTTATGGTCTTGATATGTGGTCAGGAGTCAAATCTCGGATATAATGATTTCAGAAAAGCCTTTGCGCCAGGAAAAACACCTGTACAAAGGCTTTTTCTATCTTTTGCCGGTTGATCATATGACTTGATCAGATGTTACACTGTTCAATATTTGCACCGCATAATCAAAGAAAAGCGCCCTAAAAAACTCCTCTGTTTCCGGTGCCTTGACAAAGTGCGAAAAATATGTTACAATATTTGTATCGCAGAGATACAAAATCAAGTTGTGAGGTACTTATGAGCGATTTGTTGGAAAGATTCAAGGAAAATGAACTCCAAAATAAAGATGATCTGCTCTACTCATTGGGGAGTATGTATGACAACTTTGACAGCGACGCTTCAGCCCCGCAATCGAGAAAAGAATTGCTTGAAAAGTTTATCAAACATATTGAAGCTATGCAGCTCCCTCGGTGTGATGATTGGTGGTTTTATTCCTACGACTTCACCCGATTCGGTATGGTGCTCGATATGTGTCACTGTGCGGAATATGTTGTTGAATCAGACGACGAATTCACGATGACCATTGATGAAACTTTTGCGGTTACGGAAATCACTTGCATCATGATGACCGTAGCAGAGTTTGCCGCGCTTCATCATGTACAACCGGTTGCGGTGCGCCAATGGATTCGCCGTGGAAAGCTTCGCGCTATCAAGAAGCAGGGGCGCGATTGGTTGATTGCTTCGATTGCGGAAAATCCATCTCGCAATTATAAGCCGGTGAGGTATGAATGGGACAGTATGGATCTGGAGATGTATAAGGACTTCCCTTTTTTGAAAGGTTATAATACATTACGGATCTCGCAGAACATAGAAGATAAGGCTTTGTTTGACGTCCTGCTGGGTGAGCACAGCAGTATGTGTCTTTCTGCGGCGGAATGCGAGAAGCTGGAGTTTGCCTTGCTTGCGTTGGAGGGGATTGATGTTTATGAGTGGTAAGTTTCCTTTCCGACGCAACGAGTAAAACCATATAACCAACTTGTTTGGAAGTTACTGTTCGTTATCTAAATCCGCCATGAAATAAACTTTTGCACCTTTTTCAGAAAAGCTCTTGATTTTTTACAAAATATGGTGTATAATGTTAATCGAAATAAATACAGGGGAGCTTGTAGCAGACGTTTCTGCCAAGCAGGCTGAGAGGAAGTAATCGAACTTCGACCCTATAACCTGATGCGGATAATGCCGCCGTAGGAAGTCATACACGAGGATTTTTTACTGGAGGCATCCGAAAGGTTGTCTCCTGTTTTTGTTTTACAATCGAATAAACGGGGAGCTTGCAGTAGATATCGTCTACAGACCGGCTGAGAGGAAGGTGAAACCTTCGGCCCATAAACCTGATTTGGATAATGCCAACGTAGGGTCTTTTACGAGCGTCACGGGAAACTTCCAGATCGGAGGTTTCCCGTATTTTTATTTTGGAGGTGTAAGAATGGTAAAAGTAAACGGCGAGGCACTTGATATTGCAGGAAAGACAGTGTCGGAGTATCTTAAAACAACCGACTACGATTCAGGGCGAATCGCTGTTGAGCGCAACGGCGATATCGTATTCAAGTCGCAGTATGATACAACCGTGCTCGAAGACGGCGACAGCCTGGAGATCGTCAGCTTTGTGGGAGGTGGTTAAGTGATACCCACTAAAAAAGAATGGACGGAAGCACTTATCGCACGTCACGGGAACGAGCTGCACAAGCGGTTTTCTTCCGCAACTGTTGCAATTTGCGGTCTTGGCGGGCTGGGGTCGAATATCGCCATAGCTCTGGCGCGAGCCGGTATCGGCAAACTGATTCTGGTTGACTTTGACCGCGTGGACATCACAAATCTCCACCGACAGCAGTACAAGGCAGATCAGATCGGGCACTACAAAACGGATGCACTTGCGGAAAATCTCGCGGAGATTGCACCCTATACGGAAATCCAAACCGTGACGGCAAAGATCACAGAGGGAAATTTCGCAGAACTGCTTAAAGATGCAGATATTGTCTGCGAAGCATTCGACAATGCGGAATCCAAAGCAATGCTTGTAAATGGTGTATTGGAGCAATTACCCCGGTGCTATTTGGTTGCGGCCTCCGGTATGGCAGGAATGGATACCCCAAACACCATCAAGACAAGAAAAGTTACGAAACGGTTTTACCTGTGCGGCGATGAAGTCAGCGATGTGGCAAACACCATTGGATTGGTAGCACCTCGGGTCATGCTTTGCGCCGCTCATCAGGCACATACAGTCCTGCGTATTCTCGCAGGCGAATTTGACATTTAAGAAAGAAGGATTTATCATGAACAACGACAAACTGATTATCGGCGGTCACGAATTCGGTTCCCGATTCATTCTCGGCTCCGGCAAGTATTCCATGAAGCTGATCGAAGCGGCGGTAAAGGATGCTGGTGCAGAAATCATCACGCTTGCCGTTCGCCGCGCAAACACCAAGGAACACGAAAATATTCTCGATTACATCCCCGACGGAATTACACTTCTTCCCAATACATCCGGCGCAAGAAACGCAGAGGAAGCTGTCCGCATTGCACGTCTTGCACGAGAGCTTGGCTGCGGCAATTTCGTAAAGGTGGAGATCATGCGTGACACAAAGTATCTCCTGCCCGATAACGCGGAGACCGTCAAAGCTACCGAAATTCTCGCAAACGAAAGCTTTGTTGTCATGCCGTATATGTATCCCGATCTGAACGCCGCACGGGATATGGTGAATGCCGGTGCCGCGACGATCATGCCGCTGGCATCTCCCATCGGCTCCAACAAGGGGCTGGCAACCAAGGAGTTCATTCAGATTCTCATCGACGAAATTGATCTGCCCATCATCGTGGATGCCGGTATCGGCAGACCCTCGCAGGCTTGCGAAGCCATGGAAATGGGCGCGGCGGCTATCATGGCAAACACCGCCCTTGCAACCGCAGGAGATCTTCCGCTGATGGCATCCGCTTTCCGTCAGGCGATTGAAGCCGGCAGAAAAGCATATCTGTCGGGACTTGGCAGAGTGCTGACCCGCGGTGCCTCGGCGTCCGATCCGCTCACCGGATTTTTGCGCAATTAAGGGGAAGACTCATGGAAAATCAATTTTTTGTAGATTCCGAGCATCTGTCGCCGGAAGCTCTTGCGAAAAAGCACAAGCTTGAAACCGCTCCGTCCAGCCGCAAGAGCCACATGGAATACCTGCCGGGGATGGAGATCATCGAATCAGATGTGTGCGGACAGGTTATGGCGCAGATGAACGCCTATGATTATTCAATCTATACCGCCCGTGATGTTCGCGCCGCCCTTGATCACGATACTTGTTCCGTCGAGAACTTCAAGGCGCTCTTATCACCTGCGGCAGAGCCTTTCTTGGAAGAAATGGCACAAAAAGCACGTTTGGAAACAAGCAAGCACTTCGGAAACACCGTGTATCTGTTCACTCCTTTGTACATCGCTAACTACTGCGAAAACTACTGCGTTTACTGCGGCTTCAACTGCTACAATCACATCAACCGTATGAAGTTATCTATGGAGCAGATCGAAAAAGAGATGAAGATCATTGCCGACAGCGGTATGGAAGAAATTTTGATCCTTACCGGTGAGAGCAGAACTCAGAGCAATGTGGAATACATCGGTGAAGCCTGCAAGCTGGCAAGAAAGTATTTCCGCATGGTGGGGCTTGAGATCTATCCCGTCAACACCGATGAATACAAGTATCTCCACGAATGCGGCGCGGACTATGTTACCGTGTTCCAGGAAACCTATGACACCGACAAATACGAACAGCTTCACCTGCTTGGACACAAGCGTGTGTGGCCGTACCGCTTCGATGCACAAGAAAGAGCCTTGCGCGGTGGTATGAGAGGCGTGGCATTCTCAGCACTTCTCGGTCTGTCGGACTTCCGCAAGGATGCTTTGGCAAGTGCGCTTCACGTTTATTATCTCCAGCGAAAATATCCCCATGCGGAAATGTCGCTGTCCTGCCCGTGGCTCAGACCTATTATCAACAACGATAAAATCAATCCCTTGGATGTTCACGAAAAGCAGCTTTGTCAAGTGCTCTGTGCTTACCGTATTTTCTTGCCGTATGTTGGTATTACGGTATCTTCCCGTGAGAGTGCCGAATTTAGAAACGGCATTGTGAAGATTGCGGCAACCAAGGTTTCCGCAGGTGTTTCCACTGGTATCGGAGATCACGAAAGCAAGTATACCGGCAAAGAATCGGATGCGGTGCAGGGCGACGAGCAGTTCGAGATCGACGATGCCCGCAGCTTTGAGACAATGTACAAGGATATGTCCGGAGAAGGTTTACAGCCGGTGCTCAACGATTATGTGTATGTGTGAGGTAACAGCATGAAAAAGTTTGATTCCAGCTTATATTTTATCACCGACAGCACGAACTTCACAGAGAAGGAATTCCTTTACCGCGTGGAGCGTGCTTTGATGGGCGGCGCAACCCTTCTCCAACTTCGCGAGAAAAATAAAACGACAAGAGAATATATCTCTCTGGCGGAAAAGGTTCATGCGCTGGCACAAAAATATACCGTGTCGCTGATCATCGACGACCGCGTGGATGTGGCTCTTGCCGTGGATGCGGAAGGCGTGCATCTCGGCGCGGAAGATATGACCATTGCGCAGGCACGGAAGATTCTCGGCGAGGACAAAATTATTGGTGCAACGGCGAAAACTGTACCGTGGGCGCTGGATGTGTATAATCAGGGCGCTGACTATCTCGGTGTCGGCGCTATCTATCCCACAACCACCAAGGTGAAGACGGTGCTGACATCCGTAGATACACTGCGGGATATCTGCAAAGCTGTGCCGATTCCCGTTAACGCCATTGGAGGGATGAATAAGAATAACATCGACGTGCTTGCAGGCATACCAATCGCAGGTATCTGCGCGGTTTCTGCCATTATGAAAGCGGATGATCCCAAGATTGCGGCAGAGGAACTGCTGGCAGCATGGAAGGAGCTTCCCCGATGAAAACGGTACTGACAATTGCGGGAAGCGATTCCAGCGGCGGCGCTGGGATTCAGGCGGACATCAAAACCATGACCATGAACGGCGTGTATGCCATGAGTGCCATCACGGCGATGACCGCGCAGAACACAACCGGCGTGAGAGCGATCGAAGAGTCAACACCGGATTTTCTGAAGCAGCAGATGGATGCAGTGTTTGAGGATATCTTTCCGGATGCCGTCAAGATCGGCATGGTATCTTCAAGTAGCCTGATTCGTGTGATTGCGGACAGGCTGAAGCATTACTGTGCCAAGAATGTTGTCGTTGATCCCGTAATGGTCGCGTCAGCTGGTTCATCGCTCATGAAGCAGGATGCTGTGCATACGCTTGTTACGGAACTGCTTCCGCTTGCAGATCTTGTTACCCCAAACATCCCCGAGGCGCAGGTGCTCTCCGGTATGATCATCCATACCCAAGAAGATATGATCACGGCGGCAAAGCAGATCTGCGACAGCTATCGTTGCGCCGTTCTGATCAAAGGCGGTCATAGTGTAAACGATGCTAATGATCTGCTTTATGCAAACGGCGAGCTTGTTTGGTTTGAGGGAAAGCGCATTGACAATCCCAACACCCACGGTACGGGATGCACGCTGTCCAGTGCTATCGCATCGAATCTCGCCAAGGGATTTTCGCTTGCGGAATCGGTGAAAAAAGCTAAGGACTATATCTCCGAAGCACTTGCCGCACAACTTGATCTTGGCAAGGGATCGGGACCGATGAAACATAATTTTGCCCTTTCACGTGAATATGCAAATGAGGCAAAGTAATCGTGGACAGTAGATATCACAAAATAAAGTTTATAAATTATGAAAACAGCGACCGCACAGTATAATTTGTTGTATGGTCGCGTTTTTACTCAAGCATCTAGCATTAGTCAAAGCAGTCATAGAATCGTGTGTGTGAATAACAGAGGCCATAAGTTCAAGTACGTTTTTTGCATTTTTTATGCTCAAAAACGATGAAGTTCAAGTTTTTTGAAGGCGGAATTTGCAGATAAACTGTGAACTAATATCGGAAATTGTGTTAAATATTGTGCGTTCTGTATTTTTTAGTGCTTTTAAGATTTTTAATGTTGTACAGTATGACGACCCTCTATTACCCCAACGGCGGCCGGAACCTTTTTCTGGTGCTTTTATGTTTTTTTAGTGTTTTTCTGTCCGGGAAATCAGCGTTTCCGTGCTCTCGTGTACTCTTGTATCCGTATAGTCCGAGTCTGTCTATGGTCGGTACATGTGGTCAGAGGATTTTGATATGGTCAATATGTGGTCATGGCTTTGCCTCACGAATTTCGCAACGAACGCGGTTCGGAAGGCGTTTGTATTTTCAATCCGATTTCGCAAGTTCCTCAAAAGCACGGCGATATTTCTTCAGAATACGAGCAGCAACATAATCTATTTTTTCATCATTTGTCATTTCAATATTGTAACCGCTTTCAACATCGATGAGGATGTACTTGGGTCTATCATCAATGCAAATATATGCGGCACCAAATTTATCAGCAATCTGCGTAGTACGCCCAAAATCTTGCTCTGCTTCAGCTAAATCTATTATTTGCTCCGGTTTGATACTCATGAACATCCCTCCAATCATAAAATATTATACTCGAAATTCGCCCTAATTCAAGGTCATAATTGTTAATACGTTGTGTTGCCAATGGGTTCAATATTTGCGCCGCATTAGTCAAAGAAAAGGACCTTGCTATAGCAACAACAAGTTGCTTGCCGAATCTGCGAAGCTGTGGTATAATAGAATCACAATGAAATAAGGTGGTGATGTTATGGTAACAAAAGATATAATTTTCGAGCTTCGAGGAAAAAACGGACTTTCACAGGAAGAACTTGCTGAAAAGGTATTCGTGACACGTCAGGCGGTATCGCGCTGGGAAACTGGAGAAACGACACCGAATATAGAAACGTTAAAGCTACTATCGCAGTTGTTTGATGTGTCGATCAACACGCTTCTCGGCTCTCCGAGAGAACTAATATGCCAATGCTGCGGTATGCCGCTTGAGGACAGTAACATCAGTAAAGAAACCGACGGCTTTTTCAACGAGGAATACTGCAAATGGTGTTACGCTGACGGTGAATACACGCTCGATATATGGAAACGGTATGCCGAAATCGGTGGGAAAGAAAAGCTTGAAGAATTCAAACAACAGCTGATTCACGAATTCAACACGCTTTTGCATATTGAGGGATTGCCCAAAGTCGAGAATCTGAACGTGTTATCGGGTGAATTCATCAATATGGAATACACTCTCCCGAACGGAGAAAAAGTGAAATTTCTCGATGATAAGCAGACCTACCTCGGAAGTCAGCTCGAAAGCGAATTCGGAGGCAGATGCTTTGGTATAGCCGCGAATATGGATTTCCTTCTCGTATGCACGTACGAGGAAAACGGCGAGAATCCCGAACTTGTGATATATAAAAAGAGATGAAAAATGCCGATGAGGAATCGAAACTCCTCATCGGCTATTTTAATCCCTTGTTCCCTAAACACCGTTGAAAAATTGAAAATTTTATGGTATAATAAAAGCACTCAAAACAACACAATCCGCGAAACGTGTTGTTCCGATTTCCTTTTTCATCTGGTACAATATAGACATCACATGAAAAGGAGATAACAAAATGAACACAGACAAAATCTACGCAGAATCTATCGCCAAGGAGTACGCTCCAAAGGATAATTCAAAAATCGTGGCACTTCGCAAGCTGGACAAAAAGGCAAAAATGCCGGCAACCGTTTTCACCTACACCTTCGGCATTATATCCGCGCTTGTATTCGGCACAGGAATGTGCTTTGCAATGCAGGTTATCGGCAGTGGTATCACCGATATGCTTCTCGGAATCGTCGTTGGTATTATCGGTATGATCGGGTGCGGTGTGAACTATCCCATCTATAAGAAGATGCTTGAAAACGGCAAGAAAAAATATGCTTTTGATATCGTGGAGCTTGCAAGAGAGATCAGCGAAGGAAAATAATATCGAAAAAGGAGGGCGCATCCTATGAACAAGAATGAAAGCAAATATTTTAATACAGCGGTGAAAATGGACGAAGCCCTCATTGCGCTTCTTGAAAAGAAGGAGTTTTCGTATATCACCGTCAAGGAGATCTGCGATAAGGCAGGTGTGAATCGCTCCACTTTTTACCTGCACTATGACAACACGGCAGACCTCTTAAAGGAAGCCACACAGCATATCCTTGACCGCTTCAGTTCTTATTTCACACTCGATAAGGAAAGTATCACGCTCCGCTATTCACAAACGGATCTGAAGGATCTTTTGTTTATCACGCCCGAGTATCTGACACCGTACCTGACCTTTATAAAGGACAATCAGCGGCTGTTCAAAACCACTATAAAAGAGTTCGGCTCTATGGGATTTGATAAGGTGTATCAAAAGATGTTTACATACATTTTCGACCCGATCCTCGCGCGATTTGATTTCCCCGAAAACATCAGAAGCTATGTCATGAAATTTTACCTTTCGGGTATTACGGCAATCGTTATGGAGTGGCTCGCCGGTGACTGTGCCGACAGTATTGATACCATTATCGATGTCATCACCGAGTGTGTTCTCGGAAAGCTGAAGATCCATGAACAGAATCTTTAAGTCTGCGCTCGTCAGTTTAGCGTTCAATATTGCTTTTGGAGCGTATCACATCGTTTTCGGCGTGATGGAGCGCTCGTGGTGGCTGTTCACGGTGGGCGTGTATTATGTGATTTTAAGTACCGCACGATTCGCTGTCATAATGACAAAGCGAAAAGGTCGGTTTATCACCAAATTCGCCGGTATCATGCTTATGGTGCTGTCCGTACCGCTCGCTGGAACCGTAGTGCTTGCCGTTGTACGCGACAGAGGAACCGTTTTCCATGAGATCGTTATGATCTCCATTGCCGTATATGCGTTCACGAAAATCACGCTTGCAACGGTGAAGCTTGTAAAGTCACGCCATATCCGCTCTGCAAAGGCGGTGACACTGCGGAATATTTCTTTTGCGACAGCCTTTGTTTCGATCTTCTCTTTGCAGAGATCGATGCTCGTTTCTTTTGAGGGAATGAGTGAGTCGGGAATACGCATCATGAACGCCGCAACCGGTTCAGGCGTATGTATAATCGTGTTTCTGCTTGGACTGAATCTTGTGAAGAAAGAAACGCTTATATTCAGGTCGCTGAATGGCACAAAAAGATAAAGCTTACGCCGATGAGGAATCAAGCGAAACCTCATCGGCTTTTCTCATTTCATCACATTGATAATCTGTCAGATGCAGGGTTTATATTCGTCAAGACCTACTTTACAATACACCCATCTGTATTCCTTCATGCGCTGCTCCTTGCATTTTTCCCATAAAGCATCGTCATAGCAGTCACGGATCAGATGATATGCACGATCCATCATAGCATCACACTCTTCCAAACGCCCGAGTTTGTAAAGGCATCCTGCAGCCGCAAGTCGTGCGAGACCTTCCGGAACATACGGTCCCTGCAGCAATGCATATTCGTCAGGAATCGGTCTCTTCCAGAAGCGTTCGATCAAGTCTGCAGCTTCTTCAAATGACCAGAGCGCATTTTCATAATCGCCGACTGCAAAAAAACTGTATCCCTCGGATTCACATACCATGTGCAGTTCCTGATGCGCCCATCGTTTCCACTCTCTTGTTTCATGCAGAGCATCTTCGTCGTTCAAATATATGGAAGAACAGCGCATCCTATCAAAAATATCAAGATGATACCGGTACGGCATGGATTCTATCAGCTTTTTACCTTCTTCATATCTTCCTGTTGTGATATAGATATCCGCCATATCTCCCATAACACCAAGGTAGATGAAAGAATCCTCGCATTCATCGCAGATCTGTTTTCCGAGTTCCAATGCTTTTTCTATCAGGTCGGTTCTGTCATGTGCTCTGATTTGTCCGGCATACCAATCCAGCAGTTCCCGTTTGAGGATATATCCGGTGGGATAATCGGCGATTCCCTCAAGAAGGATTTTTTCAGCCTCTTCAAACGGGCGTCCGCCTCTGGAGTTATACAGCACATTCATGATGTTTTCTTCCAGTTTGTCCGCATCATAATTGAACAACGTATCCATGCTCACACAAAAATACCCTGCAATCACCGGAAGCATGGCGATATCCGGATACCCTGTACTCATTTCCCATTTGGAAACTGCCTGAGAAGTGATACCAAGGGCAGATGCCAGTTGTTCCTGTGTGATTCCTTTTTTCTTTCGCAATTCGCGGATTTTGTTTCCGATATTCATTTCCATTGTTGTTGCTCCTTTCGGAAAATCCAGGGTAGGTACCTTGCATGATTATAGTATAACATACCTTTATCAATGAATCAACAACCGCATTTTTGAAAAAATACAACGGATAGTTGGATAATTTGGATAAGTAAACATGGTAAAGCCGCTGAGG
>JAZRGK010000016.1:0-109929 GCA_045644145.1 Candidatus Flemingiibacterium sp.
ACTTGTAGACTACAAGTTTGATAGGTCGAAGGTGTAAGCACAGTAATGTGTTCAGCTGATCGATACTAATAGACCGAGGGCTTGAACTTCAAGTTTGTTTCTCAAGCTGCTTGCAGCTTGTGGACTTGTTTGAGTTTCGTATGGTTCGTTTTCTCCTTCCCTTTGTTTGGTTTTCAATGTGCATTTGTGATAGACCTGTCAGCTTTGGCAGGTCTTTTTTGCTTATTTAG
This sequence comes from Candidatus Flemingiibacterium sp., assembly GCA_045644145.1. Classification (GTDB taxonomy): domain Bacteria; phylum Bacillota; class Clostridia; order Oscillospirales; family CAG-272; genus Flemingiibacterium. Next base: position 231 of record JAZRGK010000016.1, read on the forward strand.
ACAAAAAAGTATATATTTTTTGTGAAAGGCTTGCTTTTTCTTTAGCGGTATGGTAAAATCATGGTGAATACTTTTATGGAGGGAATAACTTATGAAAAACGCCATTCTTTACTACAATACCCCTGCGCTGGAATGGACGGATGCTCTGCCCATCGGCAACGGCCGCATTGGCGGTATGATTTACGGAAACACTGACTGCGAATGTTTAAAATTAAATGAGGAGAGCCTTTGGAGCGGTTATTTTGACAAGCTTGCGGACAATCCCGAGTGTGCTCTTAAGCTTTCTGAGATGCGCGAACTGCTTTTTGCAGGTAAAATAGAAGAGTGTGAGGCTCTTGCCGCCAAGTATCTCGTTTGCGGAGGCTACGGCACGGCTTATCATATTGACAAGCCCTTACCTAACGGCAGTTACTCCGGCTCCTACCCTGAATGCCGTAAAGATCCCGACGGCTTCGGTCATCAATGGCCTTACGGCAGCTACCAGACGGGAGGCGACCTTATTTTTCGCTTTAATAAGGCTGATGGTGAGGTAAAGGACTACTCCCGCACGCTTGATCTTTCCTCGGGAAAAGCTGAGATTAAGTATAGTTTGGACGGCTGTTCTCACAGGCGAGAGCTATTTGCTTCTATCACAAAAAACGTTATTGCGAAGCGGATTACCGCAGACAAGGGCGTTTCCTTTGATATTTCCTATGAGCGCGAGCATGTTGTTACACATTTTGAGGATGATACCATTACCGTTCGCGGCGCCTTGGAGGCACTTGTGTGGGCGGCGGCTGTTCGTGTTGTCACCGACGGCAGGTTATCCCACGGTAATGATTTTCTGCGTGTTGAGAATGCTACGGTTTGCGATGTTTATATAACGATTACTACCGATTATCGAGGGGTATATACCGATCCGCTTGTGCGCTCTTTAGAGGTGGTTGCAGAGGCGGCAGAACTTGGATTTGAGGGACTTCGAGAGGCATCCTACGCGGAATTTTTGGCCCTTATGGAGCGTTCGGAAGTTGATCTTGGCGGTGTTTCATCGGAACTTCCCACAAACGAGCGCCTTGCAAGGCTCAAGGACGGTACGATTGAGGAGAGCGACAGACTCGCTCTTGTTTCCACCTACTACAATTTTGGCAGATACTTAATTATTTCCTGCTCCTACAACTGTGTACTTCCTGCCAACTTGCAGGGAATTTGGGCGGAGTGTTACCACGTCATTTGGTCTTCGGACTATCACCTTAACATCAATCTTCAGATGAACTATTGGCACACCGAGCTCACATCTCTTCCCGAGTGCGGTGATGTGCTTTTACGCTTTATCAAGGACTATCTTGCCGAGAACGGTAAGCGCACCGCGGAGGTGCAGTATGGCTGTAGTGGCTGGGTTTGTCACACCTTCTCCAACATTTGGGGCTTTACCGCGGCAGGCAACCGTTATCAGACGGGCAGCTTCCCCTGTGCCGGTGCTTGGTGTTGTGAGCACATTTGGGAACGCTACCAATTCTCCCGCGACAAGGCGTTTTTATGGGAATACTATCCTATTTTAAAAGGATCATGCGAGTTCTTTTTAGACTTTCTTGTAGAGGATCCAAACACGGGTTACCTTGTAACTGCGCCGACAAACTCCCCCGAAAACTATTATGTTGATCCTACTACGGGTAAGTATTGTACTCTTTGTGCAGGTCCTACCATGGACAACAGTATTTTATACGAGTTGTTCACCAACACTGCGGCGGCGGCTTCCGAACTTGGTATTGATTCTGAGTTCGCGGAGAAGGTGCTTCAGGTGCGCGGCAAGCTTCCACCTCTCAAAATAGGAAAGTACGGTCAGATTATGGAGTGGCAAGTAGACTACGAGGAGGCTGATCCCGGTCATCGCCACATGTCCATGTTGTATGGGCTTTTCCCAGGTGTACAGATTACCCGTTCTACTCCCGAGCTTCTTGAAGCCGCGAAAGCTTCAATTGCGCGCCGCTTGTCCTTTGGCGGCGGTCCCAGCGGTTGGAGCCGTGCTTGGATTCTCAACTTCTGTGCTAGGCTTGGTATGGCTGACGAGTGCCTCGAGCATTTTTACGCTCTCATGGAGAAGTGTACATACAACAACATGTTCGATCGTCATCCCCCATTCCAAATCGATGGCAATTTTGGTGGCACCGCAGGTATTTGTGAGATGCTTATTCAAAGCCATGCAGGATATATCGAGCTTCTGCCGGCACTTCCCAGCGCATGGAAGAACGGCTCTTTTAAGGGACTTCGTGCTCGCGGAGGCTTCATAGTAGATGCGGAGTGGAAAGATGGGGTACTTGTTAAAGCTGTTATTGAAAGCCGTGCAGGTGAACCCTGTGAGGTAAGATATAACGGCAAGACATATAATCCTCAGATTGCAAAGGGCGAGAAGGCTAACCTTACTTTTTAAAGTATAATGTTACGGGCAAGTGCACATTAGGTGCATTTGTCCGTAAATTTCTTATTTACAGATGGAGAGGAGAAGTATTAAAAAAATTGACAAACATGTTGTTTATATGGTATAATTAAATGTAATTATACGAGGTATGTAATTACATTCCGCAGATGACGTTTACGGAGTGCTTTTTGTATAAAAATGGAGGCGTTTGATATGAAATACGACGTAATAATCGTAGGTGCAGGGCCTGCAGGCATATTTACCGCTTTTGAGCTTATAAGACGGGGTGCAAATAAAAAAATACTGCTTATCGAAAAAGGTTATCCCATTGAAAAAAGAAGCTGTCCTAAAATAAAGACTAAGACCTGCGTGCAGTGTAAGCCGTATTGTCATATTACCACCGGATTTTCCGGTGCAGGTGCGTTTTCTGACGGGAAACTGTCGCTTTCTCCCGACGTTGGCGGTGAACTTCCTGAACTTATCGGTTGGCAGACCGCCGCAGAGCTTATCGAATATACAGACAGAATATATCTTGAGTTTGGGGCTGATGAGCATGTTGAGGGTGTTTCTAACGATCCGTTTATAAAAGAAATAAGAAAGCGTGCCATTCAGGCGGGACTCAGACTTGTTGACTGCCCCATACGCCATCTCGGAACGGAAAAGGCACACAGTCTTTACCATGCACTACAGAATTACCTTGCCGATAATGGTGTTTCTATGATGTTCAGTACAAACTGCATAGACCTTATTGTAAGGGATGGGGCATGCAAGGGTGTTATCATTGCCGAAAAAAGTGGGGAAACCGAAATCCTTTCAGACAGTGTTGTTGTTGCAACGGGCAGACGCGGCGCAGATTGGCTTGAAAAGATATGCTGTGAGCACGATGTAGAGCACAAGCCCGGTACGGTTGACATCGGTGTGCGCATTGAGGTGCGTAATGAGATAATCGAAGATGTAAACAAGGTGCTCTACGAATCAAAGCTTATCGGTTACCCGAAGCCCTTTAAAAATAAGGTGCGCACATTTTGTCAAAATCCCGGCGGATTTGTGTCCCAGGAGAATTACGACAACAATCTTGCGGTTGTAAACGGTCATTCGTATAAGGAACACAAATCGGGCAACACCAATCTTGCCATACTTTGTTCTCACAATTTCAGTGAGCCTTTCAATCAGCCCATAGAATATGCCAAAAAGGTAGGGGAGCTTACCAATATGCTTGGCGCCGGCCATATACTGGTTCAACGCTTCGGGGATATTCTCGACGGAAAGCGTACATGGCCCAAGGAGCTTGCTCAGAGCAACGTAAATCCCACACTCCCCGATGCGGTGGCAGGCGATATAACTGCCGCTATGCCGTACCGCGCCATGATGAACATTATAAACTTTATTCAAGCTGTTGACATAGTTGTGCCAGGATTTGCAAGTACGGAAACGCTTCTTTATTCTCCTGAGCTTAAATTCTACAGCAACCGTGTGAAGATGGATGCAGATCTCAATACTTCGCTTCCGGGGCTTCACTGCCTCGGCGACTCCAGTGGATGGACAAGGGGACTCATGATGGCATCCATAATGGGCGTTTTAATGGGCAGAAAGCTTGCAAATATGTGATTTTCGGCGGATTTGCTATTGCACATTGATACGATGTGTGGTATAATATTATGTTGTAATTATATTTTGCCTTAAATCAAGAAAAATTTACTATAAAGGAATATATATCATGCTTACAGTAAAAAAACACATAGCGGACAAGCTTTTTGCTAAGTTTTCCGCGCTGACCGAGGGAAATCCTGCCGCGGCTGATGTTACCGCAGAGGACTTTGCATCTTTCCTTGAATATCCGCCGGATGATAAGCTGGGCGATTTGGCGTTCCCCTGCTTCAAGCTTTCAAAAGCTATGCGCATGGGGCCTCCTATGATCGCGGCGAAGCTTTCCGAGGAGCTTTGCGATGATATTATCGCAAGTGTTGACGTTGTCGGCGGTTATCTTAATATTTTTATCTCTGAAAAGTATTTAGCCGGCACTCTCATGCCCAAAATACTTGAAAAGGGCGAAAAATACGGCTCTTTCGACTTCGGATGCGGCAAAAATGTGGTGCTTGACTACTCCTCGCCTAACGTGGCAAAGCCCTTCCATATCGGACATCTGGGCACCACCGTTATCGGTCACAGCATAAAGATGCTTCACGAGTTCTGCGGTTATAACTGCATCGGTGTCAATCACCTCGGTGACTGGGGCACGCAGTTCGGTAAGCTTATTGTGGCGTACCGTAAGTGGGGAAGCAAAGAAGAAGTTGAAAACGGCGATATTGATGCGCTTGTGGCACTTTACGTTAAATTCCATGAAGAAGCGGAAAAAGAGCCTTCTCTTAACGACGAGGCGCGCGCTGAATTTACCAAGCTTGAACAGCATGATGAGGAAAATACAAAGCTGTGGAAATGGTTTATCGAAATTTCGCTGCGCGAGTACAGCAGAACTTATAAGCAACTGGGAATAGAGTTTGACTCCTACAACGGAGAGAGCTTCTATTCCGATAAGATGCCTGCTGTGGTGCAGGAGCTTCGTGACAAGCAGCTTATGACCATTGATGACGGTGCATCTATAATAAATCTTGAAGAATACAATATGCCGCCATGCCTTATACTGAAGCGCGACGGCTCAACCTTATACCCTGCCCGTGATATTGCGGCGGCGCTTTACAGAAAAAAGACATACGATTTTGAAAAGAACATCTATGTTACCTCCGCCGGTCAGAGCCTCCACTTTGCGCAGTGGTTCAAGGTAGTTGAGCTTATGGGCTACGACTGGGCTAAGAATCTTATACATGTTCCCTACGGCACTGTTTCCATAAACGGCTCGAAGCTTGCAACACGAACCGGAAATGTTATTCTCTTAAAGGATCTTTTCGCCGAGTCCATTGAAAAAGTAGGCAAGATCATGGAAGAAAAGAACTCTGGGCTTGAAAATAAGGATGAGGTTGCTGAAGCTGTAGGTGTTGGAGCTATAATCTTCCACTACCTCATGAACAGCCGTATAAAGGACATAAACTTCATTTTAGAAGATGCACTTAACTTTGACGGAAACACGGGCCCCTACGCTCAGTACACCTACGCCCGTACCTGCTCAATCATCGAAAAGGCAGGCGGTGTTCCCGAAATAACGCCGGACGGATCTATGATAACCGCTCCCTCGGAAAAGGCACTGCTTAAGGTGCTATCACTGTTCCCCGAAAAGGTGCTTTCGGCGCTTAATGATCTTGAGCCATCGGTTATCACACGCTATATTCTTGATATCTGCGCGGCGTTTAACCGTTTCTATCACGAATGTCAGATCGTCACCGCGGATAATGCGGCGTCCCGCGATTTCCGTGTAGCGCTCACTTCCTGCGTGAAGTCAGTACTTGGAAAATCCTTTGAGCTTATCTGCATGAAGAAGACCGAGAAGATATAATTTCACATAATAAAATTTCATAAATACAGGAGAGATAAAAATGTCCGGACACAGCAAATGGAAAAATATAATGCATAAAAAGGAGAAGACTGACGCACAACGCGCGAAGATCTTCACAAAAATCGGTAAGGAGATGGCGGTTGCCGTAAAAGAAGGCGGTCCCGATCCTGTATCCAACAGCAAGCTTGCGGCACTTATCGCTAAGGCGAAGTCCAATAACGTGCCTAACGATAATATCGACCGTATTATCAAAAAGGCATCAAGCTCCGACAGCGCGGATTACGAGGAGATCGTATACGAGGGATACGGGCCCTGCGGAGTTGCGGTAATAGTTGAAGCTACCACTGACAATCGTAACCGTACCGCATCCGAGGTGCGCCATTATTTTGACAAGTTCGGCGGCAACCTCGGTACTACCGGATGCGTTTCCTTTATGTTTGCCGAAAAGGGCGTTATCATTATCGAAAATGACGGAAAGATCGATGAGGATCAGCTTATGGAGGATGCGCTTGAAGCAGGCGCAGCAGATTTTGAGGCAGAGGATGGGGCATTTGAAATATCCACCGAAACCGATGATCTTAACGCGGTTCGTGAGGCACTTGAAGCTAAGGGCTACACCATTGCATCCGCTGACACGGACAAAGTTCCCTCAAGCTATGTAACTCTCACCGGTGAGGATGATCTCAAGAACATGAACAAGCTTCTTGAGGCTCTTGACGACAATGAGGATGTTATTGAGGTTTATCACAACTGGGAAAGCCCCGACGAGGAATAATACAAAAAGCACCATCCTTCATGGATGGTGCTTTTGCTTGGTGAATCGGACGATTGAATGTCCCAACAGGAAATATTTGATGCGCAGAACAAAGAAAAGCCCCGCACGAGGCGGGGCAAATAAATCATTTCTTTTCAATGGGAATCCAAAGCTCACGATACCTCTGATTGCGCTTTTCTCCCTCAAACCAATGGGTTACGACAAGTTCGGGAGCATCCTTCAACTGATATCCCGAATTGGGAAGCCACTCGCTTGCAATTTTCTGTCTTAGATCAAGAAATACAGTTGTCGGGAATGCGCATTTCTCGGTTTCAAATACTGCATATGTGCACGGCGGGATGGTAATGTTCTCATAATATTTTGCGAACTCCTCACCCAAGACACCGTCCTTGTTAAGATTGTTGCGACAGTATTCGTTCAGATGACTTGCAATATAGAAATCATAACCTTCGTCGTCAATATTCGTAATAATATCGAAATTTTTGACAACATCGCCCGAAAGCCCTTGTAGAATATATTGTAAAGGTCTGGTCTTTACATACATTTCTTTTTCTTGTTCCATGCGTTCTCCCGGAATGCCTGAGAAACGACGCTTGTAACCCGTCAAGATCATTTCATCTTTTTCTTCAATTCTGTAATTCATAGTGCTACCGCCTTCCAATGAAATTTTTATTGACAAGCGAGAGAAGGATTTCAGCAAACTACCGTCTGCGCGCGCCTGCGACGGAGTAATACCGTGAAATTTCTGAAATGCTTTTGCAAAGCTATCGGGGCTATCATAACCGTATTTCAGAGCGATATCGATCACTTTTTCTTTGCCGTTTGCAAGCTCCGCGCCTGCCAACGACAGACGTCGCAGCCTGATATATTCTCCAAGCGTGTATCCACAAAGAATACTGAACACTCTTTGAAAATGATAGCTCGAAGAAAAACTCTCGGCAGCAACTTTTTCGTAATCGATTTCTTCTGTCAAGTTGGCCTCGATGTAATCAATGGCTTTTTGCATTCCGGTAATCCAATCCATTCTTCATCCCTCCTGTCTGTCTATATTTTATCAGAAAGCGTTCTAAAAATCCCGACATTCTGTGCGAAGATATATCGGATATATTATATCATATTATGGAGAATTTTACAAGTCTTTTCCGTTTCCCCGACGCTTGCGTCTGGGGCAAGCATAGCGCGTGGCAGTCCACTGCACGAAATCGGGCAGTAGCCCGAACCCACTAAAAAGCAAGACCTTTCAGCCTTGCTTCAGTTTGTGTTCAATTCGCCACCCAATTACGCCGAAGGCGTGCATGTAATTGCGACGCAATGCGTATGGAATCATCACGAAGTGATGGATGGAATCAAGCCGCAGGAAGAGACATATGCACGCTTGCACGTGATGCCATACGCCTTCGGCGATTCCATACAATGCGCAAGCGCATTGATTCCATGCCAAGCCTGCGGCTTGGATAAAAAGAAACATCCGAACTAAAAAAGTTCGGATGTTTCTTTTTTGGTGACCCGTACGGGAATCGAACCCATGTTACAGCCGTGAAAGGGCCGTGTCTTAACCGCTTGACCAACGGGCCATATCCCCGACCTATTGGCCGAGAAAAATGGTAGCGGAGATTGGACTTGAACCCATGACCTACCGGGTATGAACCGGTTGCTCTAGCCAGCTGAGCTACTCCGCCATATTGATTTGATGCGCTCTGCAATTACAGCGCCTAATTATTATAGCACAAGTAATCTTGTTTGTCAATAGTTTTTTGAAAAATATTTTTGCCTATTTTTAGATTATATTGCATATAAGGTATTGATTTTTTTTCCTGTTTGTGATATCATAATGATGGTGATTATTTTTATAAAAACACAGAGTAGATTCTGATGCGTAAAGTGTCCCATGAACGGGGAGTTGTCTTGGGAACGAAAGGCGTATTGTCTGCGGTATCAGATTCGCATCCCGCTGTTGCATAACGGAGATATCTCCTGCATGTGGCAAGAACGGAATGACTGTCATCAGGAGGTATTTTTATTTATGAAATTTAAAGATCTTCGAAAAGAACCCATCTACAAAACTCCATTTTCCGCCGCATATTGGAAAGATGCCGCTTCCCAACTTTTTGATGTGCGCATACTTTGTGCCGCGGCTATACTCATTGCTATGCGTGTGGCATTAAAATCTTTATGGATACCTGTAGGCCCTGAACTTAATATTACTATCGGATTCTTTGTGAACGCGCTCGGCGCATCTATGTTCGGCCCGATAGTTGCTGTTATCGCTGCAGCTATAAGTGATACACTCGGATGTGTTTTGTTCCCGTCCGGTCCGTATTTCTTTCCGTTTATCTTCGTTGAAATAGCAGGTTCGCTTATTTTTGCGCTGTTTTTATGGCGTGCAAAGCTGTCCGCTACCCGCATAATTCTTTCGCGCTTTAGTGTGGTTGCAGTATGTAATTTTATACTTAATCCATCTATTATGATATGGTATTACGCATGGCTTAATAACGGCGGTACATACGCATTTGTTACCGTACCTCGCGTGGTGAAGAATCTTGCGCTGTTTCCGGCGGAAGCGCTGCTTCTTGTAATATTTCTTGGCGCAATGATACCTGTTCTTGTAAATCTGCACTTGATTCCAAAGGCGCAGAGCGGCGATACAGTAATATCTAAAAAGCATTTTATATTGCTTGCCATACTGTTCGTTATCGCCCTTCTTATAGTTCTCGGGTATTACTTTATGTTCCTTCCCACACAGCCTCAGTCAGCTTCGCTTACTGACAGCGGTATAAAGGTTACAGTAAAATCCGACCGTCGTACATATGATGCGGATGATATAACAGCTGAAACTCCCATTAAGCTTACCGCTACGCTTAAAAATAACAGCAAAACGGATGCCCTCATGCAGGATGGGGCAGAGCAGATACTGCTCCTTAAACTCATCCCCCTCGGAGAGGGCGAAACCGTAGTTTTGCCTGCAGAGCTTACCTCGAAGGGAGATTTGACGTCGGTTGCCGCAGGTGAGTCGGTCAGCGTTACAGCTATATATTACTTTGATGCAGAACAGCTTGAGGCGCTGTACAGAGGTGACTATCACGTTCTTGCCCAAGCGGTGGTTACCGTAGACGGTGAGGGGCTGCTTGTATGCCCTACACTGAATGTTAAGCTTAAATAATAACACAAATGACTGCCGCACTGCGTCACGGTGTGGCAGTCATTCTGCGTTATACGGTTGAGTCTTGTTTATGAGGAAGCAAGTTACTTGATAATTTTTGACAGCATCTGCACTGCCGCTCCGCGTGTTACAGAAGCGTATGCGCTGATGTTGCCGCTTCCCGTGCCGCGGAGAATCCCTGCTTCATATAAGCCATTCAGTGCACTGCGCGCCCATGCGGGAACAGCATCGCTGTCGGCAAATACCGCTATCTCACCGCCGGCGCTGATGCCGGTAAGTCTGGAAACTATTACTGCTGCCTCGGAGCGCGTTATCTGATTGTTGGGGTAAAAACGTCCGCCAGCACCGTCGATTACGCCAAGTGCTTCGGCGGCGGCTATAGCGCCTTTATATTCTGTGGGGATATCCCCGTCATCCGCAAAGCCTGTGGTGTTGACGGAAAATCCGCTGTAGCCTGCCGCTCTCATCGCAAGGTTTAGAAATTCCGCACGGCTAAGGTATTCATCGGGATAGAACATCGCCCCGGCTGTCGGGGTATCAATAACCCCCGAACGAACACAAGATATAACGGCGGCATTTGCCCAATGACCGCTCATGTCGGCGAAAATTTCGCTGTCAGACGGAATTTCTACATTGATTGTTATTTTTGCAGGTGCGGAGCGGTTGCCGTACTTGTCTGTCACGCAAACGGTGAAGCTGTCTTTACCCGTGTAAGCGCTGTCTGCGGTGTATTCGTAGTATCCGCGAGTGGAGTCAGTGAGCTTTATACTGCCGTTTGCGGGCGATGAAAGAATCTCGAAGCGGAGAGGATCGCCCTCAGGGTCGGTGGCAGGAATAGTTCCAAGGTGAACAATTCCTGCATATGCATCCGCCGTGTGTGAGGTGTGTATGCTTTCGGTAGTATTTATTACGGGAGCAATATTTACATTTTTTGTAGTGTACACGGTGCAGGTATAGACCGGTCCTGAAAGATCGGAGCCGCGGCAGAATTTGAATACGGCGGCGAGCTCGTCGTTTCCGAACGGCACAAATTTAAGGGAATCAATAGCTCGCTCGGAGATAGTCTGCCCCACCTCAACATACCGTGAGCCAAGCTGCAGACGTCCCATTGTGGGTTCTGGCAGGCTTGCAACGGTTATTTTTCCCACAGATTCCACTCCAAGTGCCATGGATAACTCCTCGGCGGAAAAATAGATGTCCGTGCCTACAAGGCCGTTTGTTGCTACGGTATAATCTCCGCAAATGATATCAAGAGCAGGAGAAAGCTTTGAGTTTGCACGGACAGGCGTCACACTGCCGATAAGCAGCATGGCACAGAGGGCTATTATTACTCCGCGTGCAAGCTTTGCGGATTGGTTGTACAGTTTCATAAAAACCTCCATAATGAAATGAATGTAAAATGTATCTCACGCTCCTATTTTTGCCCTGCCGCGGAGGTTTATTCGTGTTTTTGTAAAGAATTATCATTACAAGTAAAAAAAATCTTAAAAATTATCACTTTAGTATATTGAAATCTGCTTGCAACTGTTGTATAATAATTATAATGTATTTATTTTTTGGAGGAATAACGAAATGTTAGATATTAAAATTGAGAGAACAACAGCACCCAAGGCAAAGCCTGATTGGGATAAACTCGGATTCGGAAATTACTATTCCGATCACATGTTTTTGATGAATTATACCGAGGGTAAGGGTTGGCATGATGCGCGCATCGTGCCTTATCAGAATTTCTCCCTTGATCCTGCAACCATGGTGTTCCACTATGCGCAGGAAATTTTTGAAGGCCTTAAGGCATACCGCACTCCCGACGGCTCTATTCAGATGTTCCGTCCCGACAAGAACTTTGAGCGTATGAACCGCACCAATGAGCGTATGTGCATCCCTGCAGTTAATGTTGAGGACTGCATTACCGCGCTTAAGGCTCTTATCGAGATCGACAGCGATTGGGTACCCGTAAAGGATGGCACATCTCTTTACATTCGTCCGTTTATCATTGCAACAGACGTTCATCTTGGCGTTCATGTATCAAAGACTTACCTCTTTGCAATCATCCTTTCTCCCGTAGGCTCTTACTACGCGGCAGGAATCAATCCCGTTAAGATTTTCGTTGAAGACGAGTATGTACGCGCTGTAAAGGGCGGCACCGGATTCACAAAGTGCGGCGGTAACTATGCTGCATCCCTTATCGGTCAGGCAAAGGCTGAGAAGCTTGGCTATGCTCAGGTGCTTTGGCTTGACGGTATCGAGCACAAGTATATCGATGAGGTTGGCGCTATGAATGTATTCTTCGTTATCGACGGAGAGGTGATTACTCCCACCACCGAAGCAGGCTCCATCCTTCCCGGCGTTACCCGTATGTCCTGCATCGAGCTTCTTAAGAGCTGGGGCGTAAAGGTAAGCGAGCGCCGTCTTTCCATTGATGAGGTTACAGAGGCGTACAAGGCAGGCAAGCTTAATGAGGCATTCGGTACCGGTACAGCCGCAGTTATCAGCCCTATCGGCGAGCTTAACAAGGGCGGCGAGAAGATGATAATTAACGACGGAAAGATCGGTGCAATCGCACAGAAGCTTTATGACAATCTTACAGGAATTCAGTGGGGCAAGCAGGCGGACACTCTCGGTTGGACTGTAAAGGTTAAATAATATTTTAAGGAGCTGCCGCACAATGTGTGTCGGCAGCTTCTGCTTTTGCAAAAAAATCCGTTACGGCATTGACATTTGCAGGGTGATGGGTGTATAATGTTAAGTGCTTGATTTTTAGTACATATCAGTAAAAGAGGATACATCAATGGTAAAGAATTATTTCAACATGCTCCGAAGTGAGTTCTCGGGTTACAATGTTTCAAAGCTCATAAAAGACCTTCTTGCAGGACTTACTGTAGCGGCGGTGGCGCTTCCCCTTGCACTTGCATTTGGTGTTGCCAGCGGAGCAACTGCAGCGGCAGGTCTTGTTACCGCAATTATCGCAGGCATCGTGATAAGTGCACTTTCCGGCGCATCATTCCAGATATCCGGTCCTACCGGTGCAATGAGCGCAGTGCTTATAACCATTGCGGCAAATGAGGCTATCGGACTTAACGGAGTTTTCCTTGTTTGCCTTATGGCAGGCATACTTTTACTTATCTGCGGCATATTCCGTCTTGGAAAGCTTATTTCTCTGATACCGCGTCCGGTAATTACAGGCTTTACTTCCGGTATTGCCGTGATTATTGCTCTCGGTCAGGTGGATAATTTCTTCGGTACGGTTTCAGAGGGAAGCTCGGCTGTGGAAAAGCTTGCTTCGTATGCTTCGCTTGGATTTAAGCCCCATTTGCCCACTATGCTTTTAGGTCTTATTGTTGTAGCCATTATGATTATTTGGCCGAAAAAGTGGAATGCCAAGTTCCCGTCGTCGCTGGTTGGAATAATTGTAGCTACCGCGGTTTATCTTATCTTCCGTTTCGAGGGCGTTGCAACTGTAGGTGAGATACCGAAGTCGCTGTTCCTTGAGGACCGACTTTCATTTGCGGGATTCAATCTTGACATGTTCACGGCACTGCTTCCGTCGGCTATCACCGTGGCGGCGCTTGGAATGATAGAAAGCCTTCTTTGCGGTGCGTCGGCTTCGAGAATGAAGAACGAGCCATTTGATGCAAACATAGAGCTTTTCGGTCAGGCGGCAGGAAATATTATAATTCCCCTTTTCGGCGGTGTGCCTGCAACGGCGGCTATTGCCCGTACCAGCGTTGCAATTAAATCCGGAGCACAGACAAGACTCACCGGTATATTCCACGCACTGTGGCTGGTTGCGGCAATGTTCCTTCTCGGCGGAATCATGGCGCTTATTCCAATGCCGGCGCTTGCGGGCGTGCTCATGGTCACCGCATGGCGCATGAATGAATGGCACGCAATAAAGCATATGTTTGGAAAGAAATTCATCGGTGCGATTCTTCAGTTCCTCATTACCATGGTATCGACGGTCATTTTTGATCTTACTATAGCTATTATTATCGGTATTGTGTTCTCCATCCTCGTATTTGTAAAGAACGCGGCGCGCCTTGATGTGGCATCAGCTAAGGTTGATGCGGCAAGACTTGCGCCTAAGGGAACGCTTGGTGAAGGTCACGAGGACAGCGTTGTTGTTTATATTACGGGTGAATTATTCTTCGCTAACACAGGAAAGCTTTTGAATATGCTTTCCCAATATGCTGAGCGTGAGATAATCCTTTCGCTCCGTGCTGTTCCGGATATTGATATATCGTCGCTTGAGATTCTTGAAGAGTGGTGCAGTGAGGCGCGTGGCGCAGGAAAGCGCGTGCTTCTTTGCGGTATGAACGATAAGATAGCTCTTACAATGCGCCACGCCGGTATATATGATAAGCTGGGCGAGGATTGCTTCTACGCGACCATTGATAGGGCGCTTATTGCCGATATGTGCAGTGACGTGGCGGTTGCGTCGGTATAAAAGGAGTGGTTTTTGGTGAAGATAACACTTAATCCCGATGCAGAAATTGTGAGAGCTGTCAAAGAGGGGCTTGAAGCCAAAGGCGGATACTGCCCCTGTAGGCTTGAGCGCAATGAAGACAACAAATGCATGTGTAGGGAGTTCAGAGAGCAGATTGCGGACCCTGGCTTCGAGGGTTATTGTCACTGCCTTTTGTACTATAAGTCGAAATAGGGGTATAGGATTTAGCCGTAAAGCAGATATCAAAGAGCTGTTAAACCCCTGACGCACCAATCTGTAAATGATAAAGGAGCCAAAGCACACAGTGCGGCGGCTCCTTTAAGTTTTCCCTGAAGATTGACAAACAGGCAAATATATAGTATAATTATGTAAGATTTAATCACAAAAAGGAGCTTATCATGTTATTCAACTCACTTGAATTTATGATCTTCTTCCCCATAGTGATTGCGGTATATTTTATACTGCCTCACAAGGTAAGGTATCTATGGCTTCTCGGGGCGAGCTATTTCTTTTATATGCAGTGGAATGCGGCGTATGCGCTGCTTATGCTCACCTCTACGGTAATAACATATCTCTCCGGATATTTTATCGAAAAAGCGGACGCAAGACAAAGGGAAGGGCTTAAAAAACTGTGTGTTGCCATAAGCTTTACGTCAAATATCGCAATACTGTTCTTCTTTAAGTATTTCTACTTTATGATCGACAATCTTAATACTGTTCTCGGACTTGCAGGTGCTTCGCCGCTGAATCCAAACTTTGACGTGCTTCTTCCAGTGGGCATATCATTCTATACCTTCCAAGCTCTCGGTTATACCATGGACGTATACAGAAAAGATGTTGCCCATGAAAAGAATTTTTTCAGATACGCTCTGTTTGTATCGTTCTTCCCTCAGCTTGTTGCAGGCCCTATCGAAAGAAGCTCCAATCTTATACATCAGCTTCGTGAAAGACACTATTTTGATACCAAAAGAGCCGCACGCGGGCTTATGCTCATGCTTTGGGGCTTCTTCCAAAAGCTTGTTATCGCGGACAGAGCGGCGCTCTTTGTAAATACCGTATACAATAATCCCACTGCCGAAACAAGCAAGGGCTTCGCAGTAGCTATTGCCACGGTGCTGTTTGCTTTCCAGATCTACTGTGACTTTGCAAGCTATTCCAATATCGCAAAGGGCTGTGCTGAGGTTATGGGTATAACCCTTATGAAGAACTTTGACACGCCGTATTTTTCAAAGTCTATCGGCGAATTCTGGAGAAGATGGCATATATCCCTTTCATCTTGGTTCAGGGATTATCTGTACATACCGCTTGGCGGAAACCGAAAGGGCGCTGTAAGAAAGAATTTCAATCTTCTTGTAGTATTTTTCATAAGCGGTCTTTGGCACGGCGCAAGCTGGAACTTCGTTATATGGGGACTTCTTAACGGAGTTTATCAGGTGGCAGGCTCATTTACAAAGCCATTCAGAAATAGCGTTTCAGTAAAACTTGGCAACAGAGAGAATTTCAGCGGAAAGCTTTTAAAGGTACTGGTTACATTCAGCCTTGTGTGCTTTTCGTGGATTTTCTTCAGAGCAAACAGAACCCTTGATGCCTTTGTGCTGATAAAGAATATGTTCTCCGAATTTAACCCCTGGATTTTCACCGACGGCACAATATTCGCTCTCGGTCTTGACAGAGGGGACATGTTTGTGCTTGGGCTTTCTCTTATGGTGCTTTTTATTGTGAGCGTGGCAAAATACAGAAATGTGGAAATACGGGAGTGGATATTTAAGCAGGGGATATGGTTCAGATATTTCGTATATCTGACGGCGATTTTTGCGGTGCTGATACTCGGTATCTACGGTGCAAACTACGACGCGGCATCGTTCATATATTTCCAGTTCTAAGGGGGAAAAGCAGTGAAAAAGAATGTAATAAAAATTGCAAAATTCATGCTCTTTATAGTGCTGTTTCTCTCTATTTACTCGTACACAAACGACGTTTTAAGAAACAAAAGCGAATCCGAAGCCTTCGGTGTTATAATGGAGCAGCCGAATAATACATATGATGTTATCCTTGCAGGCCCAAGTCATATGCAGTTTGCCGTTCAGCCGGCACAGCTTTTCGGTGAATACGGTATTGCCGCATGTAATACATCCACCGCTGCACAGTCTATTCCCACAACATACTATGTTGTGAAGGAAATGATCGACCGACACGATCCGGAGCTTGTGTTAGTTGATCTTTTCTGCCTGTTCTATCCCGAAAATTACTTTGCGCCGGCAAGATTCCATCAGGCAATAGACAATTTTCCGCTATCCCTTAACAAGGCGGAAGCAATTATGGATCTTGCGGATGTGAGCAAATCGGAGTATTTTATTAACTATCTTCTGTATCACACACGCTGGAAAGAGCTTAGAAGATTTGATTATACTATACATGATGAAAAAAACGAAACATATCAGCTCCTTACAGGTACATGGCCTTTTCCCGAACCCTTTACCCCCGATTTTGGAACTGCAGAGGTTCCGGCTGTTCCTTTGGAATATTTAAAAAAGATAACGGATCTATGCAAGGAAACTGACACAAAGCTTCTGCTTACGGTAATTCCCTACAGAGCGGATGTGGATAACAATGATACATCTGCGGTGCTTCAGCAGCAGATGTACAATACGGTTGAACAGCTTGCGGCAGAGTGGGGTGTTGACTATTTCAACAGTCTGCACCATCTTGAGGAGATAGGCTTCGATTTCACAACCGATATGGTTGAATTCAGCCATGTAAACGTATCCGGTGCTGAAAAGATATCCTCATATTACGGTAAGCTTATAAAAGATAACTACGATATTCCCGACCGTTCTGAAGACGAGCGTTATGCGGAATGGTATGAGGATTACGAGGAGTATAGGACAAAGCTTGAAGAAGCAAAGACGCCTGCTTGAATACTTAAGATGCATAAAACGCCTGCTGGTTTTAACTGCCGGCAGGCGTTTTTGGTGCTTATCAGATTTTCCCTTGCTCTTTCAGATATTTTTTTACAGCCTCAAGGGATTTGTCACTTATGGCATGCTCAAGACGGCATGCATCCTCTGCCGCTGTTACCTCGTCAACGCCGAATGATACCAGCATGGCAGTCAGTACAGTATGGCGCTCGTAAATCTTCTCGGCGATCTCTCTGCCGAATTCCGTCAGCGTAAGAGTACCGTCAGCCGCCATTTTTATGTATCCGCCGTTTTTTAAAAGTCCCATAGCGCGGCTTACGCTGGGTTTTGAGTAACCCAGATGCTCACCAACGTCTATGGAGTGAACGTTTGTATTGCTTTTGGAAAGCACATATATGGTTTCAAGGTACATTTCTCCCGATTCTTGCAGTCGCACAGAAATCGCCCCCTTTGTTTTGGATGATTAAGTATATTCTATCATACAAATATGAATTTTTCAAGCACCGTAAAATATTTTACCATCCACTGTTGTGCAGTATGTACAACCGTTGAGTTAGTCTTGGCTAACCAATTGTTGAATTGCCGAAATCTAAAAAATATAATAAACTGTATTGACAATTTTTTCATATTGTTGTATAATTAATGGCAGTTAGCATGGACTAACCGATGCAAAATTTCCGTTACCAGAGGTGGAAAACAATGAAAACTTTAAAGGATACCAAGATTGGAGCTACCGCAAAGGTTGTAAAACTTCACGGAGAGGGCGCTATAAAGCGTCGTATCATGGATATGGGAATAACCAAAGGAATCGAGATAACAGTTCGTAAAGCGGCACCTCTTGGCGATCCGCTTGAGCTTACTGTTCGTGGATATGAGCTTTCACTTCGCAAATCTGACGCGGAGATGATCGAAGTAGAATAATACCGAGAGCTATGCTCTCGGTAAAAACACAGATGCAGTTAGCTAACGCTAATCGTCTGCATGGAAATAGTATACGGAAAGGATAAAATCCAATGAATCTCAGAATCGCAATTGCCGGAAATCCCAATTCCGGTAAAACTACGCTTTTTAATGTGCTTACCGGTTCTAATCAGTTTGTTGGCAACTGGCCTGGTGTAACCGTTGAAAAGAAAGAAGGAAAACTGAAAAACCACGAGGGTGTGACAGTTACAGATCTCCCCGGAATTTATTCTCTGTCGCCGTACACGCTGGAGGAGGTGGTGGCGAGAAATTATCTTGTGGGAGAGCGTCCGGATGCCATCCTTAACATAATTGACGGTACAAATCTTGAACGTAACCTTTATCTTACTACGCAGCTTACCGAGCTTGGAATACCGGTGGTTGTTGCCATAAATATGATGGACGTGGTGTCAAAAAACGGGGACGTTATAAATATTCCGGAGCTTTCAAAGGCGCTCGGCTGCAAGGTTGTGGAAATATCAGCGTTGAAAGAAACGGGAATAGCTGAGGCTGCAGAGGCGGCTATTGAAGCTGCTAAAAACGGAAAGATAGTTCCACAGCATATTTTTTCCGGCGCCGTTGAGCATGCCATCGCTCATATAGAGGAGGCGTGCTTACACGATATGCCGGCAGAAATGCAGAGATGGTATGCGGTGAAAATATTCGAGCGCGACAGCAAAGTGACGGATCAGCTTGGGATTCAAAAGGAAATTCTGGATCATATGGAGTTCGACATTGTCTCGGCGGAAAGAGAGCTTGACGATGATGCAGAGTCCATAATTGCCAACGACAGATATGTATACATAACCAACATAACAAAAAAATGTTACAAGAAAAAGAATGCGGGTAAGCTATCCGTATCGGATAAGATAGACCGAATCGTAACAAACCGCATCCTCGCTCTTCCCATTTTTGCGCTTGTCATGTTCTGCGTTTACTATATTTCCGTAACTACGGTAGGCGCATGGGCTACTGATTGGACTAATGATGTGCTGTTTGGTGAGATAATTCCGCCGGCTGTGGAGAGCTTCCTTGTTTCGGTAGGGTGTGCTGACTGGCTTCAGGGGCTGATACTCGACGGTATCGTTGGGGGTGTAGGCTCTGTACTTGGATTCGTTCCGCAGATGCTTGTTCTCTTTATTTTACTTGCCTTTTTGGAGGCTTGCGGCTATATGGCACGCATAGCGTTCATAATGGACCGTATTTTTAGAAAATTCGGTCTTTCCGGAAAATCTTTTATTCCGATACTTATTGGAACCGGATGCGGTGTTCCCGGTATTATGGCTTCCCGAACCATTGAAAATGCCCGTGACCGCAGGATGACCATTATTACCACTACCTTTATACCCTGCAGTGCCAAGCTCCCTGTGATCGCGCTTATCGCCGGTGCGCTGTTCGACGGTGCGTGGTGGGTTGCTCCAAGCGCATATTTCATCGGAATTGCATCAATAGTTATTTCCGGTATTATGTTAAAAAAGACAAGGCTGTTTGCCGGCGATCCCGCTCCGTTTGTAATGGAGCTTCCGCCTTACCATATGCCTACATTTACAAACATCATGCGTTCTATGTGGGAGCGCGGATGGTCGTTTATCAAAAAGGCGGGAACGGTTATTTTGCTTTCCGCAATCATACTGTGGTTCCTTCAGAGCTTCGGCTATGAAAATGGCGCTTTTGGCATGGTTGAAGACCTCAACAATTCCTTGCTTGCGGTTGTCGGTAAGCCGTTGGCAATCATTTTCATTCCTCTTGGATTCGGATTTTGGCAGGCGGCTGTTGCAGTTATCACCGGACTTATCGCAAAGGAAAATGTGGTGGCTACCTTTGGGCTTCTCTACGGCTTTGCCGAGGTTGCAGAGGACGGTGCCGAGATATGGGGACATCTTACCGATCCTGCAGCCGGATTTGCAGGCGGTCTTGCCGCGTATTCCTTCCTCGTGTTCAATCTCCTCTGTGCGCCTTGCTTTGCGGCAATGGGTGCCATTAAGCGTGAAATGAATAACGGAAAGTGGACGGCGTTTGCTATCGCATACCAGTGCATATTCGCGTATGCAATATCGCTTATTATCTACCAGTTTGGCTCAGCGATAAGCGGCGATCTCAATATTACAGGGCTTATAGCGGCAATAGTTGCTGCGACGTTTATGGTATATATGCTTGTTCGTCCGTACAAAGAAGCGACAACACCTTATCGTAAGTAAATATTTCGTGAAAAAGGATTATATAGAGATGATTGAGTGGCTTACAGGCAATATTGCTACGATAGTTATAGCGCTTGTGCTTGCTGTAGCTGTAGTTGCTATAATTATGAATATGCGACGTGAAAAAAAGCACGGACGCTCGTGTGGATGTGGATGTGACTGCAGTTCGTGTACTGTGTGCCAAGTTGGCAAAGATGAAAAGTAAATATATCTGTTTTCTCCCGAAAGAAAAAACGGTTTTTATATCTCTCTCCAAGGATTTCCGCCGGAAGATTGTTGACAGATTTCTTTCTAAAGTAATCATAGCTATTAAAAGTATCGCCGTGCATATGCACGGCGATGCTTTTGTGTGTTAAAAATGTGAGGTATGTTTTAAACTTGTGTTGAATTTTGATGTGATATGTGATATAATTATAAAAATAGATGATTGGAAACGGAACAGAAAGATTTTGTGAGGATATAAAATGAATATTTTAAAAAGCACTGCAATAATAATTCCGGGCTTGGCTGTATCAATTTTTATAGCAATAATCGCCAAAACTGTAGAAAGCCTTTTGCCTGTTCATCTTATCGGAGCATCGGTCATAGCTTTGTTTTTGGGCATGGCAATAAACCGTTTTTGGAAACCGGATTTTCTTAAGACAGGTATAAAATTCACTTCAAAAAAAGTGTTAAAATTCGCGATTATACTCCTTGGCGCATCGCTTAGTGTAAAGGTGATTATTTCTGTTGGAAGAATCTCTCTTACAGTGATGCTGTTCACCCTTCTTACATGCTTCGGCGGCGGTCATTTCATCGGAAAAGCATTAAAATTGAACTGGAAGCTGTCGAATCTGATTTCTGCCGGAACCGGCATCTGTGGTGGTTCTGCCATTGCGGCTATAGCTCCCGTCATTGATGCGGACGATTCGGATATCGCCTACGCTATGTCCGCAACATTTCTCTTTGATATGGCAATGATCGTGCTATTCCCGATTATGGGCAGAATGATAGGACTCAGTGACATGGCATACGGTCTGTGGGCAGGGACTGCCGTAAATGACACCTCAAGTGTAGTAGCGGCAGGTTATGCGTTCAGCGAAGGCGCAGGCGATTTTGCTACTATGGTGAAGCTTACAAGGACATTGTCCATAATCCCTACTGTGCTCGTTTTCTCCTTTATCAACTTAAGGCTGAAGCGGAAGGAGCAGGCTGATGCAGAATATACTAAGGTAAATATATGGAAGCTGTTTCCGTGGTTTATTGTGGGATTCTTAGCGCTTGCGGCGGTTAACAGCCTCGGCTTTATCCCGACCGGAGTTTCTGCAATCGCAAAAGACGCAAGCAAATTTCTGATGGTATCGGCACTTGCAGCTATCGGTCTTAACACAAGCTTCGCAGATATGAAAAAATCGGGAATCGCCCCTATGATTCATGGATTTATTATATCCGCACTTGTGGTAATTGTTGCTATCGGCATTGAGTGGTGTATCGGACTTGTATAAGGTGCGGTAAATCGCAAGTAAATGCGGCGGATGTATGCCGCGGAACGGAGATTGCAAAATGAACTTTCCTCGGCGCTTGTACGCCCCCGATTATATGGTGAAGCCCTCGCAGAAGATGCAGGAATCATATAACACGGCGGATATATATATAAGCTTCATAAAGGTAGCATGGCCTGCGGTTTTAGAGGCGGTGCTTCTTGGACTTGTGAATTTTGTGGATTCAATTATGGTAAGTACCCAAGGTGCGACGGCTGTTGCGGCAGTGGGACTTACCACACAGCCACGCATGCTTTTCTACGCCGTATTCTTTGCTATGAGCATAGGAATTACTGCAATAATATCGCGCCGAAAGGGCGAGAACGATAGGGAAGATGCCAACAGGTGTCTTTCTCAGGCGATTTCGGTGTGCATTATCCTTGGCATCATAATTATAAGCACGGCTATTATTTTTGCTGAGCCGCTTCTTAGGTTCAGCGGTGCCAAAGAGGATACATTGCCCATGTCGGTGCCCTATTTCAGAATTACCATGATAGGTATGTTTTTCACAGCAATCGGTCTTGCCATAAATGCCGGTCAGCGAGGCTCTGGCAACACGCGGATATCCATGACTACAAACATGACCGCTAATATTGTCAACTGCATATTCAATGCTCTGCTTATCAACGGGTTATTCTTCTTTCCGAAATTAGGTGTAACAGGAGCGGCTATAGCTACAATGCTTGGTAATATGGTGTCTTTTGCCATGTCGGTGTATTCGGTATCGAAGAAAGACCGTTTTCTTTACATAAAGCCCAATATGCTCTTCAAATTCAAGACGGAAAGCTTGAGGCTTATTGCCAAAATATCAAGCTCGGCGGCGGTTGAGCAGGTGTTTATGCGGTTCGGATTTTTCGTCATAGCAAAAATGGTGGCGGAGCTTAGCACAATGGAATTTGCTACCCATACTATCTGCATGAATATAATCAATCTGTCATTCTGCTTCGGTGATGGGCTTGGGGTGGCGGCGGCATCGCTTGTTGGGCAGAATCTGGGAAAACGCCGACCGGATATGTCCATAATCTATGGTAAAAGTGCACAGCGTATCGGTTTTGCGATTTCGGTATTACTGATGGCACTGTTCTTCTTTGGCGGCGAATTTTTAATGAAGCTATTTATGACTAAAGGGGAGCCGGAGGCGGCTTCAATTATAAGCACCGGAGTAATAATCCTGCGGATTTTGGCGCTTATAACACCTGCGCAGGTATCTCAAGTGCTGTTCAGCGGATGTGTGCGCGGCGCGGGTGATACCAAATACGCTGCTATGGTGAGCCTTGTATCTATTGCCGCGGAACGACCGCTCCTTACATATCTGATGTGCTATGTATTCGGATTCGGAGTTGTGGGGGCATGGATAGCCATGGCTGTGGATCAATATCTGCGACTTTCGCTTATGGCGTTACGCTTTTCCGGAGGAAAATGGGCGAAGATCAAGGTGTAAGCACACGCTTGCCCTATGATTTATAAAAGGAGAAATAAATGAAAATAACTGTTGATGTTTTAGAGAAGTACTTGTTTGAGCGGTACGGTGAATGGGCGAATGAGCAAGGTCTTTTTTTAAAGCTTGTGGAAGAAATGGGTGAGGTTGCAGAGGTCATCAACATGCGCTCCGGAGCTAAAAAAGCATCGGAAGGAGATTTGCAGGCGGAGCTTGGTACGGAGCTTGCAGATATGATTCACTATATCGTCGCCATAGCCGCAATAAACGATATTGATCTCACGAAGATTATGCTTGAAAAAGATAAAAAAGCATCGTTAAAATATAATCACAGCATCAATTTGGAAACCTTTATTTCACAGAGTGGAATATAGTTTCTATAAGAAATGTGCACAGTTTATATTTGATCGTATAATATAGCTTATTTAAAATGGCGGTCTTTTCAGATCGCCTTTTCGCGTTTTATATCAAGCGATATTTTTCGTAAAAATTTCAAAAACCTATTGACAAACGTGCGTGAATAGTGTATAATATTGTATGTTAATTGAGTGTGGATATGTACCTGTAGCTCAGCTGGATAGAGCAACTGCCTTCTAAGCAGTAGGTCGGGGGTTCGAGTCCCTCCAGGTACGCCAATTCCTTGATGTGCGCACATCAAGGCTCATATAACAGCAACATGCCGTGCGCGGTGTGTCTGCCTACAGATGGTGGATGTAGCTCAGTTGGTTAGAGCGCCAGGTTGTGGCCCTGGAGGTCGAGGGTTCGACCCCCTTCATTCACCCCAGTTAAAAAGCACCGTGTAAACGGTGCTTTTTTGAATATATGAACTGATTATTAGAA
Source organism: Candidatus Flemingiibacterium sp. (assembly GCA_045644145.1). Taxonomy (GTDB): domain Bacteria; phylum Bacillota; class Clostridia; order Oscillospirales; family CAG-272; genus Flemingiibacterium. The sequence continues at coordinate 24,327 of JAZRGK010000016.1, forward strand.
AGATCATACATAGTATGGATTAGGCTTAAACAGCAATATGATGAAGTCAATAATAACTCCTATGCCTAAAAGGCCTCCCGTAAGTAAATACAGAATGCCGGAGCCGACTTTGCCCTCATAGAATCTATGTGCTCCCAGAAAACCGATGAAAAAGCACAAGAGCAGAGCAACCCATTTGTTTTTTTGACATCCATTGCCGTGAACACTATTTATATTTGTATTTGAGTTCACATTGTTATTTTCATTATTGATAACAATAGTCGGTTGAGCAGATTGTGCTTGCTTAAGCTCCTCTACCTGTCTGCCACAAGCCGTACACAAAACGGCATCGCTCAGGATTTTAGCACCGCAGTGCTTACAAAACTTAGTGATTTCTTGGGGAGTGGCAGTGGATTGGGTGGTGTTAGATTGTACTTCGTTAGACATTTTTTGTACCTCCGTCATAGTTTTACAAGGAATGACATTCACCGAATGTCATTCCTGCAATTATTATAGCATATAATATCCTTGTTGTCAAGCACTGAATGTCAAAAAATGAGGATGCTTATGTTTATAAACAAAACCCAAGACGGACGCAATAACATTTGCGGAGCAAATGTTGCTCGTTTGCGAAAACAAATGAAAATATCTCAAAGGGAACTGGCTGATCGCCTTCAGCTTGTGGGCTTGGACGTTGACAAAAACGCTGTACAGCGAATAGAAGCAGGAAAACGCTTCGTTACCGATATAGATATTGCCGCGCTCACAGAAGTGTTGTCGTGCACATTTGATGATTTGTTCCTGGACGTGGAATAAAAGCTATCAAACCACAAAAATGCCGCACTGCTGTGCGGCATTTTTTATATCAGTCAACCCAAGCATCGGTCGCTTTTGCGTATTCGGTTATTTTGGTTTTAACCGCTTCAAGAGTTTCATCGTGAGCGAGAATATAGATTTTTATCTTAGGCTCAGTGCCGGAGGGGCGGATGACGATAACGTCGCCGCACTCGGTTACATAGTAAAGCACATTGGAGGAGGGAAGTCCCGTGGAGGTTACCTTACCTGTGTCAACATCAAGTACCGTGTCTTTGAGATAATCGCGGATTTCAACTACGCGTCTGCCTGCAAGCTCTGTTGGGGGCGCTTCGCGGAGGTCGTTCATCAGCTTCTTCATGCGCTCGATTCCGTCAAGACCGTCCATGTAGATGTTGGCAATGCCCTCATCATAGTAGCCGTATCGGTCGTAAAGCCCCTGCAGTGCATCACAGAGAGTCATTCCCTTGGTACTGTAGTACGCCGCCATTTCACAGAGAAGCATAGACGCCACAACAGCATCCTTGTCGCGTGCGTATGTGCCCTTAAGGTAGCCGTAGCTCTCCTCGAAACCGAAGATATAGCTCCCATTTCCTGCGGCTTCGTACTGCTTTATAACTTCTCCGATAAACTTGAATCCGGTGAGCACATTGTGAAGCTTTATTCCGTGTGCCTCGCATATTTTCGTTACCATGTCGGTGGAAACGATAGTTTTGATAGCATAGGGATTTTTCGGCATGCCGGTTTCTTCGTAGGCGGTGATGATATAGTCAAGAAGGAGTGCTCCCACCTGATTGCCCGTAAGACGGACGAATTTGCCGGATTTGTCACGGGACATGATTCCTACACGGTCGCAGTCGGGGTCTGTAGCAATAATAAGGTCGCTGTGCACCTTCTCGGAGAGCTTTATACCAAGATCAAAGGCTTCGGCAAATTCCGGATTGGGGTATGCAACAGTGGGAAAGTCACCGTCAAGCACCATCTGCTCCTCAACAACGTCGATATGCTTAAGTCCAACGCGGCGAAGTACCTCGGGAACCATTTTGTGACCTGCGCCGTGGAGCGGAGTGTACACGATTTCAAGCGTATCTGCTACCTGCTTTATAATATCGGGGTTAACAGCCTGACCGATAACGTTTTGCATATATGCTTCATCAAGGGATGCAGGGATATATTTGATTCTGCCGTCATTTAAAGCGGTATCGAAATCTACTGTTTTTACATCGTCGAAAATATCCGCCTCTGCGATGGATTTTGATACGGTTGCGGCGTGGTCGGGGGGAAGCTGTGCGCCGTCTTCCCAATATGCCTTGTATCCGTTATACTGCTTTGGATTGTGGGAGGCTGTTATGTTGATGCCTGCAATGGCGTTAAGCTCGCGTACCGCAAATGAGAGCACGGGAGTGGGACGCAGACTGTCAAATATGTGTGCTGTAATACCGTTTGCAGCTAAAACGCTTGCGGCAGTCTTTGCATACAGCTCGGAATTGTTTCTTGAATCGTAGGCGATCGTCACGCCGCGGTCCGCTTGGCCAAGCTCGCTTATAAGGTTGGCAAGTCCTTGGGTTGCATGTGCTACGGTATATACGTTCATGGCGTTTGTGCCTGCCATCATGGTGCCGCGAAGTCCAGCAGTGCCAAATTCAAGGGATTTTATAAATCTGAGCTTTATTTCTTCTTCGTCGTCGGCGATTTTTCTGAGTTCTTCCTTTGTGACCTCATCGACCTTGTCAGATGTGAGCCAACGTTTGTAATTTTCTTTGTAATTCATAATATTCTCCATTCATTGTATGGTGTGCATTTGAGATAATAGTAGGTATTACAGTTTCTTTATTTCCTCAAGAGCCAAAGCAAGCTGGTCGGGGCAGGATGTAGATTTAGGACCGCATTTTATACCTTTGATGCGGCTGATGGCTTCATCTATATCCATTCCTATGACAAGAGCAGCAACCCCCTGAGTGTTACCGGAGCATCCGCCGATAAATTTCACGGATTTTACGATATTATCTTCTACAGCGAGTTCAATTCCGCGAGAGCAGGTGCCGTGTGTTGAATAAGAAAGTGTCTTTATCATTTTATGCAGTCTCCTTTCGGATTATTTTTATTTTTTGGAAAGAGTATTATACATATAAAGTGTGGAAATAAAACCGAGAAAGTCGGCATTTGCAGAAGCAACGACTGTTTCCGGCATGCCAGATGATTTGGGATATGAGATGCTGTAACGGATAGGGCTCAAGCAGCATAGGACAGCCAGCTTATCGGAATAACATGTTATAAATTCACGGTAGTTGCGCAGGATGATTATTCACCTTGGCGTATATGGGGATATATGCCAAGCGGCTCGTACTCCGGTATTGCAAGTGTGAGAAATAATACAAATGCATCAAGTCCTTTCGGCTCACTTGCCTTAAGGATTACTTCTGAGGAAAATTTTACCGTATTGTATGTCATAGGAATAGAATCCACCTTGTAAATTGTAAGTCCGCACTCCGCGGCGGCGGTCAGCACTTCACCAAGGGCGGCGCCGTCGTCTGTTACAAGGCTGAACTCAAAAAAGCATCCAGTGCGATCCGCTCTCGCAGGGAGAGATATGGATCTGCTTAAAAGTGCATATCTGGTAGTAACAGTGCCGTCAGGCGTTGTAACGTCGCAGGAAAGCACCGGGCTTAATTCATACTTGTCTATAAGCCTGTAGAAGCTGATAAGCTTTGCATCGCGTGAACTGTCAAGGGGCAACATGCACATATCAGCACGCTCATAATACACCTCTTCGCAGACTGAGTTGAAATCTGGAGCATAAGCTACCGATGGGGCTTCAAGTATATCTGAGAAAACGCGGAATGCCGCATCAGCATAGGCATTTTTGAAATATGCGATTCTCGGTGAACGGGAATAGGATGTGTTCCCGAGAAGTTTGTCAAGAAGCTTTATTTCGCGCCGCTCTGCTTCCTCGGCGATGAATTTGCACACGGTCAACTTATCAATAAAGGTAGCTGTGCGGTGCCGGAATTCGATGTGAGTAAGCGTATTACTTGGAATATCATCGGTGGAAACTTCCCCACTGAAAAGGGCGGAGAATCTTTCTGAGCGGTTCTCATCGAACAGCATGGAGTCATCTCTCATTATGAGAAGAGCGAGATCACGAAGCCACGCAAGACGTCTTTCGTCTGCCGAGGTGTTTTCACCGCAGAGCAGTGTAAGATTTTCCCCAATAACGGCGGTTGTGGTTTCCCGTGCCATCAGAGCTTCCTCCCATCTGATTTGAGTATGAGCTGCGTAAGCGCAACAGCGGTGCAAGCCTCCACCACGGGTACTGCACGTACCGCGATACAAGGATCATGTCTGCCGTTTATTTTTAATTTGGTGTTGCAGGCATTTGCCAAATCAACAGAATCCTGCTCTGTAAATATTGATGGGGTGGGCTTTATTCCAACGGAGAAGATTATAGGCATACCGTTTGTCATGCCGCCAACGATTCCACCGCAATTATTTTGCTTTGTTACTATTTTCCCGTCCTTGTATTCATAGGCATCGTTTGCCTCTGAGCCGTACATGCGGCAGAAATCGAAGCCTGCGCCGAATTCTATAGCCTTAACAGCAGGTATTGCGAACATGAGCTTTGATATTTCTGCTTCAACACTTTCAAACATGTGCTCACCGAGAGCGGCGGGTACGCATGCGGCGGCACATTCAAGCTTTGCCCCCACCGAATCTCCCTTGTCACGGGCGATATTTATAATGGTCGCAAATGCCTCTGCCGCCGTACTGTCAATGGCGGGGAACGCATGCGTCTTAAGCTCTACAAGTTCTTCTCCTGTTACGTTATATGCAAAGCTGCTGTCGGATACGTTAAGTATCTGCTTTATATGCGCGGCTATCTCTATTCCGTAACGGGTAAGATACAAGGAGCACAGCGCGCCTGCGAATACAAGAGGTGCTGTAAGGCGTCCCGAAAAATGTCCGCCGCCGTGAAGCTCCACATGGTCGCCGTATTTTAAAAATGCGGCGTAGTCTGCGTGGCTTGGACGCGGCACGGTCATTTTATCACCGTAGGATGCGGAATGTTGATTGGTATTTTCGATAATGGCGCAGATAGGGTAGCCGTTTGTAAAGCCGCCTGAAACGCCGCTTACGATCTTCGGAATGTCAGCTTCGGTACGCTTTGTTGAAAAATTACCGCCGGGCGCACGCCGCTTCATAAACGCTCCAATATAGTCAAGGTCAAGCTTTAGTCCTGCCGGAAATCCGTCGATGACAACGCCTATGGAATCGCCGTGAGATTCCCCGAAAACGGACAGCTTCAGCTTTGTGCCGTATACAGATGCCATTGTATATCACCTTTTTACAAATAAAGTTTGAAAACTGAAAATAAAGCTTAAATATTTTCAAGCATGTCGAAGCTTTCCGCAAGGAAAGTCTGAAGTTCGTCTGCACTAAGCTGGCGCTGTGCCAAAAGCGCGAGAGTATATATCTGCTTTGCGAGCTTCTTTGCCTTTTCCTCGTTTGTTTCAGCTTCTGCCGCAAGGCGCTTGATAAGCGAACTGTTGGCGTTTACCACAAGAGTCATATCTGTGGGGAACTTCATGTAGTCGCCGTTACCCATGCGGCGGTACATCTTCATCATATCCTCCATACGTCTTGTTTCCTCGGATATGTTGAGTACAGCCGGGATTTTCTCGTTTTTGAGAAGCTCGAAGCTTACCTTAAGTTCAGCGCCGCTGACTGCCTTGAAGATGTCAGCAAGCTTTTCGTTTCTTTCAGCAGCGCCTTCTGCCTTAAGCGCGCCTGCTACATCCGCGTCAATGCGGACGAACTTTACGTTTTCGTTATCCTGCTCCACCACATTTATAAACTGGGTATCGATCATCTTGTCAAGCACTATAACATCTATACCTTCAGCGGCGAACATGGAAACATACTGTGCCTGCGCGGTAACATCTGCCGCATAGTAAACGGTGTTTTCATGCTTTTCCTTGGCTTTTTCGAGATACTCCTCAAGGGTGACGAATCTGCCGTCGGTGGTGGGGTAGATAACCGCCGATTTTACTCTGTCGTAGAACTTGCGGTCACGAAGGCATCCGTATTCAACGAAGGTCTTAAGGTCATACCAAAGTTTCTCGTAATTTTCGCGTTCAAGATTAAACATGGATGTGAGCTTGTCCGCAACTTTCTTTACAATGTGTGCAGATATCTTGGCAACGTATCCGCTGTTCTGGAGATAGCTTCGGGATACATTAAGCGGAAGCTCGGGGCAGTCAAGCACGCCCTTGAGCATAAGAAGAAATTCGGGTATAACCTCTTTGATATTATCCGCAACGAAAACCTGATTGTAATAAAGCTTTACCTGACCCTCCATGTTGTCATATTCGTGGGCAAGGCGGGGGAAGTAGAGTATGCCGCGGAAGTTGAGGGGATAGTCAGCGTTCAGATGAATATGGAACAGCGGCTCGCGATAGTCGTGGAACACCTTGTGATAGAACTCGTCGTATTCCTCATCGGTACATTCCGAGGGATTCTTCTGCCACAGAGGGTGAGTGTCGTTGACAGGCTTCGGTTCTTCCGCCTTTTTGTCATCGGAAGTGTCTGCCTCGTTCTCGAATTCCGCTTTTTCCAGATAAATCTCAACCGGCATAAATGAGCAGTATTTTTCAATCATTTCGCGAATACGGAACTCCTCAAGAAATTCCGATTCGTTTTCCATAATGTGCATCACAACATCGGTGCCTCGGCAAGGACGTTCAAAATCTGTGGTGATCTCGTACTCGCCGGCTTCGCTGCACACCCATTTTACCGCCTTATCGGAGGTGTATGAACGGGTTATAACGTCAACGGTGTCGCTGACCATAAATGCTGAATAGAATCCAAGACCGAAGTGACCGATAATGCCGTTGTCCGCGGTTTCCTTGCTGTCAGTGCCCTCGTATTTTTCGATAAACTCCAAAGCGCCGGAAAGAGCGATCTGGCAGATGTAACGGCGCACTTCATCCTCAGTCATGCCGATGCCGTTGTCGGATACCGTGAGTGTGCGCGCTTCCTTATCAATTTTTACGGTTATTCTGTAGTTTTCATCCTCAATTTTCGTCTCGCCCAGGGAGGTAAGACGCTTAAGTTTAGTAACCGCATCGCATGCGTTTGAAACTATCTCACGGAGAAAAATTTCCTTCTCGGAATAGAGCCATTTTTTGATGATTGGAAATATATGTTCGATTTCGACGGAAATACCGCCTTTTTCTGTATTTTTAATATCTTTGGACATTGATCTCTAACCTCTTTTTGAATTGTTTTGGCGTTTCGGAAAGACCGACAATACCTCAATTTATATTTTAACAAATAAAAGTTCCTGTGTCAAGAGAATAGTCATTTTTGTTACAACTTATTATCATTTTAGCGATGGTGCTTTTGCCTTGACAAAGGACGGTCTATATGCTACAATAGAATCACATAAAAAGTAAAGGAATTTAGCTATGACAAAGAAAAAACATGAGCTTTCCCTTATGAACGTAATACTGTGCATGCTTGTCATATTTATCCATGCCGCATCCGCGTCGGTTACCGCTGCGGACAAAACTTCATGGGAATATGCGATTCTTTTGCCTGCATGGCGGCTTGCGGCATGTGCCGTTCCGGGATTTATATTTCTTTCAGCGATAAAATTCGCCTTCGGTGCGGGGAAAGATGGATTTTCTTATCCTAAATATATCCTTGGACGCATAAAGCGTGTATGGATACCATACATTGTTGCATCCGTGGTATATTACGCCTATTTTGTACTGCTCAACTACATGGAATTTTCCCCGTCAGAGTTTATCAAGTTGCTCCTTGACGGTAATATAGGCGGTCATTTTTATTTTGTCATTGCCATTATGCAGTTTTACCTGCTTGCCCCCGTTTGGCGTGCTGTATTAAAAAAGCTTTCCGAGCCATTGTTTTTGGTGATTGCCGTCGCCGCGGCTTTACCCATTGGGTGGATATTCGGGCAGCATCTCACGGATTTTATCGCTGTTTTTTATAAGGGCGGACTGTTTCCATATTCCGATCGGGTGTTTACTACCTACATATTTTGGTGGATTGCCGGACTTGCGGTGGGGAAGAATTACGAATATGTAAAATGTAAGCTTGCCTCGGCATGGAAAGGTGCTTTGGGGCTGTTTCTGTTCGGTGCAGTGATGAACGGCGGACTTTCCTACATCCACTTTACGGGAAAAGCATCAATATATTGGCTTGAAACTGTGCATGTGTTCTACATAATCTGCGCGGTACTGTTCATTTTTGCGGTATGTTCGAAAGCTTCAGATACAAAAATAGCGTCTGCACCAGCTATCATGCTTGTTGACAATTCTTCATACTCAATCTATTTATGGCATCCCCTGTTTCTGTACTTCGCCAAGGTGATTCTCGGCGCACGGGATGTATCGCTGACTCTTACATTTGCGGTACATGCGTTCTTTACGTTCGGTATATGCATTTTCGTTTGTATAGCGGTTCGCTTACTTGTTGAGGCTTTGAAAAAGCACAGAGGGACTTAAAATAAAACTGCGGTTTTTGTTGACAAAGGACGGAATTTCTGATATAATCGAAACTGTAATAAATTATTTAAGGAGGCTATTATGGCAAATATCAAAAAAACCATTAAAGCGAAGAGCGAAAAGGTTACATTTTTCTCCGATTTCAAGAAGTTCATAACCAAGGGCAATGTTCTCGACATGGCTGTGGGCGTTGTTGTGGGTACTGCATTTAACGCTATCGTAAACGGTCTTGTAAAGAACATAATCACTCCCGTTCTTACCTATTTCACAAGCGGCGTATCCATCGACGAATGGAAATATGTGCTTCGTGAAGCTGTTCCGGCAGATGAGGCGGCAGGCGTTGCCGAGGTTGCGGAGATTGCAATTTCCTACGGTCTGTGGATTCAGGCGATAATTGATTTCTTCATCATCGCACTCTGCGTTTTTGCCGCAGTACGTTTTATCCGCGGGATGGAGCGTAAATTGAATGCTAAGGAGCTTGCTAAGGCTGAGGCAGAGGCGGCGGTAAAGAAAGCCGAGGATGATGCTAAGGCAGCGGAGGAAGCTGCGGCGGCTGAGGCAAAGGCTGCGGCTGAAAAGGCGGCACTTGAGGAATTCTACGAAAACATCCGCGAGATCCGCGATTCGCTTAAGAAGTAAGTTTTTCTTAAATAAAGCTCTTGACGATATTCTTTAAGAGCAAACATGATTTTATAAATATAAAGCAGCAGGAGCAAGCCCCTGCCCTACGACCAAGATACATGGTGACCTGTAGGGCAGGGGCTTGCTCCTGCCGTCTTTATTAGTAACGCTATTTATAATTTTTATCCCAATTTAGCAAGTACCGCGGAAAGCTCTGAACGGCTTATGGTAGCGGTGGGGCGTACTGTACCGTCGAGATAGCCGCTGACGATTCCGGAAGCTACGCAGTTGGCAACTCCCTCACGCGCCCAATCGGCGATGTCCGCCGCATCAGTAAAGGTAAGCTCGGTATCAGCGGCATCGAGCATGCTTCCGATTACCTTGAATGCTTCCTGCCTTGTTATAGTAGCGTTGGGGTCAAAGACCACGGTGCCGTCTTCAAGTGTACCGCGTCCGTTCATTATTCCGTTGGCGATTGCCGCACGGATATAGGGGATTTTGTCAATTGGCGTGTCCATGTCAAGGGATGCGCCCTCGTTTATATACGGGAATGCGTTGGTTCCGGACCACAGAACAAGGATCTTAGCGAATTCCGCACGGGTAAGCGCAAGATCGGGGGAATAGTACACTTCGCCGTCCTTTATTACGCAGTCATAATTCTGAATTACGCCCATTTCATAAAGCGTGTCGAGGTATTCTGCCGCCCAGTGGTCGGTAAGTCCTGAAAGAAGCGGTTCGGATGGGCGTCCGTAATAAATTACCGGCGAATCTATCACATAACTGAAAGCGCCCGAACCGGATGAGCTAACCGAAAGCAGTTCGGTAAGTGTAAGGATTTCAGCATTTATGGAATCCGGTATTTCTGCCGTTATTTCACGCCAGCCAAGCTGTTTTTGGTAATCCTTGGTGATGATGTAGGGCAACTCATAAACATTCCCCTCGGCATCTGATGCCAAGGCGGTAAGCTCACCGTCGGTGTAACCGTATATCCACATTTTTATACTGTGGGTATCACGCGAAAGCGTGATTTTTTCAGCCAGTTTTATTGCCATGACTTTATTGTCAGATTCTGTGTCGTATGTGAAATCCACCTTCAAACCGTGAGAGGATTTAAAGCCGTGTTCGGAAAGGGATATCTGCAGTTCACCGTGATCCGCATTGCCGATGAAACCGTCAAGCTCGCTCTCTTCCTCAAAATCTGAGAGAATTACAGTTTCATCGCTTATTTTTACCTTGACATACCGAACGAATTCGTCGAACCACACTCCGATTTCAACCTCGCCTTCAATGTCACCGTCAAATGCCCGGAAATTGCCTTGTTTGTCAAGATAGCCCAGATCGCAGACTATCATCGCGTCAGGATAGGTGTCGGGATTTGGGAGAATATGCGTTCCGTTGAGGGTATAGTAGAATGAGCCGGCATCAAAGTGGATAGGCTTACCCTCATGTACCGCAGTTATGTTGATGGGGAGAAGAGTGCCGGGCTTGATCTGCACGGACTCGGGGCTCACATACAGCTCGTCCAGTGTATCCGCAACAATTACACTTACATCGCCGGATATATCTCCGTTTGTTACCCTTAAACGGTATTCACCGCCCGTAAGTCCGGCGGTATAGCTGTTGCCTCTGGTATATCCTGCATCCTCGTACTCCTCGGTAAAAGCGGCAGTCAGGGAGGCAGGATCAATTTCGGTATCTGTAATAAGCTGATATGCCGCGTCAAGTGCTTCGGCGGTGAAATCTATTGTGCTTCCGCGAAGTATAAGAGGTGTATTTGGCGAAATTTTAAGAGCCGCAGGTATGCCGTCAGCTTCGCCGGTGCTAAGGAAGAGAATACCGTTGGCTACAGAGCGGTAGCCAGTGTCTGAAGATGTGTTTACATACACAGTTTCCGAATCGCCAGAGGGCTTCACCATAACGGTTGTAGAGCCGCCGCCGTCAAGATTCAGTGCGTAAGTGCATCCAAGCTCAGCCATAACAGCGGAGAGATCTGTAAGTTTAAGTCCTCTGGAGTCCTGACTTCTACCGTCAACGGCGAAGAAAACCACATTTCCGTCCGGCTTAAGCCCAACGGCAGTGCGGGGATTTACTGTCTTTTCGTGGTCTTCTTCGGCGATGCCCTCAGGTATATTCCCGGCTTCAAGAATGAGGTCGCCGCCGCCTACTGCACTTGTTATTTGCTCCCAAAGCGCAGCACATTCGGAATCGATTCTTATGAGATCGCCTTTTTTGAAGCCCGAATAGAGCCCATAATCCGCATATTCCTTTGAAATGCTGAGCACAGCGCATCCATCTGGAATTTCAGAGTTGCCCGCACCGTTTATAACCTCAATGACCTCTCCTTTAACAGAACCGCTTGCCTTGATAATTCCGTCAAGCCTTATTACGATTTCGGTGGATTCCCCCTGCAGCTTGGTGGTGTCGGAAAAATCTTCTGTAAGAAGGTAAGCGCCCCATACGGTTGGGTATTTGTTCAAGTGGTGGATTTTTTTTGGCTCACTGCCGGAAGACAGGTTGGTTATGGATATTTTTATTTCCGGCTTACCGATTATAGCTGATCCATTTTCAAGAAAACCGAGAGCGTACATTCCGTCGTCTGAGGTAATAAGCTTGCCGCCGTCGATCATTACTCCCATGGGTACGCCGGTCTGCATACTGTAGAAATCACCGTTTATTGCACCAAGGACGGCCTTGCCCTCATTGGTTTCTGTTTTCACCAGTGAACCCACACGATCCTTTCCGTAGACTGATTCACCAAAGCGCACAACGGGGAGCACGCCGCCCATACGGTAATCGTATTCAAATATGTATGCGTGCTGCTTTTTATCTTCTTCGGTAACCGATTCAAATTCACTGTAATAAAGTCCGTTTCCCACGGTGTCACGTTCAAGCTTTACCACTGTTCCAAGTCCGGTATAGGACAGAGCGTTTAGCGAAATGCTTAAGAGCATTGTGCAGCCCATGACAGTACATAAAGCTGCATGAAATTTTCTTTTAGACATCATTACATCCTTTCGGTATAGGTAGCGGACATCGGCACAGCTACGCCGATGTGAACGGACAAATTTATTATACCCTTTTTAGACGCACAAAAAATGTACCCTTGGCGTACAAAGTGTTAATAAAGTAAAAACTATGAAGAGAAAAATCAGGTATTTTGTGGTAAGCCGGTTGCGCATAAGCAATATACACATAAGCGGGTTTCCGGTTTTGTGCAGATTGTCGGATTGGTGTAAAAACTTGAAAAACAACGAAGTACATAAAAAATCTGTTTTCGGCTTTACAAAAACAAATCAGGGCATTAAAGCGTTGCGTGCTGCATATAGTGTATGGAAAACAACAAAATATCGAGGTGAGCATTTTGTTTTACGACACGGATGAGCGAGCGCGCAGGCTGGCAGAATACCTTATAAACGAAAAAAGCACGGTGAGAAACACGGCGGCGGCGTTCGGTATCAGTAAATCTACCGTACATAAGGATATTTCCTGCCGCTTGAAGCGGATTGATCCGTCTTTATATGCTGAAGCGGCAAAGATACTCGATACCAATAAATCCGAACGTCATATCAGGGGCGGAAATGCTACCAAGCTCAAGTATGAATGGGTAAAACAGGCAAAAAATACAAAATAATTTGTGCAGTATACACAAAAAATTGCGAGCGCACAGCGCTCCTTTTTTTGTTCATTTTAGCAAAAATTTTTTTATTCATTTTAGCAAAAGCTCTTTACATTTACCATTAAATGTTTTATAATATTTATATAACCTGCAAAGATATCTTTGAAATGAATAATTTGGAGATAAGCGACATAATGGCAGATAAATACAGCGTTTTGAAGAATTACTACGGGTATACCTCATTCCGAAACGGGCAGGATCAGATTATTGATAAAATAATGGCGGGGAAGGATGTACTTGCAGTAATGCCCACCGGTGCAGGGAAATCCATATGCTATCAGATTCCGGCGATGCTGCTTCCCGGAATTACACTTGTAATATCTCCTCTTATTTCCCTTATGAAGGATCAGGTAGGGGCGCTGAATCAAAACGGTATCCGTGCTGCCTATCTCAACAGCTCTCTTACTCCAAAGCAGTACGGTCTGGCGCTTGGCAACATCCGCCGGGGCATGTATAAAATAATTTACGTTGCACCGGAACGACTTCTTACGGATGGTTTTTTGGAGCTTGCCGCCGGGCTTGATATTTCCCTTGTAGCAGTTGACGAGGCGCACTGTGTTTCCCAATGGGGACACGATTTTAGGCCGAGCTACACACATATTTCTGAGTTCGTGAACGGGCTTTGGAACCGTCCCGCGGTTGCGGCGTTTACGGCTACCGCCACGGAGAATGTAAAGGCTGATGTGAGAGCGCTTCTTGGGTTAAATTCCCCATATGAAATAACCACCGGATTTGACCGTCCGAATTTGTATTTTTCGGTTGTGGAAACCGATTCCAGAATTGACTATATGCGCAGATATCTTACGGAAAACAAAGGTAAGTCCGGTATAATTTACGCTATGACCAGAAAGAATGTGGAGAAAATATTCTCCCATCTGTCAGCATCCGGATTCCCCGTAACCATGTATCATGCCGGTATGTCGGATTCCGAGCGTGCCATAAATCAGGATGCATTTATTCGTGATGTAAAGCCCGTAATAGTTGCCACCAACGCTTTTGGTATGGGGATTGATAAGCCGGACGTGGAATTTATAATACACTATAATTTCCCGATGTCAATGGAAGCATATTACCAAGAGGCAGGCAGAGCAGGACGTGACGGAAGTGAGGCGGACTGCACACTTCTTTACTCTGCGGCGGATATACACACCGCAAAATTTTTAATAGAAAACGGAACGGATGAGGCTGAGGGGCTTTCAGATGAAGAGCTTGAAGCGGCAAAGAGGCGCAGATATAAAAAGCTTGAGGAAATGATATCCTATTGCAAGACTACATCCTGTCTGCGCGGATTTATACTTCGCTATTTCGGTGACACCCCCAAAACGGAAAAATGCGGAAAATGCTCATCCTGCCACGGCGACTACGAAGTGCAGGATGTAACAGATATTGTTCGTGCGGTGCGCATGGCTGTAGATGTAACAGGGGAGCGTTTCGGCGCGGTGTTTATTGCGGATTTTCTTCACGGTACGGACAACGGGCGTATGGATGCGCTTGGGTTTACCTACGAGAGAGGGTTTGGACTTCTTGAGAGAGTGCCCGTTTCGGTGATACGGGACGTTATTTCCCGAATGGAAGAAGAAGGACTCCTTCTTCGCACATCGGGACAGTATCCGGTACTTAATTTGACGGCGAAGCTTGATAATTATTTGGAATCCGATGAGCGCATGACTTTGAAAATAAAGAAAAACAGGATTAAAAGTAAGGCTTCACGGGCGGCGGACAGAAATCTGCAGATGCTTCCCGTTGATACGGAGCTTTACGAGAGGTTAAGAAAATTCCGCAGAGATCTTGCTGAAAGGCGCGGTGTACCGGCTTATGTAATATTCACGGATGCAACGCTCCGCGAGATAGCCGCAAGCCGTCCTCACGACATGCTTTCGCTTTTGCGAGTACGGGGAATCGGAGAGGAAAAAGCCCAAAGATACGGTACGGCTATAATAAATATCGTCAGAAGCATGGATTAGACGGATTTTAGGACATTATTATTTCTTTGATATAATTCGACGTAATATTTGTACTTGATTATGGTATACTTTATTTCGGATGATATTTTACGTTCGTCACTTCAGAATATACGGGAAGGTCGGATTTAATGGCAAAATCAGAACAAAAAAGAAGCACTGCACATGAGCATGCTGCATACTATTTTCATCAAGGCACCAATTTTTATGCGTATGATTATCTTGGCTGTCACAGGAGCATGGCAGATGGCGCGTATTTGTATACATTCCGTGTTTGGGCACCAAATGCGGAATATATCGAGCTTGTGGGAGATTTTAATAACTGGCAGAGCGGATGCTTTATGCAGAAAGTCACCGAAATGGGAGTATACGAATATGTTCTCTCCTCGGATGTTCCCATTGAGGGATCGAATTATAAATACCGCATTACCGGCAAGAACGGCGTTCATTTGAAGGCTGACCCATATGCAAGAGCTTCCGAAACTTTGAAGGGAACAGCTTCGAAAATATATACCGAACAGCCTTTTGATTGGACAGATGAACTGTGGCTCAAGAAGCGGTTAAAGGATGTTACAGGTAAGGGGAAGCGAAAGCCCGAATTTTTTGAAGCGCCAATGAATATTTATGAAGTACACCTTGGCTCGTGGATGACAAAGGACGGACTTACCACCAGAGAGGGTGAAAACTATCTTAACTACCGCACCATAGCGGACGAGCTTGCGCCTTATGTTAAGCAGATGGGTTATACTCATGTGGAGCTGCTCCCCATAGCCGAGCATCCATTTGACGGCTCGTGGGGATACCAGGTGTGCGGATATTATTCCCCTACCGCAAGATTCGGTACTCCCGATGACTTCAGGTATTTTGTCAATAAGCTTCATTCCGTTGGAGTTGGAGTAATACTTGACTGGGTGCCTGCCCATTTTCCAAAGGATGAGCACGGACTTTATGAGTTTGACGGGCAGCCGCTTTATGAGTACCAGGGCTACGATCGAATGGAGCATAAAATCTGGGGAACACGCTTTTTTGACGTGGCACGGAACGAGGTGGAGTGCTTCCTCATATCCAATGCTCTCTACTTCCTTCGTGAGTTCCACATAGACGGGTTGCGAGTTGACGCAGTGGCATCAATGCTGTACCTGGACTTTGACCGAGATCCCGGAGAGTGGATACCAAATGAACACGGTGAAAATAAGAATCTGGAAGCCGTAGCGTTTTTCAAAAAGCTGAATACAGCGGTCTTTGCGGAATTCCCTGATGCTCTTATGATTGCGGAGGAATCCACCGACTGGCCAATGATAACAAAACCGGTGCACGAAGGCGGACTTGGCTTCAATTTCAAATGGAACATGGGTTGGGCAAACGACACATTCGACTATATCATGACTGACCCCGTGTTCCGCAAATACAAGCATGAGAGGCTGACGTTTCCCATGATGTATTCGCTTAACGAGAACTATATACTTCCCGTATCCCACGACGAGGTGGTACACGGAAAGCTGTCGCTTCTTGATAAGAACTTCGGGGACTACGAAACGAAGTTTGCGGGATTCAGGACTTTCCTCTTGTATCATATGACTCATCCCGGCAAAAAACTGATGTTCATGGGCAGTGAATACGCTCCATTTCGCGAGTGGGACTATGAAAATCAGCTTGAGTGGTTTATGACGGACTACGATATGCATAGAAAGTCGCGGCTTTACACAGCGGCGCTGAACCGATTCTATCTTGAAGAAGGTGCGCTGTGGGAGCGAGATTTCTCTTGGGATGGCTTTGAGTGGATATATCCAGATATGAGCGATCTCAATATAATCGCATACCGCCGACTTGACAAAAAAGGCAATGAGCTTGTTACGGTTCTCAACTTTGCTCCTGTTTTAAGAGAGGGCTTCACCCTTATAAATATGCGTCATGCCAGATATTTCGAGGTGTTTTCCTCAGATGATGCGGAATACGGAGGAAGCGGACGGCGAAACACGGGTGCTCTTGATACCGTAAAGGCTTTTGACGGTACGAGAGAGCTAAAAATCACACTCCCGCCTATGTCGGGCATCATTTTGAAGCCTCAGGCGGCGGTGGCACGAGTAAAGAATAGCGAAAAAAATACAAAATAACAGTAGGAGGAATTATCATGTACAAGAAAAAAGAATGTGTAGCCATGCTTCTTGCCGGGGGGCAAGGAAGCAGACTTTACACCCTTACCGAAAAGACAGCAAAACCTGCGGTGCCTTTCGGCGCGAAGTACCGTATTATAGATTTTACGCTTTCTAACTGTGTAAACTCGCACATTGACACTGTGGGTGTGCTTACGCAGTATCAGCCGCTTGTGCTGAACGAGTATATAGGCAACGGTCAGCCTTGGGACCTTGACCGCATGAACGGCGGTGTTATGGTTCTTCCGCCCTATCAGGGAAAGGACGGCGCTGACTGGTATCGCGGCACTGCCAACGCCATATATCAAAATCTTAACTTCATAAACCGCTATGATCCTGACTATGTGCTTGTGCTGTCGGGTGACCATATTTATAAGATGGATTATAGCAAGATGCTTGACTATCATAAAAAGGTCGGCGCCGCCGCAACTATCGCGGTTATCGACGTGCCGATCGAGCAGGCAAGCCGCTTTGGTATTATGAATACCGATGCGGAGGGAAAGATCATAGAGTTTGAGGAAAAGCCGCCTAAACCTAAGAGCACCAAGGCGTCTATGGGTATATATATTTTTAATCGGGCACTGCTTGAGAAATATCTTACTGAGGATGAAAACAATCCCGATTCCGCCAACGATTTCGGCAAAAATATCATTCCGGCTATGCTTAATAGCGGTGAAAAGATGTATGCTTACAGCTTCTCAGGTTATTGGAAGGACGTTGGCACTGTTGAAAGTCTTTGGGAAGCGCACATGGATCTTCTCGGAGATGAGCCGGAGCTGAATCTTTTTGATTCGGACTGGAAGATATACTCACGCAGCCGTATCCGCGCGCCCCACTATATCGGAGATGACGCGAAGGTGATTAACTCTATTGTAACCGAGGGATGCGAGATCCACGGTACTGTTGAAAACTCCGTTTTGTTCGGCGGTGTAAAGGTTAAGAGAGGTGCGTACATACGCAACTCCATAATTATGAGCGATACCGTTATCTCGGAGGGTGCCACTGTATGGCATTCGATTGTTGACGGTGATACTGTAATCGAAGCCGGTGCAAAGATAGGTGAGCGCAAAGAGTCGGGCGGCGGCATAACACTTGTGGGATGTGATCTTACGATCCCGTCAGGCGCTGTTATTCCGGCTGGCGATATGGTAAATGCGGCATATCTTGATGAAAAGAACAATAAAAAGCGTTAGGAAAGGATGAATTACAATGTCGGTACAAGGTATAATTTTTTCAAATCTTCACGATAAAAACATTCCCGAGCTTACACGTCGCCGCACAATGGCATCCGTCCCCTATGCGTGCCGTTACAGGCTTATAGATTTTGCTCTTTCCAATATGGTAAACTCGGGCATAAGCTCTGTAAGTGTCATTACACACTACAACTATCAGTCCCTTATGGATCATATCGGCTCCGGTAAGGACTGGGATCTGGCACGCCGCTCCGGCGGTATCAAAATGCTTCCCCCATACATGACGGCGTTCTCGAACAATCAGAATTTACTCTACAATACCCGTCTTGAGGCTTTAAAGAGCGTAAACTACTCCGTTTCGCGCTTTAACGCCGATTACGTTGTGCTTTCCGACTGCGACGTTATATGCAATATCGACCTCAACGATATGATAAACGACCATATTGCAAATAGCGCCGATATAACTATGGCAGTAAAGCGCGTGCTTCTCACAAAGGAGTCCTGCAAGCGCAATGTTATCGTTGATTCGGACGAGGGCGGTCGTATTACCGATGTAAATGCCTATCCCCCCAACGTAACGGGCTATAGGGATATAGATCTGAACATCTTTGTCATAAACCGTGAGTATTTGCAGAGTATAGTGGCTGATGCTATAGCCCACGGCTATACCAGCTTCAACCGTGACGTGCTTTCCCGCAACGCGTCAAGGCGCAACTACCGTATTTACAGGTACGACGGATATTTTGCTACCATAAACTCGCTGGAAGACTATTATATGCACTCAATGGAGCTTATCGGTGATGTTAAAAACCGAGATCAGCTCTTTAACGTGAAAAATCGCCCCATATATACGAAACTTAAGAATTCCGCACCTGCAAAGTATACAGACAACGCGAAGGTAACAAATTCCCTTATTGCAGACGGCTGTGTAATAGACGGTACGGTTGAAAACTCCATTCTTTTCCGCGGTGTAAAGATAGGTAAGGGTACAACTGTCAAAAACTCAATTTTGTTCCAGGATGCTGTAACAGGGGAAAATGTGTTCCTTAACTGCGTTGTGGCTGATAAAAATGTGGTTATACGCGACGGACGTGTGCTTTCGGGGCACGAAACTTTGCCTTTCTTTATTGATAAGGGCAAGATGATATAAAATGTCAAACAGAAAGGAACGGTCATCACCATGAAAAAGATACTTTATGTGGCGTCCGAAGCGTTGCCCTTTGCGGCAACGGGCGGACTTGGCGATGTGCTTGGTTCGCTCCCGGCAGCGCTTAAGCGCACGAGTCCCGATACCGATGTGCGTGTGGTTCTTCCCATGTACGCAGGTGTTGCGGATAAATATAAAGATAAGATGAAAAAAGAAGCGGAATTCACCGTTTCTTTGTCTTGGCGACGTCAGTACTGCGGCGTATGGTCGTATGACCTTAACGGCGTTACTTATTACTTTATTGACAACGAATATTATTTTAAGCGTGCTTCCCTTTACGGAAGCTTTGATGACGGTGAGAGATACGCATATTTCTGCAAAGCGGTTATGGAAATGATGCCTCATATCGGCTTTGTGCCGGATATACTCCACTGCCATGACTGGCAGAGCGCACTGTGCGTTATTTATCTCAAACGTAAATACTGCTATCTCGATGAATACGCCCATATGAAGGCAGTGTACACCATACACAATATAGGCTATCAGGGAATCTATAATTTCGATATCCTTGGGGATATCTTCTGCCTTGATTCATGGGACCGATATGTGGTGGAGTACGACGGATGCATAAATCTCACAAAGGGTGCAATAGTATGCTGTGACAGGCTTACAACCGTAAGCCCGAGATATGCCGAGGAGATACAGACAGAATACTATTCAAGCGGACTTCATCATATAATCCGCATGTGCAGTGAGAAATGCTCCGGAATCATCAACGGAATTGATACGGATTACTATAATCCCGAAACCGACAGTATGATAGAGAAGAACTTTTCTCTTGATACAGTGGAAGACAAGAGTGTGAATAAAACAGATCTCCAAAAGAAAGTCGGTCTTCCCATAAGAGTGGATGTTCCGCTTATAGCAATGGTGTCGCGCCTTGCCGCACACAAGGGATTTGACCTTGTAAGACATGTAGCAGACGATATTTTACAGGATGATGTGCAGTTTGTGCTCCTGGGCACGGGAGAGGCGGAGCTTGAAGATTTCTTTGCTGATCTTTCGCGCCGCTATCCTGAAAAATGCGCGGCAATTATCGATTTCGATAAGGAGCTTGCAAAGAGAATATACGCTTCGGCGGATATATTCCTTATGCCGTCTAAGTCTGAGCCGTGCGGACTTGCGCAGATGATAGCCTCACGCTACGGTACAGTTCCTGTAGTCCGTGAAACGGGCGGACTTGCCGATACTATAAAGCCCTACAATCCCGAAACGGGAGAAGGCAACGGCATTACGTTCCTCACATACAACGCCCACGATATGTTAAACGCAGTTCACCGTGTATGCGCGCTGTACCGTGATGCGGACAGATGGGATGAGCTTACGGCAAACGCCATGAAAATGGATTTTTCATGGGATGCTTCGGCGAAAAAATATCTCGCCATGTATGATAACCTCTGATATATAAGGATAAAAAAGGAAAAACAAACCGATGAACAGTAATTTTACCAAAGCACAGATAAAAGATGCAATAAACGCAAAGCTTGCGCGCTACTTTGGCGTATCTCCTGACGAAGCCTCAAAGGAGCAGGTGTATAAGTCCGTTATACTCTCGGTTAAGGATATACTCACCGAAAAGCGCAGTGAATTTAAGAAAGATACGAAAAAGCAGCGCGGCAAAAAAGTGTATTATCTCTGTATGGAGTTTCTTGTAGGCAGGTCACTTAAGAATAATCTCAGAAACCTCGGTGTCGCCGATGTTTACGGCGAGGTGCTCTCGGAGATGGGATTTGAGCTTGATGAGATATATACAATGGAGCCTGACCCCGGACTTGGCAACGGCGGTCTTGGACGTCTTGCGGCTTGCTTTATGGACGGTCTTACCACACTGGATTACCCTGCTACCGGTTTTTCCATACTCTACGAGTACGGACTTTTTAAGCAGCGTATAATCGACGGCGATCAGATAGAGCTTCCTGATATATGGATGCCGGACGGCGACGTGTGGCTCGTGCCTCGCCATGATAAGGCATGCACTGTAAGGCTTGGCGGTCATATTTCCGAAAAGTGGGAGATGGGCAAATGCAACATCACCCACGAGGGCGGAGATGAGATACAGGCTGTGCCATACGATATGATGATATCCGGTGCTGATTCCAAGGCTGTGAATATTCTTCGCCTGTGGAAAGCTTGCGATACCCAGAATTTTAACATGGGACTTTTCTCCCAGGGACAGTATGTCAAGGCAATGGAGGAAAGCACCAATGCGGCGACCATATCAAAGGTGCTGTATCCCTCGGATAATCACATGGAGGGCAAGTATCTGCGTCTTTCACAGCAGTATTTTCTCGTATCCGCATCTCTCCAGAGTATTATATCCGACCATCTGACCACATATGGCTCTCTTGGGGGATTTGCTGAGAAGGTGGCTATTCATATAAACGACACCCATCCGGCGCTTGTTATCCCGGAGCTTATGCGTATTTTAATAGATATATACTCTTTCTCCTGGGACGACGCATGGCGGCTTGTTACTTCTACGGTTTCCTATACCAACCATACGGTAATGCCGGAAGCCCTTGAAACCTGGAATGAGGATCTGTTCCGAATTAAGCTTCCCCGTATCTACGAAATCACAAACGAGATCAATCGCCGTTTTTGCGGCGAGCTTTGGGCTGCGTATCCCGGAGATTGGGATCGCATTTCCCGTATGTCTATTTTGGGCTACGGTCAGATAAGAATGGCAAATCTCTCGGTGGTGGGCTCACACACTGTAAACGGTGTTTCAAAGCTTCACTCCGATATTCTTAAAAAGACGGTATTCCACGATTTCTACAAATACACCCCATGGAAATTCACCAATGTAACCAACGGTGTTGCTCACAGACGTTGGATGTGCCACGCAAATCCACAGCTTACCGCTCTCATCGATGAATGTATCGGCGACAGATGGCACAAAGAAGATCCCGAGGCGCTGAACGAATTCGCAAAGTTTGCGGAGGATAAGGCGGTGCTTTCACGTATTGAATCAATAAAACGGGCTAATAAGGCGAATTTCGCCATATACACCAAGAATAAAACGGGCATCTCTCTTGACCCCGATTCTGTGTTTGACGTGCAGATAAAGCGCATGCACGAATATAAGCGCCAGCTTCTCAATGCGCTCCGCATAATCAGCCTTTATGTGCAGCTTAAAGAGAATCCGAGCCTTGATATTACGCCCCAGACCTTTATCTTCGGGGCAAAGGCGGCGCCCGGATACTATATGGCGAAAAATATCATCAAGCTCATATCCTACATCGGCGCAGATATTGAGGCGGATCCGGTGCTCCGCGAAAAGCTTCGCGTTGTATTCATGGAGGACTACAATGTAAGTCTTGCGGAGGTGCTTATTCCTGCGGCGGATATATCCGAGCAGATATCCCTTGCCGGAAAGGAAGCAAGCGGTACGGGATGCATGAAGCTTATGGCAAACGGTGCTCTGACTATCGGAACGATGGATGGTGCAAATGTGGAGATACACGCCCATGTAGGTGACGAGAATATGTATATATTCGGCCTTACTACCGATGAGGTGGACGATCTTTGGAAGCGCGGTTACAATGCGGCGGCGTACTATCTTGCCAGTGAGCGCCTGCGTGCGGCGGTGGATGCCCTCGATATTGGATTTGCCGGACGCTCCTTCAGCGACATCAAGCAGTATCTTATAAACTCCCAGTACGCACACGGCGTGGCTGACCCTTATATGTGCATAGCTGATTTCGATTCCTATTTTGCGGTTCACGAAAGAATGATAAAGGACTACGAAAATCGCGAGAAGTGGAACCGCATGTCGCTTATCAATACTGCCAGATCGGGTTATTTTGCCTCTGACCGTTCAATACGCGAATATGCCGATAATATCTGGCATATAAAGCCTATAAAATAATGTTTTTACTTGATTTAAATGATATTTTAAAATTAAAGACCGCTTTAGAGAAGCTTTCCGAAAAGCTTGGAGAGGCATCTCTCTTTGGTGCTTTTGCGTGGGACGACACTCTTACCCTTAAGGTAAGAGTGCCTCGCGTTTTGTGTGCGTCTGAGGTTTCTCTCAGTCTGTACCGCGACAGCGATATGTCAACGCGCAGAATTTCCGCAGGGCTTTCCGAATTCGGAGCTTCTGCTGATGTTTATTCGCTTACATTAAAGCTCTCGGAGCTTTGCGGCGAGCGCGAGGGTGGGCTGTTTTACTATAATTTTTGCATTACCACACCCTTGGGCGATGTATATACAAGCCGTGACGGAAGTCTTTATCAGAATGAGGATTCGGTGTCCAGTGTACAGCTTACAGTCTGCACGCCATCACTGTATGTTCCGGAAAAATTCCGTATCGGCATGATGTATCAGATATTCGTTGACCGCTTTTTCGACGGCGGCAGACCGATTTTGCCGGACAGCGGAAAAATACGCAATCCCGATTGGGAAAACGGTACACCAATGTACGCCGAAAAGCCGGGGGATGCCCTTGCAAACAATGAGTTTTTCGGCGGAAATCTGTGGGGGGTGGCGGATAAGCTTGACTATATCGCATCCCTTGGGGTGGATACGCTCTATCTTTGCCCAATATTTGAGGCGGCATCCAATCACAAATATGACACTGGGGATTATACAAAGGTTGACCGAATGTTTGGTGGTGAGGAAGCTCTCGCTCACCTTGTATCCGAATGTAAGGCGAGAGGGATGCATATTATTCTTGACGGCGTATTCAACCATACAGGGGCTGACAGCCGATATTTCAACAAATTTGGTAATTACGATACAGTAGGTGCGTACAACTCCAAGGATTCGGAGTACTATAAATGGTATTCTTTTTACGAGTATCCTGACAGCTACAACTGCTGGTGGGGGATAAAGATATTGCCTGCAGTAAAAAGCGAGGAGCCGTCGTACCGCGAGTTTATCTGCGGCGAGGATGGAATCATACGCCGTTGGCTGAGATTCGGAATTGACGGATGGCGGCTTGATGTGGCGGATGAGCTTTCAGATGGCTTTTTGGATAGCCTAAAATCTGCGGCAAGAGCGGAAAATCCCGATGCGTTTGTAATAGGCGAGGTTTGGGAGGATGCTTCAAACAAAATAGCCTACGACAAACGCCGCAGGTATTTCAGCTCGGGACAGCTTGACTCGGTTATGAACTATCCGCTTAAGGAAGCGGTGGTGGAATATATACTGAGCGGAAATTGCAGTCGGCTTTTGGTGACCGCATCAGAGCTTTATGCTCATTATCCCACAGAAGTGAGCCATTCCCTTATGAATTTCCTCGGAACACACGATACGGAGCGGATTTTAACCGTGCTGGCGGACGTGGGCGCAAAGGCTATGACGAATAGGGAGCTTGCCGGCTTAAGACTAAATGAGAAGCAGCGCAGGCTTGCAAGAAAACGTCTTAAGCTTGCATGGATGCTGCTGTGTGCTTTCCCGGGGATTCCATGTATATATTACGGCGATGAAGCAGGCATGGAGGGCGGACGGGATCCCTTTAACCGCATGCCATATGTATGGGGACATGAGGACAAGGAGCTTTTAGGCTTTTACCGTAAGATTGGCGCTCTCAGAAAGGGCGAAAAGCTGTTTTCCGAGGGCGATCTTCGCATAATTGATACGGGGGACGCCGGGCAATTTATGCTTTGCCGAAGCCTCGGAGGCAGAACCCTTGCCGCTTGTGTGAATATGTCGGACAGAGATTGGAATGTAGAGTTTGACAAATCCCCGATCCGACTTCTCGGCAGAGGGCGGTGCGATACTATTGTTACTCTGCCGCCGGAAAGCGGCGAATACTTCGTTTTGCTGTAATGCACAAAAAGGGCAAAAAAAATTGTGCATTTGAACGAAAATTATGTTTTTTCGCCTTTGCACTTCAAATTCCCTATGTTCTATGATATAATAAAAGCAATAAATATCTCCGCTTTGCTTCGGCAAGGCTAAGGAAGCTTTTATTTGATCATAAATTTTCAGTAAAACAAAAGTTCAAGGAAATTTATGATATAATAATGCTGTTAGACTATGTCATAAAACCTCATAACTTAGAAAGGAATTATTATAATCATGAAAATGCGTGTTCTTTATTCCACAAGCAAAAAGAAGCTTATCAATATTGCCGATATGATCACGGCAGGCTATGCTACCGAGAAGGTTAACTGCATGGATAAAATCCCCCCTGCATACTCCTGCGACAAGGAACGTCTTGTTGTTATTCTTGCTACCGTAGGCAAGGATGCACCGAACTCTCTCGTGCTTTTCTGCAAGGAGCTTACTAAGGTTCGTGCCGCTAATGTAGCATTCATTATCGATGGACCTGCTGAGGGTGCGAAGATACTTGTTGATGCAGTTAAGGAAGCAGGATCCAACGCTATTGAAGACGTTCTTTACATAAAGGGCGGACTTCCTTTTCTTGGCGGTGTCAAGGACGAGGAAAAAGCGGCTGTTACTGCTTGGATGGACAAGATTTCCGCTGACCTTAAGTAAGGATTATAATGAAAAAAGCTGCCGTATGGCAGCTTTTTTATCGGTTGTCAGGTTTCTTTTCCGCAGAGTGCCGCTATCATAAACCGTACCCCAAGCTTGAATCCTTTTTCAAACACTTCTTCCTCGGTAATGGTCTGTCTGTCAAGCATCATGGAGATACACTTTTCGTACTTTGACTTTTCGTCGTCTGTGAATGAGGCGGTCAGTTCATCCTCGGCTTTTGAAATTTCTCTTGAAATTCGTGAATAATCTCCGCTTTTCCACGGACTGCGCTCTATGGGCTTAATATTTCCGTTCCAAAGCTCTTTTATAATGTTCATGATTTTATCTCCTTTTAAGTTGGTATATATATCATACCACATTTAAACGGAATTGTATATATTTAAATTATGTTATTTTTTATAATACTTTTGTATTATATTTATATTATATTTGTATTATAAAGTGATTATTTGTCCTTCCTTGTGTGCGGACACTTTGCGGATTCAACGGGTATATAAAAAATGAACAATTACATGGTAGGGGAGGGGCTTGCTCCTCCCGCCGTTCGGTTATCGGTTATCGAAAAACGGGAGGAGCAAGCCCCTCCCCTACGCGGTTGTTGTTAGTTATGCCAAATGTCATAGTATGTCCACAATGATACGCGGCGAGGGAAGTCCCTCGCCGCGTATGTATTTATGCAGTTTTATTTGTCCGTATTTTCGTCCTTTTTCTCACCCTTAATAAACTTATCCTTTTTCTTAAGGCTGAACTTGTTTTCCGTGCCGGACATAAGGCGTTTCAGATTCTCTCTGTGAAGCCATACCACAAGTACGGTGTTCAGAATAGATACAATAGCAACTACAGCACCCTCAGATAAGCCGCCGTTTACAAATGGGTATAAGCGGTTGAGGAGAAGCGGATAGAGGATCATACCCATTATAGAGCCGAGGGAAAGATATTTTGTTGATGCCACAAGCAGAACGAATATTATAAAAAGAATGAGGAATACAAGCGGTTCAAGAACAAGCAGTGCCGATGCGGTTACAACGATACCTTTTCCACCCTTGAAGCCGTAGTAGTAGGGGAATGCGTGACCAATCACACAGAAAAGGCTTGCAATGTACGCACCTGCCTCACCAGCGAGCAACATACCGATAAGCACGGAAACCATGGCCTTTGCCATGTCACCAAGCAAAGTAAACGCCGCCGCAGCTTTACCGTAGGTACGGAGCATATTTGTCATGCCTGCGTTTCCGCTTCCGTATCGGCGGATGTCGTCCCCAAATTTGTATTTTGAAATTATGATGGCGAAATTAAGTCCGCCGAGGAAATAGGCTATGACAGCGCCAAGTACGCAGAGCGCAATCACGATCCAAAGAGATATTTCATTTGCGTCACCTGCGATAAGTCTTGTTACAAAACCGTCGCGAAGCATTTCACTCAGTGTCATTCTGCTTTATCTCCCTTCTGCCGTATAACTATTTTTATGGGTGTTCCGCGGAAGCCGAATACCTCTCTGAGCTGATTTTCTATATAACGCTGATATGAGAAGTGGAAAAGCTCCGCGTTGTTGCAGAAAATAACAAATGTAGGCGGACGGGTATCGGTCTGAGTCATGTAGTAGACCTTGAGATGGCGTCCCTTGTCCGACGGGGGCTGAACACGGGCTGTGGCATCGTTCAGCACGTCATTGAGCATGCCCGTAGATATGCGTGTGCAGTTCTGATTGTAAACGTAGTTGATAAGCTCAAAAAGCTTGGTTACACGCTGACCGGTCTTCGCGGAAACGTACAAGGTAGGCGCGTAAGTCATGTAAGACAGAGAGTTATACACCTTTTTGTCGTATTCCACTGTGTTTTTGTCTTCTGTTTCAAGTGTGTCCCACTTGTTAATAACGATAATGCACGCTTTTCCCGATTCGTGAGCGATTCCGGCGATCTTCTCGTCCTGTTCGGTAACACCCTCGTTTGCGTCTATCATGATAACGCATACATCGGCGCGCTCAACCGCCATTTTGGAGCGAAGTACGCTGAATTTCTCAATGCGGTCCTCAACCTTAGACTGACGGCGGATGCCGGCAGTGTCGATAAATGTGTATTTCCCGAATTCATTCTCAACTCTCGTATCAACCGCATCACGGGTGGTTCCGGGAATGTCGGAAACGATGAGGCGATCTTCGCCGAGAATCTTGTTGATTATGGAACTCTTTCCTGCGTTTGGTTTACCTATAACAGCTACCTTGATAATGTCGGAATCGTCCTCTTTTTCTTCGTCAGCAGGACAAAGCTCAAGCACGCGGTCGAGAAGATCACCGGAGCCTGTACCGTGAACAGAGGAAAGCTGGATCGGCTCACCGTCGATGCCAAGCTCGTAAAATTCGTAGAACTCCATAGGCGGTGCACCAACGGAATCGCACTTATTCACCGCAAGTATAAGGGGCTTCTGGCTCTTTATAAGCATGGTTGCGATATCTCGGTCAGCGGCGGTAAGCCCCGTAGTAACGTCTACCATGAAAACGATCACGTCCGCCGTGGAAACAGCAACCTCTGCCTGATTTTTCATTTGCTTTAAAATTATATCATCGGATTTCGGCTCGATACCTCCCGTATCTACAAGCATCATGGCTCTGCCGTTCCATTCGATCTCGTAATAGATACGGTCGCGTGTAACGCCGGGCGTATCCTCAACGATGGATATGCGCTCGCCTGCAAGCTTATTGAAAAGCGTGCTCTTGCCAACGTTAGGTCTTCCTACGATAGCTATAACCGGTTTTGACATATATGTTTTCTCCTTTCCGGATGAGTATTTATTGTTTTAATAGAGTATATCTGAAATAAATGCCATTCCGTTTGTGTCGGAAGCGAAAATCGGAACATCGAGAATGCTTGAAAGCTCCTCCACGGTTATTGAGTCGAGGAACATATCACCCTCGGCACGGAGCATGACCGATGGAACTATAAGGCGTTCGCCAAGGGGTTTGCCGCTAAGCTGCTCGCGCAAATCTGTACCGGTGATAAGACCGGCTACGGTGATATTTTCCCCGAAGAAATTATTTTTGATACGGCACACCGTAATATCGAGTTTTTCTATGCGCCGCATAAGCTCGTCCGCAAGGGATTTTATAAAATCGTACGCCGCATATCCCGTGGCTATGGAGAGCTTTCTCGGCTTTTCAAGGTCGTAGTCTGAGAGAAATTCAAGCTCGTCCTCGAACTCGCACTGCATGGAGCGTATCATTCCAACACCGTTTTCGATCTGAGGGTACCCCTCGTAGTATTCCTCTGACGGAAGCTCTCTGCCGCATTTAAGGTACATCTCGTCCGAGCAGAAAAACAGTCTTGAGCCGTACTTTTCCATACACTCTGCCGCAAAAGCATCAACTGTATCAATTACGGCGGCGGTTTCTTCGGGTGTGAACGGTTCAAGAGGATAAAGCCCGTCGCGGTGATCTGTGATGCCTGCCGGAACTATGGAAACGCCTAAAAGATTCGGCGTAAGCTTCGTAAGGTCGCGCATGGAGCGCATAAGCTCCTCGCCGTCGTTTAGCCCTTTGCAAAGCACGATCTGGCAGTTTAAGGATATTCCGGCTTCTGCCAATCGGCGCATGTAGTCAAGAACCTCGCCGGCGCGCTTGTTTTTCATCATTTTTACGCGAAGCTCGGGATTTGTGGTGTGCACAGAGATGTTTATGGGTGAGGTTTTCATTTCGATGATGCGGAGTACATCTTCTTCGGTCAGATTCGTCAGAGTGATGTAGTTTCCCATAAGGAACGACAGCCTGGAATCGTCGTCCTTGAAGTACAGTGAATCCCTCATTCCGCACGGAAGCTGGTCAATGAAGCAGAAGACGCATTTGTTGCGGCAGGACTGCTTTTTGTCCATGAGATAGCTTTCAAAGCAAAGCCCGATATCGCCGTATTCGTTTTTTTTGATGGTTACGTCAAAGAGCTCTGCCTCACGGTGAATCTTTAGGGTTACCTTTTTTTCACACAAACGGAACTGATAGTCAAGCACGTCCCGTATATCGTGATCGTTTACCGATATCAGTATATCGCCGGGCTTTATGCCGTGTTTTTCGGCAAGTGATGCTCTCTCAACGCCAGTTACTGTGACCATGTTTTTAACCATAGCTTTCGCTAAGCAAAAGCTTCCTTTTAATCAAGCTCCACGAAATTTATCTCGTGATGTGTTGCAGGAATTACTTTTTCAAGCAAGTCCTTTGTAGAAAATCTGAGGCTCGAAGTGTTGATGCAGGGATGGCATCCGAAGTTTTCGTCTGCCACAACGTCACGGTCTATGTATAGGGTGATATTGTTTTCTGTATCGTTCATCAAACCCAGAACCGAAAGCGAGCCGGGAGTGATGTCGAGAAATTTTTCCATAAATTCCGGCGGCGCGAAAGAGAGCCTGGATGAGCCGATTTTCTTGGAAAAATCTTTAGTAACAAACTGCTTGTCACCTGACATCAAAAGCATATAGAACTTTGTTTTCTGAGAGTTGCATAAGAGCAGATTCTTGCATATTTTCACGCCAAGTATAGCCTTAGCTTCGGCGCACTGCTCCATAGTGTTCGCCGCCTCATGATCGATACGCACATAAGGTACACCGATGGAATCAAGGAGTGCATAAGAGCGCATCTCCTTAGGCAGGCGCTCATCTGAGGGCGCGGAAGCGTAGAGAGTTTTGTCAATGTACATGATTATTTATCCTTCTTAGGTCTTACAAAATATACTATAGCCGAGGTTACCGCCATTCCGAAGAGCACATCTGAGAGATAGTGCGCACCGACTACTACACGGGAAATGGCAACGATCACTATCCATACACCAAGCACGGCAGTTAGCGCCGGTCGGAATCTCCGAAATCTTCCCGGAAGACTGTCAAAATAGTAAAGGCACGACAGTATAACCGTGGCGTTTGCGGTATGCCCTGAGGGGAATGAGAAAAATCCCGTAAATCCTCTTGGCAGATACCACGGGGTGAAAAGGGAAAGATCGCCGCCAAGCTGTCTGAAACGCACACGTCCCCAAAAAAGCTTCAGTGCCCAGATTATGACGAACGTGAGGACAGCCGCTTTTGCACAGTGACATGCAGCAGAGTAGTATTTTTTCAGAGTTCTCTCACTTATCGTAAGTGCGGTGAAAATAAATATGGCGGATACAAACAGTGCCGCAAGAGCGGCATATACCATATGAAGCGGGTGCAGGGGATATCCACGCATTTCCGCAATGTATTCCGCCGTCTGTATCATTGTGTAGGCGGATGTACCGATGCAGGCAATTGCAGAGAGGATACCAGCGGCTTTTTTCTCTGATACACGGAAATTAAAGCCCATGATAAGTGCGAAGTTAAATGATGCAAACAGAATCGCAGGCGGTTCTCCCAAAATTTCAAAAAGCCGCCCGAAAACCGAGTTTTCATCTGCTATGGCAAGGGAGATGTCAAGGTCGTATACCGATGATGCCGCAAGGGCACACAGCCAAATTGCAAATATAGGTATAAAAAACAGCAAATATTTACTTTTTTGCTTCATAAATCTCTCCGTAAATTGCCGCAGTAATAACACTTACGGACGAGAGGAGATCCTAATATCGGATATCCGCCCGTCCGATCATAACTTCTGCCAATTAAAGCCCGAGAACAGCCGCACCAATGATGCCGGCATCGTTGCCAAGCTCGGCTATCTTAATCTGTGTGCACTTTTCATCAGCACCACCGCCATAGGTATTCTTTGCGATAATTGCCTTAAGCGGTTCTGTGAGGTACTCCTTCTCATTGCAGATGCCGCCGCCGATAACAAGTACCTCTGGTTGGAATATGTTGATCATGCTGGAAATACCGCAGGCGAGATAAGATATGTATTCGTCAACTACTTCTTTTGCAGGAATGTCGCCCTTCTTCATGGCGGCAAATGCGGTCTTGCCGCTTACCTTGCCGTCAGCGGCTACCTGCGCTGTCATCATAGTGGGGATTCCTGCTTTTTCGCATTCCTCAAGCTTTTCTTTGGTCATAGCGATAAGCGCGGTTGCGGAGCTGTACGATTCCCAACAACCGCTTCTGCCGCAGGTGCAGGGTCTTCCGCCGTGGTGGATAACCATGTGACCAAGCTCAGCGCCCTTGTAGTTGAAGCCGGAATAGATCTTGCCGTCGATGATGATACCGCCGCCAACACCTGTGCCCAGAGTTATCATAATAGCATGCTTTACACCGCGTGCCGCGCCAGCCACAGCTTCACCGAGAGCCGCCGCGTTTGCATCGTTTTCCAGATATACCTTTTTGAGCGGTATGCAGCTTTTAAGAATATCTGCGATTGCGAAATGATCGAAGGGGAGATTGTTTGCGTAAAGCACCACGCCATTTTCGGGATCGATGGAGCCGGGGGACGCAATACCTGCACATTCGATGTCGTCAAAGGTAAGACCTGCCTTATTAACAAGCTTTGCACATAGGTCAGCCATGTCCTTGATGATTTCCTTGCCGTCACGGCTTGCATTTGTGGGAACGGAGCCCTTAGCAAGCATTTCGTATTTTTCGTTGATGATACCTATGGCAATATTAGTACCGCCAAGGTCGATACCTATATAATTCATAATAAAAACACCGCTTTAAAAGCGTTCCTTTCTGATAGAAAAAATTCTACAGTGAGTAGAATAAACACAGTTATATTATAATGTATTTTCGGACATATGTCAAGTATTTTTAGGCAGTTAAAGAAAAGTTTTCGTCTTTTTGCAGTGCGCGGTTGACAAATTATTTGCCGTGGGGTAGAATATATATGTACAGAGGTATTTTTACCCGTGAAAGGATGGAATATACATGAAAGTTTTACTCGTAAACGGAAGCCCCCACGAGCACGGATGCACATATACAGCACTTCGTGAGGTTGGAAATAGACTTTCGGCAAACGGAATAGACAGCGAGATACTGTGGCTCGGCACAGAGCCAATGAAAAGCTGCTGTGACTGCCGCGGATGCGCAAAATTAAAATGCAGATGCGTATTTGGCGGCGATGTGTTGGAAACGGCGCAGAAGCTGCTTGAATCCTGTGACGGTTTAGTTATAGGCTCGCCAGTACATTACGCAGGAGCATCGGGGCAGGTGACAAGCTTTCTCGGACGTCTTTTTTACAGTAGTTCCGCACTTCTCCAGGGCAAACCTGCATCAGCGGTGGTATCCTGCAGACGCGGCGGTGCATCTGCGGCTTATGAGTCCATAAACAAGTTTTTCGAAATGACCAATATGCCCGTTGTAACTTCTCAGTATTGGAATCAGATTCACGGCACATGTGCCGAGGAAGCAAAGCAGGATCTTGAGGGACTTCAGACCATGCGAACACTTGCAGATAACATGGCGTGGCTTCTTAAATCTATTGAAGCCGGAAAAAATAACGGAGTCAAATACCCCGAAAGAGAGCCGAAGATACGGACGAATTTTATCAGGTAAATAAAATACACCTTGTCATCCGTTTAGGATCATTTTTGTGTGCTTTGCACACCCAAAACGGTGTATTTGGTCGCATACGCGCCAAGGTGCTGTTACAAGTTTTAAAACTTGTAACAGCACCTTTCTGTAGATTATACACTTTGTTTCTTAGCATCTCTGTGCTTTATAAGACTTGAGATTCCGTTAACCAGCGTCATTGAAACGGCAAAGCCGAGGGCAATTCCAAGAGCAGTACCGATGGTTCGAGAACCGTAATAGAAAAGCCTATCTTTATCGTAGAAAAGAATGTTGTATATGGTATAGTAAAGTCCGCTTCCGGGGACTATCGGTATTGCGCAGGGGAGAAAGAAGATGGGCGCAGGAGAGCGCATCTTTCTCGCCATAATTTCCGAATACAGCGTCATAAAAATCGATGCGCCAAAGGCGCATACAAGTGGGGTTCCGCCGAGAACTGCCACAAGCTCATACACTGCAGAGGTAAAAAGACCGCCGAGAGTAGCCGCTGTAATCTTTCCTTTCGGCACGCCCATAATTATTGCAAATCCCAGTGTGCCGAACGCCGATGTTATAAGACGTGTCACAATATCCAAAGTTGTATCGGGGGTTAGAAGAACAGACATTACAGACCACCTCCCGCAATAATCAGCGCAGGCGCAAGTCCGAGAGCGATCATAAGAGCAATGATCACCGCCTGCACAAGTCTTGATGAGCCTGTGAGTGTGTCGCCGCACAGCAGGTCGCGCATTGCGTTTCCGAGAGAAAGTCCCGGTATCATAAGCATTATTTCGCCGATGAGTATCATGTCAAGGTTGTCGCCGAAGCCGAGACGAACCAAAAGACAGGAAGAAAGTGCTGCGGCAAAGGATGTAATCATAGTTTTTATCATTTTGCTGAAGTTGTCGAAGTTTATTGCGCTGAAAAGTGCTACTACAACTCCTGCAAGTGCCGCCGCCATACCGTCAAAGAGCGTTCCTCCGAAGAATATGGCAAAGCTTCCTGCCCCAAGCATATTTCCTAACACTGTAAGAGGAAAGGGATATGTGGATTTGCTCTTTATTTTTCGTATTTCCTCATCGACTTTCTCGATCGGCATTGGGTTTTCGCAGATTTTTCGGGAGAGGGCGTTATATTCCTCA
This sequence comes from Candidatus Flemingiibacterium sp., assembly GCA_045644145.1. Lineage (GTDB taxonomy): Bacteria > Bacillota > Clostridia > Oscillospirales > CAG-272 > Flemingiibacterium. The sequence goes on from JAZRGK010000016.1 coordinate 58,461, forward strand.
ATTCGCGAAAGATTGGCTGAGTTTGAGAAAATGCGCCTTGACTGAGTGGAGTGACTGCCGTCAGGCATATATACAGCCGTAATTATCAGAGATTGTATGGAGAACACGTCAACATGACGAGCTCCGTATGCCCTGCATACTTTTTCTATAGCTATTTCCACGCGGTGTACCTCGGCATCGCATTTAAGCATACCTTCACCGATATCAAGAGCTATGCGTGCCACGTTGTCAGCGAAGCTTCCTGTGCATCCGACAGTGGCTTGAATTTCGCTTTGATTTGTCATTTATCCTCCGAATGTTTAACCCTCTGCCGGACAGGCAGACGGGCACATTATGTATGTGCTTAGTATATCACGGCGTTTTCCGTTTGTCAATAGCCGGACCATATTCTGATAATATTTCTGTAAATGCAGATAAAAATGCACGCACAGAAACAGTATGGCTTCTGTGCGTGCATTTTTTTGTTCGGTGTTATTCTGCGTAAACGGTTTCCTGAGGGGAACTTATCCCCATATATTCGAGAGGATCCACATAGCTTCCGTTTACCTTCATTTCAAGATGAAGGTGCGGCTCTTCCGATATCTCAATAAGTGCGCTTTCACCGATCGCACCGATAGACTGCCCCATTGATACCTTATCACCTACGGACAAGTTTGCGGCAGAATCTTCGGAAAGATTCATATATGTGGTGTATATGCTCTCGCCGTGGTCGATGGTTACGCATCTTCCCATAAGCTTGTCGTTCCATATCTTGCACACAGTTCCGCTTGATGCGGAAAGTACGTCTGTACCTATCGGTGCGGCAATATCAACGCCGGTATGCGCACGGTAGTCATTCATTGTGAGAGAATATACGGGAATGTCTATTTCGAATTCTTTAGCCACTGTGCCCGCAGTTGGTATAACGAAGTATCGGATGTCAACAGATGTGGGGGTGCTGTCATTCGCCGATGCGGATACTGTGTCGGACGCATTCTCGGGGGGATTGGTTTCGGATGGATTCTGTATCGCAGGTGTTCCCGCGGTGTCGGCGGGACGGACTACTGGTTCTGTGTCGGGAATTTTTTGATCATCGTTCTTGGCGGATGTTGAAACTGAAGTGTCACTTGTTGTGGGAAGCTTATCGTCTGTACTTGTGCGGCGGCGCGAAGCCACTGTAAATACCGATATCAGGACTACGCATACGAGCATTGCACTGAGCAGAAGATAAATGACACTGTTGATGGAATTTTTCTTTGATTTGTTCTCCATGTAATATTACCAACCTTTCAAAATTTAGCATGTATTTGTTATTTGTAATCGGTTTGGTAATATTGTTGACCGTGCGGACGAAGTTATACACATTGGAGAAAAGTTGTTTTTTAATCTGTGCGTGTTATCAATGAAGGCTATATATTAGCGAAGAAGTCAGACATACTGTGCCCCGAACTAAACACTTTACGAGCGACGGATTTTTAAAAATTTTACATATACAGACATATATTTCTATTGACTTTTTTTACTATACAGTGTATAATATTGATACATATAATGATAATGGTATCATTATGTAAATAAAAGGAGAAAGAAAGGGAAAACACAATGAAAAAAATTATTGTATCCTTACTTTTGGCTGTTTCTATGATTCTCTCTATGGCGGTTCCCGCATTTGCAGCGGACGAATTTGCTCCGATTGAATCTACGTTTCAGCTACAACTGCTTCCTATTGGAACGGCAAGCGGATCAGTCATAAAAGTTGAGAAAGGCGATGTCGTTCCGGTAAATCTGTATTTATCCTGCATGGACGGTAATACCGAGCTTGACGAGTTCGGATTTTACGAGTTTTATGACGTCATAACATTCAGAGATTCAAGATTCTCGCTGGTTGAGGATTCTATCGAAACTGCTGACGGATTTTACTGTGAAATCATTAACGATGGTAAGATTCGTGTTTATGCAGATACGTTGACCGGCCTTGAGGGCGGCGTGATCCTTTCCTTTGAGCTAAAGGCTGAGACTACAGGATATGCGTATCTTTCTCAGAGCGCAGCCGTATACCGTAATTCCTCAAGGGAATACGATGTGTACTGCGATGGTCCCGACATTCAGTCGGTTTCATCCATCAATGAGGACGGAGAATACTTTATCAATACTGAATATGACCCCGACTGCGGAAGCGTAGTTCTTCCGGAAGAATTTGCAAGCGCAGGCGATCAGGTTATCTTCTATGTACTTAAGGAGAAAGATTTTGAAATCGCAGATGTCACCGTAAGATATAAGAAGAACGGTGTGAACAAGCTCGTGCTTTGCAAGTCTGCCACCAATTCAACCGGCGCGCGCTTCTATTATTTCACCATGCCCGAAGCAGATGTTACCATCAACGTTGACTTTGAGGGTGACGACGGATACGAGAGCGGAATGAATGATATTTTCCTTGAGTATACCAAGGAAAAGGGATTTGTATATCTCAACAAATATTCTGCAAGCGAGGGTGAGAGCGTAAGAATTTATGTAGAGCCTAACATCTCCTCCTACGAATATAAAATAGTTGCTTCCTATAAGGATGGCAGCACTTACAGCGATATTGATATCAAGAAATCTGTGACTGGCGGCTACAGTTATTTCACTATGCCCGACGGCGAGGTTTATATCGAAGTAGTCATTGCGGGTACTGCAACTTCCGGTGCAACAAGATACGATATCTATGACGGAACTGACGATGACCGCGGCTATGTAAATATGCCGATAGATGCTACCAAGGATCAGAAAGTAAAGATTTCTGCAGTTCCGAATTACGGATATATTGTTGACGAGATCGTTGTTTACGGCGTTGATTCTGACGATATATATGATGTAACCGAAGCGTCCAACTACTACTACTTCTACATGCCTGCTGAGGAAGTTGTTGTAGAGGTTATATTTGTTGATGAATACGAAGAAGGCGAACAGTACGAGATCGACACTGAGGATATTGACGAGGAAGGCGGAAGTGTAAGATTGTCCGCAACCAAAGCTGAATATAAAAAGCTTGTTAAGATCTGGGTAACTCCCGATGACGATTTTGAGCTTGCTGATCTTGAAATTATAAAGAAGAAGACAGGCGATACTGTTAAAGTTTACGGCGATGAAGACGATGCTTACTACTATTTCTACATGCCGAGAGATGATGTTTATATTTATCTCGCATTCGATGAGGTAAAGAGTTCTTCTACAAAGTATAAGGTTACACTTTCCTTTGACGATGACATGGGTAATGTTTATACATCCAAGACTACTTATGCCAAAAACAAGACAGTTAAGATCTATGCTGAGCCAAAAGCAGGCTATGTAGTTGACAATGTAAAGGTTACAAAGGCTACTTCTTCTTCCACTAAGGTAGCTGTTTACGACGATGAAGACGTTGATGGCGAAACCTACTATTACTTCAACATGCCTGCCTACAATGTAAAGGTAACCGTTACATTTGAGAAGAAGGCAGGAAATGTGGGTGATTACAAGGTCACCCTCGACAGCAAGGTTCAGAACGGTAGTATCAAGGCTACAAACAGCAAAGCTGATGTAGGCGAGAGAGTTCAGATCACTGCAACCCCGAACAAGGGATATGAGGTTGATGAAATTACCGTTAAGAAATCCAACGGAACGAAGGTCGCGGTTACAAAGAATACAGACGGAACATACATTTTCACAATGCCGTCTGCAAATGTTACTGTAAGCGCTACATTCAAGAAGGAAGAGGAAAAGCCTACCACTCCCACTACACCTACCACTCCTACTCCCGGCGTGCATGTATGCGCGGCGAAGCCTTTCACCGATGTTGATACTTCAAAATGGTATCACGAGGCAATTGACTATGCAATCTCCAACGGCCTTATGAAGGGTACAAGCGCAACCACATTTGCTCCCGATATGATTGCAAGCCGCGGAATGATCGTTACCATCCTTTGGCGCATCGCAGGCAATCCCCTCTCTAATGCAAACATGCCATTTACCGATGTACCTGATGCTGAATGGTATACCGAAGCTATCCGTTGGGCGGCTGCAAACGGACTTCTCCAGGATGTAGCTGTAAGCGGCGCATTTGAGCCTAACTCCGCACTTACCCGTGAGCAGATCGCGGCTATCATTTACCGCTATGAGCAGTATAAGGGCGGTGGATTCAAGGGAATCATAAATGCGGATCTTTCCAAGTTCAAGGATATGAACGAGATCTCCTATTGGGCAGTTGAAGCTATCAGTTGGTGTAATGCAAACGGTGTTCTTAAAGGCGACGATACAACTTCCAAGCTTATGCCTAAGGGTAATGTTGACCGTGCACAGCTCGCACAGATTCTTATGAACTACGCAGAGCTTGCAGAGGCTGACGAGAAATAAAACTAATACAAAAGGTAATCGACGTAGGCCAAGTACCCGTAAGGATACTTGGCCAGTTTTATTCGCCTTGCGACGAGTTGTATTGCTACGCAGTGATATTCGGCTAAAAAGCCGAGTGTTATAGCTTTGGGCAGTTTATAGCGAATAAAATAACACTGAAGGCAAAGGCATCAATAACACTATTGCCTTATGGCAATAATATAACTCCGACAAAGTCGGAATATAACTTGTACAAAGTGAGAAATTATTGTATAATTGAATTGAGAGGTGATTCTAATGAAACGAACTCAAAACAGTTTGCCTGAATGGTATTGGACTTATGGGCTTCATGATGCAAATATTATTTCGGCAACAAAAAAAGAATCTGATTGTAGTAACGATAACTGTCTAATATTGAAAATTGATTGTGAAGGCGCCTTATATGAGGCGGACATAACGGAGATTCGTTTTTATAACTTTAAATTTATGTCCGGATATTATGATATAAACTTACTTAATGGCGGTTGGTGGTTATGTGATGAAATCACACAGAAAGACACCCATTATTTTTTGTATTTGGAATTTGATACTTCCGAGTGCAAAAGAAAACACTTAGAAATTACATTTCAACGAGCAGAGGTTATTAGGGGATAAAGATATATTTGTTAGTTAGGTAACCGGTTTTAGGTTCTCCTGACAAGTGGAGAATGTGCCATACATTTTCCCTGCTTGTTATGGTGTAAGACAAAAGTAAAGCTGTGTATAAAATTTCTACACAGCTTTTTACTGGGCTTCAGAGTACGACCATTAAGCCGATTCTTTTTTATATGCAATATATTAAATCACATATTCGCCTCAATGTAGTTCAAGATATCGCTGACAGTTTTTATTGTGGGGATTTCTTCATCGGGTACGGTAACTCCGAAATTTTCTTCTACAGCCATAAGTATTTCTACCAGATCTAGGGAATCGCCGCCAAGATCGTGGATGCTTGCATCTTCGGTTACTGCCGCTTCGTCACAGCCGATCTGCTCAACAATTATACTAACGACTTGTTCAAACATACTATAACTCCTTTGTGTGAAATATATTAAAGCATCCGATCGGATTTTTCCGCGCGGAGCAAATCAAAAGCTTCTTTCAACTTAAATTATATATCATCTCACGCTATTTTTCAAGTAGGTAACAATATTTTTTTAAAATATTTGCCGGTATGACATTTTGGGAGCCTTGGAGTTGACAAAAAAACAAAATTCATGTATAATTTTAATGTAATATGTAAGACTTCAGCAAAATGCACTGTGACTACTAAATTGAAGGAAAGGGCGGTGATATTGTGTTCAACGAGTCAACAAGCGTTATGGCTGTTTTTGAAGCCGTGGCAAGCTGCGGTGAGATCAGCCGTGCCGAACTTGCAAATATTACCGGATTCAGCCTTGTAACGGTAGGCAAAGCGGTGGATCAGCTCGTTAACTGCGGCGTAATAGAGGAAAATAAGCGATCTTCCGGTTCAGTGGGACGCAGAAGCGGCGTATGCTCTGTTGCTAAAGATTACGGAATGCTTATTTTTGATATGAATTCCGAAAATCATAGGTGTCGCATATGTGATCTTGGGCTTAATACCATGCACGAATTTGAAGAAAAGACATCAAACATTGAGGAACTGTATCTTTCAGCTTTCAGTTCATTCACTGAAATATTTGATGGTCAGCTTTTTGGAATTGGCATATGTGTATCGGATGGAATGACGGTGAAATATGCGGAAATCTTTAAATCGAGTATGGGACAGTATCCGGAGCTTGTAATAGAAGGAAGCCGTGCTTACGCCGCAGCAAATGCACACAGACTCGACTGCGATTCTTCCGCGGTATTTGTACGCCTTTTTGAGAACGGCACCGCAGACGGTGCGCTTACATATAAAAAGAAATTGTACAGCGGCGCTTATGGCAGAGCGGGCGGCTTTGCTCGCATAATCGATTCAAAGGAAGCGCTTTCCTCAAAGCTTTTTGATGTTTGTCAGATTATTGATCCTGGAACTGTGCACATCGGTTGCCAGAATGAGTCGGACTGTGATTTAGCCGAAAAATTGCGTGATTTGCTTATTGCAGGCGGAATTTCAGCGGATCAACTTCCTGAAATTATATCCGAGCCGCTGGCGTTGTGCTCCGATTCCATTGACGGCACGGCGCTGCTTTTAAGAGAGCGACAGATCATTGCTAAACTGTCAAAAAATTCCTGATTAAACGGAACCTTAACTGAGCAGAATAATATCGAAGTCGGAAACTTTCCGACCTCCATATTTAAAATTCAGGATGGTACAAAAGTCTGAAAAACGGATGGTTTTTCAGACGATATAACCGTTAGAAAGGAATGGTCAAAATCATGGAAAACAAGTCTCCTAATCCCTCCATTGAATGTTCCGTAAAGCAGTGCGAATACCACTGCGGCAATGAAAACTACTGCACTCTTAACAAGGTGCGCATCGCGACTCACGAGGCAAACCCCACCGTTTGTCAGTGCGTTGACTGTGAGTCCTTCGTTAAGAAGACAAGCTGCTCTGGCGGTTCCTGCCACTAAATTAAAAAAACACGGCGCTGTGTATTTTGCACACAGCGCCGTGTTTTTTGTGTATAAATGATAAAGCTTACTTAGCGTAATTGTATCCCATTTCGAGGGCTTTCTTGTTCTTCTCAATAAGAGCCGCTTTTGTGGCAGGGATTCCTGCAACCATATGCTCAAGGAATGCTTCGTAAGCGAAAAGTCCGGTAAGCTTAAGTACATATCCGAGAACGATCACGTTCGCCATACCTGTAAGACCGGCATCGGATGCCATTGCGGTTGCGGGGATGCCGTAAACCTCAATATCGCTTCTCGCGGATGTCTTGTCAATAAGCGAGCAGTCATATACGAGCTTGCCGCCTGCCTTTACGTTCGGCTCAAACTTCTCAAAAGAGGGAAGATTGAGAGCAATAAGCAGATCGGGGGTAACTACCAGGGGAGAACCGATCTCCTCATCGGAAACGATTACGGAGCAGTTAGCCGCACCGCCGCGCATTTCGGGACCGTAAGAGGGAAGCCAGGATACCTGAAGCTCGGAATCCATAGCCATTTTTGCGATAGCCTTGCCTGCGAAAAGGATGCCCTGTCCGCCAAAGCCTGCAAGCAGAATATTAGTAGTCATTATTCGGTTACCTCCTTGGTGGAAGTGGGATTAAGCTCCTTAACGTCTGCATCCTTGTAAACGCCGAGGGGATAGAAGGGGATCATATCGGTCTTTACCCATTCGAGAGCTGCCTCAGGAGTCATGCCCCAGTTGGTGGGACAGGTGGAGAGAACTTCTACAATAGAAAGTCCCTTCTTGTCAACCTGATTCTGGAATGCCTTCTTAATAGCCGCCTTAGCCTTCTTGATGTTGGGGACGGTATTTACCGCAACACGCTCAGCGTAAGCTACGCCGTCAAGTGTGGAGAGCATCTCGCATACACGGATGGGTGAGCCCTGAATACGGCGGTCACGTCCGTAGGGAGAAGTGGTGGTAACCTGACCGGGCATGGTGGTGGGCGCCATCTGACCGCCGGTCATACCATAGATACAGTTGTTTATGAAAATGATGGTAATATTCTCACCGCGTGCGCCTACATGGACGGTTTCCGCAGTACCGATAGCGGCAAGGTCGCCGTCACCCTGATATGTAAAGACGATGTTATCGGGATGTGTGCGTTTAACTCCCGTAGCAACTGCCGGAGCACGTCCGTGAGCCGCCTCGATCATGTCGCACTCGAAGTAATTGTATGCGAATACCGAGCATCCTACGGGGGCGATACCTACCGCCTTGCCGCAAAGATCAAGCTCATCTAAAACCTCGGCAACAAGTCTGTGTACGATGCCGTGTGTACAGCCCGGGCAGTAATGGAAGGGCACGGGCGAAAGTGATTTGGGTTTATCAAAAACTACCATTTCAGTTAACCTCCTTGATTAAAGGGTTGCGGCGAGCTTCTCGATTTCAGCGAGAACTTCGTCGGGAGAGGGGATCATACCGCCGGTACGTCCGAAGAAGGAAACCGGCTTCTTGCAGTCGGTTGCAACCTTTACGTCGTCAACCATCTGACCCATGTTAAGCTCGCAAACCAGGAAATGCTTTGCCTTATCAGCAAGTGCGCCAAGCTGCTTCTTGGGGTAGGGCCAAAGGGTGATAGGACGGAATAGACCTACCTTGATGCCCTTTGCGCGTGCCGCCGCAATAGCGGTCTTGCAGATACGGGATGTAATGCCGTAAGCCACGATAACGATGTCCGCATCGTCGCACTTATATTCCTCGTATTTTACTTCTTTTTCTGCGATCTCATCGTACTTCTTGAAGCGTGCGAGAACGGAATTTTCAAGCTCAACGGGATCGATAAGTAAGGAATTTACAATGTTCTTTTTGCGCTTGCCCTCAGTGCCGTTGCATGCCCAAGTTTTCTCGGGCAGCTCACGCTTTGTGCCAAGCTCGAAGTCAACGGGCTCCATCATCTGACCGAGAGCGCCGTCTGCGAGGATCATAGCAGGCATTCTGTAGATGTCCGCAAGGTCGAAGGCTTCGCTTGTAAGCTGTGCCATTTCCTGAACGGAGGAGGGAGCAAGAACCAAAATGTGCTCGTCTCCGTGACCGTTTGCCTTGGTTGCCTGATAATAGTCCTGCTGAGAGGGCTGAATACCGCCAAGACCGGGACCTCCGCGCTGTACGTTTACAATAACGCATGGCAGATCGCATCCTACGAGGTAGGAGATTCCCTCGCTCTTAAGAGAGATTCCGGGCGATGATGAGGATGTAAGGCAGCGAGTACCTGCTGCAGCCGCGCCCATGATCATATTGATAGCGGATACCTCAGATTCTGCCTGAAGGCAAAGTCCGCCTACCTTGGGCATACGTTTTGCCATATATTCGGAAATTTCCGTCTGGGGAGTGATGGGGTAACCGAAGAAATGCAGACAGCCGGATTTGATAGCGGCTTCCGCGATAGCTTCGTTACCTTTCATAAGTACCTTCTTAGCCATTTTTTATCTCCTTATACATCTTTTTCGACTTTGATAACTACATCGGGGCACATTGTTGCACACATAGCGCAGGCAATGCACTTATCCTGCTCGGTGATGCCTGCAGGATGATAGCCTTTTTTGTTCAGCTTGTCATTTGCAAGGGAAATGATCTTCTTGGGGCAGGCTAAAACGCAAAGTCCGCAGCCCTTGCAAAGATCTTCGTTAAAAGTAACCTTGTTCATGGTGTTTCCTCCGTTTTTGGTTTTAAAATAATTGTTTTGTGGCGTTCTTTATATAAAAAATATTGGGGATATCCGAAATTTCGCCGGTGAGAGAAGATTCGGCGCAGGTGCATATAAGGGGCAGTGCAGACCTTTCGGCAAATTCTCTTGCCCACCCGTCGGTATCCCTTATATCCTCTCTTGTGGTTTCGCTTCCGAGGTTTGAGTTATTGACAATGCCCGTTGCTTTTAGTCCTGCACAGTATTCGATCTCGCCAAGTATCATTTCTGCGCCGTCGATATCCTCTGTAAGTGGACGGTACTTGTTGATGACACATAGAAGCTCATATTCACCGGGCTTAAAGAAGCGTCTGTACATTCCGAGAGCTACAGCACCGTTGTCGCCGCCAACATCTAAGATGGTGACGGTATCAGGCTCACGCTCGTGGGCTTCAAAAGCCCCGAGAACCGTTGGCGGCAGAGAGGGAATGTCAACGTTTGTGTTGGCGAAATCCGGCACCACACAGCGTATGCCGAGAGCTTCAAGCTCTGAGGTGTTATCAGCCGCACGGAAATAAGGATTGACGATGTCAAGATCTATAAGAGTCACACGGTTGCCTGCCGCGGCTTTTTCTTTTGCAAGATTTACCGCGAAATTAGTCTTTCCGGCACCGAAATGACCGCAGACGACGATCAGATTCTTCAAATTTTCAAGTGTTTTCAGCATGTCTTTATACCGTAATTTTTTCTTGTGCCGAGGCATCAATACCTCGGCATAATTCGTGCTTATTTTTGCACTTATTATATTATATCATATAATGAACTAAAATAAAAGAACATATCCGAAAATTTATTTAAATTTTTTTCTTCTTTAGTTGTACAAATTTTACAGTAGTGCACTTGTTTCGGGTGAAAACCGCACTTGACAGTATACGGCTTTTAAGGTATAATATATCATAAAGATAAGTAATGCTCAATCCGGCAATAAAGGAATGATGGAATGAACAAGACAGCAAGTAAGCATGTGCGGCGCGTAAAAATCAGGCTTAAGCCTAAAAGGCGTTTAAGCCCAACTCAGATTATACTGTTTGGATTTATGGCGTTGATACTCGTAGGAACACTTTTACTCATGCTTCCAATATCTTCGGTAAGCGGTGAGTTTACATCGCCTAAAAATGCTTTGTTTACCGCAACCAGTGCAACCTGCGTCACGGGGCTTATCGTTGTTGACACGGGAACATATTGGAGCCTTTTCGGTCAGATTGTTATTTTGTGCATGATACAGATCGGCGGTCTTGGATTTATGACTATGGCGGTTATGATGTCCATATTCATAAAACGGCAAATAACGCCCCGTGAACGCCTGCTTGCCGCACAGTCCCTTGGTCTAAGCGGTGTTGGCGGTACGCTCAGACTTGTGCGAAGAATAGTCGCCGGCACGTTTTTTGCGGAATCTATAGGTGCTGTGGTGCTTGCAACTCAGTTTATCCCGCTGTTTGGATGGGCTAAAGGCATATACTACGGGATTTTTCACTCCATATCCTCATTCTGCAACGCAGGCTTTGACGTGCTCGACGGAAGCTATGGATACGGCGGCGGATTTTCCAGCCTTACAAGCCTATCAAGTAACTACGTTATAGGCATAACTATCATGCTGCTTGTAATCATCGGCGGCATCGGATTTATCGTGTGGGACGATATCGTAAATTTTGTGAAAGAGCACAAACGCTTTTCGGTTTACTCGAAATTTGTGCTGCTAATGACCTTCGGACTTATTGTGGGCGGCACGCTCTTACTCATGCTTTGCGAATGGAATAATCCTGACACAATAGGAGGCATGTCGACGGGGGATAGAATATTCCAGTGCATTTTTCAGTCGGTAACAACACGCACCGCAGGAGTGGATATGATAAACAACGCCGCCATGACCGAGCCGTCAAAGCTTGTTTCAATGCTTCTCATGTTTGTGGGCGGAGCCAGCGGCTCAACCGCAGGCGGTATCAAGGTTGGCACCTTCGGTGTACTGTTTTTTGCGGTTTTGGCATTTTCTAAAGGTGATAGGGAGCTTTCGGTGATGAAGCGCAAGATATCTCACGAAACTGTCAGCCGTGCGCTTACGGTGGTTGGAATAGATCTGCTAGCCGTGTTTGCGGTGACTTTGATAATCACATTGACAAATCCGTGGGTGGGTGTGCTTGATGCACTGTACGAATGTTTCTCGGGTATTGCTACAGTAGGACTCTCGCTGTCGCTTACACCGTCGCTTTCTTCGGCGGCACAGCTTTCGGTGGCACTTCTTATGTTCTTTGGGCGTGTAGGTATTCTTACCGTTACCTACTCCATCATGCTTAAAATGGCAAGAAAAAATAGCTGTATCAGCTATCCCGAGCTTAGTATGATGATCGGATAACTGTTTCAGAAAGGAATGATCAGAACTATGAAAAACAAAAAACGGAGCTTTTGCATAATTGGTCTTGGACGCTTTGGTCAGACTCTTGCTGCGAATCTTGCAAAAACAAATCACCAGGTGCTTGTTATTGATATCGACGAGGACGTTATAAACACTATTGGTGACACCGTGACCAACGCGGTTGCAGGCGACCCCACAAACGAGGCGGTGCTCCATGCCGCCGGTGTGGCAGATTATGACTGCGCAGTTGTAGCTACGGCGGAAAGTATCAATGCCAGCATACTTACAACGCTTCTTTTAAAGGAGATTGGCGTAAAGCAGGTGGTTGCCCGTGCCGCAAGCGAACAGCACGGAAAGGTACTTGAGAAGATCGGCGCGGATATGGTGGTATTTCCCGAGCGTGACATGGGCGAGAAGCTTGTGAATATTTTAGACCGCAACAATGTGCTTGAATATATCGAATTTTCCGACAGTCATTCCATAGTGGAAACCGCAGTGCCGAAAAAATGGATAGGCAAGACTTTGATTGAGCTTGACGTGCGCCGCAAATACGGTGTTACCGTGCTTGCGGTAGGTGATGCTGAGGGAAGCATGAATATTTCCCCCGATCCCACAAAGCCCTTTACCGGAGAAGAAACCGTTGCACTTCTCGGAGAGAATAAAGCAATAGATAAGATAACAAAATAAGAAATCGACCGAAGCTTCAATATGCATGATGCTTCGGTCGGATTTTTTATTTAGTGTAGTATCTTCTTCGTTTAAGATTTCTTATGTAGATGAACAGCGCATATACCGCGAGCGCGGCGATTATAACAGCGCAGGAGATGTATATCTCATTGCCAAGTGTAGCACTGTCTACCTTAAGCTTTTCCCAAAGGGAATTTATCATAGCCAAAGTGTCTTTGTCAAGGTCACGGTAAGCGTAGCTCTCGTACAGCGTGGAAAACTCAATGTCCTCCGGATACAGTAAAGCCATGCCTTCCTCTCCCATATAGTCTATGTATTCCTCGTTTTCATAGACCAGCCGGTTGGGAGATGCGTAGTAAATATACTCGGCGTTGGCAATAGCTATTTCCTCGGAGAGCATAAAGTTTATGTAACGCTCTGCGGCTTCCTTGTTCTTTGCGCCGGTTGGGATGCACATAGCATCAAAGAATGCATTTGTAACATAGTTCCCGTTTTCATCGGTTGGGTAGAAGAATGACAGAGCCTCATTGTTTTCCGCCATCGAGAGATAGTCGCCAACATAATATGCGGCAATGGAAGCTTCCTCACCCTCCATTTTGTTGAAGATTTCATCCATTACATAGCTCTGGACGATAGGCTTCTGCTCTGCCAGCATGTTAAGGGCGCGTTCCCACTCCGCAGGATCTGTGGTGTTGGGATCGATTCCTGCACGGTACATTGCTGTACCGAAAGCATCACGGGAGTTGTTGAACTGCAGTATCTGACCTGCGTATTTTTCGTTCCACATAAGTCCCCAAGTGCCCGTGTCGGCTTCATCGACCTTCTCTGTATTGTAGATAACGCCGATCATGCCGTAGGTGTAGGGAACAGTATATTCCTCATTCGGGTCGTAGAACAGTCCCCTACAGTCCTCAGAGATATACTCGTAATTCGGAATGTTCGAAAAATCAAGTTTTTCAAGCATTCCCTCGGAGATCATACGCTGAATCATGTAGTCGGACGGGATGATGATGTCGTATCCCGTGGCACCGCTTTTAAGCTTCGCGTAAAGATCCTCGTTGCTGGCATATGTGGTGTAGTTTACCTGCATTTTTATGCCGTAGGTGTCGTAATAATATTCCTCGAATGCGGCGTTTACGTTAAGCGTATCCTCAGAACCGTCGGAAATATATTCGCCCCAGTTGTAGACGTTAAGAACTATGATGTCTTCAGATGCGCAGGATGATGCAGCTACGGAGAGGAGAAGCATGACGGCACATGTAAGAGCCGATAAAAGATTTTTTCTCAATTTATCTCCCTCTCTTTCTTCTTCATGGGATGCTTTACCTTTTTCGCATTTTTCTGACCTGTTTCCTTGCTGTCATGGAAGTTTGAAACAAGGAGCAGAACAAGAATTGCGATGAAGATGAGTGTGGAGAGCGCGTACATATCGGGGGTAACGCGCTTCTTAGTCATTGAGTAAATGCGTATGGGCAGAGTTTCAAAGCCGTTGCCCACGGTAAAGTAGCTTATAACAAAGTCGTCAAGAGAGAGAGTAAACGCCATAATAAAGCCGGAGATTATACCTGGCATAATATTGGGCAGCTCTACCTTGAAGAAGGACTGAAGCGGCGTGCATCCAAGGTCAAGTGCCGCCTCGGGGAGTGCGGCTTCCATCTGACGAAGCTTCGGAAGCACATTAAGATAAACGTAGGGCAGATTGAAGGTGATGTGGGCGATAAGTACGGTCCAGAAGCTGAGATTGCTCTTTGCGCCTATCATGGTTCCCACAAAAACGAATAAAAGCATAAGGGATATACCGGTAACAATATCCGGATTCATCATAGGGATGTTTGTAACGGTATTTACCGCTCCGCTTACGAGCTTATTCTTTATCTTGTTCATTCCCACCGCCGCAAGAGTACCGAGAATGGTGGCGATCACAGATGAAGCAAGAGCAAGGATAAGCGTGTTTTTTAGTGCATTCAAGGTTGCCGAATCGGACAACAGCTCACGGTACCATTTAAGGGAAAAGCCCGTAAAAACGCCGGTGCTGTTTGATGAGTTAAAGGAAAAGAGTATCAGCACGGCAATTGGCGCATAGAGGAACACGAATATAAGAAAGGTGTAGATATTAAGCGTCTTTTTCATGCTATAATACCTCCGTCCTCATCGCCGAACTTGTTCATTACTGACATTGATACGATAATAAGTATCATAAGCACAAAGGATATAGCCGCGCCGAGATTATAGTTGTATGCGGACTGGAACTGACGCTCTATGGTATCGCCGATGAGGTCGAAGTTTCCGCCGCCGAGCTTCTGGGAAATGTAGAATGTGCTGATAGAGGGAACAAACACCATGGTAATTCCCGAAATGATGCCCGAACGGCTCAGTGGGATTATAACCTTTGTAAAGGTCTTGAAGGTGTTGCATCCAAGGTCTGCGGATGCTTCCACGATGCGCACATCCATTTTGCTAAGCACAGAATGGATAGGCAGGATCATGTACGGAAGAAAATTGTATACCATACCGAGAATAACCGCGCCTGCGGTGTTTATCATGTGCACGGGTTCGATGCCGAAAAGTCCGAGAAAAGAGTTTATGATTCCCGTATCCTCAAGAATTGCCATCCAGGAATATGTGCGGATGAGGAAGTTCATCCACATGGGAAGCATAACCAGAATTATAAGAATCTTCTGCGCCTTAGGAGAAGCTTTCGCGATGAAATATGCCACGGGGTAAGCGATAATGAGGCATATAATCGTAGCGAGGAACGCAAAGCACGCGGAACGGAGAAAAATCTCCGCATAGTCACGGCTTGCAAGGGCGGTGAAGTTATCAAGAGTGAAATTGCCGGCTCTGTCCGTAAATGCGTAATACACCACGAACACAAGGGGCGCTATGATGAAAAGTACAGACCACACAATGTGAGGGGCGGTAGCAAGTCTATGTAAGAGAGAAGTTTTTTTCATCTTAGTCAGTCTTCCTCCTCATTAAGGTCGGAGAGATGCTCCATCTCATCGCTGTAGGTGGAGTAATCGCCGAACATGTCGGAAAATTCTGACTTTTTCATTATGTGAATTGCATCCGGTTCGATGAAAAGACCGATCTTCTCACCGGGAGCGGAGTAGTCGGTGGTCTGGATCATCCACTTGAAGCCGCCGATGTTTACAATTATCTCGTAGTGAACGCCCTTGAAGGTTACAGAGGAAATAGTACCGCAGAGCATGCCCTTTTCGGGGGAAACAACGTCCACGTCCTCGGGTCGCACAACAACGTCGATCTGTTCGTTCTTCTCGAATCCAGCGTCAAGACACTTGAACTCCGCGCCGGAGAATTTAACTCTGTAGTCGTCAAGCATAACGCCGTCGAGGATATTACTCTCGCCGATAAAGTCAGCAACAAAAGCGTTTACCGGCTCGTTATATATGTCGGTGGGAGTGCCTATCTGCTGAATTTCGCCGTTTGCCATTACCACTACGGTATCTGACATGGAGAGGGCTTCTTCCTGGTCGTGAGTTACATAAATAAAGGTGATACCGGTCTTTTTCTGAATATTTTTAAGCTCGTTCTGCATATCCTTGCGGAGCTTCAAATCAAGTGCGCCGAGAGGCTCGTCAAGAAGGAGAACCTTAGGCGAATTAACGAGCGCACGGGCGATAGCCACGCGCTGCTGTTGACCGCCGGAAAGCAGATTGACATTTCTGGATTCAAAGCCCTTCATGTTTACCATGGTGAGCATTTCTTCTACTTTTTCATATATTTCCTTTTCGGGCAGCTTCTTAAGACGCAGACCGAAAGCGATATTTTCATACACGTTCAGATGAGGGAAAAGTGCATACTTCTGAAACACTGTGTTTACTGGACGCTTATAAGGCGGCACATCGTTGACACGCTTGCCATCGAAAAATACGTCGCCTTCATCGGGCGTAACAAAACCGCCCACGATACGGAGAGTGGTGGTCTTACCGCATCCTGAGGGGCCTAAAAGCGTTATAAACTCCTTATCGTGGATGTCGAGATTGATACCTCTAAGTATTTTTTCTCCGTCGTATTCTTTTGTTATGTTTTTCAGCTCAATAATTTTGTTTTTGTCCATTTCCTTTGTGTATTGCTCCTTTAAACAGATAAATTTTTGAGCCGTGCGCTCCGTGCTTTTAGGCGGCGGAACGCCGTGCGATTTTCGTGCC
Organism: Candidatus Flemingiibacterium sp.; assembly: GCA_045644145.1. Taxonomy (GTDB): domain Bacteria; phylum Bacillota; class Clostridia; order Oscillospirales; family CAG-272; genus Flemingiibacterium. Next base: position 75,299 of record JAZRGK010000016.1, read on the forward strand.
TGACGAAAAAAAACACCCCGAACCAATGCTCCGACAAAAGCGGCGTCGGATGACCGGAAAGAGATGATAAAACAAATCGCAGGCACACACGGTATAGTGCGTGCACACTTTTTACCACACACTAAGGTGGTAGCTTTATTGTAGCAGATGTACCGTAAAAAGTCAATAGGTTTTGCAAAAAACATGGAAAATCCTCGATTTTTTAAAACAAAAGCTGAAATTTCCTTGATTTTGTCACCAAAAAAACAAAAAAGCGCCCGAAAACTCCGAAAATCTCGGTTTTCGGGCGATTTTTAACGGTGTGCTTTGACAGTGTGATTCGGTAAAGCGAGCACCTTAGCTAACGTGGCTAATCAAGCGGCGCGAACAGGCGCATAAGCGCCATGGCTGTGTTTATTCCGTCCACTGCCGCACTTGTAATTCCGCCTGCATAGCCTGCTCCCTCGCCGCAGGGATAAAGGTTGCTTGCGGCTGACGAAGTTAACGATTCCGTTCGCGGTATGCGTACTGGTGATGAGGTGCGTGTTTCAACGCCGGTGAGAACCGTATCTTTTGCATCGAAGCCCCGCATCTTTTTGCCGAATTCATAAAACCCGCATTTTAACATGTCTGTAACGAATCTTGGAAGAATTGCCGACATGTCACATAAGGTATATATACCGTTCCGATATGTTGGCCGAACCCGATTCGGCTCGGTAAAGCGCGAGGTTTTTCCTTCGAGGAAATCTCCCAGCGTTTCCACCGGTGCGCGGTAGTCGTGTTCTCCGGTATCGGCGGCGCGGTACGCCGCTCGTTCAAGCTCTCGTTGGAACCTGATGCCGTCCTGCCATTTTCTGCCGATATCCTCAGGGAATACAGATACGGCAATTGCCGCGTTTCCGTTTTTTCCATCTCTGGCATAGCGGCTCATTCCGTTTGTGACAACGCCGCCTTCTTCGCTGGCGGATGCCATGACCTCACCTCCGGGGCACATGCAGAAGCTGTATACACCTCGTGCGGTATCGGATGTAAGTCCCGGCTGTGTCACGCGGTGGGAAAGGGAATATTCACCCGGGGGGAGTATAGGCTTGCCATTTTTATCGGTGAGTCCTGCGGCATCTCCATAGAGCGCTGCATTTATATCGCTTTGGAGATGCTCTGCGCGTACGCCCACGGAAAATGGCTTTGGTATAAGGAGAATTCCCCGTGAGGCTAACATATCATAGGTATCTCTGGCACTGTGGCCTACTGCAAGAATAAGCGCGTCGCAGGGAATAGTGCTGCGCTCGTTTTTCGATGTAAGCTCTGCTTTTGTAACTTTGCCGTTTTCAACGGTAATATCCGTAAGCTGCGTGTTAAAGCGTATCTCGCCGCCAAGCTCGCATATGCGCTCCCCGATGTTTTCCACAACGCCAAGCAGACGGTCTGTTCCTACATGGGGCTTGGCAAGCCACAGTATTTCCTCGGGAGCACCGAACTGTACCAACCGTTCAAGGACATATGTGCATCTGGAATCGTTTATTCTGGTGACAAGCTTTCCGTCGGAGAAGGTTCCGGCGCCGCCTGCACCAAACTGTATGTTGGTGGATGTGTCAAGGCTGCCGGTTTTTATAAACGCATCCACCGCCGCGCATCTTGACTTCACATCGCCGCCGCGCTCAATAACAAGCGGGCGGTAACCGTGTTCGGCAAGTATAAGAGCCGCAAACATTCCTGAGGGGCCAAAGCCAACGATCAGCGGTCGGGATTTGAGCGGCACAGTTCCGTAGGTTACCTTCAGTTCCTCACGCTCTATAATCTGCGCGTTTTGTGAGTCGTTGATTTTTGCCGCTTTCTTTTCAGATATGTCACATTCCACGGTTATGGAATATACAAACGAGGGAAGACCTTCGCCGCGCTTTCTTGCGTCTATGGAACGCTTGTGGACAGCGGCTGAGATATATTCGCTTTCCGAAAGATGAAGCCTGCGTTTAGCTTCGGCATATGCTTCATGGGGGGCGGCAGTTATTGGCAGTTTTATGTTTTTTACGATTACTTGATGTTTCATGTGGTCACCGTGTTTCAAAAATTGTATGACGTTTCGGTAATTGCGTTTGTAAACTTACAGGGACCGGCGCTGAACACCGATCCCTGCGGGATGTGGCAGTATTGTTTTATTCTATATGGACGCCCATGGCGTAAGTGCCGATCTCGTAAACATTACTTGAAAGGGCGCTTGTTATGGAAATCTTCAGCGGGATTTCATGAAGTCCCGCAACATCGGGAATACCGCTGAGATCAAGCGTTGCTGTAACGTTACTCTGGTTCAAAAGCGACAGACGCTGTTTTGTACCTCGGAATGTCACCTCGACTGATGCGGATTCTAAGATGTAATCAAGTCCATCGGGATTTATCACAACAAGGTTGTCTACCGTCATTGTACGCAGAGTTGTATTTTTATGGATAATAGAAACATTTACAGTTGAAAGACCGCTTGCGTTTTCAAGGCCGGTAAAGTTTGGAATATCTACGGTGAAAACTCCGTCGGACGGTATTTCTTTTTCGTCGATGAGTATTTCTACAGTGTCGGTTTCCTCGAGTAAGTCTGGATCACCTTTAAGTCTTAGTGTTTCAGGTGAGAATTTCACTGATACATTGGAAAGGTTGTAAAAACCGTGCTTATACTGTGGTGTAATATATACGTCTTTGTAGGTATACACGGGCACATGAACCGAAACCTCGCTTGTCTGAAGCTTGACGTAGGGATTGGTGATTTCTTCTCCTGCTCCATTAACAAGTGTAGGCTTGCCTATGGCGGAGATAGATTTGCTTATGCGCCCAAGTTCAAGCGAAAGCAGAGCGTAGGAAATATTTTCAAGTTCTGCGGCAGGTCCGGTTACTTTCACGTTTTCAACACTCGGAACCGGTATGCCAAGCTCGTAGGGAGATTCTATGGAATAATGTGGTTCGATCTTAAGCGGCACACTTATGGAAATGCTCTTATCGATGTAAACTCTGATAAGGCTCGCAGACTGTTTTATTACAGAAATTCCGTTGGGGAGTGAAATCTTCAGCTCAAGAGAATGTTCACCGGGAAGTGTAATAGAGCTAACATCCACATATGCATTGATATCCTCAATGGAAAGACGCTCAAGCTCGGATTTTGCTCCCTGAAGTGTCAGATCCACAGTATAATCATAGCCGCTGATTACGGACATACCAAGCTCCGATTCGATGATTGCGGAATTTTTTACGGATACCGGAACACCGGAAAATACCCTTTCCTCAATAGCGGTATTTGTTCCCACTACATAGAACCAGAGAATTATAGCCGCAAGCACGCAAAGAACCTTTGCCACGGCATTCTGATATTTACTTGTATTTACCTGATAGTCACCGCCGGAGTCGGCAACGTGCTGCTCATATTCATCCACAGACCGTGGTTTTGATGCAAACCTGCGCATGGGAACATATCCTTTCAGTAAAATTATTTATCGGAATTATTATCTTTTTTTCCAAATAGGGAAAGAGGAACTTTTTTCTGAGGCTTTTCAGTGTCGTCGTCGCCGGATAGCAGATGTGTAAGCTCTGTTTTTAAGGAGTTATAGCTATAATTGCGGCGCAGATGGCCTTCAAAAGCCATTGATATTGTGCCGGTTTCCTCGGATACAACAATTATTGCAGCATCACTGTTCTCGCTCATTCCTATAGCGGCACGGTGACGTGTGCCCAGATCCTTTATTATGTCATCGTTTGTGGAAAGCGGTAAAAAACAGCCAGCGGAATGTATGCGTCCGTCGCGGATTATCATTGCACCGTCATGGAGAGGAGCTCGGTTAAAAAATATATTTTTTATGAGAAATGAGGATACGTTGGCATTGACAACAGTGCCACTCTTAATAACATCTCCAAGCTTGGTGGAACGCTCAATAACGATCAGCGCACCAGTTTTGTCAAGCGACATATCGCATACCGCCTGAGTTATTTCGCCGATGACAGTGTGCATCTGGTCATCGTTTTTGCCTTCGCCGATATTGCGAAGCCCTTTGAGCGGCTCGGCGCCTACTTTTTCAAGGGCAGAGCGAAGCTCGGGCTGGAAAAGTATGATAACGGCGATAATTCCAACCTGGAATACGTTGGTCAACAGGAAACCCAGGGCGTGCATTTCGAGAATATCGCTAAGCAGCATTACAAGCAAAAGAATAAGTATACCTGCGGCAAGCTTGCCGGCGCGTCTTTCCCGTATGAATTTGTAAAGGTAATAGAACACAAACGCAACGATGGCGATATCTATAATATCAATCACCGATCCTGCTGAAACAATGTTCCATATATACGAAAATGCTGATCTGATGTATTCCATATGGCTTCTGTTACCTCAAAAACGAAAAATTCGCGGGATTTTGGATGATGGACAAAAATCCCCTATATATATTGTATCACAAAATAGCTCGGATTTCAAATTATTCATAAAAAATTAACTAAATATTTTATCAAAGCACTGTGATAATTCGGGTGCGCTTGATTTTTTTGGTATGGTGTAGTATAATTGTGCTTGAAAAACAACTTTGGAGGCAGATCACATGATAATAAAACCGAAATTTTACGACCACTTTCGCTGTATTGCAGATAAATGTCCCGACACCTGCTGTGCCGGCTGGGAGATTGATGTGGATGAGGATACTGCGAAGTATTATGATTCTCTGAGCGGAGAGGATGGCGCGTTTGTGAAATCAAGACTGGTACGCGAGGAAGAGGGCGTGAAACTCTGCCTTGAGGGGGAAAGGTGCCGATTTTTGCGTGAGGACAATTTGTGCGAACTTATTATCCGCTTTGGCGATGGGGCATTATGTGATATATGCCGTGAGCATCCAAGGTTTTACTGTGAATGGGAAGATATAACTGAAGAGGGAATAGGGCTTTGCTGTCCCGAGGCGGCAAGACTTTGGCTTTCAGAGCCTTGCGAATTTGTTTTCGAGGCGGATGAAATGTCGGAAGTGCATAAAAACGACGATGTAGCGCGTAAGTTTGGATTGATTAGTGCTTTAAGCGAAGGAGCGCCGCTTGGTGTAATTCTTGCAGAATTGCTTGACGAAGAATCTGACGGTGATATCTACCCGGAGCTTTGCGCTGTGTACAGGGAGTTATCTTATCTTAACCCGGAATTCGCCAATTCGTTTGCAGATAAGCCGGGTTTCATCTGTGATGCAGAATACCGAAATCTTGCGGTATATTTTATATTTCGCTATTACTTTGATCTGGGAGAAGAGATGTGTATAAGGTTCACCGCGGCATCGCTTATTATGATATCGGCGATGAAAGGCGATCTCCTTGAAAATGCAGTCAACTATTCAAAAGAGATAGAGTATGATACCGACAATGTAGAGCGAATATGTGATTTCCTTCGTATCCGAAGCGGACTTGGCAGGCTTTGCCGAGAAGTATTGCGATAACACACACTAAGAGAATCAGCCGATGGGCGCACGCTCATCGGCTGATTTGGGTATGTAACTGATACGTTATTCGGAAAAATTGAAGTCAAGCCCTACATATTGCAGTGATTTTTCATAATCGGATACTTTTTTGTCGGTGAGGTGGTTGATTTCGGCAAAGAATCGCTTAAGCTTGTTCTTTTTGAAAAGGCGCTTGGGGAAGTGTACTATCCACATAAACGGAAGAAGAAACGGGAGCTTTTTCAAAAAATGGTATTCCCTGCACATTATATCGTATCCGGTGAATACACTGGCGAAAAAACGTTTTTTGGCAATATCAGATGCTGTTTTGCCGCCTTTTTTCTTTTTTAATGCCTTTGATGCTACTGAGGATGCCTTTCTTCCGTATTCTCCACTGGTGAAGATGATCTGCGTAATAAAGTCGGATTTTTCATCTTGGGGTTGGTCTTCGAACCATACTTTTAATGCGGATATAATATTGTCGTAAAATTCGCGCAATTGCAATTTGTCAAGCTCAGTGCGGATATATTCGTAATTCAGATTGGGAGTGTTGGTTTTAAGAAGCCATAGGTCTGTAAAGTGACGAATTCCGATGCCCGCATCGCGATAATGCTTAGCAAAATGTGTGAAAACATAGATGAACTCGTCTTCGGCACTCATTGTGTATTCGTATTTTTTGCCATCCTTAGGTTTAGCCAATTTCCAACCGTCGCCGAAATATGCATAGTAATCTTTGTTGTATGATGGAATCAGACGTTTGTGAAGTTCTATAAGCGTTGAACCCAAAGTCCAGTGAAGCTCATGGTCGCTTTCTACGCCCTCTGTATATCCAAGTTCAAGCATAATCGGGCGGATTTTATCGTATTGTTCGGTGTCTATAAGAATATCCGCATCTCCCATGCGCCGCATTTCAGGTTTGGGATAAAACTTACGAAGATTTGTGCCTTTTAGTGGGATATGTTTTATACCGTGTGCTTCAAATGCGGCGAGCACTTGCTTAATATTCGCTTCTTGCTTTGCGCAGGACATTATGGAAGCATATATTTTGGGAAGATGTTTTTGCATTTCTTCGGATTTTGTATCGATACCGCAAGTGTGGGCACCGTAATAAATTATTGCTGTGATTCCATGCCTTTTGGCTGTTTCAAATGCTTCGGTTATATTAAACTCTGGCGGTAGATTCTGCGTTTTTTCGGTAAGTGCGCTCTTTATTAGCATAATAGTTCCGTATTGCTGCGGTGTCATTTTATGATCCTCCCGAATTTTATATTTATGCTATATTTTTTATGATTATATCACATTTTTTTTGTTTTTTCAATAGCAATTAACAACAAAATGTTTAAAAATAGCTGTTAATATGTGTTTATAATACTTGACAATTTAGTCTTTCTATGGTATAGTATTAAGGTAGAATAAGTGGGATTATATGCTTATTTATAAGCATGACAGATTAAATTGCGGAATTATATTAAGATTGCTGTCTGAGATGCGTGTTCATCCGGAATTCTTATGTGTTTTCTGACCGAAACCAATAAAATAGGTTGGCTCTGTATAATTCGTCATTGGTGGGCTGGCAGAGAAATGTGGTGGAAACGCAAGGGGGTGGTGTGTTGCCAGCACTTCATTGAAAGTTAATTTGAAATTCTAATGTGTCGCTATTATTGAGATTTACTCTTACAGTATTGCACATAATACTATTTTCTGCGCAAATCGATTATTCGAGTATTATCAAACTAATTGTTCGAGTCATTCTTGTTAGGTATTATCTTAGATCAATCAGCTCTAACGACAATGGATACAATCAATCAAATTGATATAATATTGCTTTCCCATAGGTGTGTTACTAATGATGCTTTTGAGCCCAAATAACACATACATAGATGCCGTAAGTGGTTATTTGAGAATAGTACAATGCGATTCGAGTGGGTATCTAATGTAGAATTGAGGATTGATGTATGATCCAAACCGCTGTACATTGGCAATTATGGTTTCCTTGACGTTTATGACAGTTCTTTGTTATTGCAGATTTGTGGAATTTGAGTATTGGCTACTTGGCGTTTCTATGTTTTGCTTGGGTTTACCGCATATAGTAATTCGTATTTTTTGATAGGTACAGTTTTTTAATAATAGTACTTTTTTATTAGTGCTTTTCCCCAAGCATGAAGTTTGGGCGACAATATTATGCATAATTACAACGATTGCTATATTAGACATAATGAACGGCGAATTGAGATAATCAATAAAATATTATTTAGGTTTGATACGGTCAGTATATCTACAGGACGCGGCGCGGTGAATCAAAGATGTCTTAGTTACATATTTGAAAATATGTATGTTTTATTTTTTGGGTGAAAGGGTTTGATGAAAGACGATTGACAGGGGTCAATAACGTTCATAATCTATATATTGAAGTGCTTATTTCGGTTAGAAGCATTAGGGTGTTTGCCTTTTCTGGTAGATGTTGTTAGTTACTTTCTCAGAAGGCATTCAAAAAGCAAATTAGTAAATTATATCCCTGCAATTTTTGTAGCTGTCATGTATATGGCTTTAGATGGAACGGATTCTTATGGTATGTTTTATTATATTTTGTTTGCCGGCATTTGTATATTACACATTATAGACATCAAAGATGAAAGATAATAGGTGAAGGAATATAGCTATGAAAAAATACAAGCTTGGATACACAACGGGCGTTTTTGATATGTTTCATATAGGGCATTTGAATATACTAAAACGGGCAAAAGAGCAATGTGAATACTTGATTGTAGGGGTTTCAACCGATGAAGTCGTGGAAGCATATAAGCATAAACAGCCCATCATTCCATTTGAAGAAAGGGCCGCTATTGTAAATGCGATAAAATATGTGGATAAAGTAGTTCCTCAAATATCGATGGATAAGATGACGGCTTATCATGAATTGCATTTTGATGCATTGTTTCACGGCAGCGATTGGAAAGGTAGCGATATGTACAATACGATTATAAAAGAATTTTTAAGTATCGGTGTGGATGTTGTGTTCCTACCGTATACAGATGGCATCAGTTCAACATCCATCCGAGAGAAAAAGCAGAACTCTGCATTGGATCATGGGGAGTAATCGATTGAAAACAGATAATAATTGTATAGGTTGTCAGGCTTGTGTTGAAATGTGCCCGTATCATGCGATAGATTTTATATATAACATCTGGGGCGAAGGTAACGCACATATCGATGAGACAAAATGTAGGAATTGCGGCTTGTGTGAGAACATTTGTCCATCTAAAACAATTTCTTTTGAGGAATCAGCACAAAAGGTATATGCACTCTTTTCCAAAACAAACCGTAATTCGGGATCGTCTGGCGGCATTTTTTTTGAATTGGGAAGCAAATTTATTGCGCAAGGAGGGATTGTTTACGGTGCAGCTTTTGATGAGTGTTTGAAACTTGTGCATACAAAAGCAACTAATCAATCTGATCTTTTGAAATTGTGCAAAAGCAAGTACTTACATAGTGATATGACAGGCGTTTATACGGATATCTCTAATTTGTTAAAAAGAGATTTTAAAGTAATGTTTGTTGGAACTCCGTGTCAAGTAAGCGCTGTGAAAAATATATTTATCCCCAAATATAAAGATCATCTTTTGTTAGTGGATTTTCTCTGTCATGGAACTGGAACGCAGAAAATTTTTGACATATGTGTAAACGAAGAACAAAAAAAGAAAGGCGGCAAAATTGTTGACTTTACTTTTCGAGCAAAGACAAGGAAGTCAGAACATAGCTTTCAGTATGTTTTGAAAAGCGACAAAAAAGATAAGATTTTTTCTGGATACAGTTTTGAGTTTCCATACTATCATTCATACTTAAAATACAATATATTCAATGAATACTGTTACGAGTGTAATTATGCTTTGAACGTTCGAGTCGGTGATGTTACGCTTGGAGATTTTTGGGGTATACAGAAATACAATAAAAACTTAAATGATCAAGATGGGGTTTCGATGATTTCTCTAAACACTCAGGTTGGAAAGAAATATTTTGACCAAATCCGTTCAGAATGTGTTGTGTATGAATATCCTATAAAATCAGCATCTGACAACAATCAAGCATTTAGAGAGAGGGAGTGTATGTGTAGCCGAAATTCAAAGCACAACCTGGAGAAAGTATTGTGTAACGATGGCGAAACTGCTTTGGTTGAAAGATTAAGCAGTACAAATATAAGAAAGCAGATCATATACGCTAAAACGCCGAATTTTGTGAAGACGATATGGAATCGAGCAAGAGGGCGAAAATGAAATTATTAAATATAAAAGAAGTTCAGAGCATGCAGCTCGAATTAATGAAGAAATTGCATAGTTTTATGCAGGAAAACCATATAAACTATTATTTAATTGCCGGAAGTGCGTTAGGGGCGGCAAGGCATCGTGGTTTTATCCCCTGGGACGATGATATTGATATAGGTTTGTTCCGAAAGGATTATGAGACGCTTATTCAGATATTAACCTCATTTGACAAGGATTATGAGGTCTTGAATTATAAGAACTGCAAAAACTGTGATTATGTCTTTACAAGGATTTATTTTCCTAATACATATATAGAAAATCCAACTATAAAAAATACCAAGCTTGATAAAAGACTATATTTTGATATTTTTCCGCTGGATAACGTTCCTGACAATGACGGAGAACTTGTAAAATACGAAAAAGCAATCGTGAAAAAGAAAAGACTCATTCAAAGAATTGACGTAAGAGATAACAATACTTCTGCACCTATATTATTTGCTAAAAAAACGGTTTCTATTGTTTTAAGCGCGTTCAGGAATTCAATAATTGATTCCTTTGATGAACTGTGTCTAAAATATTTTTACGTTGCTACAAAACGGGTTTGTTCGCTTTCGAGTCAATATTCTTTCAAAAAACAGGTGATTCACAAAGCAATATACGGTGTGCCTACATTACATGCTTTCGAAACAGAACAGTTTTACGTTCCCGAAAAATTAGATGAGTATTTGACCATACTGTACGGCTCCGATTACAGTGAAGTCCCGCCATTGGAAAAGAGAAGAAAGAGTCTCAACATTTATTCAACAAAAGAGGCATAAATATGGGTTCAATATTAACGAGGGTTAAAGATGCGTATATTTCAGCTCGAGGTTTTCACACAAACAGAAAACTTGTTGTCATAGAGTCAGATGACTGGGGAAGCATCAGGATGCCGTCTAAGCAAACTTTCGATCGATTGATTTCATTGGGTGACAATCCACAAGATGATGCATTTATGAGTAACGATTGTCTGGAAAATCAAGATGATTTAAATTTATTGTTTGAAGTACTATGCTCTGTAAAAGATTTTAAGGGGAATCCAGCAGTGATAACGGCAAATTTTGCAACCGCAAATCCCAAATTTGAAGAAATTGATTATGAGGCTGGTACTTATAATTTCGAACCTTTTTTTGAGACATATAACCGCTACTACGGAGAAAACAAAATATTGGAACTGATAAAGCATGGTGACGAATTGCGCTGCTTCAAGCCACAGTTGCACTGCCGTGAGCATATGAATGTCTGGCATTGGATGGAAAAACTTAAAGAGCAACGTGCTGACGCTCTTTTGGCTTTTGAAAACCATATGATAGGAGTTGGCAGATCATTTTCATCAAGCAACCGTTTTGGCTATATGGATGCCTTCAATACCTCTCATTCCACGAATGACGAACTTGAAAAAATACTAACCGATGCATATGAGATATTCAAAATAGCATTCGGATTCGCAAGCGAAACATTTGTTGCGTCATGTTATGTATGGAACAAAGAACTTGAAGAAGCGCTCAATAATCTTGGGATTCGGTTTATACAGACTTCTGCATGGCAAAATTACCCTGTTTCTGAAAATGGGGAAATGCGGTATAAAAGGAAAATTCACTTTACTGGGGAAAAGAATAAATTAGGCCAACTTTATACTGTCCGTAATTGCAGATACGAGCCCACATACTATCAAAACCCTACAGAGTGTGCAAATCTATGTTTTGGTGAAATTAAAAGGTCTTTTGCTCAGAAAAAGCCTGCTGTGATCTGCAGTCACAGATTGAATTTTATTGGAGCAATCAATCCGCAAAACAGATCAAACAACTTGATTGGGCTGCAAAGGTTATTAAGGAAAATAATATCCGAGTTCCCTGAAGCAGAATTTATTTCATCGCCTGAGTTATTTGCTATTATGGAAAGTGGTACCAAATGAAAAAAACACATAACAGTCGATTATTTATCAATATGCTGTCGTACCTTATCCTTCAAATTGTAAATCTTCTCGTGGGAATGGTTCTGCCACGTCTATATTTAGCGATATATGGATCCGAAGTAAACGGGGTTATTTCAACGATAAATAGCTTTATTACTTATTTCTCATATCTTGAGGCTGGACTTGGTTTGTCTTTGATACATTCATTGTATAAGCCATTGAGTCAGAATGACAGTGACGGTATAAACGTAATACTGTCCTACTCCCAAAAGCAGTATCAAAAAATAAGTTATATCTATTTAACTTTAGTTGTATTGCTATCATCTATATTTCCGTTTGTGAGCAGAGTAAATGATCTTTCACATATAGAATTCGCTTCATTGATTTTTATTATAGGGTTCTATGGCGCATTTGATTTTTACTCCATGGCAAAATATCGGGTTTTGCTGACGGCAGATAAGAAAGAATACATTATTTCTTATGCTATGATTGTAGCACAGGTACTTAGATTTGTGCTAACATGGATTATGTTGCAGTTTAATATCAGCGTTGTTTTTGTTAAGATCGTTCCTATTATTACTTTGTTTATACGCTCAATTATCTTAAAGATATATGTTGAAAAAAAATATTTCAATGTAACGTTTAGATCGACAAGCCAAACTAATACGTTAACCTATAAAAATAGATGGGATGTCTTGCTTTTGCAGATATCCATCAATACAAGTACAGCGCTTCCTGTGCTGATAGTATCGCAGATGTTAGGCTATGAAGATGCCAATGTATATGCCGTGTTCGGCTTGGTTATCAATGCCGTTATTGCTATTGTTTCAGCATTAAGTTCGGGAGTTGCCCCCGTTTTTGGGGAAAAAATTGCCTTAAAACAAAATATTTCTGCTATGTATCGTGTATATGAGTGGGGGGTTTCGTTTGCATTAACTTTGATTTTTTCGGTATGTAGTATTATGATACTTCCCTTTGTCAAGCTGTATGTCGCCGTTGTTGATGATATAAATTATGTGTACCCATCATATGCTCTTCTGTTTTCGCTTTGGGGGGCTTTGTACTCGTTTCGCATCCCAGCTACTGCAGTGATAAATGCAGCAGCACTGTATAAAGAAAACAGAGCAACCAACATAATAAACCTTGCAATTCAAATAGTTTTGGGAATGGTTCTCACCTATTTTGGGGGGATGAACGGTGTTTTGATTGCGATGATAGCGGCTGCGCTACACCGCGATATATCAATGGCTTTAACTATTGACCGTAAATTGATGCCGAATACATTTGTACGAACTGTTTTGCATCAAGTTGTTATCTGTTTAATCATTGTATTGTCATATTATGTGGGCTTATTATTTGTAAATATCGAGCAAATAACTGTTATAAGTTGGATAGTAGCAGCGATGGCATCTGTGGTAGTTTTAATTATCCCACTTGTCATTATTTATGTCTTCACTGACTTCAAAGTAGCAAAAGGAATTTTTAATAGAATAAAAAGTAAATCAGCAAATAGATGATTATTTGTGCGAGGCAATTCTTGCGAAAAAAACGGTAATGCTTGTTTTCGGAACCAGACCCGAAGCAATAAAAATGTGTCCTCTCGTTAACGAAGTGAACGTAAGAGAAAATATAAAAACAGTGGTTTGCGTCACTGGTTAGCATTGCCAGATGTTCGATATGGTGCTTGATACGGTTCATGTTGTACCAGATTACGATCTATTCATAATGAAAGCTGTACAGATACTGTTAGATATCACTGTGAACATACTAAACAAGACTGGTACGGTTCTTGATGAGGTGAAGCTTGATGTCGTTCTCGTTCATGGTGACACACCCACCACGTTTGTGACTGCCCTTGCATACTTGTACAAGTACATCGCCATCGCTCACGCTAAAGCTGAACTGTGTACATATAATATTCACATCCATATCCCGAAGAATTTAACCGTTAAGCTGTATCTATCATCTCCAAATATAACTTTTCTCTTACCGAGCTTTCTAAGGCGAATCTTGTGGACGATGGCAAGGATGAGAGCAACATTTATATCACTGGAAACACGGAGATTTATGCTCTGAAAACTACTGTTCGTAAGAACTACATGTATCCTGAACTGGAGTGAGCAAAGAATGGTCGCCATATCATGATCACAGCGCACCGCTGTGAAAATCTTGGAGAACCGATGCACAATATATTCCGCGCAATCCGCCGGGTGATATACGAGCATTATGATGTCAATGCGATTTATCCAATTCACATGAATCCTATGGTTCGCAAGGTTGCCGTTAAATCATTAGGCGGATGCGACAAAATTCACATTATCGAGCCTCTTGAAGTGCTTGATTTCCACAACTTTTCTGCTTGTAACTACATGATTCTTACAGATAGTGGCGGAATCCAGGAAGAGGCTTCTTCACTTGATAAGCCTGTCCTCGTTATGCGCAATACGACCGAACTACACGAGGGGATCAAGGCTGGAACATTGAAACTAGTTGGTACCGAAGAGCAGGTAATCTACACAAACTTTAAGTTGCTTCTTGAAGACAAAACGGCTTATGATAATATAGCAAAAGTAAGCAATCCTTATGGCGATGGATTAGCCTGTAAGAGAATTGCTGATATACTGGAGGAATAATTAAAATGAGTCTCTTTACAAACCGCACCCTACTAATCACCGGCGGAACGGGATCATTCGGAAACGCCGTATTAAATCGCTTCCTCGCCACTGATATCGGTGAGATCCGTATATTCTCCCGCGACGAAAAAAAGCAAGATGATATGCGCCACGAATTTCAAGCTAAAATGCCGAAAGTGGCGGAGAAAATCAAATTCTATATCGGTGACGTGCGCGATATCGCAAGCGTAAAAAACGCTATGCACGGCGTTGACTACATATTTCACGCTGCCGCACTTAAGCAGGTGCCTTCCTGCGAATTCTTCCCTATGGAAGCTGTTAAAACTAACGTTATAGGCACCGAAAATGTGCTTACCGCAGCTATTGAAGCCGGCGTTAAGAATATTGTTTGCCTTTCCACAGATAAGGCAGCTTACCCGGTCAATGCAATGGGTACTTCCAAAGCTATGATGGAGAAAGTAATTGTTGCTAAGTCGCGTACCGTATCTCCGGAGAAAACTAAAATATGCTGTACTCGTTACGGTAATGTAATGTGCTCGCGCGGCTCGGTTATACCACTTTGGATCGAGCAGATAAAATCCGGAAATCCTATCACTATCACAGACGGAACTATGACACGTTTCATAATGTCACTTGACGAAGCTGTTGATCTTGTGCTGTTTGCTTTCGAACACGGTGAGAGCGGTGATATTCTCGTGCAAAAGGCACCGGCATGTACCATTCAGACACAGGCTGAGGCGGTGTGCGAGCTTTTCGGCGGCGACAAAAACGCTATAAAGGTAATCGGTATCCGTCACGGCGAAAAAATGTATGAAACCCTTCTTACCAACGAGGAGTGTGCCAATGCTATTGATATGGGCGACTTCTACAGAGTCCCTTGTGATAACAGAGGGCTTAATTACGATAAGTATTTCAAGCAAGGCGATACAAAGCGTAACACATTAACTGAGTTCAATTCAAGCAATACCACACTTCTTAATGTAGAGGAAACTAAGGCTAAGATTGCTTCTCTCGCTTACATACAGGACGAGCTTGCAAAAATGGAGAAGCAGTAATGAACATACTTATTACCGGTGCGGCAGGGTTTGTTGGCAAAAATCTTACCGCTGTGCTTAAAAATATTTGTGACGGTAAAGATAAAACCCGACCGACGCTGTCCGTTGGCGAAATTTTTGAATATGATATCGACACTGATCCTGCGTTGTTGGCCGAATATTGCAAAAAAGCGGATTTCGTTTTCCACCTCGCAGGCGTCAACCGTCCTCAAAATCCCGAAGAATTTATGCAGGGCAATTTCGGTTTTACCTCAACTTTGCTTGACACTCTGAAAAAATTCGGTAACACTTGCCCGGTTATGATATCGTCATCTATCCAGGCGACTTGCATCGGACGTTATGACAGCGATTACGGAAGAAGCAAGAAAGCCGGTGAAGAGCTTGTCTTTGCATACAGTGAGGAAACCGGGGCAAAAGTCCTTGTTTATCGCTTCCCCAATCTTTTCGGCAAGTGGTGCAGACCGAATTATAATTCCGCAGTTGCTACTTTTTGCAATAATATCGCAAATGATCTGCCGATTACTGTTAATGACCGCAATGCACAGCTTGAGCTGCTTTACATCGATGATCTTGTAACAGAAATGCTTGATGCGCTTGAGAGTAGGGAACACCACTGCACATTTGACGGTATCAATACTGTTCTCTGTGATGGCGGAAAATACTGCGCTGCGCCGATCACCCATAAGGTAACTCTCGGCGAGATCGTGGATCTTCTCGACTGTTTCAAGGCGCAGGCAACCACTCTTGTTATGCCGGAAATCCCGTATAACTCTTTTGCAAAGAAACTGTACAGCACATATCTCAGCTATCTTCCTAAGGAAAAAGTATCATTTCCCTTAAAGATGAATGAGGATGCAAGAGGAAGCTTTACAGAGCTTTTGAAAACCGAAAAATGCGGACAGTTTTCGGTAAATATTTCAAAACCCGGTATCACGAAAGGTCAGCATTGGCATAACACCAAGTGGGAGTTCTTTATTGTGGTAAGCGGTAAGGGGCTTATCCAACAACAAAAGATCGGGTCGGATGAGGTGCTGAATTTCGAGGTCAGCGGCGACAAAATTGAGGCGGTACATATGCTTCCCGGCTATACGCACAATATTATCAATTTGTCTGAAACCGATAACCTTGTAACAGTAATGTGGGCAAACGAACAGTTTGACCCAAATCATCCCGATACATTTTTTGAGGTAGTGGAATAATGGAAATGAACATTAAGCTTGATTACAGCGATATACAATTCAAAAATAACGGCAACCTGAAGCTGCTTATTATTGTGGGTACACGTCCCGAAATTATCCGTCTTGCAGCAGTCATCAACAAGTGCCGTTAGTATTTCGATACAATACTTGCTCATACCGGGCAAAATTATGATTATAACCTCAACGGTGTTTTTTTCAAGGACTTAAAGCTTGCCGATCCGGAAGTATATATGGATGCGGTAGGAGATGATCTCGGCTCAACAGTCGGAAATATCATTAATTGCTCCTACAAGCTTATGAATCAGATCAAGCCCGATGCGCTCCTTATTCTTGGTGATACAAACTCATGCCTTTCTGCAATTGCGGCAAAAAGACTGCATATACCGATCTTCCATATGGAAGCCGGCAACCGCTGTAAGGATGAGTGCTTGCCCGAAGAAACCAACCGCCGTATTGTTGATATAATTTCGGATGTCAATCTTGCCTACAGCGAGCATGCGCGCCGTTATCTCCATGAATGTGGTCTTCCTAAGGAGCGCACATATGTGACCGGTTCCCCTATGGCAGAGGTTTTGCATCAGAATCTCGCAGAGATTGAGGCAAGTGATGTTCTTGATCGTCTTGGACTTGAACCGAAGAAATACATTCTGCTTTCGGCACACAGAGAAGAAAATATTGATACCGAGAAGAATTTTACCAGCCTTTTCACCGCAATTAACAAGCTTGCTGAAAAGTATGATATTCCGATTCTGTATTCCTGTCATCCGCGAAGCCGCAACCGCCTTGAAAAGAGCGGATTTGTGCTTGATAAGCGTGTGATCCGTAATGAACCGCTTGGATTCCACGACTACAACAAGCTTCAGATGAACGCGTATGCTGTGGTTTCGGACAGCGGAACGCTTCCAGAAGAAAGCTCATTCTTTACAAGTGTGGGACACCCGTTCCCGGCGGTATGCATCAGAACATCTACGGAGCGGCCCGAAGCGTTGGACAAGGCGTGCTTTATACTGGCAGGCATCGATAAGAACAGCTTGCTTCAGGCTGTGACTACCGCTGTGGATATGAATGGCAATGGAGATCACGGTATTCCTGTGCCGAATTACGTTGAGGAAAACGTTTCAACTAAGGTGGTCAAGATCATTCAGTCGTATACCGATGTGGTTGATAAGATGGTTTGGAGAAAGTACTGAATCAAGTTGGAGGCTGACCATTAGTCGACTTCTCACACCACCTTGCGTACCGTCCGGTACACGGCGGTTGAATCATAAATAGTACAGGGACTTGTACGCTTTGGATATGTCATAATAGAGTCGCAGATCGAAACGTTCATGAAAGCGGTGGAAGCCGACGAAATATGGCGCGACTTCTTCAAGACCGAGCTGATGACAGGCATGCGTCTCGGCGAGATCTGCGGACTGAAGTGGGAGGATTTCGATGAAGCAACAGAAAAGCTTCATGTGCGCAGACAGGTCCACTACGAGCACGGTCTGCCAATCGTCGGCGAAACAAAAACGAGCGAGGGCAACCGCTGTGTAAATATATCACGCGGACTTGTTGAATTACTCGCAAAGCGCAAGAAAAATGCGCCGACCGAGTGGATATTTCAAAATCCATTGAAGCCGGAGCTGCCAATGAATCCCAGAGCAGCGTACACGAGGCTGAAAAAGCTACTTGTCGAAGCAGAACTTCCCGAAATGACCTTCCACGAGCTTCGCCACACCTTCGCAACCCACGCCGCGTCAAGCGGCATTGATCCGAGAACGCTTGCAAGCATTCTCGGTCACACCAAGGCAAGCTTCACGCTTGACACTTACACCCATGTTACGACAGATATGCAAAATAACGCGACGGTGATAGTCGAGAATTACATCACAGATATATTCGGAAAAGAGTTAAAACCTTGGGGACGTTCGGGAGCGACGCCGGTGGCGGATGAAGCGACCGATAAGGAGTGACAGCAACAAGGAGAATTCCGAAGCGGAGCGAGGAAGGCGACTATGTTGCAACAGGTGGAGGGTGTGCCAAATGAAAAGAAAACGTAAATCGGAAGAGGGGACGCTCCGTCTGAGAAAAGACGGTCGGTGGGAAGGGCGTGTGCTTATCGGTTACGATGAAAAAGGATTGCCGATAACCAAAAACGTCACCGCAGGTACAAAGCAAAAGTGCGTGGAAAAGCTGGAAGCGCTTAAAGAAAAACTCGGAAAAGCGACCGGTAAAGCATCGCCGAAAATGCCGTTCGGCGAATGGATAGACTTCTGGTATCAGAATTACTGCAAGCCCGGGCTCCGCTTCACCACACAGACGACCTATGAGGGGCGTATATACAACCAGATCATCCCCAAGATCGGCGAAACACCGCTCGACGAGATCACACCCGGTACGCTTGAAAAATTCTACGCTCACCTCAAGGCGGACGGTAGGCTTACACGGCGCGAGTTATACGGCCCCGGTATTTCAAACGGTGTCATTCGCAGTATTCATTCTCATATCCGAGCTGCTCTTGAAAAGGCGGTCAGCGAAAAGCTGATACGCACAAATCCTGCCACGCTGTGCCGTCTGCCGCCGAAAAAGTCACCGGAGATACAAACGCTGTCTCCCGAGGAGATGCAAAGGCTTCTCATCTAGGCAAAAGAGGAGGGATTCTACGAAATGTTCTTACTCGACCTTGCCACGGGACTTCGCCGCGGAGAGATTCTTGCACTGCAATGGGATGACATCAACTTTAAAACGCGAATGATGACCGTGTCGAAGCAAGTAAAATATGTGCACGGCAAGCTGCATATCCTTTCGCCCAAGACCAAGGCAACGGATAGGACGATCAAGCTTCCCGAGCCGCTTATCAAAGTACTGAAGGAGTATCGGAAAACGGTAAATTCGAAGTGGCTGTTCCCGTCGCCCGTGAAAGGGGAGGATGTTCCGCGCGATCCCACTGAATGCCGCAAAAAGCTGTCAAAGATACTCGAGCGTGCCGGATGCAGGCACGTGTCGTTCCACGCTCTGCGGCATACGTTCGCTACACAGTCGCTCCGATATGGCATGGACGTAAAAACGCTGGCGGCGACTATCGATCATGCTTCGGTGGAGACCACGCTGAACGTCTACTCCCACGCCACAGAGGAGATGCAGCGCGAAGCGGCAAATAAAATCGAGCAGACCATCGGTGCCGTGACGGGCGTACAAGCCACGTGCGCCAACAAAGGCGGCGGTGGAGCAAATACGCAATCGAACACTCCGCAGGCTGAATTCAAGCCGTACACGGGCAAGAAACGCAAGCCCGGCACCGGTTATGTAAAGCAACTCTCCGAGAACTGCTGGCAAGGTCGGTATACGCCCACGGTAAACGGTGAGCGCATGCCGCACAACATATATGGAGCGACGGAAGCGGAATGCGAGGCGAAGCTTGCGGAGATGATACGGGAGGTTAAGGGGAAGTTGGGGAGGAAGTGAGAAGGAGTGACCATTTCGGTCACTCCAAACTTTTTAATCATATTTCAGCGTATATAATTTCACCGTTGTTATCACGAAGGACAGCCTGAGCTTTTTTGTTGTCCGCATTCAGTTCAAGAAGACGCTTCTTAATAATTTCCGGCAGTTCTATGAACCCACAGCCAAACTCCACACAAGCGACCCGATAAACCTGCGTATTTCCTTCTCTTTGCATACGGTCAAATTTCTCCTCAATATCACCTTCATCGTCAAAAATCATGTATGCACCGACATCCCTGACAAGCAATGCGCAAACCCATTTTTTGTCTTTTACATAGTCGTTAGTACTGTTTCTGTAACTATCCATTAAAAACATAAAATTGTCAATATTCTCAATGCTCGATACAGCTTTTGCTCTTTCACACAAAGCTATATATCTTGGATCATCCTTTACCTTTCCAAAACCGTACCAGCTTGCATTTTTGAGCACGTCGTTGTATGTGTGTTCAGAAAACGCCATAACTCCGGTTAAGCCTTCCATATCACCATATTTGGATTCCTTATTAACGTAACTAATCGGTGTTTGATATATAAGATTCATCATCATGGATTTTGCAATCATGCCGCTGAATTCGGTTATCCCGTAGAAAACTTCTTTTTTTGCTATAGCGGATAATTTATCAAATTTGGGCGAACCGTATGTTAAAACTGTGCCATCTTCAATCGCAAAAAAGTTTTCAAAGAGCGTGATGGCTTCATCAAGTATGATAAAACCCTCGTCGATTTTTGACAGCGTAAAGCAGTTGTTGGCAAGGCGCAGCATAACCAAAAGTCTTATACTAATCCACATATCGGGGTTTGTACGTACCCTGTTACCGGAGAAATTTTCTATGAGTTCAAGCACAAGACGGCAGTTTTCATACGATGCCGAAGTATCACCGTTTATATGCTCTGTAAGACGGTACAGGCTGTGCTCAAGCTCTTCAAAAAATATTTTTTGACGGACACTTTTTAATTTCTCATATTCTTTTCGTGAAGCGTAACGGTTATCAAGCAGTTGAATTTTTCGCATATCATAGCGCGAAGCGTACTTCTCGATAAAAGCATTTGCTTTATCCTCATCCGGCTCGCTTCGAAGGTAAGAGAATATCATATTTTCACGCCATAGATTATCACTGCAGTTTTTCAGCGCATCATCTACAATATCGCGCATTTCATCAAGACATTCGGGGATAAAAGTCATTTCATAGACCATACTGTTGACCACACCCCATTCTTCTGGAAATTCAGCGTGCTGTTTACGAAGAAGTGAAAGGCGTTCCTTGCGATCTGTGATTTTGCGAAGTTCAGTATCGTACTCGCCCATACGGCGTTCTCTTGCCTCGCTTGACACACCGAGAAGCTTGTCAACGGTAACGCCGAAAAAGCCTGCAATTACCGGAAGCATTTCTATGTCGGGATATGCCATTCCGGTTTCATAGCGGCTGATTGCCTGCACCGAAAGCGAGAGCTTCTCTGCAAGCTCATCCTGCGTCATATCCTTTTGATGACGAATCATTTTTAAGTTTTTTCCAAATTCAAGATTCATAATAAAATCTCCTTTGCGTTAATTTGGATAATTCGGTACCGGTTATCTGACTATAGTATACCATATGCGCCGGTTTTTGTAAACATCTTTGAAAGAGAGATTTATTCTCGCTCGACGAGAATGTGCTCGCAGACATATTAATATCATATTTGCGCTGCAGTAGACAAAGAAAAGGCAGTTGTCGGCAGTGCGGCACATAATCTTGCCGTTATCGGCAAGATTTCGGCGATATTTTAGGTAAAAATTCTCGTATATTTTGCCGATAGCGTGTCAGTCTAATATTTACGAAAAGTTGTTGAAGTGCTCGCCGAAACGTGATATAATTATAATAACATATTTCACCACGGAGAAAAGTTTATGACCAAACGAACAATCATAATCTCTGCCGCAGTCGTGCTTGCACTTTTGTTGAGCGCGTGCGGAAATATTACAGAAAAGGATAACGGTGCAGTCAGCACCGATGCGAACGATATAATGAATAACGAACAAACCGCCACCTACCGCCAGATCAGCATGGACGAAGCCGCTCTCATGATGGCACAGGAGAGCAATTACATCATCCTCGACGTGCGCCGCGCAGACGAATTTGCAGCCGGACATATTCCAAATGCCATCAACGTGGCAAACGAGGACATCGGCACAGACGAGATTGCGGAGCTGCCCGACAAGGAGCAGCTTATCATGGTATACTGCCGAAGCGGTCGCCGCAGTAACCAAAGAAAAGGGATGAAAATATGCTGACTTACACCTGTATATCAAAAGGAAAATTCGGCTTGGTTGAGAAACCGAGGCCAACCATACAACACGAGCGGGATGCTATCGTCAAGGTGACCTTGGCAAGCATTTGTTCGAGCGATCTGCACATCAAACACGGCAGTGTGCCGAGAGCGGTAGAAGGAATCACGGTCGGTCACGAGATGGTCGGAATAGTGGAAGAAGTTGGCTCTGCGATCACGCACGTGAAGCCCGGCGACAGAGTTACGGTCAACGTGGAAACATTTTGTGGCGAGTGCTTCTTCTGCAAGAAGGGCTTTGTCAACAACTGTACCGACAAGAACGGTGGCTGGGCACTTGGTTGCCGCATCGATGGAGGTCAGGCAGAGTATGTTCGCGTGCCGTTTGCGGATCAGGGACTGAACAAAATTCCCGATACTGTCACCGACAGACAAGCCCTGCTTGAGGGCGACGTTCTAGCCACAAGCTATTAGGCGACGAAGATCTCCGAGATCACCGAGGACGATACCGTTCTATTCATTGGTGCAGGTCCCACGGGAATTTGTACGCTTCTTTGTGTGATGCTGAAAAATCCAAAGCGCATTATCGTGTGCGAGAAGGATGAGAACCGTATCAAGTTTGTGAGTGAGCACTATCCCGATGTGCTGACGGTTACGCCCGAACAATGCCTTGATTTTGTTTGTAAAAACAGCGATCACGGCGGCGCGGATGTGGTACTTGAGGTCGCAGGAGCGGAGAACACATTTGAACTTGCATGGCAGTGCGCTCGCCCTAATGCCATTGTCACGGCGGTGGCACTTTACGACAAGGCGCAGACGCTGCCTCTGCCTAATATGTACGGCAAGAATTTGACCTTCAAGACCGGCGGCGTTGACGGATGCGATTGTGAGGAAACGCTGAAGCTCATTGCCGAGGGCAACCTCGATACCGAGCCGCTGATCACGCATACGTATTCGCTTGCGAAAATCGATGAGGCGTATGAGCTGTTTGAAAACAAACTCGACGGTGTTATTAAAGTCGGTATTCAAATATAAAACCTAAGTAATATAACGAATTGGCCTTACAAAAATTATTATTAAATTATTCGATATAGGAGAAAACAATATGTTGACAATAGTATCATTTGATGAAGTAAAATTGGAACTAATAGGTCATATACGCAAAAATATGCTGATACCAGTTATTGGATCGGGATTTACGAGAAAATGTTCAGCACTAAAAGGTAGTGTTCCTTCTGGTGGTGATTATAAAAAATATATGATAGAAGAGATTGCTCGCATGTCAGGAGAAGGGGATGAAATAATTAGTGATTTAAAAGATGAATCCTTTTCAAATGTGGCCAGCACATATCATCATGTTGTCCCAATGTCTGATAAACGATGCTACTTGAGAAACAATTTTACGCAGGTAATAATTAGCGAAGACAAAAAGAGGTTTTTGAATCAATCGTGGCCATATATATATACTCTTAATATTGATGATGGCATTGAAAACAATAGTGAATTTAAACGTGTTATATATTCAAATCGAGATGTGGATAATAGTATATTTGATGAGGATAAATGTGTTGTTAAATTACATGGAGATGTCTTCGAGATGCTCTCGTATCAGGATTCCAAGAGCCAAATTTTCTCAAAAGAACAATATATCTTAAGTTTAAAGGATAATAAATCTCTGTTATCTCATTTAACAAATGACTATTTATATAATGCTCTTATTTACATAGGATGTAGTCTAGCAGACGAAATAGATATACTTTCTACGGTGTTGAATGTTAAGGGAGATGTAAATAGCATTAGGTATTTTTGTACGGTGTATCAACCGAAATATCTTGATAAGATAAATTTGGAACGTTACGGCATTAACAAATGCATTGTTTTTGAATCATATGAGAAAATGTATGATCAGTTATCAGAAGTTGTGGATGAAGCTTCTAAAATACTTCCTAATGATCTTGAGTGCTACCAATCATATTCCATCACGCAGCTTGATAACGATTTCGAAAACAATAAATCATACCTTTTCTACGGAAAATCTTTAATTAATAGTGACAAAACAATCACGCAACCTTACTTTTTCATTTCTAGGAAAATTACGGATACAGTTGTTGATAATATAGTCAAGAATAACAAACATATTCAGTTCTTGCTAGGAAACGGTTGTAGCGGTAAAACCTACATAGCCATTGATGTCATTCGTAGAATAAGAGATAGAGATGTGTATATGTTTAGCTCCAAGGACACTATTAGCAACAAATCTCTAGATGAACTGCTTTCTAAAAGCGATTGCCTTATAATCGCCGACCATAATTGCTTAAAAATTGACCAAATAGAGAGAGTCTTAAAAACTAAAGAAGAACTAAGTTCTAGGAATATTTATTTCATGATAGTAGAGAGAAAGAACAATAGAGATTTATTTGGTCTGGTAAAAATGATGGAATTGTCCGGTGATTTGGGTGAGGGAGAGATTCCGTATGTTTTTGTGGATAATAAATTTAGCAAAGAAGAGACTTCGGAAATAAATCAAAAACTTGTTGTAGCCACGCTTGGAGTTTTTGATGAACGAAAAACCATTTCGGATAATATTATTTCAGCGGGAGACCAGCTTCTTCAAAAAAATAGGTTTAGTTCTATTGTTCCTAAAAAAACAAATGTGCGTGAGGTTGCTAGCTTAATTGCGCTTTCCATTAAGAACAAAGTATATTCATTGGACGCGGCTATATTGGATTTGTCAGACATATATATCTTGCAAGAAAAGGTTTCATTGCCTCTTATTGAATCTGAGAATTCATGGAATTTTGAAAGGCGTGAAGCTAATAATTCGCCCCTCAAATATGTTGTTAATGCAAAGTATTGGCTAAATAATCAACTTAGCATTCTTGCAAAGACAAAGTCGGGCAGGCAACTTGTTGTTAAAGCTTTCAATTACATTATAACTATGCTTATAGAACAATATGGAAAACCGAATTTTGAATTTAGCGATAAAAATGCAGAATACAAGTCATATATTCTTTTTGATGAAATTAATCAAATTTTCAAAGTTGAAGGATATTCGTTAATAACGGAAATATATGAATCCTTAAATGAATTGCTATCTAATGATCCTAATTACATACATCAACGAGCAAAATGTTATATGAGAACATCATTTTATTGTGCTAATAGTGTTGAAAAAATAGAATTGTTATCCAAGTCTTATCGTGATGCAACAATTGCTCATGAAGTGTTTGCAAAACGGTATACATTGTCTGGTAATGAAAAGATCAATATTTCTGCTGCACATACAGAGTATACAATGGCTTTGGCTTTTTGTCACATAGCCAAAGCGAAGGATTATTCCGATGTTGGTGATAATACACTTGCAATAAAACTTTTATACTCTGCACTTTCTTCGCCATATAATTCATATGATTATATTAAGAACGACAGGGATAATTTTAAAAATGTAGTGATGGAGATAATTCAGTATTTCTGTGTACATCAAGATAAAATAGATAAATCGGAGCTTGATAAGGTTACGGAATTGCTGAAGCGATTCATTGAAGCATAAAAGCAAAAAAATAAAACATTTGTATATTCAGTTTTAACATTAATCGATAGAGCTATAAAAAGAAATTCAATAATCTTGATGTTGCCTTTTACAGTGAAGTTTCCATGGATTCTATCCGCAAGTGGTCAAACATGTGGTCAAAGGCGAAAAATGGGCTTGTTCAACCCCGAAAGCAGGGAAGAACAAGCCCATTGATTATGTTATTACGATGAACAGAAAAATGGCACAAAATCATTTTCTGTTGAGTCGGTAAAGCAGTATTATGTCGATGCAAGAAGACCGAAATATTCAAACAATAGTCAGTTGTTGCTTGATTTGGCCAAAAAGGGTTTGATTATGGATGCTCCTGGAGCTGAGAAGAAAAATCCTAAATACTACGTTATTACTACCGAAGGTATAAAATACATTGAAAATTATCAGCCCCAAGAAAGAGCGGAGAAGAAAGTAACAAAACCTAAAAAGCCTCGTTCTAAAGCAAAAACAAGTTACGAGGGAATAAATGTTGACACTTTGCATTTGTCAAACTATCCCGAAATCAAAAAGCTCCATGATTTCAAAGAAAAAATGGTAATGGTGATGTATATCATTACTAATGAAAAAGTCGGCGAATGGTTCAGCACTGCGGATATAGTATATTTATTAACCGATGTTTTTGGAGAGGCTGCCACGGTAGATCAGGTTAATGGTGTATTTAAACGCGAAAAACTTTGGTTTAAGGGTGAATACTTAGAAGATAATAAAAAAGAAATGAAGCGTAAATTGTTAAATCAGGGTATTGATTTTGCTAAATCGCTCATGGCCAAGGTGGAATAATAGAGCAGGAGGATAAAAATGAAGGATTATAGTAGAAAAATAACTTTGTACTGTCCACTGTGTGGCAATGACCAGTTTGAGTCCTTGGATGTGGAGCATGAAGATGCCATTGACGCCCCCGACACAGTACGTTTCAAATGTTCTGATTGCAAGTCAATATATACCAAGGCAGAGCTTATTGAGAGCAATAATGAAAGCATTGAGGATAATATAGAGGAAGTGCAAAAAAGCTTCTTAAGGATTTTGAGAAAAAGGTTAAGAAAATTTTCAAATGAGGTGTGTTGAATGGAAATAGCAGCATTGGTAATATCAGGAGTATAGCTTCTTCTTGCACTTATCTCTTTTATTGTTTCCATTAGAGCTCAACATTTGCAAAATAGAGTTAATGAGCTCGAATTAAAGATAAAACAGTTTGAACTTGCAGAAAGAGAAAACGCAGAGGAGGAGAAAAACAAGTCTTGTGTTGAAGCAAGGATGGTTCATATATCAAAGGGCAAATACAGACTTAGGGTTTGGAACTCAGGAAACACACCGGTGTATAATGTTTCCGCCACCATACCACAAGAGTATGGAATAATGCTGTATAACGATGATAAGATGCCATATGAGTTTTTGGATCCGCAAAAAGGCTTTGATATTGTCGCAATAGTTCACATGGGATCATCGTCAAAATTTATGGTGACGACAGAATGGACGGATTCAAAACAAAATCAACAAAAGAAAGAGCAGTTGTGTGACATATAACTTTTTTGCACTTTTTATAGCGATAAATAGTGCAAAAATTTCCGCAAGTGGTCAAACATGTGGTCAAAGGCAAAAAATGGGCTTGTTCAACCCTCGAAGCAGGGAAGAACAAGCCCATTGATTTTATTGCGAAAACGCGAGATTTCGCGAGGATTTGCGAGGAAATAAAAGAAATTCGGAGGTTCGTTATGACCTCCGAACTGGTCTGAGTGACAATACTTGAACTTGCGGCCTCTACCACCCCAACGCCGAAATTAATGTTTTTCTGTTGCTTTTAAGTTTTTCTGGTGCTTTTCTGTCCGGAAAATTCGCAGTTTCGTGCTTTCGTGTGCTCTTGTGTCCGTATAGTCCGTGCGTGTCTATGGTCCTGATATGTGGTCAGGTTTTTTGTTGTGGTCAATATGTGGTCAGGCTTGCCTCCTGAATTTTCGCGGAATCCGCGGTTCGGGAGGCGTTTGTATTGTAGCGCTTGTGCACGCGGTTGTCAAGAGGTTTTGGAATTATCGCCATTCAATATTTGCACCGCATTAGTCAAAGAAAAGGACCTTGCCATAGCAACAACAAGTTGCTTGCCGAATCTGCGAAGCTGTGGTATAATAGAATCACAATGAATTAAGGTGGTGATGTTATGGTAACAAAAGATATAATTTTCGAGCTTCGAACAAAAAACGGACTTTCACAGGAAGAACTTGCTGAAAAGGTATTCGTGACACGTCAGGCGGTATCACGCTGGGAAACTGGAGAAACGACACCGAATATAGAAACGTTAAAGCTACTGTCGCAGTTGTTTGATGTGTCGATCAACACGCTGCTCGGCTCTCCGAGAGAACTAATATGCCAATGCTGCGGTATGCCGCTTGAAGACAGTAACATCAGTAAAGAAACCGACGGCTTTTTCAACGAGGAATACTGCAAATGGTGTTACGCTGACGGTGAATACACGCTTGATATATGGAAACGGTATGCCGAAATCGGTGGGAAAGAAAAGCTTGAAGAATTCAAACAACAGCTGATCCACGAATTCAACACGCTTTTGCATATCGAGGGATTGCCCAAGGTCGAGAAGCTGAACGTGTTATCGGGTGAATTCATCAACATGGAATACACTCTCCCGAACGGAGAAAAAGTGAAATTCCTCAATGATAGGCAGACCTACCTCGGAAGTCAGCTTGAGTGCGAATTCGGAGGCAGATGCTTTGGTATAGCCGCGAATATGGATTTCCTTCTCGTATGCACGTACGAGGAAAACGGCGAGAATCCCGAACTTGTGATTTATAAAAAGAGATGAAAAATGCCGATGAGGAATCGAAACTCCTCATCGGCGTTTTTACGTTTATCTCACTACCGAAGAGTGTCTGTAAATGTAGAACTCTTCCTGCCGTCAAGCGCACCCGGAATCAGCTCGCATACAAGAAACGCTGTCGGGAAGTTGCCGCCCACGACAAAGCAGACAATCTTATTTTCCCAAAGACTGCTGTGCAATCATTTCCGGCAGGACCGTGTATGTGAAATAGTATTTTCCAGCTCTGATACCGTTTTTTCCGATTCCGTCTCTCGTTCTCTCTGAATAGTTCATACCAAAATACACGTACCCGTTACCGTTATCACGTGAAAGCTCAAAGGTAGGGTCGCAAAAATAGTCCTTGCCATCTAACGTAACAACTGACCACGCATGACCCATAGTGGCATCATAATCGCACGTTGCAATTGTTGTTTTGATTCCCACCTGGGTCAGAAGCTGATTGTAGACATTGGCAAAAGTGATACACACACCGCTATTGTAAAGATATGCAAAGTAGCTGTCCTTTCTTTCGAGGATTTCGAGCGCACTGTCGTCATAAACCATGCGCGTGCAAAGCTCGTGATAGATATTCTTTGCCTTTTCAGCATCACTCATTTCGGGAGTAACTGTTGCCAGCATTTCATCCGCAGCTTTCAGGAATTGGTCCAGAAGCTTCCGATGCTCATCTTCGCTGTATTTATACACAATGCGGATCGTATTTGTTTTTTCATCATAATGCTTGATAAATTCAAAAGGCTCAGCGCACGCATTGAATATGGGAAAATCATAATAGATAACAGAGCCCAGCAGTTCTGCATACCTCTTTTCGGGACACGGAATCTCACTTCTGTAACCTAGAAATGCGTCAACAAAGTCACAGTAAAACAACGTAAAATCATTGCCCATGAGCTGCAAGGATTCTTCGGAAAGCATAAATGCGTTATAAATGTACTTTCCGACCATAATGCGCGGTTCCAGATACTTCGGCAGAGGAATCGAACGATCATATAAATCGACAGGTCCCTTGGGTGCTTTGAGTTCGGAGTCACCGTAGCTTTCTTCTACGGTTTTACCGATAGTAACTGTATAAGGAAGCAGATACAGCGTATCGAAATCGTTTCGCACAAAACGGAACTCTCCTTGCACTGTAACCGTTTGCCCAAGATATACCGATTTATCCACTCCGTCATCCTTGGGATCCATCATACTGATGCGCATTTGCTTAGGGAATACGGACGGATTATCCAGAAAGTATGTATACGTTATATTCAGCGGCTGCTCGGGAACGATGTGCCAGCCTTTTTCATCAAAGCCAATCTTACCTACGATCACAGCACCGCCGATTGTTTCAATATCTAACGGTATCGGTGCAGTATCTTGTTCAGAACCGACATACTCTGTCACATCTTCCGTATTAGTTCCTGTTTCTGCACTTTCAACGGTGCTTTCCTCGTGAGTTTTTTTGTCATTATCATTTGGATTCTCACTTCGCGTTTGGCAAGCAACTAGGACCTGGCATATCATAGCTGACAAAATCAAAACACTAATAATTTTTTTCATGTATAATTTCCTTCGAAATGATTTGTGTTTTCAAAAAACCAAGCGCTGAGAATTCGTTCACAGACGATTATTTCCCGTGTTCAAACTGTAGCTCTTTGCTTTTTCTTTTGTTTTCATACATTGCATTATCTGCACGCTTAAATACGTCATTAAAGTTCAAATCCTTATCTGAGTCAAACATTGCAAAACCTCTTGCAATGCTGATTGGAATTTCGCCTCTTTCCTCTACGTAGGTTTCTGAACACTCCAAATCCAACTGCGCAAATAATTTTTCGCAATCTTCTAAATCCCTATGTTTAAGAACCGCCAAAAACTCATCTCCGCCTATTCTGAAAACGGGGCTTCTTTTGAAAATATCCGAAATCACTTTTGCCGCAGTGACGATAAGTTTATCGCCTACATCATGTCCATATGTATCATTCGTTTCCTTCAGTAGATTCAAGTCAAATACAACAACACCGAAATTGGCGTTTTTATTTTCAATCTCTTTGTCAAACTCTTCCACCCACCTTTTATACGAAGTGACATTTCTAAGACCGGTAAGGGAATCACGATTAGCGGAAAAGCGCAGTTCTTTTTCACGTTCATGCAGATGTGTAGCCATATTTTCAAAAGCCGTATTAAGGAGTTCTATTTCGGTTATATTGCTGTGCAAAAATTCCACACGGTAATCCCCGTTTGCAAGTTTTACCGACTGGTCGGTTAATTTTTTTAGCGGGGCAACAATTTTTCTGACAGCAAAAATGACTATCACCGTAAACAGTACGGAAAGTATCAGTACAACGAACAGAATCTCAAATCCAATTTCATACCTGATATGCCGAATATCGTCATAGCTTGCGGAAAGAACAAGCGTCATTCCGTTTACAAGATCCGTTGACACACGAAAATATTTTTCCGGATCATACCGACGTTCGATCTCGAAGCCGCCGTCGCCGCTATGCATTACAGCTCCATCGACTTCCAGATGGGCATAGCCGTTTTCGTAAATTTCAATTGCGTGTACTCTGTCGGCTAAAGCGTTGTAATCAAAATCCATTCCAACGATACCGATAAATTGTTCTTCATAGTACATCGGCATTACGTATGAAATCATATAAATATCATTGTTTTGGTTGTAGTATGGCATCATCCAAACCGGTTCTCCGGCTTCGTAAGGCTGCCAAAACCATCCGACGTGTTCGGTATCTTCTTTTTCATAAAGTGAGATATCGGTTAGTTCAAAAGGAACATATTCATCGTTCTCTTTCGTTTTACTGTAAAACACACCCACTTTGCTGTCAGAAATTGCAGGGTCAAATCGAAAATAATAGGCAACCGCACCACTTGCGTGTTTGGCAACATCGGCAAACATTTGATCGGTACTGTTAATAATCTTTTCCTGAAAATCTCGGTCTTCCACGCGGGATTCCTCGGTAAAAAAGTCCATTATGTAACTTTCCATAACCTTTACCGATTTTTCCATATCTTCGAAAATATTGTTAATCTGTGCACCTTCGTTATCGCAAGTGACCACAACAAAATTTTCAGATTCGCCTTGTATGTATTGGTCCACCTCATAAATGCTAATACCACCAATAAAAACCGTTATTGCAAGCATTGCGAAAATGATTGTCGCCAAAATACGAAACTGCATGGAATGTGTTTTAATAAATTTCAGTTTCTTTTCCTTCAATGATTTATTTGTATTCATTATATAACCTTCGCTTTATGGGACTAATATCGGAATTCGTGTTTATCGGTTGTTTTTACTGCAATCCGCCCACATAGAAAACAATTAAATATGCAGCAAAAACAGCAGGGCCTATAAGCTCGGCAATAAGCGATTTTACGCCATAGCCTTTACGACGCAAGGCAAGTGACGCCACAACGCACAATACCGAAAGTGCGGGAATAAAGTAGAGAACCTGATAATAAAGCTCAGGGCCACCGCCCTCAATATCTATAAATAACGCTAAAATTGAAACAAACGGAATAAGCGTAAAGCCGATAATAAAATTAAAAAGTGTAGAAACAATATCAATTGCTTTGTACTTTAATTCTTTTTCTTTTCTTACAAAAATAATTGTTGCAATAAGTGCGAGCAGCGCAATAAGCAGCGTGGGTAATACAACCGCACCGCTGAAATAGGACACATGTGAGAAAACAAAGGAGTTTTTAATCGGTGTAGGGTATTTAAAGCTTATAAGTTTAACGCCTTGTACCAATAACGTTTCTTCATCGGAATACTCTTGTTCCTCTGCATCATAATAATAAATTTGCGGTTCAAAAGCCTCATCATCAAAGTAATCGTACTTTGTATCGCCCATCAAATAGTCGGGATATAATTTTGTCCATAATTCAACACGTGTATTTTCATCTTTTTTGAGCGTGTAAACCGTATTACCTTCTCCCATATTGCCAATTTCACCAACATATACACGGGACTTGGTATCTGCATATCCATCGTTTCTAACGTAACGGGCCTTGTAAACCTCATTAATGGTTACTGTTTCACCATCCAGCTCGTATGTAATGGAAAAAGGAAATTCTCCTTCAGTAACGGTAGGCTTAAACGCCAAACTGCTGACAAACGAATATACGACAATTGCTAAAATTGCCACAACAAGAATAATGGCAGGTAAAAAAAGTTTTTTGTTTCTCATTACGTTATTCCTTCCCTATCTTGATTTAAAAAACTAATGTATCAACTTTGTTAAGAGAACAAATGCTTTTCTTGCATTTTCACGTTCCTGCTTAATCTCGGGAAAAGCATCCTTTGCAAAATAGGTCTTTTGAGCGATTTATGGTGGTGTTGTCCTTTGTACGCCACCACACGATTTATTTCGGTATTCAGTTTCTTTCTGTTTTCATCGGTAGGACCGGCAAGACAATCCAGTAACCTTTCGCTGTTGAAGGAAATAAAAGATATTGTCACACCCGGAGTATCGCCATCAGCCGGAGAGCCATCCTCCGTATCATGTTCTTGCTCTCTAAGTTTCAAAAGACTATAGTTATCGTTCGGAACGGCATATAGAAACCAGTCGTCAAAGAATTTACCGCATGCAAGCCTTTCTCCGCTTGTATCAGGAAAATCAAAAATATATTCCACAGACAGTGTGTTTGCTATAGATTTATTAACCACGAAAAATCCATCAGAGGTTCCCGCAATATCGGGCTTATCAATACACATATCAGAAAGCAAAAGTCTAAAAATATTTGGTATGTTTCTATCAGACATTTTCTGCCTCCTCCGAAGAATAATGTATAATTAGCCTATTTCCCATTTTAGTATAGCATTTACGGTATGACAAACTTCTTACAAATAAAAAATAAGCCGTCAAACTGACGGCTTATTTTAATAAGTAGGTTTATTTAGTTTTCTTTTCCCAAAGCAATCCGCAGGTTCCTTCTGCCCAGCTGTACTGGGACATATACTCGCCGATAAATTTGGGCTTTCCAGTTTTTAAGTAACTATAATAATCACAATCAATTTTTTCGGGATTCACAGAATAAAGATAGTTGTTTCTCTCGAAAATTTCTTCCATACCAATTGCTTCAAGGGTTTGGCGCAGATCACGAAATAATTGATGGATATAGTTTTGGTTCTTTTGCCCTTCATCATTTTCCCAGAGTGCAACTCCAAGTTCCGCAACCGTAACCCCCGCACCGTTTCGATCCACCAAAAAGGCAAACAACTCTTTTGTTTTTGAACGTTTGAATGTAAGCTTTTCTCCCTTAGCATAGACCTCAAAATTGCCAAAGCATCTTACTGTAAGTGGCTTCTCTCTTTGGCGGATACCTTTGATATTATCAATCTCCACCTGCACGTCTTTGGCAGATACAGGTTTCATTAAGTATCCGGAGGCGTGGAGCCTAAATGCTGGAATAGCATATTCCTCATATCCGGTACAAAATACGATTTTGCAATCGGGACAGACACTGCGAATCTGTTCTGCAAGTGCAAGTCCACCCATGCCACGCATATTAATATCCAAAAAGGCAACATCTACCGAATTTTCCTTTGCGAAGGCAAGGGCTTCATCACAGCCGGAAAACTGAGAAACTTCAGAGATATCGGGGGAAGCTTTAATTGCTGCTACCAAAGCACCAAGCATCAATACTTCATCATCAACCGCTATAGCAATCATTCGCCCACCTCCTTAGGAATCGTTATCAAGACTTTGGTGCCAACACCCTGCGTGCTTTCGATTTCAAGGGTGCCGCTTACCATCGCCTTTAATCTTCCGCGAATATTACGGATTCCCACGTGTTTTCTTTCATCAAGCAGGACATCCGTATTAAATCCTATACCGTCATCCTCCACCGAAACACAGTAATGGGTATCAGTCTCATAGGAAACTACACGGATTGTACCGCCTTTTTGCAATTTCATCAATCCGTGTTTGATCGCATTTTCTACAATTGGCTGAATGGTAAGTGC
>JAZRGK010000017.1:0-19819 GCA_045644145.1 Candidatus Flemingiibacterium sp.
AAATCAATATCTCCGCCTGCGTTTTTATACGCGGTCAAAAGTGCCGAGCCGACCATAACGTGATGCTCGGGACCGTGCATATGGCAAAACGGCAGAGCCATCATCTTTTGAATGATCTCGATCGGGTTCTTGGACTTTTCCGCAAGGCAAACGCCGATAATGATGTCCATGCCCTGCGTGTGGCATTCGTTGCACACATAGTGACCGTTTTCGCAAACGGTCTTGCTGTTCTCCCTTTTATGGCAGACGGCGCATTCCATCACCTCGTCGGTTTCAAGGTATTTAAGCGGTGCGCCGCAGATAAGGCATTCGTCTTTCATTGTAATCTCCTCGATTTTTCTTTGATTACTGCGGTTTAAAATTTGAGTTGTGAAAATAGCTTTATTTTTCGGGCGCTAAATATGAAATCGGATTTTGTGCCGATTGATTAACTTTCAAATTCACTATAGATTTATGTAGGTAGAATCTTCCTTCATCATCAAGGTTGCGATAATCGTTACAAACAAAATAGACTCGGTCTTTTAGTCTTTCATAGCCTTCCGGATCCAATATATCTCTTTGAGGAACATCAATCATTTCATAGCCGTAGTGCCATGCATCAGGTTTATACACACCAACAATAAGACCGTTATATACACCGAAAACATATTTTACTTTTCTTGCCTCTATCGATCTCAAAGATGCCGCCCAAAAGCCTCTTACAGAATCGTACAATTTCTCCTCGCTCATACCTCTTCGGTAAAGCTTATTTATCTTGATAACAAGAATACTGTGCTTTATATCCTCTTTTTTCAGCGGAACTGCTCCATATTGTAACTCAAACTCTTCTGTTGTTAAGCTTTCATGTACATGATGTCCTGATACCTCATTTGTAAGCTGAATGTCGGCCATTCGGTTCAGTAAATTGATAAGCGTGGCTTCGGCAATAAAGGCTTCGTTTTCGGTTAGTCCCCAATTAACGATCAATCTTCTTACGTTAAAACCGCTGTCTTCGATCTCGCGTATTTTTTGAAGCTTCTTCTTTTCGGATTCACGTGATTTTCCACTTTCAATTTCATGCGAAAAAACTCGGTTGCCTGTACCTTTGCCAATATAAAAAACCTTATCGTTTCTCGGATCTACGAGCGCATAAACGTAGAATCCCCTCAAAGCCTCAATTGCTTTTTCGGAAAAGAATTTAATGTTCGGAGAATTCATTGCTTCAAGCAGACCTATAATTCGTTCGATTATTGGTTTGACCTGACCTCTGCGCTGCCGTCTGTCGAAGCTTCCTTCGTTGAAATGATCTTCGCGGA
Source organism: Candidatus Flemingiibacterium sp. (assembly GCA_045644145.1). Classification (GTDB taxonomy): domain Bacteria; phylum Bacillota; class Clostridia; order Oscillospirales; family CAG-272; genus Flemingiibacterium. The sequence goes on from JAZRGK010000017.1 coordinate 1,296, forward strand.
GTAACATCGTAAGTAAAGCACAGCACAAGTCATAATCTGCACTTGGTAAGCGAGGCAACTCTTTTTCGCAGTCAATCGGAGCAGTTGTCATGTAGTCATGATAATTGTTCTTCAGTGCTTCGCATGTTTCTAAAACTTCATAAAAAGCCTCTGCTCTTAAAATATTATCAGTATTCAATTTTTGAAACAACGCTATTTTTTTATCAAGTTTCATGTTTGATTTCACTCCCCACTCACAACCTCGCCCGTCCAATCGAGGATGCCGCCGAACTCCACGATATTCGTATATCCGAGCGCTACCAACTTCTCCGCCGCCTCTTTACTGCGGCGACCGCTTCGGCAGTACACCATGATAAGCTGATCCTTGTCGGGCAACTCCAAAATCTCGTCCGTGCCGATATCCTCGTTTGCGACGTTGATCGCGTTCGGGATATGCCCCTCGGCGAATTCATCGGCTCTGCGCACGTCGAGAATGATATAATCGCTCTCCTCCTGCATCATAATTACCGCTTCGTCCATGCTGATCTGGCGGTAGGTGCTTGTCTGCTCTTTATTCATACTTTTACTCTCCTGTATTTGAAGCTTTCCGATTGTCTCGGTCGCGCTTTTGTCATAGCCGCCTGAATTTGTCGCGCACGCGCCGGTTGTGACGGCAAGCACGAGCATGACCGCGGCGATTATAGCTTTTCGTTTGAATTTTTGGGTGCGTTTTGTCATGGTCCTCTCCGTGGTATGGTGTATGTTATTATAATTATACCATGTTCAGGCGGACACTTCAACAACTTTCCGTGAATATTTAGCTGATGCGCTATCGGCAAAAAATCCGAGAAAATTTACCTAAAATATCGTTGGAATTTTGCCGATACCCCTAAAATTTGGAAATTTTGTATTAAAATCTTTGATTTTGGGATGCGAAAGCCATTATATTTTTGCCGATAATGCAAGCCCCCTTTTCTTTGTCTACAGCGGCGCAAATGTTGAAGGGGTGAACGATTCGTTCACCCCTTTTATGCTCACTTAAGCTCCGCCCTCATCTCGCGGATCAACTCCGCCAAGCTTTTCCCGCTCTTTCGCACATCTTTTCAATATACTCTCGCCTAATAAGTGCGTCAAGCCACCTCTTAGGTATTGCGTCATATCCGTAGAGAGCACCCGCAAGCCCGCCTGCAACAGCGCCGACCGTATCAGTGTCGCCGCCAAGATTTACGGCCTTTAAAACACATTCTTCATAGCTTTCACTTGTAAGAATGCACCAAAGTGCCGCCTCAATAGTATCAATAACGTATCCACTACTTTTTATTTCACAGGATGGGAGCTTGCAAAAATCATCGCTAAAAATGCGCGAAAATCTGTAGAATTCCTGACTGTAGGAATACCTTTGCCCCACTGATTTCAGGGCAGATATTATACTCTCCTTACGTGGATTTTCAAGCAGCGCAAAAAGAATAAGAGTATATATCCTGCATGCGAGCTTTGAGCATTCGTGCGCGTGTGTAAGCCCAGCAGCGCAGTCTATAATATTTTCAAAGCTCTCACGCAAGTTTTTACCAAACCATGCCATCATGGCAACCGGATGTATTCGCATCAGTGCTCCGTTGCCGTTGGAATATTCTCCGTTCAGTCCGCACTCTACCGCACTTGGCTTTTTTGTCGAAAGATAATTCAATATGGCACGCTGGCATGTCACTCCTATATCAAACGCTATCCCGGTCGGCGTGTAATCATTCTGCGCATACCACTTAACAAAGTTCTCCATAACTGCTGTGTAATCGACACACCCACTGCACAGTGCGTCAAGAGTGGCTACTGACATACTGGTATCATCCGACCACGTCCCCTTTGGAAAAGGATACGTTCCGTATCCAATCATATCAGTTACAGGTGAATTTTCAAGTGCGCTTCTTTCCTCAAATTCCACCGGAACGCCAAGCGCATCACCTATGGCGTGTCCGAGCATAACTGCTTTTATCTGCTTAATAATATTTTCCATTACTGCATTCCCCTGACTCAATATATCACACTTACTGTACACCCAAAAATCACTTTACGCCTTACTCGTCATCTTCCTGCTTTAGATATTCACTAAGATTCATCTTATCTGTACTACTGCATCTTACACAGCTTATCGCCTGACTCATAGCAAAGAAACTCTCTCCGACTCCATCACTGGTCTGACGATAATTAGCCGCCCGCTCGCGCTTGATACCAATATTCGCCGCCGTTTCCACCGCATCAATGTTCGCGGCGAGGAAGACGAACTCCCAGCCGTATTTCTCGCGCTGACGCTCGATCATCGCCTTGACCTTCTTGCTGTCGTAGCGGTGGCTTGCGTTCTCCATGCCGTCGGTTGTGATGACGAAAATCGTGTGCTCCGGCACATCCTCGGGACGGGCGTACTTGTGTACGTTGCCGATGTGGTGTATCGCGCCGCCGATGGCATCTAAAAGCGCGGTACAGCCTCGGACTTGATACTCTTTGTCGGTCATCGGCTCGATCTTATCAAGCGGTACGCGGTCGTGAATGACCTCGCTTTCGTTGTCGAACAGCACAGTGGAAACGTACGCCGTACCGTCCTCCTTACGCTGCTTTTCGATGGTCGCGTTGAATCCGCCGATGGTGTCTGCCTCGAAGCCTGCCATAGAGCCGCTTCTATCAAGAATAAATACGATTTCTGTGATGTTCTTTTTCATTTATTGTTACCTCCAAAAAAATAATATGACTGCTTGGTTTTCACCTTACAGTCATATTGTACTATATTTTTACTCGGTTGTGGTCGCCCGACGAGCGACATTATACACCGAGCGTTATCTGGTCGAATTGATACAGCGTTTCGTTCACGTCAAAGATATTTTCGTAGTTGCCGGTTTTGATGAAATATTCGATGATTACATCAAATTTACTGCTGTGTGACAGCGACATTCCCACGGTCTTAAGCAGATGATTTGTTTCGTCAAGATCCAGTCGCAACGCGATTGCGAAAGATACCGCGGTCACCTTGCTCGGCTTGTAATTTTTGTTACACTTGATTTTAGAGAAGGTCTTTTTGTCAACGTTCGCGCGCTTGTAGCACTCAACGTCGGTCATTCCTTTGGCATCTATGTAATCGAACAGCGTTTCGGCAAAGCCCTTGTCCATTTGACGTAGCATATCTTCAAGGCTCGCTTCTGAGGTGATAGCCTTTTCTTCAAGTGCAAGCAGCTCGGGCGCTCTGCCACAGCCGAATTCAATATCTTCAAACTCTTGCTTTGATTTGGATGCCCGTCTGCGCTTGAAACGCTCCTTAACAGGTGCATCGCCAAGCATGGACGACTGCATCGGAAGGGACATGGACAGCGACGGTTCATCGATATACGCATCGTCGATGTAAGACGTAACGTCCGAAAACAGCTTCTCGCTGATAGCGTAGGACGTTTTGTCGTATACAACGATATAAACGAGCATTTCGTTATCGAAAAGGAAGTCGCCGATTACGCGCATGGCGGTCTTTAGGACAGCGTCCTTGGGATAACCGTACACTCCCGACGAAATGAGAGGAAACGCTATGCTTTCGCATTTCTTGTCAGCGGCAAGCGCGAGTGCGTTTTTGTAGCACGCCTCGAGAAGCGCCTGCTCGTTATAGTTTCCGTCACGCCATATCGGTCCTGCGGTATGTATTACGTATTTGCACGGCAGATCAAATGCGGGCGTGATCTTCGCTTCGCCGATAGCAAGTCCGCCAAGCTTACGGCAAGCTTCGAGTAGCTTCGGACCTGCCGCATCGTGTATAGCGGCATCCGTTCCGCCGCCGGGAGAGAGATATTCGTTTGTCGGGTTTACGATAGCATCGCATTTAATTTTGGTTATATCCTGACGGATTATCTTAAGCGGCATAGCGGTACCTCCTTCGTGATTACAAATACATTATACCATATTTCGGCATACACTTCAACAACTTTGCGTGAAAATTAAAGGCGGCAGATTGCTCTGACGCCGTTTACAAATTTCAGTCAGTTTATTTGTAATCGCATCCCGCGACTACCGCTTTATCGTATATGTATCAGCAAATATTGATGATTCACTTATCTGACTTACTGACTAACAATAGTCATCAATACTGTCTCCACCGGTCCATTCCAACCCTTGCGCAAGCGTAAACTGTTTTTCTGCTCCTTCATCTGTAAATAATGAACCTAAACTTGAGTGTAGATAATACCCATTCTCATAAGAGATTTTTACAAGTGCTAACGGTTTTATGGTCGATGGAATAGCTGCTATTATAATTATCTCTCTGTTATCTACACAGGCATATTTTACAATAGTTGAATTACCAAATCTATTGGTTGTAAAAATGCAACCATCGGATAAATTCTTCAAATAACATTCGATTGGTTCGCCTTCAATTTTAGTGGGGCAACAAACAAATTCTGTGGGCGTTTTCCAATCCTTTTGTTTGGCCATTGCAGTTAATGAATCCGATATATTTGATAGTTCATAATCACATTGCTGTGCATCTGCTCGCACTTGAGTGGTTTTTGTATTTACAGCAGGATTTCGAGAAGAATATATCCACTCTCCAATTTTGACGGATTTATCAGACGGAGATACATTTTCAGTGTTTGTAAGCCACTTTTGAGTATTTTCTATACAACCCTTTGCTTCTGCTTCGGTTACACGACGCATCCAGCTAAAGTCAGGATCATCTAATTTATCCCTATATGCTGATGGATTCTTCAAGAATTCAAATATACTTACACCGGTTCTATATTCAATCCTTTTCCGAGTAACTTCATTTAAGACGACATTTTCTAATCTTGTTAACCATCTCAAATTACTGGGGCGATTATTCTGTCTATTTGTATCGATATGATCTACAATGTGCTCTTTTGTCGGTGCTTCTCCGAGAAAAGCTGTAGCGACAATGCGATGAATGCGGACTGAAGCAATTTCCAAATATCCTGTCTTATTATTCAATTTTCCAAAAGTCCAAACATTGTCAAGTTTACGCAACTTCTTTTGCGGAAAAGGTTTTCTTAAAACAGCACCATTATCCCTAACCAAATATTCCTCACTTTTATATACACAAAATTTTTCTTCTAAATAATCGTTAACTTCAACCATATATTTATCCTCCCATTATTCATAACGAAATAATATCAACATACATATTAAGTTTCTTGATCTTTATAAAACGGAATTACTTATTCTTCAAAATATATTTTCCGTCCTAAGGATTTTTATAAATATGGAATTCAATAATCAGTGTTATAAGTATGCTGATTATTTACTTTTCTTCATCTCCCCAGCTCCGCCTTCATCTCACTTATCATCTTCGCAAGTGCTTCCTCGCACTTCGCTTCCGTCTCCGCATATATATTCCGCACGACACGCTTGCCGTTCACCGTCGGCGAATATCGCCCTTGCCAGCAGTTCGCGGAGAGCTGCTTAACATACCCCGTGCCGGGCTTACGTTTCTTGCCCTTATACGGCTCGAATTTCGTGCAAGGCTGACTTGCCTGCGTATTTGCACCACTACCGGCGTCGTCGCTGCACGCGGCTTGTACGCCCGTCACAGCGCCAATGGTCTGCTCGATCTTGTTCGCCGCCGCACGCTGCATTTCTTCAGTAGCGTGGGAATAAACATTCAGCGTTGTTTCCACCGAGGTGTGTCCGATGGTCGCCGCCAACGTTTTCACGTCCATGCCGTAGCGGAGCGACTGTGTGGCGAATGTATGCCGCAGTGCGTGGAATGAAACGTGCTTGCATCCGGCGCGTTCAAGTATCTTTGACAGCCGTTTACGGCAAGCTGTGGGATCGCGCGGCACGTCTTCCTCTTTCACCGGTGACGGGAACAGCCATTTCGAGTTTACCGTCTTCCGATACTCTTTCAGCACTTCGATCAGCGGCACGGGAAGCTTGATCGACCGATCCGCTGCTTTGGTTTTTGGCGGAATAATATGAAGCTTACCGCCTACGTATTTTATTTGCTTCGACACGGTCAGCATCCGCGTTTCGAAGTTGATGTCATCCCACTGAAGAGCGAGTATCTCACCTCGGCGAAGTCCCGTGGAAAGGTCGAGTAGGAACATTTCGTAAAATCCTTCCTCTTTCGCTTGAATAAGAAGTTTTTGCATCTCCTCGGGCGTCAGCGTTTTTATCTCCGGCGACTTTTTCGGCGGCAGGCGGCACAGTTCGGCAGGATTTGTGCGTATCAGCTTTTCGCTGACCGCTTTGGTGAGTGCGGCGCGGATGTGGGCGTGGATACTGCGTATGACCCCGTTTGACAGCCCGTTCCCGTATATCTCACGCCGTGTCAGCCGACCGTCCGACTTGAGATGCGCGTAGAATTTTTCAAGCGTGCCGGGCGTGATCTCGTCGAGCGGCGTTTCGCCAATCTTCGGAATGATCTGCTTGTAAATTCGCTCCTCGTAGGTCGCCTGCGTGGTGAAACGAAGCCCCGGCTTGCAGTAATTCTGATACCAGAAGTCCATCCATTCACCGAACGGCATTTTTGATGTTGTTTTGTCGGGAGTCTTACCGAGGGACTGTTTGAGTGCCTCGAGCTTTTCTATGCACTCACGCTTCGTCTTTGCGGTAACATTTTTCGTGATGGGCAGTCCTTTTTCATCGTAACTGACGACGACTCTGCCTTCCCATCGCCCGTCCTTGCGTAATCTTAATGTTCCGTCGCCTGATTTGCGCTTCCGTTTTCCCACGGCTTCAGCTCCTTTCCGAAAATGTCCGTGATGTAATCCTCAACTATCTCCGCCGCGTTGTTCTGCATATCTGTCGTGATATGCGTGTAAGTGTCGAGCGTGAAGCTTGCCTTGGTGTGACCGAGGATGCTTGCAAGCGTTCGCGGATCGATGCCGCTTGATGCGGCGTGCGTTGCGAAGGTGTGGCGGAGTTCATGGAAGGTCATGTTGGGAAGGTCAGCTTCGCCGAGGAGCTTCTTCAGCCGTCTGTACGCTGACGTAGGATTCATGGGAAGCTCTGGCTTCAGCGGATTTGGGAATATCCACTCTGTCAGCGCATTCTTCTTGCGCTTTGCAAGTAATTCCACAAGTCCACGCGATATTGTCACGCTTCGGTTGCCCTCGTTCGTCTTCGTTTCGCCGACGATCGGCTGACCGTGCTCGTAGTGGACCTGCCTTCGTACATGAAGCTTCTCTGTGGCTTCGTCGAAGTCCTCCCATTTGAGTCCGCAGATCTCGCCGAGGCGTATGCCGGTCATCAGCTCGGTCTTGAAGAAGTCGCGCCATATTTCGTCGGATTCTACTGCTTTCATGAACGTTCCGATCTGTGACTCGATGAGGACGGTTTTCTCTTTGTGCTCGAGCTTAGGTATGGTCGTGCCGTTTGTAGGATTGCGCGGTACTATACCTTCGAGCACAGCGCTGTCCATTGCTTCATGTAGGAGCATATGTACCGAACGCACGACGGCACTTGACAGCGTCTTTCCCATGGTCTTGCTCTCGCGTATCCGTCCCGATTCTTTGAGCGTGTTGTACATTTTCTGTATGTCTGCGGTGGTCACCTGCGTGATCTGCTTTGAGCCGAGGTGCGGTTTGATGTAGTTTATATAGGTTTTGTAACCGTCCACGGTGCTTTGGCGTATCATCGGCGTTTTGTATTCCGTCAGCCACTTGTCGAGCCACTCGCCGAGCGTCATGCGGCTGTCCTCGGTCAGCTCCACGCCTGCATAGGTTTCTTTGAGCGCGTTCAGCTTCGGCATCAGCTCGCTCTGCGTATTCGCGAGGACCGATCTGTATATCGGCTTGCCGTCAGAAGTGTGTCCGGCTACTATGCGGCCTTCCCAGCGTCCGTCAACTCGCTTGCGGATCATGCCGTCGCCGTTTGGTCTTCGTTTTGCGATAGTATCATCTCCTTTGGTTTTGTTAGTACAACACTATACCACAGAATTATGAATATATCCAGGGGAAATCGTGTTGTTATCAGAATGTTTTCAATTATATTCATCGTAATCTTCCTCATTTTCAGGGTTCAACTCACCAATGATCTTGCCGACATCGACCTGTCCGCGCATCTTCGCAACGTTCAGTTGAGCTTCTTTACGAGCCGCTTCTATCTCTCGCCAGTTGAATTCGTTTTGGTAACCGACGAACTGACTGAGCATATCTAACTGCACCGCATAGCGGTACAGGCTTTTGGAGAGTCGGATGTTGATCGGATTTAGCGCATTGGCAATGGCTTTTTTTATGTCCTCAGTCAGAGCCTCGGCGTGGATGCCAAGCATAAGCTGTGAGATGTACTGCTTAAGTGCTTTTGAAACGAATGCAGAGAACGAATCAACCCCTGCAAGATATTCAAGCGCCTTCGCCTGGTTGAAGAGCGATTCGTCGATATACACCGTCTTGCGCACGGGTTCATTGATTTCTGCAACTTGATTTGTGTCTTTCATATTTTTTGTTTTCCTTTCGTTATAAATATTTTTTCCTATATAATCGATCTTTTTTGAGAAAATCACACTTCCAAAGGTGGCGTAGCACCGCCAAAACTACGAATCTGTCACACAAATGGAAGTGTGATTCCTGAAAGTGGCTATACATGGAGCTATCTTGCAGCTATCCGAAATATCGCTCGAAATCGCTTAAAAGCTCTGTTTTTCTCGTTTTTCTCGGTCGGCTGTTGCCGTCCGATGTCTGAAAAGGCGAGTGTGAGCCCCCCTCTATTTAACCTGCTTGTAATAATCAGACCAACGCCGTGCCAAGCTATCTCTCCAAACCGCTTTTCTTTGATTATGCGGCGCAGTTTTTAACCTTTTGAGCTCTCCCGTTTCTTATCGAATATGGCAAGCTTTTTGAAAAAGTTTGCCTTCGCCTGCTCCTGTACTAAACGCTTCATTTGCTTCGCATCGTAATATTCCTCTGCGATGTTCAGCGGCAGGATCGTATACTCGAGCGTTCCGTTATGCACACGGCCGTCTTTGGTCTGCACCGTAGTGTACCGCGTTTCGATCAACCGTTTTTCTTCAAGTCCGTCCACGTATTTTTTCACGGTGTTCTTGCTCATACCGACGGCTTTGCCGATGGTCGTATAGCTGGGATGACACTTGAATGTTTTCCTGTCCTCGCGGAAGAGCAGATAGGCATACACAATAATTTCGCCCGATGATAAACCGAGACTGAAGATGCGCTGCGGCAGAGGAAAGAATTTACCTTTCGCATACGAAAAGAAATCCGCTTTGTTTTTCGCGTTTGCATAGTCGAGAAATCCAGTTCCTGCAAAGCAGATCATACTCTGCTGGCGGATCTCATTCATCTTTGTCGGTTCAAGCAAATCCTGATCGTATTTGCAGACTGTAAGCATTGCGAGAATGATTATGGACAAGTCCCACGGTGTTGTGCAGTAGATTCTGTACCCGCAGATTGCATTCAGAAGTATTTCGATCGTCAGTTCATCATATAAAATTTTGCGAACGCGCTCTCGACTGAATTGCCAATCTTGAATATAGACTCTCTGCGCTTCCCATAAAAGGCGGAGAGAGTAATCAGCCTCGGTCGCGAGCTTGTGATTCGGATAACGGTCGAGCAGGTCGTATGTAAAGAATCGGTCGAAGAATTTTATTGTGTTTTCGGTAATGTCAAATTCATTTTCCATTCAGAGCCCACCCTTTCCCGTGTTCTGTTCCACCCATTCGATAAACTTATCCCGCGGCACAACAACACGTCCGTCGATCCACAGCGCCGGGAAGCCTTCTTTTTTCATAAGCTCGTAGGCAGATGACCGAGATATGCCAAGCACATTTCCAAGTACATTGGCATCCAGCATCAGCGGAAGATCTTCGTAGTTTTTGTACGTGCATTTTTTCATGTTGATTCTCCTTCGTTTAAATTATTTTGAGAAAGAAAAAGTGAGCATCAAAACGAGGCAGAGCAGGCTCCGCACATCATTCTGATACTCACCCGTATGTACCCATATTCACCGATGGGAGGATGGCTCACTTGTGAATGAAATTATTATGCTTGTATTCCGGCAAGAACCGGGAACTGTAAACTGACAGACGGTTGAATTTCAATCACCCGCAGCATTGATTTGCACTTATGACACATGATGGTTACGCCTTTGTAGTTTTCATCGACGCATTCAACCCGCACATAGTTTTTATCGGCTCCGTCATCTGAGTACGCAATGCGTGCTTCACACTTCGGACAGAATCCGACGGGAATTTTATAGTTATCTTTCAATAGTATCTCCTTTTTAATCAACATCAACCTTACGGAGTTTCTTCGACACACACACCGCAACACCTTGGATACGCAGATCTTCCGGATAGATATCCTTGTATCGCTCTCTGTCTTCATTACACGATCGAAGAAAATATCTGCCTCGCTTTTTGCTGAACCCAAGTGCCTTCAGATTGTTCACGCCCTGGTCCAGTGCAACGACGATGTCGCCAATCTCCGCTGTGTTCTGTTTGCGTATAATAACATAATCGCCAGGGGAGATTCCTGCGTCTATCATGGATTCGCCTTTAGCGATAAGAGCAAAGAATTCACCCTTGCCGATAAGCGATTCCGGCATACGGATGTATTCGATTACTTCTTCGGTTTCTTCCTGACCTTCACCGCAGGCAACGTAACCAAGCACAGCCACAGGATGGTGTATCTGTTCCATATCTATGCGGAGAGTGCTGACAGAACGTCTACCGTTGTATTCAAGTTCGCCGTTTTCTTTCATATCGCGTAGGCAACGGTGAACGGTAGAAACGGAGATCCCCGTACCTGCTGCTATATCCCGCACGGAAGGGATGGCGCTGTAATCACTATAATAGCTGTCGATATACTCGACGATGACATATTTCGCTTCGTTACGGATGTTTTTCATTGTCCCTCCATCGTAGAAACATTATGTTTCAATAATATTCTAACACAAGTTCAGGTGATTGTCAAGAGGTTTGACACAATTTGTTTCAGAAGTTTTTCTTTGTTTATGCGATGCTGATTTTGATCAAAGAGACGGGGTCACGTTTCGTGACCCCGTCTCTTACAGGAAGACAATTACTCATCGTACTTGTTGGTCAGCACTGCGATGATGATCCTTGCTCCAATAGTGAAACCCTTCGAGAATGCCTCTCGCTCTGTCAAGTCATGCATCTCGCTGGTGCAGTCGGCGTATTTTTCGAAGATTTCTTTTTCTTCGTCATTCAGCCGTCCGAGGAGATCTTCCTGGTGTCGGATTACTAATGCCAGCAGTTCTGAGTATGAACTGTCCTTCTTGAACGGGCGCTCCCATGGGGATATGTTGCCGTACCATAGGTCTTCAAGTATGCTCATGTTCGTCCTCCTCGCATAGAGAAACGGTGACCGCATCTCCGAGTTCGCCCTCGGCTATACAGTCACCGTTTTGCTTCATTTTTTCGGCTGTGATGAATGTCTGACGGATCAGCTCCATCTCCAGCCATGTTTGTCCGTCCGCTGTGCGCGGATCGATACCTGACAGGATCGCCTTTGCTCCGACGGCAGAGAGGATTGAATATTTCTCTCCGTAGTAGAGTTCTTCAATCGAGTATTTTGCCATTTGTGCTGCCTCCTTTTTTGTTGGTAGCACAAGGATATCACAAGTTTGAGAGAAAGTCTAGCGGCATGGGCAAGAATTATCAAACAAGTCACATTTTTGCTTTTATTTTATTCCAATATTTTTTGATTTAATTTTAACATTTTCCCAAGATGGTGAATCGGGATCAAAAATAGAACGAACTCGATTTTTATCTAACATTTCTACTGTTTTACCAAGTTTTCCATAAACTTGTCCCTTTTTTTCAAAAGAAATATTTGGATCTTCTTCAATTAAAACATACCATTCGCTATAAATATTGTATGCCACAAGTTTATTGCTTGTCTTTTCATTCCACAATTGAAATATTGTCTTACCTGGCAATCTAACATATGCATCAAATGTTTTTGTGATAATTTCCCCACTAACATCATAAGAAATGCTTGTTATTTGTTCATCCTCCTTCTTCACATCAACCACGGATAACAAATCACTGTATGTTTGAATTCCAGATTTTCCAAAGCAAATATTACCATCAGAAACATTTCTTTCGCCGATATTATATTCGCAATACCAACAATCTATATCTTGAACCGTATCGGATTTAATAGGGCATGCGGCATATGAGTGCAAGACTCCGCCTACTACTCCATTTACAGGCTCGCAAACCTTTTTTAATCTTTCCTTTGCTTCCGAAATCAGTTCATGATGCAACCATTCTTTTTTCGAGGTGTTTATTTCCAAAGCATATCTCATCTGTGTTTTAGTATAGCCTTTATTCCGAGACAAATCCAACTCAACTATGTTAAAATTCTTCTCATTTAACTTGTTTACTTCATTCTCATCTTTTTTAGAAGCCAAGCGAACCAACAAAGCAGTTTGTTGGTTGTTTGATGAAATAATTATTGATTTTGGGATTCGTGATCTGCCTTCACAATTGTAACTAACTGCTTGAAATTCTTCAATCCAAGCATCTTTTACTGTAATTCCCTTGCTTGCAGTTGGTAAAATAATATCTGGTAGTTTTATGACCTTTTTGTCCTCGAGCAATTCTTTTAACAGATGAAATATTTCTCCATTAGTTCTATATATTTCTCCTGTATCATCAGAATCCAACTCATCTGCTTCTGGCCACTTTTCAAGCAATAAGTTTTTGTTTAGCACCGATACAGCTTCAACTTTTTCATTAATCTCAGGAACTTCCGGTTCAACTTCGATAGGCTTTGATGACTCGACAGCAGTAGTCACAGATGTATTTTTTTCAAATACTGATGTCTGCTTGCGATAAATATTTCTATTATATATCCACTCTCCCAAGGAACCACCCGTTGAAGGTTTATCGTTTTTCGACCAATTTTGAAATCTTTCCAAACTTGCTGCAGCTTCTTCTTTGCTTACCGCTCGCATCCATGAAAAATTCGGATCGGAGGCGTTATCTCTCAGTATTGATGGATCTTTTAAAAAATTTTCTATGCTTCCACACAAATATTCAACCTTTTTAGCAGTTATGGGGTTCAATAGAATATTTTCAAGTTTAGTAACCCATCGCAAGTTTTCCGGACGATTATTGCGGCGATTAGTGTCTATATGATCTACTACATATTGAGGCGATGGTGGGTTACCGATAAAAGCTATAGCTACTATCCTATGTACTCTTTCACCTGCAATTTCAGCATATCCTGTTTTATCGTTATACTTTCCGAAAGTCCATTTATTATCTGTGGGTCTCGGTTTTTTGCCTGCTTTGGGATGGCGCAAAACAGATCCGTTATCACGCACAGAATAAGTTTCGTTTTTATAAATACATTCTACTTCCTTCTCAAAATCATCTAAAATGTTCATTATATTCTCCAAATTATATCAATATTCCATTACAATGATCCACCTCATGCTGAATGATCTGCGCCGTCCAGCCGGTGTAGTTTTTCGTGCGTGTTTGCATTTCGGGGGTCTGATACCGCACCTTGATGGTCTTATATCGCTTGCACTTACGCGGACCGCCGAGAAGCGATAGACAGCCTTCTTCTGTGTCGTATACGCCGTCCTTCTTGATAATCTCGGGATTGAGCATCACCGTATATGTAGGAGCTCGTCCGCTCTCATCGAGAAACGCGATGATGCGCTTCTTCACGCCGATCATATTCGCCGCCATGCCGACACAGCTTTCTCTGTGCGCCATCAGCGTATCAAGCAGATCCTGCGCGACCTGCAGATCTTCTTTCGTTGCGACCTCCGACTTTCCGGCAAGAAATATCGGATCGTGCATCAGTTCTTTAATCATTTTTTCGTCCTTTCATCGTCCATGCAAGGTATGCCGTGTACGCTCCCGTGATCACCGTGAGAGCAATGCAGGTGAGCATTCGCATTTCTGTTGTTACGTTTGACTCGTCGGCAAATACGCTGATCGCGTTGAACAATCCGTGCGCGGCAATACAGCCGATGAGACTATCGGTTTTAAGATACATCATCACGAACATAAATCCAGCGGCGGTGGCGTAGACGATCTGCAGCAGATTAGGCAAAAGCTCCGCGCCCGAGCCGTTTATGAGATTAATGATATGCCCGATGCCGAAGGTCACACTTGAAACGATTACAGCAGCCTTGATGCTGTCTTTTCGCATCGCGTTAAAGAGCAGACCGCGGAAGATGACCTCCTCCAAAAATCCGACGCAAAACATGGACAGTATGTACAGCACTGTTTCGAGAGCACCATAATTAACAGTTACGCCGTACCACAGATTGGCGGTCATCATAAGAATCACGGGCAGATAAAACAGCATAGAACGTGCCGGGAGTTTTGACGGACAAAGTCCGTAGGCTTCAAAAAGAGCGTGCTTTCGCAAAAACAGCAACAGCGCGGCAGACAACATAAGTCCCACTGCAAGTGTGACCGACTTTTCGATTCCTGCCATGGCGAAAAGGGAATCGCCCACAGACATCAGCACGCAATAGGTGATGATCCACACGACAGCGAACCATATTTTGCTTTTATCGTATAGCTTTTTTAACATCTTCCGTCACCCCATATCCATATCGTTTCAAATCTACTTTGCCATTCTCAACTACGATGCCTTCTGCTTCAAGACGGCGTTTTTGCTCATCGATACCGCCGAAAGCGTATGCGCGGCTTAGCTCGCCTTTGCTGTTCACGACCTTGTAGCAGGGATATTTTTCTCCGTCGGGATTGGAATGGAGCGCGTTTCCCACCGCGCGAGCCAGCTTGCGGTTTCCGAGCATCTCTGCGAGCGTTCCGTATGTAACGACTTTGCCTCGCGGAATCGTGGTAAGAAGCTCGTACAATGCTTGCTTATCCATGTGTGCGCACCTTCTCCCATGTTTCTCTCGTCATAAGGTTAGAGTGTCCCGTGCGGATTTCGCCGAGGAGCGGCACTTCAATGCCCTCGGTCTTTCGCTGATAGACAAATCCGAGCTTTTCCTGAACGCGGCGGGATTTCTCGTTGCCGTCGTAATAACCGCACCAAATGCGGTTCATTTTAAGGTCTTCAAAGGCGTATCGAAGCATCTCCCGCGAGGCTTCGGGAATGAGTCCTCGCCCCCAAAATGGCTTGCCGATCCAATAACCAAGCTCGTATTCATCGTCCGCTTCGGCAAGGTCTTTGCGGTGAAAGCCAATACTTCCTATAGGCTTGCCATCCTCTTTGAGGCACACGGCAAAGGTATCGGGTGCGGACAGCACCGTGCGAATGATCTCGCGGCTGTTCTCCACGCTCGTATGCGGCGGCCAACCTGCAGGCGGTCCTATATCGGGATAGCTGGCGTATTTATATAAGTCTTCTGCGTCATCCTCGCACCACGGGCGGAGAATGAGGCGAGGTGTTTCCAAAATCATAGGTTTTCTTCCTCAATCCACTTTTTAGCCCAAGCAAACAAAACTTCCGACATTGGGCTAAACTCAACATCTTCGCCGTTTTTCAGCTTCAAGAAGATTTCAACAATCTTTCGTTCATCGGCAGAAACAACATCGAGCAGGTCTTTTTGATGCTTGATGTATTTTCCCGTCTGCCAAAAAGCAATAGCCTGCACAACAAAGGATGCGGATTTATACAGTCCTCGCAAAATGTCCTCGCACTTTTCGTGGAGCATGTTATGCACACAGCCGTGATAAATATTGCAAACACCGATTTTGATTGCTCTGCCCACAGCCGCTTCGTCAATGACAGTAAGCAATTCATCAAGGCTACCTTTCATGGGTGTCGTGTCATAATAAAACTGAAAAAGATCGGAAGGCTCCCAATTAAGAATTTCATTTTTGCCCGACAAGAATCCGCAGATCAGCTCTCTCTCCGGCAAAGTGTCGAGCATTGCATTGTAGACCCAAATGTCCGAGGCGGACAGCTTGTCAAGTACTACAACAACGTCAATATCGCTTGTTTCGCTCGCTTCACCGCGACCGTAGCTGCCTTGCAAGCCGACAAACCACACGCGGTTTCCGAAAGTGTCATTTAAGGCTTTCAAAAAGCCGTCCATCCAAGTGGTAATATCTATCATTTGCATCACCTCCGTCAAATTCTTATTTATTCATCCCATCCACCACATCAAACGGCTTCGCCGTCATTTCCACCCATGCAGGACGGAATCCGCTTTTTATGGCGTTGCGAACAGATTTCACGTTACACCAAGCGGCACAGTAAAATGGCACTTTTCCGCGATTCAAAATCTCGATGGCAAGGCGGCTTGTGAGAGCCGATGCAATTCCTTGTCTGCGATACTCGGGAAGCACGTCAATACCGATCTGCCACATTGTGTCGCAATCGGCAGAACAGCCGGCAAGCCCGACGAGCTTGTCACCGTCATACGCACCCACGCCAAGCACGTCAAGGTGACATCTTTCCTTGCAAAGAGCGTTTGACCATTCGGGAAGATAGAGCTCGGCAAAATCCTTTTGCGTGAGGATGCGAAGCTCATATTGGCAATCAAGCGCACGAAGCACGTTCACATCAGGCAGAAAATATTCCGCCATAAAGCAGATCTTATGTCCCCGCGCCATCAAAGCCTCGTTCAGCACATGCAGATGAGGAGTTTCAAACAGATGCTCGACGGGATATTTGTTTATGTAATTTTCGGTTATCTCGCGGAATTCGGGCGACACCGATGCCACCACGTTATTGACGTAGGACACCAGCTGGCAGGAAAACGGGAGCTTCAAATACCGCCTCGCGCCGTCACTCACACACGACGTCACGACCACGTTTTCGCTCTTTTCAAAATCACTCGCATCCGCCGAGAGATCGCGTGCTGACTGTGCCATCGCAATCTTCAAAATTTCTTGGTTGGTCATATTTTTCTCCTTCACGGAGCGTAATCTTTTATAATTTTCATAATTCTGTGCTCAGTTTTTCGATTCCTTGTCTTTGATCCACCAGCCATTGCCGTCAATATAGCCGTTTCTTTTCATAAAAGGCTTCAAAACCTCAATTCGGCCTGTCGCGGGAATTGTTATTCCTTCGCTACGCAAGATCATGAAGATTGTTTCTTCATATTCATCCATTAACGTGCCCCATCCATCAACAACAGCACGAGCAGCTTTATACTCAGGCGTTCCTTCTTTGTAGTCGTATACATCATCCTCAACCCACCAAAATTTGTTGTGTGAGATCGCATATGCATCAGCTAAATCTTTTTCGGTTTTCCTTTCGACAAAATAGTTGCGCACATCCGATGGCGTCTTGTTTGGAATTGGATCACTCGCCATAATTACAATATCATTCATATTATCTTTCATAGCAATATTTTAAATCAACGTACAGGAAAATTCCACTGTTCTCTTACTGTATTTCAATGAAACTTATTTTTACGGCGCATAATCCTTTAAGATCTCCATAATATCGCGCGCATACACATTCCCTCCGAGAACGTCGCCGTTCGGCTCGAACGACACACAACGCACATTGCGCGGATCTTCCGCGTACGGATTTTCTGGGCGCTCGTCCGCGAAATACTCAGCGAGATATTTGGACGCGTTTCCTTCGGGGAAAATAATATTTCCATCTCCCACGGGAATATCCATATCGGAAAAGCTACCGAGAATCTCTCTCGTTTTTCTGTTGTACGGATTGTCATCCTTCGCGCTTACCAGCCACGCAGGTTGAAGGCGGATCGGTATGCCGCACGTCTTTGCTTCTGCGGCAAACTGCTCCACCACATCAAGCGGTATCGTTTCCTGATGGAAAGCATCTACCGACAAAAGCAAGTCGTTCACACCGCACGCGGCAAGTTGCTCTGCGACCTCGCGTATCTTATCGGCATTTTTTGAAAAATAGCCGTTGGTGATGACCTGACGTTTGGGGATGTTCAGTTCCTTTGCGGCATTCATGATTGCACAGACCGCGTCCGTGTACAAAAGCGGCTCACCGCCAAAGGTCATTACTGTTTTGATGTCGTACTCCGCCGCAATTTTGCGTACCGCATCCGCGGCAATTTGCGGATCGATCCGCTCACCGCAAGACGTGTGATCGCCCTCGGAGCAGCGCTTGCACCGTCCCGTGCAGGCGTAGGTCACGACGAACTCGATTTTGTTCAAATTCTCAAGATATTGGTTCTTCACTTGATCTTCTTTCCGTCCGAGAACGCTTGCCCTACCTTATCGCCAAAGTTCCAGTAAGCGTGCGTCACGCTGTCGTAAATGATGGGATCGAGCTTTTTCGCATCAACCTTGCCGCTTTCGTCAAGAATACTTTCGTCAGCGCTGACGTTGATGATCTCACCGATGCAAATGCCTTCCTCATTGAACTTGATGAGTTTGCACTCCACCGTCATGGGAAGCTCGTCGATGATGGGAGCGTTGACGTACTCACTCTTGACGTCGTGAAATCCTGCCTTTGCGAATTTATCGGGAACGTCGTTTGCGGAAACGATGCCGACGTAATCGCAGGGCGCAACTGTCTTGGACGTGGCAAAGCTGACGGTGAAAGCCCTCGTCTTTTTGATATTTTCTGTGGTCTTGTGGTCGTCCGCAAGGCAGACCATGACCTGATTGGTGTCATAAATACCGCCCCAGGCCGCATTCATGG
>JAZRGK010000018.1:0-1705 GCA_045644145.1 Candidatus Flemingiibacterium sp.
TTTTGCCATAGGCTACCGCACCGCATATAAAGCAGGGCATATTGGCATGCCGATGTCCGCCATCAGCGCGGAGAGCGTGTCTGCGCTTACCGAGGGACAGGTTAAGGCGGCATATGAGCTTGGTGCGGCGGATGCTAAGGCGGAGAAATCCCAAACGGTTGGGGAAAAAGAAACCTCTGTTGGTTCTCTTGATATGTTTGAAGATACCGAGGGTATACTCACCGATGAGGAGCTTGAGGCGATGCATACATTCCTTAAGGCAGAGGCAGAGGCTTCAACGCCTAATGTTACCGAGGGGGATATAACCATCACTACCGAACAGGCGCAACGCCGAGCAGAGGCGGCTAAAGAAAAGACCGATACCGCCAAATCGGGCGTGCTTGAGGGCGTGAGCCGCAAGGATATACGCATAGCGGAGTTTCTTTCAAAGGTGTTCGGGCGCAAGGTGCTGTTTATATCCGACAGCTACCGCGTAAAAGGTAAGACGAAGGACGGTATAATCTACGTTAACGCCAAATGGGGCAATATAGCAGTTCAGATTCTTGCCCATGAGCTTACCCATACAGCAGAGGGGGCGAAGCAGTACGGACAGCTTATGAGTGCTGTTAAGAAGCTGTACGCCGCCGAGGGCAAGTCATGGGAAACAATGCTTGATAATATGCTTGCAGACAAGACTTATCAAGAGCAGTACGAAAGCGAAGGACGTGTATTCGATAAGCCTGCTGCCGAGAGGGAGCTTGTGGCGCGTGCGGTTGAAAAAATCCTTGGAAGTGAAGCAAAGCTTACACAGTTCGCAAAGGACAACCGCAATATTGTGACAAGGTTCTATGCAGAGGTGCGAAATTGGATTCGCGGATTTGCCGATCTTCGCCTCAGCGAGGATGAATATGAAGCTGTACAGCTCATACGCGACGTAGAACGCAAGCTTGCGGCGGCTCTCCGTGATACCAAGAAGCAGAGTAAGGCAAGCGGCAAGGGCGTGCAGTATATGATGGAAAGTAAAACCGAAAGCAAGCCCAAGCAATTCAACGAATATTCTATACAAACTGCACTGTGGGAGGCGTTTGACCATGCAGATGGAGGAGATGATAACCTTATTCGTGTAAGCAATATGCCGCAATACATAGTAGACTTGCTTGGCATAGATGGAGATATATACATCTATCGAAATCATGCTTATGAAAACATGGTATCTGAAAATCAAGCAATAGCGGACGGTAGACCGACTACTCGTGCCGGTGAAAAAATACATTTTCATGATTATGGTGACGAAAAAATGACAGCGGCGTTACTGTCGATAAACGAGCCTACTCTTGTGTGGTCGACTAAAAATAAAAACGGCAATCCAACTATAATGATGATGTTGTCGGAATTTGGAAACAATGGTGCACCTCTTTATGCCGTATTGAGTTTCTATGATAAAAACAAGATAAACGGTGATTTTTCAAGGCGACCTCATATGATGTTAACTATTGCTGAACGTCCATGGATAGGAACTGAAAATCGTAGCGGCTATTTGGAAATGGTTAAAAGTGCTATTGAGGAAGGACGTGTACTTGATTACAATAAAAAAAGAGGAGACGACCTGTCAGTGATCGCCAACCCAGCAGGGGTAGGAGATATAACAGAGGCATCCCTCAATAAGAGTATAGCACAGTTTCGGAAAAATGTCAAGGAATTTCGCGAAAAAAATAAAATTGATTAC
>JAZRGK010000019.1:0-2070 GCA_045644145.1 Candidatus Flemingiibacterium sp.
GCAGGATGAATCTCTGGACAGCGCTCTCAGAAGATTTAAGCGTTCCTGCGCAAAGTCCGGTGTACTTTCTGATCTCCGTAAGCATGAGCACTACGAGAGCCCCAGCGTAAGACGTCGCAAGAAGAGCGAGGCCGCACGCGCAAAGAAGAAAATGTACAGATAAGACTGTTATAAAATAAGTATTGGCGGTTTGCATCGGCAAACCGCCATACTTATTTTATGATGAATTGCAGATTCAATCTGCATGAATTGACAATAAAATGTCATGAATTGGCATAGCCGTGAATTGAGCCTTGCGGCTCATGAAGGTGTCGGACTTGCCTGTTTATCCAATAAATCCGCGAAGCGGATACCGACATGCGGTGGCAACCGCAATTCATGCCCGCAGGGCAATTCATGAAAGTGTTACTTTCAATTCATGCAATCGAAGATTGCAATTTATATTTTTTGAAAAATCTCCAAAAAGTTCTTGACATTATTTGTGTTTGATGATACTATGTAATAGCGCCTGAAAAGGGCGTAGTATGTCTGCGCGTAAAGACGCTGACAAAATTGCGATGAAGCTTGAGATTGCCGCACTCGGTGCGGGTAACTCAAGTGGAGTATGTCCGACAATCGGGCGGCAGAAAGAATAGCGCTTGAGTACCCCTTTTAAGCTGAGGAACTGTCTGTGCGTGCGCAGATAAGCCTGAGTGGGAGACCAACTTGCGCCATTATGCCGGACTGATGTGTGTATCGCCGGTTATATTTATGCCCAAAATGTGATACACACGGCTGAGTGGCTTCTTTCGACCGTGCAATGTCGGTTTTAGTTGATACCTAATAAAACATTGTAAAATACAGGAGGAAAAACCCATGGCAGACATGAAGAAAATCCGCATCAGACTCAAGGCTTATGACCATCAGGTCATCGACCAGGCAGCAGCAAAGATCGTTGAGACCGTAAAGCGCACCGGCGTTGAGGTTTCCGGCCCCATCCCCCTGCCCACCGAGAAGAAGGTCGTAACCATTCTCCGCGCTGTACACAAGTACAAAGATTCCCGCGAGCAGTTCGAGCGCCGCACCCACAAGCGTGTTATCGACATTCTCCAGCCCACACAGAAGACCGTTGAGGCTCTCACCAACCTCGACCTTCCCGCAGGCGTAGAGATCGAGATAAAGCTCTGAGCAAACCCCAAGCAAGACCCCGGCAACACCCCCGCGCGCGACTTTATAATTAAAGTCCAAACCCTGGTCCGCAAATAATTTTGAGGCGGACAGGTCATGTTGGAAAGTGAAGGCGAGGCTCCGTTACGGCCCGTACTGCCTTTCAACCAATGCCTGAAGGAGGAAATAAAAGTGCAAAAGGCAATCATCGGCAAGAAGATCGGTATGACCCAGATCTTCGATGAAACAGGAAAGGTCATCCCTGTGACCGTTATCGAAGCAGGCCCCTGCACCGTTGTCCAGAAGAAGACAGCGGAAAAGGACGGATATGATTCCGTACAGCTCGGTTTCTGCGATGTTAACGAAAAGAAAATGACCAAGCCCGCAAAGGGACATTTCGAAAAAGCAGGCGTCGCTCCCAAGAAGTACCTCAAGGAGTTCAGACTGGACGACTGCGCAGCTCACAACGTAGGCGACACCATCCTGGCAGACGTTTTCGTCGCAGGCGAGAAGATCGACGTTGTCGGCATCAGCAAAGGTAAGGGCTACGCCGGCGTAGTAAAGCGCTGGAACTGCCATTCCCAGGAGCACACCCACGGTGTCGGCCCTGTTCACCGCAGCATCGGTTCTATGGGCGCTAACACTGATCCCTCTCGCGTTATGCCCGGTAAGAAGATGGCCGGTCATCTCGGTGTAGAGCAGGTTACCATCCAGAACCTTGAAGTCGTCAAGGTTGACGCAGAAAGCAACATGATCGCTGTCCGCGGCGCGATCCCCGGCCCTAAGGGCGGAATCGTGTTCCTCAAGGACGCAGTCAAGAAGGCTTAAGCGAGGGGAGGAAATACAATGGCTAACATTAAAGTATTTGACATGACCGGTAAGGAGACCGGCACTCTCGAGCTGCTCGACAGCGTTTTCGGCATT
>JAZRGK010000020.1:0-1609 GCA_045644145.1 Candidatus Flemingiibacterium sp.
ATGGAAACGACCTTCTCGTTTACAACGATGGCAGGCATACTCATTACACCGTACTCCATAATTTTTGCCATATCGGTCACGTACTCAACCTCTATATTAAGACTGAGATTCTTGACCGCTTCCTTTACGTATTCAAGCTGCTGATGGCAGGACTTACAACCTGCGCCAAGCACCTTGATGCAACAGATACCATCCACTTTTTCACCGCAACAGGCGTTAGTGGTTACAGGCTGTTCTTTTACAGTTCCGCAAGAATAGCAACAAGTCTTGTTTTCTTCCTTTTTCTTTCCGAAAAGTCCCATAATAATATCCTCGTGAAATTAAATAATAAATGGCTGAATCAGATTAAAGAAATATCCCACAAGGATAATTCCAACCGTACAAATGGCGATAAATATACCGAGGAGCTTCGGTTTTACCGCCTTTCGCAGCATAATGATCGACGGCAGAGAAAGCGTTGTAACGCCCATCATAAAGGACAGAACTACACCGAGAAGCGCTCCCTTTGCAAGCAAGGCTTCCGCAATCGGTATCGATCCAAAGATGTCCGCATACATCGGAACGCCTGCAATCGTGGCAAGGATTACGCCAAAGGGATTGTTGTTGCCGAGCGCTTTCACGATCCATTCCTCGGGAATCCAATTATGGATAAGTGCACCAATGCCTACTCCAACAAGAACATACGGCAGTACCTTTTTTGCCGTTTCAAGCACCTGCTCCCACGCATATTTGATGCGATCCTTAAACATCAGCTTTTCGGCTTCCACGTCAATGCTTTTTGCGTTGCGAATGAAATCCTCAACCTCGTTTTCAAGGTGGAGCTTTTCGATCAGCGTACCGCCAAGCACCGCGACCACAAGACCGAACACCACGTAAGCGACTGCTACCTTCCATCCGAAAATGCTCATTAGAAGCACAAGGCTGCCAAGGTCGACCATCGGTGAGGAAATAAGGAAGGAGAAGGTAACGCCAAGCGGAAGTCCCGCGCTCGTGAATCCGATAAACAGCGGAATCGACGAGCAAGAGCAGAACGGCGTGACCGTGCCGAGAAGCGCACCGATGATGTTCGCGCCAATGCCGTGGAATCTGCCGAGTATCTTTTTCGTTCTTTCGGGTGGGAAATAGCTTTGAATATAGGATATGACGAATATCAAAAAGCCGAGAAGGACGAATATTTTTACCGTATCATAAATAAAAAACCGAATACTGCTGCCGATTCTCCCCGATATGTCAAGACCGCAAGCGGTGAGTAGCGTTCCTATTAACTCGTTTAACCATTTCATACCGAGTATCTGATCTTGTATGAAATTCCATATTTGCGCCATAATGCACCTCCAATTACATTTATACATCTATATCTGTCGATGTGATATTTTTGTTTATAGGTCAGCACATAACGCACTGACCTTATAAGCCGTTATTATTTCTTGCAACTATCGCATTTCTTGTAGCTACAAGCTTTTTCGGGAGATAGGGTGTATCTTTCGATCAATTCTCTGATCTGCGCCGAGCCTTCAGCGGAGAGCGAGTAGTGCATCCATTTACCTTCCTTGCAGGCATCGACGAGCCCTGCCTCACACAGTATACGCATATGGTGGGAAAGAGTTGA
>JAZRGK010000021.1:0-42438 GCA_045644145.1 Candidatus Flemingiibacterium sp.
TGTCAGTCGCCGCCACAACGTCGTTCTGCATAACATCGCATCCGGGGGCGGCGTATGCCTCGCCGAAGGTTTCGCCCACCTGAATATGGCTTATGATGCTTCGGTTACCCCAATAGTCGTCGTTCTGTATAAGTAAGCTTCCCTCTACCAGCACAAAGATATTTCGCGCCGTTTCTCCTTGGCACATCACATATTCGGCTTTTTCGTAAGCTTTCACCCTTGCGCCAAGGCAGTTTAACATCGCTTCAAGCTCACTGTCCTCAACTCCGGAGAACAGCTTTGTGTTTCTTAGTATATTTAAATATTTTTTCATTTTCTCGTCCCCTCGTTGTAAATACAACAGACTTTTCACCTGTATTATACTATAATAGTGTCGTAAAGTCAAGTACAAACAAACGAGGAGAACAAAAAAATGCTTAGAAAAATCATAAAAATCGACGAAGAAAAATGTAACGGATGCGGCGCATGCGCGGCGGCGTGCCACGAGGGCGCTATTGAAATGGTGAACGGTAAGGCAAAGCTTACAAGAGAAGATTACTGCGACGGTCTTGGGGACTGCCTGCCTTCGTGTCCCACAGATGCCATCAGCTTTGAAATGCGTGAAGCGCCTGCATACGATGAGGCGGCGGTGCTTAAATCAAAAGCCGAAAAAACCTCTGCCGCGCCTGCAAAGAAGCTCCCCTGCGGATGCCCCGGCACTATGAGCAAAGCGATAAAGCGCGACGCTATCGAATCCGATGCCTGCGCCGCACCTATCACAAGCAAGCTGTCCCAATGGCCCGTGCAGATAAAGCTCGTTCCCGTCAACGCACCGTATTTTGACGGTGCAAACCTGCTTATCGCGGCTGACTGCACCGCCTACGCTTACGGGAACTTCCACAGCGATTTTATAAAAGGGCGCATCGCGCTTATTGGCTGTCCTAAGCTTGACGAGGGTGATTACACCGAAAAGCTTGGGGCAATAATCAAAAACAACAACATAAAAAGCGTTACCATAGTCCGCATGGAAGTGCCCTGCTGCGGCGGAATCGAAAATGCGGCAAAGCAGGCGCTCCGTGAAAGCGGAAAATTCATCCCGTGGCGTGTGGTTACAGTCACAACCGACGGAAAAATTTTGGAATAATTTGCTCTTTATATTGAATAGTTCACAGATTAGTGGTACAATTATTTATGGACAGTAATCAATACGCACAGTTATTATAAATATAATGAGGAGAAAAAACAATGCATATTACGGACACTATCAAATACATCGGCGTAAACGATCTGGATGTTGACCTTTTTGAGGGACAGTACCGTGTACCAAACGGAATCTCCTACAACTCCTACGCTATCATCGACGAGAAGATCGCTGTTATGGATACCGTGGATGCACGCTTCACCCACGAATGGCTTGACAATATCCGCGATACGCTTGGTGAGCGCACTCCTGACTACCTTATCGTTCAGCACATGGAGCCAGACCATTCCGCTAACATCGGCGGTTTCATGCGCGCCTATCCCCATGCGAAAATAGTGTCATCCGCCAAGGCTTTCGCCATGATGAAAAATTTCTTCGGCACGGATTTTGAGGATAAGCGCATTGTAGTGGGTGAGGGCGATACCCTTTCCCTCGGCGCACGCACCCTTACATTTGTGACCGCGCCAATGGTACATTGGCCCGAGGTTATTGTGACCTACGACAGCCTTGACAAGGTGCTGTTCTCCGCTGACGGGTTCGGCAAGTTCGGTGTTCCCGGCGCAAACGAGCCGTGGGCAGACGAGGCACGCCGCTATTTCATCGGAATCGTTGGCAAATACGGTACTCAGGTGCAGGTACTCCTTAAGAAAGCCGCAGGACTTGATATTGCGAAGATATGCCCCCTTCACGGCCCTGTGCTCACCGAAAATTTAGGTTACTACCTCGATCTCTACAACACATGGTCGAGCTATCAGGTGGAATCCGACGGAATCGTTATCGCATACACATCCGTATATGGAAATACCAAGAAAGCCGTAATGAAGCTTACCGAAAAGCTTGAAGCAAGCGGATGTCCTAAGGTAGCACTCCACGACCTTGCACGCTGTGATATGTCCGCGGCGGTTGCGGATGCATTCCGATACGGCAAGCTTGTACTCGCCACCACCACCTATAACGCCGATATCTTCCCTTTTATGCGTGAGTTTATTGATCATCTGACCGAGCGCAATTTCTCCAATCGTACGGTGGCGCTTATAGAAAACGGAAGCTGGGCGCCTCTCGCGGCAAAGGTAATGCGCGGCATGCTTGAGCCTTGCAAGAACATCACCTACACCGATACGACCGTAAAAATCCTCTCGGCGCTGAGTGACGAAAGTGCGGCACAGATCGACGCTCTTGCAGACGAGTTATGCAAAGAATATCTTGCGAAGCAGGATTCCACCGCTAATAAAAACGATCTCACCGCTCTTTTTAACATCGGCTACGGTCTGTACGTTATCACGTCCAACGACGGCAAAAAGGACAACGGGCTTATAGTAAACACCGTAACTCAGGTGACAAACACCCCCAACCGTCTTGCTGTTACCATAAACAAAGAGAATTATTCCCACCACGTCATAAAGCAGACGGGCAAAATGAACATCAACGTGCTTACCGAAAGCGCCCCCTTTGCGGTATTTGAAAAATTCGGCTTCCAGAGCGGCAGAAATGTTGACAAGTTCGCAGGCTGTGAGCCGCTTCGCTCCGACAACGGGCTTATCTTCCTTCCCAGACACATAAACTCATTCATGTCGCTGAAAGTGGAAAGCTACGTTGACCTCGACACTCACGGAATGTTCATCTGCTCCGTCACCGAATCGCGCGTTATTTCCGATGCCCCCACCATGACCTACAGCTACTATTACGACAACGTAAAGCCGAAGCCCGAAACCGATGGCAAAAAAGGCTTTGTCTGCAAGGTCTGCGGCTGGGTTTACGAAGGCGAAACCCTTCCCGACGACATCATCTGCCCCCTATGCAAGCACGGCGCGGCAGATTTTGAGCCAATAGCGTAAATACGATGAGGCGTACACCGATGAGTGTGCGCCTTTTTGGGTGTAGGAGAGTTACGGTCGCTTTCAAGCACATCGCTGTAGCGATGTGCTTGAAAGCTGCGCAAAGAACTTAATACATGGGGTAAAAGCAAACTGTAGGGGACTGCGCCCAGCAGTCTTCGACTGCCAATACGTCCCGTCCCCTATCCGTTCGAAACGCACGGATTCGCGCCGCCTGCATGGGTACTCACCATTCCGGCGGCTTGGGTTGCGGTAATCGTTTGCATGTGCTTAATGTAACTTTATGCAGCACATCTATACATAAACGAAAAAAGTTAAACGCCCCCTATTTTTTGCAAACCATCCCTGTTATATCACAAAATCGGCAGAGAAACAATTCTCTGCCGATTTCTGTTAATATCTATATTGAAAGTAACGCAAGACGACCGTTTTTCGATATTAAAGCAACGCTTACGCCTCTATGTTACCTGCACGAACCGCATCAAAATCTTCTTCGATCTCCTTAGAGGGAGCTTTTGTGATAAGCGATACAACAACGATGCAGATGGCGGAGAAGATGAACGCGGGAAGAAGCTCGTAGATACCGAATACGCCGCCTATAGGCTTAATAACAAGCTTCCAGAGGAATACCATTGCGCCGCCGCCAACCATTCCGGCAATAGCACCTGCTCTTGTGGTGCGCTTCCAGAACAGCGAGAACAGCATGATAGGGCCAAAAGTAGCGCCGAATCCTGCCCATGCAAAGGATACGATGGTGAAGATTACGCTGTTTTCGTCGAGGGCAACAATGATGCCAACGAGTGCAAGAACAAGAAGCGTAATACGGGATACCCACATTACCTGCTTGTCGGTAGCATTCTTTTTGCAGATACCCTGAAAAATGTTCTTGGAGAATGCGGATGCCGCAATGAGGAGATATGAGTCCGAGGAGCTGATGGTAGCCGCCAGAATACCTGCCATTACGAAACCTGCAAGAATTGGGGGCAGCGAGCTTGTTGCGAGGGTGATAAAGATGCTCTCCGCCGAGGACGCGGTAA
The DNA here is from genome assembly GCA_045644145.1 of Candidatus Flemingiibacterium sp. Taxonomy (GTDB): domain Bacteria; phylum Bacillota; class Clostridia; order Oscillospirales; family CAG-272; genus Flemingiibacterium. The sequence continues at coordinate 4,053 of JAZRGK010000021.1, forward strand.
GATGCGTCGCAGGGAAAAGCTGACGTCCCGCGATACCGATAAACACGGCAACGCCGAGAGAAATAACGACCCATACCATCGCAATACGACGGGAACGCTTAAGCTCATCTTCCTTGCGGATAGCCATAAAGCGAAGGAGTACCTGCGGCATACCGAAGTAGCCAAGACCCCAAGCCATGGTGGAGCATATTGTAAGAAGACCGTACTTGCCTGCCTCACCAAACTGAGGTACGCCGTCCACAACCTGCTGAACACCGTCAGCCACAGCGGGAGATGCAATTCCAAAGAAATCGAAGAAACCGGGGATGTTCTGCGCGTTTGCAATTACCGCGCCGATACCGCCTGCCTGAACGGTAGAAATGATAACGATAACGGTGAGTGCAGTGATCATAACGATAGCCTGCATAAAGTCGGAGATACTCTCTGCAAGGAATCCGCCGAGAATGGTGTAAAGAAGCACGAATACCGCGCCAAGCACCATCATAAGCTTGTAGTCAAGACCGAAGAGTGTGGAGAAAAGCTTACCGCAGGTTACAAAGCAGCTTGCCGCGTATACGGTGAAGAATATAAGTATAAACGCCGCCGCGATGAACATGATTACCTTCTTCTTCTCTCTGAAACGGTTGGAGAAGAATTCCGGCAATGTGATGGAATTATTGGCTCTTACGCTGTAACGGCGAAGTCTTTTTGAAACGATGAGCCAATTAAGATATGTACCGATTGCAAGACCGATGGCTGTCCACGCCGCATCCGCAAGACCGCACCAGTAAGCAACACCGGGCAGTCCCATAAGAAGCCATCCGCTCATGTCGGATGCTTCCGCACTCATTGCGGTTACCCAAGGGCCCAGGGAGCGTCCGCCAAGGTAATATTCCTCAGAGCTTTTGTTGGCGCGCTTAGCGTAAAACACGCCGATGAGTATTACCGCCGACATATATATGACCATAGCGATAAGAATCTGGATCTGACTTAAATTCATTATTTATATCCTCCTGCTTATATAGCAATTTGTAATATTGTACCACATTAGTAAGGTAAAGTCAAGAGGTAAATGGAGATTTTTTGGATTTTTGCTCTAAACTGTGTATAAGGAACGCGGGGCGCTTGAAAACAACTCCGTAAAAGCTTTAATCAGGGCAAAAGCCAAGCACAAAACGTCCCAAACTACCGATTTTATCCAGTGTAACTCGCCGTTTCCCGATTTATCTGCCATTTACGGCATTGCACATAAAAAACTTAAAATATTTTCCTGAAACCTATTGACAAACAGAATCCATTATGATATAATATAACAGTCGTCGAAAGACGGTACGCGCTTGTAGCTCAGTGGATAGAGTGCCCGGCTACGAACCGGTAGGTCGCAGGTTCGAATCCTGCCAGGCGCGCCAGAAAAAAGCACGCGAAAGCGTGCTTTTTTCAGTTATATTCGCCTGCGGCGAGTGATATTGCTTTGCAGTGATATTTGGACTTCGTCCAAGTGATATTCGCTTCGCGAGTTTTGGCGGCGAATATAATATCACTGCGAAACGAAGTTACGCAATATCACTTTCTCGAAGAGAAAATATCACTCCGTAGAAGACGGAATATCACTAAGAGTTTGCTGTTATGTGAAGGTTCAAATCCGATCACAAAAAACGCAAAATATTTTTTCTATGTGTAGGGGCTACGCGGCTTTCAACCACATCGCTGTAGCGATGTGCTTGAAAAAGCTCCGCAAAAAACTTTATACTGGGTAAACGCAAGGCAACGAGTGTGCAGACCGTTCGAGCGACAGATTCGCGCCGCCTGCATGGGTCCTCACCATTCCGGAGGGGCAAGCGCTATGCATAAACCACCTCCTTATGTGCATATAATTCTACAAAAACACAATAAGGAAGGTGCAATATGAAAATACAAGCCCCAAACAGCGAAAGCTATATCCAAATGCCAAGCTTCGAAGGAAGCATTCCCTGCGAGCTGTCCGCCGATTACATCCTGCCGGATACATACCCGGATGTGAAGCGGATACTGCGCACAACTGCAAGTCCCGTTATCATAAACAGATACATTTCGGGGGACAAAGCGGAATTTTCCGGAGCCGTAGATTACTCCGTCATATTTTCCTCGGAAGATAACGGCAAAGATACCATCCACTGCGTGCATTTTGCAGGAGATTTTAGCGGTATCGCAGGCGATACATCGAGCCTTGATACCGCCGATATAAGTATAGTACCGCGGATTTCATCCTGTACCGCCAGATTATCTAATCCCCGTAAGATCTCTATCCGCACATCGGTTGCCTGCGACGTAAAAATCCGCACGCTCATATCCTGCCATCCAAAATGTGCCGGCATTACCACAGCAGACGGCGAATATAAGCTTCAAAAGCTCACAGACCCGCTGAAATTCTGCATGCAGCGCACTTTCCTCGCAGATCCGCTGCGTATTTCAGCGGATATCGGTATCGATGCCTCGGTACCGCCCGTTGACAGTATCATATCCTGCAGAGCGGATATCTCTATAAACGAAGCACGCCCCCAGTTCACGGGCGAGGGTGCAAGTGTGATACTGAAAGGCGCGGCGGTGGTGAATTTTATCTGCAAATCTACCGCAAGCGCCGACGATTACAGAAGCTTTGAAGAAAAGCTTCCCTTTACCCATACCGTAAGCGCGGATGATATTTCCTCTTATTTCGACGGATGCAGCACCGATGAGCTTTCGGCAAGAGCCACAGCAGTACCAATCGAGCTGAATGCCAAAGTATCCGAGGATAACTACGGTGAGCGGAGAATTATAGAGCTTGATCTCAGTGCCGATGTTACCGTGCATGTATTTGGATGCGCGGAAGCCGCTCCTGTGCTTGATGTGTACTCAACGGAAAGAGAAACCGTATGCGGTTTCTCTGATATGACGATCACAGCCCCCAAAAAGCTCCTTTACACCAACTTTTCCGTGGGTGAAAACATTCCGCTTGGCGAGATTAAGCTTCCCGAGGGCGCATCGGTAATAAACACCTCGGCGGAAATGGCGAACGCAAAGGCAGATGTGGAAAACGGGCGTGCATTGCTTACCGCAAATGCTGTGATCTCCTGTATTTACAAGGATACCGATGGAAACTGCGGCAGTACAGAAGCTATTATTCCCGTAAAATATGAGTTCCCCGCCGGAGATATATCTGAGCCAATGGAATACGACTTCTATCTGACCGTATCTGATATGCGCATGCGTACTGACGGCGAGCGCGCATGGTTTGATTTTGAGGTTTCGGTTAATGCCGAGCTTGCGGGAAGGCTTCGCCGCCGTGTGGTGAGCACAGTCACATTCGGTGACAAGCTGGCGAAAAATCATACCGCCGCAATGACTCTGTGCTACAAGAGTAAAAACGACACCATGTGGGATATCGCCAAGCGTTACTCTACTACCGTTGAAGCTCTTGAAGCCGCAAATCGCGCCAACGCACGGGTTCTCATAATTCCCCGTGCACCTCTCGGTATTGTGATATGATTCTCTGCCCCGAACGATTTACTGCGTTCGGGGCAGGCGTTGTTATGGCGTAACCTTTGCCGCCGCCTACACGCTTTTATCCTTGTATAAAGTTTTTGCGCAGCTTTCAAGCACATCGCCTGCTGCGATGTGCTTGAAAGCGACCCGTACCTCCCCTACACGATGCCCCCACTCCTTTAGGCTAAATTTTATATTTTGTAAACTATTTTTGATAATCCTTGCGAAAAACGGAGAGATGTGGTATAATGGACGTATTATAGAGATGAACGGGGGGCTTGTATGGATAAACGGTCGTTTGGGCAGGCGCTTGCCGCGAAACGTGAGGCTCACGGAATGTCCGTTACGGGCTTTGCCGCCGCTTTAGGCGTTCCCTATGAGGAATACGCCGCTATAGAGAGCGGCGAAAAAGAAGCTACGCTGGAATTTGCAAAAAGCTGTGCCGATGCTTTTGGGGTTTCCCTTGACGAGCTTACCTCTTATACATATGTCCCGAAGCTTCGCATGGGCGCGCAAGACGGTATTTCCGCGGCTGACAAAGAACCCGCCGCGGCTGAGCGCGAAAATGAGGAAATACGCCGCTATAACAGAGGGCGAACCATCATGCAGATTATCATAATCCTCGAGGTTATTTCTCTCGTCTTATCGCTGTTCACAAGCAGCTTACTTGCTACAGTGTTCAAGATCGTTATGCTTGTATGCCTGTGGAGAGGTCACACATGGGCGAGAACCGTCTATGTCTTACTGACTGCAATCGGAACGCTTATTATATTCGCCGTCACCGGTAAACTTTTCGATGCGAGCATTGCCCTCGGCATAATGTCCCTTGCATTTGTTGCGTGGGGCGTTGTCGTATGCGTTCTGCTTATTGCAAGCAAATCCGTTGAGGAATTTCTCTACGAACAGTCCACCTCTCGTTAATTTTTCCGTTTTACTTATTTGAAAGGAATAACCCATGAAATCCATATCGTTTATCGGCGCAGGAAATATGGCAACCGCTATTATCGGCGGTATGCTTAAGACAGGAACAGCGCCGAAGCTTATAACAGTATACGACAAACTTTCGGACAAAGCTGCGCTTTTTAAGGAAAAAGGCTTAAATGTTGCCGAAACCTTGCGCGACGCATGCGAAAAAAGCGAATTTATTCTGCTTGCCGTTAAACCGCAAAATTTCGCCGAGGTTCTCGGCGAAATAAAAGAGAGCCGCACGGATATTTCAGATAAAACCTTTATTTCAATAGCCGCAGGCATTTCCACCGAGGCTATAGAAGGCTTCCTTGATAAAAAATGCGCTGTGGTGCGCGTTATGCCCAACACTCCTCTTATGGTTGGCAAGGGTGCATCGGCTCTCTGCCGCAATGATCGTGTGACTGACGAGGATTTCGCGCTGGCGTGCGGAATTTTTGAAGCCTCGGGCATGATCATGGTGCTTGATGAATCTAAGATGAACACCGTCATCTGCGCTAACGGCTCTTCCCCCGCTTATTTCTACTACTTCATTGATGCTGTAGTAAAATCCGCAAAGGCGCAGGGGCTTGATATTGACGAGCGACTGCTCCTCGAAGCGGTCTGCAAGACCGTTATCGGCTCGGCTCAGATGCTTCTTGATTCTGGCAAGACCGCGGGCGAGCTTGTAGCCGCGGTTACTTCGCCGAGGGGTACTACCGAGCGGGCAATGAACGTGCTTTACGAAAACAACGTGGACGAAATTATCCACAAGGCAATGTGCGCCTGCACCTACCGCGCCGAGGAAATGGCGAAGGAATTCGGCGCTTAATCTGTCATAACCTTGTCCCTCATCGCATAAGATGTACAAAAAAGCTTAGGCGAAGGAAGATAGAAAGGAACAGGGTAAATATGAACAGAACATTCTTTAGCGGACAAGTCCGTGACTTTGACATGGGTAAACACGCTCCCGTTGACAGACGTACTGCACTGCTTGCGGCATCATCGCTGTTTATTTTCGGATGCTTTGTTGGATGCGCCGTTTACAGGCTTCTCGGAATCGGCGAATCGGAGCTTTACGATAACCTTATTGAGCGGTATTTTTTAGCGCTTTTCTATAAGTGCGAATCTCCCCTTGACATAGCGAGGGTAAGCGCGGACTGCTGTCTTCATGAGCTTTGGATGTTTATAGCCGTATTTTTGGCAGGCTTTTCACCGTTCACAATGCCCGTCAGCGGAGCATTGCTTCTCTATCGCGGCGTTCTGTTTGGTTTCTCGGTAACCATGCTGCAGTTTTCGAACCGCACGGGGTTATTACTTGATTCCATAGTCTATCTCTGTGCCGCCGCCGCGATATCCATGCTTCTATCTCTGCTTTCCGCTGAGGCGGCTTGCTTTTATCATAATTCCCCGCGTATTTACATGCGCTCCACCGCGACCAAGGCGTACACGCTGACATTTTTGCGCATATGCGCCATAGCTACGGCTGACATTCTTATAATGCTGTTTCTTATTTATGTTTACATTTAGAATCCCATGAGGAAAGGAAGTATAAAATCTTGAAGATATTCGGAAAACAATTTAAGCTTTTTGATTGGAACAAAGAAGGAAAAGGCGTAAAAAAAGAGCCTGTAGGCCCTAAAAATCTACAGAACTTTTTCAAGTTCTTCCTCAACAAGTTCACACGTCTTGTTACCGTGAACATGTTTATGGTCCTCGGAAACTTCCCCATATTTTTCCTGCTGCTTGCTGTCAGCGGAAACCTTGACCGCCCCTCATTTGCGCCTGCTTACAAAATGTTCGCACCGCTTTACGGCGTAATGACACACGAGCAGTCCCCCGTCACTGCCGCGCTGTTCGGAATCTTCGGCACCCAGTCGGAGATCGGCTTCAGCACCGTATTCACCTACATAGCCTTCGCCCTCTCGGCACTTGTTATATTCACCTTCGGCTATGTGAACACGGGAACTACATATATTATAAGAAACATGATAAAGGGCGAACCGATCTTCATGTGGGAAGATTTCTGGTACGCCATCAAACGAAATCTTAAGCAGGGCATGCTTCTCGGAATCCTAGATGCTGTTCTGTCATTCCTTTGCGTGTATGACGTGATATTCTTCTACTACAACACGGGCACGTCATCGGCTATGAACATCATGTTCTACGTTTCTCTGCTGATCGCGCTCATATGGTTCTGGATGCGCTTCTATATCTACATCCTTATGATAACCTTCGACCTTTCCATCTTCAAGATACTGAAAAACGCACTTATTTTCTCCCTTGTTGGCATCAAGAGAAACATTATGGCAACCCTCGGCATAGCAGCAATGATCTTTATAACCTACATGCTTCTCTATTATGTTCTGCCAATTGGTATCATAATTCCCTTCGTGCTTCTTTTCGCGGACTGCGCGTTTATCGCCTGCTACGCCGCGTTCCCAAAGATAAAGGAGCTTATGATAGACCCCTATTACAAGGATACCGAGCCTGAAGAATACGAAGAACCGATCTTCCATGATTTGGACTAAGGTTTGTGCTTTAGCATCTGATAACCGAAAGACGGGAGGAGCAAGCCCCTCCCCTACCACATATTTTTCATATCGTTGTCATTTTAAGGGCACATGCTTTTGTCAGCAATTTAAAATCCCGTCAGTGATCTGACGGGATTTTATTATGCTTACAACTCCGCTTCAGCTAAATCTTCCTTCTCCGCAAGATAACGCCTTGCCTGAGTGGAGAACAGCTTGTAATACTTGCCGCCCTGAGCCATAAGCTCGGTGTGGCTTCCCTTTTCTATAAGACGTCCGTCCTCTAAGACAAATATCTGACTTGCTATAGTGGCGCTGGAAAGTCTGTGGGAAACAAATATGGTGGTCTTGTCGCTTCTTAAATTGTCGAACTGATTGAATATCTCCTGCTCTGCGATGGGGTCAAGGGATGCCGTCGGCTCGTCGAGAATAAGTATCTCCGAATCGGCGTAAAACGCTCTGGCAATGGCAAGCTTCTGCCACTGACCGATGGACAGCTCAATTCCGTTCTGCTCAAATATACGCATGAGCGGTGTAGAGTAGCCGTCTGGGAGCTTGTCTATATACTCGCCTGCCGCACTCTGCTCCGCTGCATCTTTAACCGCTTCGATGTCCGCCTCTCTGTGAATGTTGCCAAGGCGGATATTTTCCTCAACATTCAGCGCATACTTGCCGAAATCCTGGAAGATAGTGCCGAACATGCCATAAAGCTCCCCAAGGTCATACTCCCGTATGTCGTGCCCGTCAAGGAGTATGCATCCCTCGGTAGGATCGTATAGGCGCATGAGAAGCTTAATAAGCGTAGTCTTTCCTGCGCCGTTCAAACCTACAATAGCAACGGTTTCACCGGAATGTATTGTAAATGAAACGTCGTTTACCACACGGCGTTCCGTGCCGGGATAGCTGAAGCTTACATTCTTAAACTCGATAGTATGCCCCGACTTGCGCTCTGCCTTTCTCGGGGGATTTACGGACGGCATGACCGTCATTTCCTCTTTCATAAAGGAAATGAGGTTGTCGATAAACAGCGTACCCTCGTAAATTGTGCCCGAGGACGAAACAAGGGTATTGACACAGGTTGCAATAGCCGCCACCGCACCGGTGTAAAGCGAATAGTCACCGATCATGATCTTTCCGGTGAACACCTGCATTGCGATGATAGCGTAGAACATAAGGTTTACAAGTCCCGACAGCACACCGATAGCGATATGCCAAAGGCTTTCCGACAGTATCAGCCGTCTTAGTCCCTTATAATACACATTAAACACGTCAATAAAGCGCCCTATAAACATGTCACCAAGATCAAAAAGTCTTACCTCTTTGATAATATCCTTGTTTACAAGAAGATCCGCGAAGTAGTTCATCTGGCGACGCTCCTTGGCACGGTTTCTCAAGTATTTGAAGTTTTTCTTGCGGTAAACAAAATTTATAACCGCCGATGGAATCGCGAGTGCAATCACCGCCAAAGTTGCCGGCGCAAGACTCGGGGCACTTAAAAGAATTACAAGGTAGCTTATAAATTCGATGACCGTGCTTACCACATTAAAGGTTTCGGAGATTATGTTAAGGGGTCTGACGCCTGCCTCGCGGCTGGCATTCTCCATTTTTTCGTAAAATACATGGTCGTCGAAGGAAGCAAGATCAAGCTCCTTTGATTTCTCCATCATCTGAAGCCTTACCTGCTTTACTACCTTTTCGCCGGCGATCCGGTTGACCGCACGGCTTACGTTATTTATAACTTGCTGTAGTATACGGTAAACAAAAAAGAAAATAAGCAAGAAAAATACGTTGGATGTCCAAAAAGAGTTAAGCGCAGCTCCGCCCTGCTTGATTATTACCTGCAGCTCGTTTAAAATCCCCTGAGAGATAATGGCACCGAGCACGGGAGTAATACCCTTGAAAAGCGCAACAAAGGTAAGGAGAAAGAGTATCCAGTGCCCTGTCTGCCACACAAGCTTTACTATGTAGGCAAATCTCGAGAAAAATCCGCCGAGAAGCTCCCTTAAATATCTTGGAACATCGCTTATTCCCTTTGGCGGCGGCACTTTTTCGTGCTCATACATGCCGCGTCTTGGCATTGGACCATTCATTATACTTCATCCTTTCGGTTGATTTAAGTTTTATCTCTATAGATAATAGTTTTCCATTTTATTATACGTTTGCCGGGAAAGAGGTACGAAGGGCTGAAAGATGCCCGTCCATTCCAACTTTACCAAGCTTAAATTTACCGTTGTCCGCCGTAATTTCCGTCACCGAAGCATTAGTCACCCATGGGATGTCACGCATACGGCTGAAATCTGCACCATTTATAATACATTCGGCGGCGCGGATAGCCGTGGCGTGGGTTGCTATAGCAACTGTTTCACCGTCATGAGCGGCGGAAATATCCAATAGCGCCGCTATGACACGCTCACCAAGTGCTCTCACACTTTCGCCGTCTGTTGGCACACAGTTTCCGATATCATTTCGCCATATATGAAATTCATGGGCATAGTCGCGTTCTATATCCTCGAACTTCATTCCCTGCCATGTGCCGGCGTATATCTCACGAAGTCGTTTATCGTGCACGGTTTCAAGTCCGAAAAGCTCCGCCACCGCATCTCCCGTAACATATGCACGGGAAAGGTCGCTTGCATATACGGCTTTAACGTCGTATTCCCTTTTTATAAATTCCGCCGTGGCGTGTGCCTGCATGATGCCCTTTTCGATAAGGGGCGCATCAAGCTGTCCGGCGAAGTAACCGAGGTGATTCGCCTCGCTCTCACCGTGGCGGATAAGAAGTAAAGTTGTCATTTATCTATCGCTTTCTGTGGCTTACTTAAACCTTATCAGTTTATTATACCATACCTCAGCGGATTTGTCAAACCAAAAACAACGCCGCCGATGCATCGCTTGGCATAAATAGCCCCGTGCGTGGCGAAACGGCTACACTTCCGACTGTAGGACTGTCGGGCAGACAGGAGCGCTTGAACTGCTGGTTCATAAAGCGTCGCATGAATACGCTGAGGCAACTATGAATTTCCTCAGCGCTGTAAGTATCCGAAAAGGCGTAGTTTGCCATGCGCTCTATCTTTTCGGGGGCGAAACCAAAGCGTAAGAGATAATAAAGGAAGAAATCGTGAAGTGTGTATGGGCCAACTATCTCCTCGGTTTTCTGATAGTCCGCGTCACTATCCGATGGGAGCAATTCGGGACTTATGGGCGTTTCAAGAATATCTGTGAGCACCGCTGAAAGACGGCTGTCTGCCGAATTTTCGGCGTAATCGGCAACTATGCGGCGTATGAGGGTTTTTGGCACATCAGCGTTTACCGCGTACATTGACATGTGGTCGCCGTTATAGGTAGCAAATCCGAGGGCAAGCTCCGAAAGGTCGCCCGTACCAACAACAATACCGCCAAGAGAATTTGCTATATCCATTATAATCTGTGTGCGCTCTCTCGCCTGCACATTCTCGTATACCACGTCGCGGACGGCTTCATCGTGTCCGATATCCGAGAAATGCTGTCTTACAGCGGCACTTATGTCGATGCATCTGAAGCTTACGCCAAGGCATTCTGAAAGAAGCTCCCCATTGGTGCGTGTTCTCTCGGTTGTACCGAAGCATGGCATGGAAACTGCCGTGACATCGCTGTGTGGACGGCGAAGTATATCCATAGCGCGAACACAAACAAGCAGGGCAAGCGCAGAATCAAGTCCGCCTGATATGCCGATTACCGCAGACTTCGCCCCCGTATGGAAAAGACGCTTTGCAAGTCCGCGTGCTTGTATTTCAAGCACCTGCCCGCATCTTTCATGGACGCCTTCTGTTGGAACAAATGGCGTCCTTGGAATATGACGTGTCAGCGCGGTTTCCTCTAAAGCCATATCAAAAGAGATGCTGTAATAATTGTCCGCCGTAACCTCGATATTTTTGAAACCGTCATCCCTCATTCGCTCAGCGGCAAGCCTTGACACGTCGATTTCGGTTACAAGAAGGTCTTCTTCCGAGAAAGCCACAGCTTCCGCAAGCATTTTTCCATTCTCACAAATTATTCTGTGACCGCTGAAAACATGGTCGGTGGTGGATTCCCCATCACCTGCCTCGCTGTACACAATGCCGCAGTGAAGCTCCGCGGAACGGTAAGCGGCAAAGCTTTTTCGCTTGTCACTGCTTCCCACCGTTTCAGGAAGCGCCGAAAGGGCGCATATCACAGTCGCCCCTGCCCTTGCATGGGAAGCTATGGGAGATTCGGGCGAGCGGATATCGTCACCTGTTATACATGCAAAATTAAATTCGCTAAGTCCTTCGCAGTAGAAAAGCATGTCCGTGCCGAAAGGATAACATACACCGCCAATCTCCACCGTGCCGCATTTTTCGGGCGCGGGGGTGAATACCCTGCTTCCGTGAAGCGGTGATACGCCCGAAATATGACGCTTCGGTACGACACCGAGTATCATACCCTGATAGATGATGACGGCGCAGTTATAAAGCTTATTCTCCCTTTTTATAGGCGTGCCGATGCAAATAACCGTATCAAGATGAGCGGTTTCGGCGCAAATTCTGCCGATTTCATCTGCCGCACCGTTTATAAGTACGCTGTGGAGAAAAAGGTCACCGCAGGTTGCCCCCGTAAGGCATAGTTCAGGGAATACGGTGAGTTTTACGCCGAGAGAAGCGGCTTTTTCGCAAATTCTTATTATTTCATCGGCATTTTTCGCCGTATCCGCCACGTTTATCTTGGGGCATGCGGCGGCAACTTTAATAAAACCGTGGTTCATTGAAAATTTCCTCGTTTTCTGTATGAGAAAGAATACTTTTAAAAACACAGGGCACATTCCGTTAAATTTGCGGAATGTGCCCTCGCGCTTAATTATCAGTACGGCAGTTAGTTTCCGCGGACAGTGTTTATATTGGCAAGATGCTCGGGTTCGGTCGCCGCAAACAGCGTCCGTCCCGCACTGTCGGATACGAAGTAGAAATAGTTCGTATCGTTGGGATAAAGGGCGTATTTGATAGCGTTAAGACCGGGATTTGCAATAGGTCCGGGGGGAAGCCCTCTGTGGGTGTAGGTGTTGTAGGGCGTTTCGTAGGACGTATCCTGACTTGACATAGAATCAAGTCTTGAACCGGTATCATGGGCTATAGCATACATGATAGTAGCATCCGAGTTAAGATACGGGAAGGTTGCGGAATACTTAAGTCGGTTGTGGAATACCGAGGAAACATAACCAAGCTCATCGGCATAACGTGTTTCCTTTTCCACCATGGATGCCAAGGTGATCGCCTGGTCAACGGTCATCTTAAGGTCGATACAGCGTGCATAGTATTCGTCAACAAACTTGGAATCGAAGTTGTCAAGCATCTTCATAAGCACCGCAACCGCGGTCTTTCTTGCCGCAACCTCATCGCTGTCCTCTGCACTTCCGTATTCGGCGTAGAAATTGTAGGTGTCAGGGAAAAGGTATCCCTCGAGCCTGTAAATACGGTTTTCCGTAACAGTAAGATTTTCAAGGAAACGGTAGTTAAACTCATAGTTGTTGATAACGTCGATGAAGGCATCCTTCATAATCTGACGCTTCTTCTCGCTTTCGCCCACGTTTCCGATACCGCTGTCAATGAGATGATCTATCATTTCGTCAATGGTATATCCCTCGGGAATGGTAACACGAAGCTCCACACGTTTGGTGGATCGCTTGAAGGAAGCACGCAGATAGTCGTAGTTCAAGGTAGTTGAGATATCGTAAGTGCCCTCAACGAATTCAGCGCCTGAATCCTTTAATTCACTCCATAATTTAAACGCCCATTTGTGCTTGATCGCACCTGCATCGTACAAAGCATTCGCAACATCGTCAATGGAAGCGTACTCGGGGATGTTTACCGTAACCATCTTATCGTCAACCACAAATTTGAAAACATCGTTTGCGGTGTTTATAACAAACACGGAAATTCCTACAGATACCGCGATCACAACAACGATATACACAACTGCCTTAACAAGGCTCATGATAGCGCTTGTGGCGGAATCGGCAAAGCCGCTGTCGGAATTATATTTTCTGCGGCGGCCGGCACCTCTGGTTGCGGCTTCGTCAATCTCGAAATCGTCATTTTCAGTGCGTCCACGCGTCTTTGGAGCAATTTGGGAAGTTAAGGCACGCTGTTTAACGGTTTCACCGCTGTAAGAAGCGGAATTACGCCCTGAATCGCCGTATAAAATCCCTGAAGCTGCTTGTTTGGCGCTCTGCCCGCGGAGCTGTCGCTGTACGGACGCTGTTCTGTTAGCTGTAACGCCCGAAGTCTGAGGTTTAGTCTGAATATTTGCAGGCTTTGGCGAAACTGCTGTCTGTGGTGCGGTTTTTTTGACATCTGTACCGGAATTTGCGCGCATTTTATCCGGAGTCACACGCTGAATCGGAGTATTTGCTCCTATGTGAGCCACTGCCGATGTCTGCGGTTGTCTTGGAACTTGCGGCTTTGGCTGTGCCGGTGCCTGCGGCTTGGGCTGTGCTGGTACCTGCGGCTTCGGTTGAGCCGTCGCCTGCGGCTTCGGTTGTGCTGGTGCCTGCGGCTGAGGCTGGGGCTTAGGCGCAGGTTTTGGCGGATTCTGCCGCTGTCTTTCAGCCGCCGCCTGAATGGGACTGAGCCGCTTACCTGAGTTAGAAGGCGCACTGCCTTGGGGCATGTTGCCTTGGGGCATTCCGCCCTGAGGCGCAGACTGCTTAAGCGGTCTTACTACAGCTCCGCCTCGGATCTGAGCGGTATTCTGCATATCCGCATCCGCCGCAGTCGTGTAAGTCCGAAGCGCATCGCGCTTAAACTCAATAGTTTCATCCGATGCCACATCCGGCTTGGGTTCCGGCATGGATGCTTCCATCAATATATCGTTGGATGTAAGACGTTTGTTCTTGTTTTCTTCCATCTTGAAAATAACCGTGGCTTTCGCATAACGAAAGCTTCCTTAATCTTGGGATATTGTGGTTTGTATATTAAAATCCGCCAAACTGTATAGCTGCCACTATGAATATGAGTGCTGCCGCTAAAAACGGCGGTGCAAGCAGTGCCTGAGAGAACATACGCATGCTGAAAACGGGACATTTTTTTGCGTATTCCGCGGTCTTGCCCGAAAGTGCGTATCCGTAATAAGTACGTTCTGCCTCGCCGAAAAGCGCGGCAAGAGCTAAAAGGAAGCCGCCGGCAAGAGCGAAAATAAGGAATCCCGTGCTTTGGGGTTTTGTAAGGATCGTGCGCACCGTTTCACCTGCCGCAAGCTCGAATATGGCATAGCACAGGTGGCACAGCATAGAAGCAAACACCGATCTTGTGATGTACATAACAAAGGCGAACATAAGTCCGGCAAAGAAATACACGGGGAAATATCCGAAATTCATTCCGAACATACCGTAAAGAAGTGCCGATGCCACCACCGCGGTAATGCTTCCGCTTGACTCATATTCTGCGCAAAGAAGCGAGCGGAATACTAACTCCTCGCATACGGACGGGACAAGAGCAAAGGTTACAAGCGCGTAAAGCACGCTTGGCGATGTTCCGTTAAGATAAACGCTGTAAACGGAATACTGATCCTTTATAATCCCTGCATTGTAAAGACCGAGCTTTAAGAGCGTGTCGCCCAAAATCAGCACCACCGCCGCAAGGAGAGTCACAAGCAGCTTTTCTATGCCTATAGGTGCAAGGCGCAATTTTTTTATAAATCCCTCACCCTTAAGCTTGGAATAAAAGGCACAGGGCACTACAAGTATAAGCATTTGCAGAACGATTATGGCAAGGCATATATTTTCCTCATAGGAAAGCGCCTCAAGGTCAACATATCTTGATGCCACAAGCAAAAGCATAACGACAATGATAAGTGAGGGTGCCATGAAAGTGGATTTGATCTTCATTGTAATCTCCGGAGAGCCTTATTTTTTATCGGTAACGCGAAGACCTTTTTCCGTAACGATAAAATCAACGGAAAGGTCAAATCTTCCGCGAGGAAGAGAATCTATTATATAATCACTGTATATCATGCCCACCTTTGAACCGATATATTTTCCAAGATATCTGTCATAATAGCCCTTACCGTAGCCAAGACGGTACCCGTGCTTATCGTACACAAGCGCAGGCACGATGCAGGCGGTGGGGACAGTGGAAGCACGGTCGTACACCGGAAGATCGGCTGTGGGTTCGAGAAGCCCGTATGTGCCGGGTTTCAAATCTTCAAGAGAAGTTATATAGTGGTACTCCATATCGTGAGATTCCGGAATACATCTGGGAAATGCTATCTTCTTTCCGTCGGCAAGTGCACATTCTGCTATAGGCAGAATATTTACCTCATCCGCCTTTGGGGAGTACATGAGGATCACATCGGCATAGCGGTATGTTGCAAGTGAGAAGAAGGAATTACATATCTTCTCATCCATAAGAGCCTTATCCGATGGAGAGATAGCCGCACGGAGTGCCTTGTATTTTTCTCTTATATCATTTTTTCTTTTTCTGATTTCGTACATTTCTACCTCACAAAAACGTTATGCCTGAACAGCCGCGCGAAGCTCGTCCGCCTTTTCCTTTGAAACAAGCACGCTTACAAGCGCAAGTCCGAATTCGAGAGCCACGCCCATTCCCTTTGCGGTGATTATCTTTCCGTCCGTAACGACGGATTTATCGGAAATTTTAGCGCCGAGAAGCTTTTCCTCGAAGCCGGGATAGCATATTGCTTCCTTGCCGTCAAGCAGTGAAAGCTCCCCGAAGATCATAGGTGCCGCACAGATAGCCGCAAGATATGCCTCTCTCTCGACAGCGTGCTTTATAAAACGGTTTACGGTACTGTCCGCCTGAAGATTGGTTGTTCCCGGGAGTCCGCCCGGCAGAATCACCATGTCGGCAGGATTCTTAGAAAGCAGCTTCTCTGCTTCGTATGTGGTAATATCGGCAATGACCTCAATTCCGTGAGAGCCGCGCACAACCTTCGTATCAACGCCAACTGTCATAACCTTTACACCGGCACGGCGAAGAAGGTCAAGAGGGCAAAGTGCCTCTACTTCCTCAAAACCCTCAGCCAAAAACATATATACCATTTTCTCTCTCCTTTATCACTAAGTATAGCGGCGTGGTAAAAATCAAAGCACGATGTCCGTATTTTTGCAGACCACGTCCAAAATTTCGGCGAAAATATCGGTTATTTCTCTGACGCCGTTGTTATCGTAACATTTTATCTTTGTCCAGCCAAGCTTTTCGCAGGCAAACTGCGCCGCCTCATAGCTTCTTCTCATAAAGCCCTCGTCAAGCTCGTGGATATCCTTCTTCTGCCCCGTTGTGCTTGAACGCAGACTTACAAGCTCCATTGACTGCTCCGGAAGCAGTTCAAGGTACAAAACAAGGTCAGGTGCAGGAAGCCCCAATTTTATAAATTCAAAATCCCACAGCCAGTCAAGGAACTCATCCCAATGCTCTCTTGGCATTTTTGAAAGCTGATGCACCGCATTTGCCGAGGTGTATCTGTTGGCAACGATTATCTTGTTAAGACTGTCGTAATCCTTTTTCCAATCCGCCTTATATGAGCAGTATCTGTCACAGGCAAAAAGCGTTGATGCCGCATAGGCATTGGTATCGGAAGGACGGCTTCCGAGCTTTCCGTCAAGATACATTCTGACGGGGGCAGAGGAATCGCTGTCGTACATCGGAAAGCTTATGTTTTTAACCGAAAGTCCCTCGATCTTAAGACGGTTTACAAGCATTGTTGCCTGGGTATTTTTTCCGGATCCGTCAAGTCCGTCTATAGCAATAAGCGTAGCCACTTTGTTTTCGTACCTTTCCTTGTTATTTTTATGATTTGACGAAAAAACGGCAAATTTTGTTCCATCACCGGAACAAACATTATTCGCCGCGGCGAAGCTCCATTTCCATATACTCCGCCTTGGATATAAGCACATCACGGGGCTTTTGTCCCTGAGGCGCACTGACGATTCCCATTTGCTCCATTGTATCAATAAGCTTTGCGGCACGGCCGTATCCAAGCTGCAGGCGGCGCTGGATAAGAGAAGTTGATATCTTACCTGATTCAACCGCGAGCTGTATTGCAGGGCGAAGCATAGGATCGCCGTCATTGGCTTCCTCGTCGCCGTCACCCATAACGGTGGCTTTCTTGTTTCCGCAAAGCATAGCCTCACGTTCAATGGTTTCCATTACCGACTGGTCGTAATCACGGACGCCGTAATTGTTCTTCACAAATGCGGCAACTTCCTCAACCTCATCGTCGGATACAAAGCATCCCTGCACACGGGTGGGCTTTATGCTGCCGATAGGCGCATAGAGCATGTCGCCGCGTCCGATAAGCTTCTCGGCACCAACGGTATCAATGATGGTACGGGAGTCCACCTGATTTGCGGTGGTAAACGCGATTCGCGAGGGGACGTTAGCCTTGATAAGACCGGTTACAACGTCAACGGACGGGCGCTGTGTACCGATAACAAGATGCATACCTGCGGCACGGGCTTTCTGCGCGATACGGCAGATCGCTTCCTCAACATCGTCGCGCGCCATCATCATAAGGTCTGCAAGCTCGTCGATTATTATGACGATCTGCGGAAGCTTCTCCGCATCATCGTCGTTTGCCACGGACTGATTGTAGCCCTTGATATTGCGCACGCCCGCACCCTCGATAAGCTCGTAGCGGCGCTCCATTTCCGTCACTGCCCAGTGCAGTGCGCCTGCCGCCTTTTTGGGGTCAGACACAACTGGTACAAGCAGGTGAGGTATTCCGTTATACACATTAAGCTCAACCTTTTTGGGGTCGATCATGATGAATTTCACTTCATCGGGGCGTGCCTTGTAGAGCATGGACACGATAAGTGAGTTGATACACACCGACTTACCCGAGCCGGTAGTACCTGCAATAAGCAGGTGAGGCATCTTCGCAACGTCAAGAAGCACGGGGCTTCCTGCAACGTCCATACCGAGCGCGGTGGTAACCTTACTTGGCGAATTTTTGAACGCCGCGCTTTCAAGAAGCTCGCGGATGTAAACGGTGGATGTTTGGCGGTTTGGCACCTCGATGCCTACCGCCTCTTTTCCCGGGATAGGTGCTTCGATTCGCACGCCGCTTGTTGCAAGGTGGAGCGCTATATCGTCAACAAGATTCACGATGGAGCGCACCTTTGTGCCAACCTCTGGCTGAAGCTCGTATCTCGTGATCGTAGGACCGCGGGACACGTTGATTATCTTGGTTTTTACGTTAAATGAGCGGAGCGTTTCCACAAGCTTTGTGGCGGTCTGCTGAATCTCGCCGGACATATCGCGGCTGTCAGAACTAAAATCAAGCTTAAGAAGCGACAGCGGCGGGAATACATATTCGGGCACAACGGGAGCTTTTTCCGTTGTAACCGTTCCATGGTCAACAGAAGCAAACGTGCCATCATCAACATCGAAAGGCGGCTCGTCCTCGTTTGCCATGAGCTGTGATGCTTCGCCTTCAAGTCTGCTCTTTTCTATCATAAGATCAATCTCAGCCGAGGTTACGATATCGCCGTCCTCAGGCATCGCCGGCACGGCGGTTTCGGTATCTGCGGTGTCCTCGGTGAATATCTTCGCAAGGTCGATCTCTCCGTTTTCAAGCTCACTAAGCTCCTGCTTGCCGGTTTTCGGCATAGGCTTCACTTTTTCGCGTTTCAAGAATCCGGACGCCACTTCCACCTCAGGAACTTCGTCCGCCGCATCGGCGTTAGCCGCCTGCCCGTCGGATAGCCGCGCAAGTCTTTCCTGCTCCCCCCGCACAACCTCATCAAAAACAGAGGGATCAATGGCAGGCTCAGAAGCGGGTGCACCGTTTCCGTACTCGTCAGCGGCATCGTAGAATCCGTTTTGGGGTTCTTCATCCTCGTCGTCAAGCGTGTCGTTGACGGGATGCTTTCTGGCACGTCTTTCTGCGGCGGCACGCTCTGCGGCAGCTCTTGCCGCTTCCTTCTCGGCGGCACGCCTTGCACGCTCTGCCTCATATTCGGAAAGCATGCGCTCCTGCTCAGCTTTTACATCTGTCATTCGGTCGGAGAATCCTGCACGGATCTCCCGTATCCCCGTAACGATGTACACCGCAAGCATATGAGGTGTCATACCGAAAAGGAATATACCAAAAAGAAGTATAAGTGCAATACCAAGTATAAGCGTTCCGGCAAAGCCGAAGCCGCTCATTAACAGGTTGCCGAAAAATCCGCCGATAAGTCCGCCGCCGGTTCTCTCTGTACCGTTCACGAAAAGAGTTATGGGGTTTGTAAAGACAGCTTCCGCCGCCTTGCCGGAATTTCTGGCAAACGCATGGATAATAACAGATATAAGGCACACTTCCGAAAGAGTGAAAGCCAGCTTATATCCCACAGCCCCGGAAGCTATGTCACGCTTCCAGAAGTAAGCGAGGTTTAAAACAAGAAACGGCACAAACCATGCCCCGCCCGAAAAAAGTCCGAACATGGTATTTTTGAAGAATGTGCCCACAAATCCCGTTGAATCGGGGATGAAGTAGCTTATAAAGAGAAACAGCGCCGCAATGCTTAAAACGTATGGCATTAACTGGTGAAGCATGCTCTCAGGATCACCGCCGCGCATCTGCCTGCGGCTTCCGACGGTGCTGTTTTTCGCTTTTTTTGAAGCGGCACGGCTTCCGTTACGGCTGCTTGGTTTTTTAGACGTGTTTTTTGACGGCATTTTAAAGACCGAAGCTTCCACTTGGTGAAAGCATCCTTTCTGTAGATGTGATGATAGGCTTTGTCGGATACTTGTCCGATTTTCATGTATCTTTATCCCAAATACGGGTAACACTTATGTGTATCACAAAAGTGTAAGAGGTATAAATTATATATACCTTGATATTATACCACAAATTTTTGAAAATTACAACCCGTAAATTATGAAAACAGGGAAAACTTTACTAAAATTTAAAGACTACGGAATAAAACGCGCGGTAATACTCGGTTTCTTAGGTGTTGCGGCTGGAATTGTGAACGGTTTTCTCGGCACGGGAGGGGGGATCATACTGATGTTTGCCCTCTCGCTTCTCCCAAAAGGGGACGAAAATGCCGCCCGCGACCGTTTTGCCACGGTTATCGCAGTAATACTTCCCCTCTCGCTTATTTCCGCAGTTATGTACGGCAAAACCGTAAATTTTGAGCTTAGCACCCCATACCTTATCCCCGGAATACTCGGCGGCATTACGGGAGCACTGCTTCTTGACAAATTAAGCGTTTCGCTTGTTAAGCGGCTGTTCGCGATTATGGTTATCTGGGCAGGCATCAATTTTCTGCGCTGATCTAAGGCGGGTAGCGCAGAATCTTCGCCGCGAAACGGCAGAAAGGATAAACCTTACATGATAGATTTTATCGTGGGCTTCACCGTAGCGATCCTCTCGGGGCTTGGAATCGGCGGCGGCGGATTACTCGTAATATGGCTTGTACTGTTCAGCGGCTTTGAACAGCTTGAAGCCCAGGGTGTAAACCTTGTTTGGTTTCTTTTCTCATCGGGCGCCGCTATGGTAGTGCATCTCATGCGCCGAAAGCTTAATTTTAAGCTTATCGGATGGCTTGCGCTGTGCGGAAGCATTGGAGCGGTAGTCGGCAGTCTGCTTGCAAAAAGCGTATCGCCCGATATAATCCGAAGCTGCTTCGGCGTGCTTCTTGTGGTTTCGGGCGCGCTTGCGCTTTTTAAAAAGTAGCCTTACCATACAAGTAAACGACAATAGAAAACGGGAGGAGCAAGCTCCTCCCCTACCGTATTGTATATTTTCTCAAAACAGCTTATCAATATTTATCTCTATGAAATGCATAACCTAAAAGATTTCCGAGCAGCGCAAGTCCGCCGTATTCAAATATGTAGTGGATATCCGACTGCGCATAGTAAAAAACAAGGGACGGCGCGAAAACAAGCGCAACAATGGCGCAGAAATACCACACCCAGCCGTTGATTTTTCCGAATATGATTCCTCCCCCAAGACAAAAAGCGGGGGTGATTATTTTTATGGAGAAATCCTCAAGCCTTGTGCCCAGAATCAGCGGCGGTACAACGTAAAAAAGCGCGATCATTACAACAAGAAACGGCAGCCATTTTTTAAAGGGTATTTTTTCCATATTACTTCTTCCTTTCTTCTCTTCTCCGAAGCGCGGCATTCCATTCTTCCCTCTCCTCGTCAGTTTCGGGAACAAGGGGCGGTACAGGCGTGGGACGGTCATTTTCGTCAAGCGCCACAAGTGTAAGATATGCGGAATTTATGAGCCGTCTTGTTCCGTCAAGGGTTTCCACATACGAGCACACCTTCACATCCATGGATGTTCTTCCCACATATACGAGCTTCGAGCACATTACCACAAGACTGTTTGCATACGCAGGCTCTTTGAACTCAAGGGAATATACATGGGCTGTGGTTACATTGCGGCAGGAATGGCGTCTTGCTGTAACCGCGGCGCAGATGTCGATCCACTCCATAAGCTTTCCGCCGAAAAGACGGTTGTAGCCGTTCATGGTGGAAAGATTTAATATCTGAACGGATTCCGTATAGGAGTCCGAGGGCTTTTTTGGAAGTAAATTCATGTTTTTCGAAATTCCTTTCCGTAAGGCTTTATTTTATTACTCTCTGAAAGTTATTCCGCCGTCATCCGTAAGCTCCACGATTGCGAGGGATTCAAGATGCACGCCCATATCGCGTATGATTTTACCGCCCTCTTGGAAGCCCTTCTCTATGCAGATACCTGCGCCCACAAGAGTTGCACCTGCCTGATTTACTATATCAAAAAGCCCGAAAAGCGCTTTTCCCTTGGCGAGAAAATCGTCGATTATGAGAACGCGGTCGGTCTTGTCTATGAACTTTTTGGACACGCGGATTATGTATTCCTTGCCCTTGGTGTAGGAATGTACATTTGAGGTGTAAACGTCGCCGTCCAGATTCTTTGACTCCGCTTTTTTGGCAAAAACCACATCCACGCCGAAATACTGCGCCGCGATGCAGGCAATACCAATGCCCGAGGCTTCGATAGTCAGTATCTTGGTAACCCCATAATTTCCGAAAAGGCGGTAAAACTCCTTGCCGATCTCGTTGATAAGAGCAATATCCATGCTGTGATTAAGGAAGCTGTCAACCTTGACGATTCCGCCCTCTTTGATAACGCCGTCCTTTAAAATGCGCTCTTCAAGCAATTTCATACTTATGGTCATTCCTTTCTAAAAATTACAGAAGTTTTGTGGTGGTTTCCCTTGGGAAGTTCGCATCATTGATGCGAAAAGCACAAAACTTCAGGTTTGAAAAATGATCCATTTTTCAAACATTCTCCGATCTTTGAAAATTATATTAAAATTTTCAGGGTTTGTAACCAAATTCCCAAGATTTCATAAAATATCACTGTGGGGGAAATATCCCGTGTTTTCGCCACACCTATACCAACCGAAAGGCGTGGTCCAAAGATGGCATTACACAGACGAAAGCTCCTACGCGGTGCACTTCGCACACGGATATTATTCGCCCTCATGCTGGCTTTAATACTCGCGATGAGCATATTTTGCTTTATAGAATACCGTATATCGCCTATAGCCGCCGATGCCGCCAAAAGTCTGGCGCGCACCTTTGCCACCGAAACCGTAAACAAAGCGGTGGCATCGGCAATGGGTGAGCGCTCGCTTGTTGCTGTAACGCAAACGGAAAACGGCATATCAAGTATACAAACCGATATTGCGGCGCTGTCCGCCGTTCGCACCGATGCGGTGGAAGAGCTTACAAGGCGCATAAACGACCCCGAAATAATGAATTTCTCAGTTCCCATCGGAAGCCTCATGGGAAGCTCAGTATTTATGGGTCGGGGCGCACCCGTAAAAATACGGCTCGTCCCCATCGGTGATGTAAGCGCCGACGTACGCACGGAATTTATCGAGTCAGGCATCAACCAAACGCTTCATAAAATAGTCATGCGCGTAAGAGTCACCTTTAAGGTGCTAAACGCAGGAGAAACCGTGGAATTAGAGCTTGCCGCCGATGTTCCCCTTGCGGAAACCGTCATTGTGGGCAAGGTTCCCGACGCATACACTGCCATCAACCGATTCGAGATAGACGAGGACGAAGAGAACGACCTCAACGACTATGCGGCAACGCTTCCGTGACGTATTATGTACATTATAACTCATTTTTCCTTCAAAATCAAGCATATGTGTAATTTTTTTCACTTTTCTCTTGCTAAAATGCATTTTATGTGATACAATAGAGTGAAGAATTATTTTTGTGGGAGTGAAGCATCATGAATGACGTTAAATCACCCGTATTCCGCACCGCGATGGGCGGCTTCAACAAGAAAGATGTAAATGAGTATATAGCAAAGCTCTGTCAGGACTATGATACAGCGGTCTTGGAGCTTGAGGATCAGCTTGCAGATGCTAAGGCAAAGCTTGATGAGATCGCCGAAAGTAATGCCCGCGAAGCAGAAAAGCAGGCTTCCGAGGAGATGCTCAAGGCAAACAACCTTATCTCCGCTCAGAACGAGCAGATAGACTCCCTTAAAGGTGAAAAAGTAGCGCTTCAGGCGGAGCTTGACTCCCTTAAGGCAAAGCTCGGCGATTTTGAAACGCTTCAAGGCAAGCTCGCGCAATACGAATCCATGACTAACCGCATGGGTGAGATATTCATGGAAGCTACTGCCGATGCGGAGCGAATCAAAAACGAAGCTAAGTTCCAAAGTGATACTATGCTTGCCAAGACCGAGATGGAGTGCCGCAGCCGCCGTGCCGCAGCCGACACACAGCTCAAAAAGTTGGCTGAATCCAGAAAAACGGAGTTAACGCGCCTGTTTGAAGAAACAAGAACGGGCATAACCCGTATACTTACAGCATTCTCAGAGCGCTCTCAGGCGATCGTGTCCGACTCAATCGCCGAAAAGCTTGACAGCTTTGAGCCTGCTCACATCACTGAGGATCAAGTCTGAAAATAAATTTTCAGACAGGGTTTTGTGGCTTACCTTCCGCTCCGCGAAAGGTTTTTCATTCGATGTTTCACATAGAGTGAAAACCACCCACAATACCCCGAAGAAAGGAAGCTTTCGCTTCGCGAAAGCCACGGTCATATAAATGAAAAAAGAGGATCGCACCTCAAGATTTGAAGCACTTTCCGATATCGGAAACCGGATCGCCGCTATACGAAAACAAAAAGGCATGACTCAAAGTCAGATCGCCGGCGGTGATGTTACCCGTAATATGCTGAGCCGCATCGAAAACGGTGCCGCACTTCCCTCTTTACCCACTCTGTGCGCCATAGCCGAAAGGTTATGTGTACCGGTAGGCGCACTGCTTGGTGATATTGATGATTACACAAATTGGCAGTTAGCCAATGATATGCAGAAGCTTATAGATAACAAGCGTTACGGGCAGGTTATAGAAGCTCTTAACACCGATAAAAAGGCTGACAGCAGCAAAAAGCTGTCCGGACTTCTGTGCGAGGCATACATAGGACGCGCCGAAGAATATTATTCAGAGGGTAAGCTTACATTGGCGCTTGGGCAGCTTGATGCAGCTTCAAGCACTTATCCCGATACACTAAAAACAAGGCGCATATTTCTTTTGCGCACACTTATAGCCGCATGTCCCGCGCTTTACCCCGACGATGCCCCAACTCCGTCTGATGAACACACGGAACACCTGAGAGCCACGGTCTTTGAGGGCAGTGATACATCGGTTTATCTCTATGCCGTATCAAGGCTTGGGAATCTTCCGAAAAGCGCGTATTCACAGCCGCTTCCGGAAGCGAAAGACTTAAAATACCGCCTTAAACCGCTGATAGAGGGAATATCGAACAATATCTTCCGCACCCATATTGATGCAAAGCTTGATATGGTAAGCGCGGAATATCTTGATGCCAAGGCAAAGCTTCTGACTATCATTGACGGTGCATCTCCCGCACTTCTTTACGACATATTAGGCGATATCGAGTTCTGCTGCAAGTGCTGTGGAGATTTTGAAAACGCATACAAATATTCGGCAAGACGGCTTGAGCTTGCAAAGCGGATAAACTAAACGGAGGCTTTTATGTTCAGAATCGGACAAGGCTACGATGTGCACCGTCTTACGGAAGGGCGGCGGCTCATTCTCGGCGGCGTAGATATAGAATATCATCTTGGGCTTCTCGGTCACTCCGATGCGGACGTGCTTACCCACGCGGTAATGGACGCACTTCTGGGAGCAGCGGCATTTGGCGACATCGGCAAGATGTTTCCCGACACTGATCCAAAATACCGTGGCGCTGACAGTCTTATGCTCGCAAAAGCGGTTGCAGAGCGGCTTCTTGGCGCAGGCTATGAGATAGTCAACATAGACTCCACAGTAGTAGCGCAAGCACCGAAGCTTTCACCTCATATTGACAAAATGAGAGCAAACTTAGCGGCGGCGCTGGATATTGATGTGTCGGCGGTAAGCGTTAAAGCTACCACCGAAGAAAAGCTGGGCTTCACCGGAAGCGGTGAGGGCATCTCGGCTCAGGCTATTGCGCTAATAAGAAAAAAATAAAAATCCCAAATTACCTTTTGTGTTTCCACACGGTGATGAACTCTGTTTTGTAGGGCGGGACCTTGGCCTCGCCGTCTGAAAGAGCCGAAACCGCACAAAACGGCGGGAGCAAGCCCCCGCCCTACGGTGAATCTGCCCATATTCGGAAAGCGGAAACACTTTGTCAAATTGGGACAAATAAAAAGACTGCCGCACACAAAAGTGGACAGCAGTCTGCAGGACGGAGCTCCGCGGTAATATACATTATCATCCCTTAGAATCAACATCCCGACCGCTTATTTTTCCGTCCTTGTCTTCCCTTTTATATAATATGGCGCATCCACTCTGTTTGTCACATGGCGCTCAGTTTGGAATATGCCAAAATAATAAATTTTGAAAAGGAATATTAATTATCATGGTAAAAATTTCACCTTCTCTGCTTGCGGCAGATTTTTCTAAGCTTGATTCCGAGATAAAGAGAATCGAAGGACATGCGGATATGCTTCACCTTGACGTTATGGACGGCATGTTCGTACCCAACATGAGCTTTGGCCCCTGTCTTATCTCCTCTATCCGCAAGTGCTCAGACATTATCTTTGACGTACATCTTATGATAACCAATCCCATGCGCTATGTCGCGGATTTCGCCAAGGCAGGCGCGGATATCATAACCATTCACTACGAGAGCTGTGATAATCAGATCGAGGTTTTGAAGGCTATCCGTGAGCTTGGCAAAAAAGCATCCATCTCCATAAAGCCGGCTACTCCCGCATTTATTCTTGAACCCCTGCTTGACTATGTTGACATGGTGCTTGTAATGACCGTTGAGCCGGGATTCGGCGGACAGTCCTTTATACCCGAAACCATGGAAAGCGTAAAGGCACTTCGCCAGATGATCGACGCATCCGGAAAAAACATTGAGATCGAGGTAGACGGCGGCATCACCAAGGATACCATCGCCGAAGCATACAAGGCAGGCGCAAACGTATTCGTGGCAGGCTCTGCTGTATTCCGCCCCGAGGATGCGGCAGGTGCTATAGATGCACTCCGCAAGGCATGCGAATAAACTTTTGAATATGCAAAGATCCGCTTCGGTGAATACCGCGGCGGATCTTTTCTATAAATTATTTAAACAGCGGATGCTCTCGGTGATTCGGTTCGCGAACCACGTCACTGATGTGCGCACCAACATATCCTTTTTCCGAGAGGAATTTGCAGGTGTCAAGTACACGCTCTTCAAAGTCGGGAAGATGATTCTCGTAGTCTGGATAGAAATACTGCTCATGCATCATCACCGACACAAATCCGCTTCTCGTGGGATGTGCCGCAACTTTGCGTATCTCTCCCTGCACCCAATCGTAGGTGTTAAGGTTGAGTATTAGATCGATTCTGCCGAAAATCATATCCTCTTCGGTATCGTACCAAAAATCACGCTCACCTACATGATCTATAAGCTCATCGGTGGCGTAGTACGATACGACCGGTATGCCGTCGGAATTATGCTCGAAACAGCCCGTGAGAGAACGTATTCCAAGAGAGCGGAGCGCACGGACACATTCGTGGTTTGGATCGCCCCAGTGTACTGTGGTCGAATCGTTTAACACCTCGCGACCCGCAAATCTCACTATCTCTTTGCATACTTTTATACAGTCCTCGCGTATCTTTTCAGCGCTTGCATGCTTATAAGGACTGTCGGGAAACTCCGCATATGCATGGAACGCAAGCTTAAGCCAATCTGCATTTGCGCGAAACTCATCTCTAAACTTATCTGTCATCATGGAGAGGTCGAAACGGTCGCGTTTTATTCCAAAGCACGCCATGGTTTCCTCGTTTGACTCATAGAAAAGGTTCAGATGAACCTTTGCGCCGTAAAGGTCGTGCGCCTTTTTGTATACGGCGAGGTAGGAATTATCGAAGATCGATGTGTACTTATCCTTATTTGCGGTTATATCCTGAAGAAACAGAATGTTGTCATCGGATGATACCCTGTATTTTCCTACAGCCTCGGGGGCATGGTATACATTTGCCCTGCATACCGTTCCGTTTGTTCTGTCCTCACAGATCACCGTGTTTCTGTAACCGAAAATCTTCACATCCGCCCTATATAAGCCTTCGGAATACTCCGCCTTCACGCCGTCTATATATATTTCCGCATTTTCGGGGGCGGCGACGGTAAACGGCACTATGATTCCGCTATTAAAAGCCTTTCCGTCACGGATATTCACAAAATCGCCGTCTATAGGCGAAACAAATTGTATAGACTCATTTTTCCCAAAATAATCTCTCATAAAATTTGTTCTGCTCCTTAAAATTACATTCCGTATACACTCATTTGGGTACAAAATATTCATCTAAATTATACCACCCCAAATATGCGTTGTCAAGGTCTTAAAACCACAAAACCGAAATCACTGAAAACTTTCCTCAGCATCTTGTTTTTTGCAGATGGTATATGTTTTATTTAACTGACGCCTTTTGTGGACATGGAAATGCTGTATTTTTCTGCTGTTTCAGCGCCTCGGAAGTAAATCCAAGCGGCGTTTTTTGTTTTTTAGTTTTTTGTCTGAAAATCCCCATTTTCTATTGACGAGCGGTGTCGAAATATGGTATAATGGGTATATATTATTTTCATCAAAGGAAGCTACTGTATGAACGATATTTGCGTAAAGCTTGAAGGCATATGCAAAGCCTTCGGCAGTGTCAAAGCCAACAATAATATCAACTTCGATGTCAGACGCGGCGAAATCCACGCTTTGCTTGGCGAGAACGGCTCCGGCAAGTCCACGCTCATGAACATCCTGTCGGGTATCTACACCCCCGACAGCGGTTCTGTTGAACTGTATGGCTCACCCGTCACATTTTCTTCGCCTATGGATTCCATATCTGCAGGAATCGGCATGGTGCACCAGCATTTCAAGCTTGTTGACGTGCTTACGGCAAAGGAAAACATCATAGGCGGAAACAAGGGCGGCGGACTGTTCACCGGCGGCAAGGCAATGAGCCATAAGATCAAAAAAATCGAGGAGCGTTACGGCTTAAAGCTTGACCCTGATAAAAAGGTCTACAACATGTCCGTTTCAGAGAAGCAGACATGTGAGATTCTTAAAGTTCTCTACCGCGGCGCGAAGATACTCATTTTGGACGAGCCTACCGCGGTGCTTACCCCTCAGGAGATAACCGTGCTTTTCGATATTCTCCGCAAAATGAAGGCGGAAGGCTGTTCGGTGGTTATCATCACCCACAAGCTTGGTGAGGTTTTGGAAATCTCCGACCGCGTAACCATTCTAAGAAAGGGTGAGTCCATAAAAACCGTCAACACCGCGGAAACTGACGCAAATGAGCTTACCGAGCTTATGGTTGGTCACCCCATCTCTCTTGATATTGAGCGTGTGCCGGTGGATGAATCAAAGAAGCGCAAGATTCTTGATATCAAGTCGCTGACCGTGCTGAACGGCGAGCACAGAAAGGCGCTGGACAACGTATCCTTCACGCTTTCTTCGGGCGAGATTTTGGGCGTTGCCGGAATTGCCGGAAGCGGTCAGAAGGAGCTTTGCGAAACCATTGCCGGTCTTGACAAGGCGGCAGAGGGCGACATAATCTTCAAGGACTCTTCCCTCGTGGGACTTACTCCCCGTGATATCATAAAGCGCGGCGTTACAATGTCATTTATCCCTGAGGACCGTCTTGGAATGGGACTTGTTGGCTCTATGTCCGTAATCGACAACGTGCTTCTTAAATCCTATCAGAATATGCCGGGAGCCTTTATGAACCGCAAGGCGGGCAAGACCATTGCCGAGGACATTATAAAGCGTTTCGATATTGCTACTCCTTCAGCTACACACACTGTTAAGAAGCTGTCGGGCGGTAATATTCAAAAGGTGCTTCTCGGACGTGAAATAAATCTTAATCCGGAGCTTCTTATCACAGCCTACCCCGTGCGCGGTCTTGATATCGGCGCATCCTACAATATTTACGATGTTCTCAACGAACAAAAACAGAAGGGCGTCGGTATACTGTTTATAGGTGAAGACCTTGACGTATTACTCTCTATTTCTGACCGCATTATGGTGCTCCACGAGGGCAAGGTAATGGGAATACTGGATGCGGCTTCCACAAACAAGCAGGAGCTTGGTATGCTGATGTTAGGTCATACTTCAGAGGAAAGGAGTGTCGACAATGCTTAAAATACAGAAAAAGCAAGGGCTTTCCAAAAACAAAGAAACACTTCTCCGCGTAGGTTCGGTGCTTGCCGCGCTTGTTGCTGCAGGTATCGTAATGGCACTTCTCGGCTACAACCCATTTGAGCTTTACGGAAAAATGATCAAGGGCGCTATCGGAACAAAGTTCAACCGCACCGCAACCGTTGAAAAATGTATTCCGCTTCTTGTTATGTCCCTTGGCGTTTCTATTGCCTTCAAGATGAAATTCTGGAATATCGGAGCTGAAGGACAGTTCTACATGGGCGCATTCGGTGCAACATGGGTATGGATGCTTCTTCCAAATCTGCCCATCTACCTCATGATTCCTTTAATGATGCTTGCATCCGTAATATTCGGCGGACTTTACGCCCTTATTCCGGCGATCCTTATGCATAAGCTCGGCACAAGCGAAACGCTGGTTACGCTTATGCTCAACTACATCGCAATAAAGTGGATAACCTACCTTTCCCTTGGTCCTTGGAAGGACCCGGCGGCTCGCGGTCAGGCGAAAATATACGCCTTTTCCAAAAACGCCACTCTCCCTGATGTATTCGGTATCCACATCGGATGGATAATCGCGCTGGTGCTTGTGGTGCTTGTGTATATTCTTATGAAATACTCCAAGTTCGGCTTTGAGATTGCAGTGCTTGGCGAAAATCCGGCTACCGCACGCTATGCAGGCATGAATGTTGTAAAAACCCTCATCTTCGCCGTTATTCTTTCGGGCGGTATCTGCGGACTTGCCGGTATGCTTCAGGCAACGGGAAGCGAGGGCAGACTTGGCGACAACATTTCCGCCGGTCTTGGATTTACCGCAATAATCACCGCTTGGCTTGCAAGGCTTTCCGCGCCAATGATTTTAGTTTCATCCTTCCTTTTCGCGGTACTTCTTCAGGGCGGAAGTGCCCTCGGTGCGCTTACCGACATCCCTGCATCCGTTGCAGAAACCATTCAGGGAATCATTCTGTTCTTCGTGCTTGCAAGCGAGTTTTTCACAAATTATAAGATTGTATTAAAGCGAAAGGAGAATAAATAATGGGAAATCTTGAACAACTTTCGCTGTTTTTACAGTCCGCAGTGCAGATGGGCACCCCAATACTTTTCGGCACCCTCGGCGGTATACTCAACGAGAAAGTGGGACACACAAACCTTGGCGTTGAAGGCATGATGCTCATGGGCGCATGTACCGGATTTATGATGGGCGTTACCTCGGGAAATCCCGTTCTCGCCATACTTACGGCAGGTCTTGTTGGCGCACTTTGCGCACTTATCTACGCCATCATCACGGTTACTTTTATGGGAAATCACGTTGTAACAGGACTTGTTCTCACCATTTTCGGTACAGGTCTTTCAAGCTTCCTCGGAAACATGACCACCACCGTTACAAATGCTCTCGGCATGCTTGAAGAAAAGCCCTTCA
Source organism: Candidatus Flemingiibacterium sp. (assembly GCA_045644145.1). GTDB lineage: Bacteria > Bacillota > Clostridia > Oscillospirales > CAG-272 > Flemingiibacterium. The sequence goes on from JAZRGK010000021.1 coordinate 35,095, forward strand.
CTCAGGTACAGCTTCCCCAAAGCGTGGCACAGCCCCTTTCGGACTTTAAGCTTCCCTACCTCTCCGAGCTTCCCATTCTCGGCAACATGTTCTTCTATCAGAGCATTTACGTCTACATCTCCTTAGCGCTTTCCATTATACTTGCAATCTACATGAAGCGCACCAAATTCGGTCTTAACATGCGCATGATAGGCGAGAATCCCGGCGCGGCTGACGCTTCCGGCATCAACATCACCGCCTACAAGTATGTGCACATTCTCCTTGGCGGATTTCTCTGCGGAATGGGCGGAGCTTATCTCTCCCTCGTTTCCGCCGACCAATGGAAGGAAAATCTCACCGCGGGCATTGGCTGGATAGCCGTTGCGCTCGTAATCTTCGCAACTTGGGATCCTGTGAAGGCGATCTTCGGCGCATACTTCTTCGGCGCAATGCGTGCACTTGGTCCGAAGCTCCAGAACGTGGACATTCCCCTTATCGGTCATGTAAACTCACAGTTTCTCGATATGCTTCCCTATGTTATGACTATTGTTGCGCTGGTATTTATTACTCTCAGGAAGAAAAAAGAATACCAAGCACCTGCGGCACTGGGTAATCCCTATTTCCGCGAGGACCGTTAAAATCGTTTTTATCTCGACTCCCAAAGCCGTTTTACGGCTTTGGGGGTAATTATATCTATACAGAAAGGCAAAAAACACTAAAATGAAAGCAAAACGACTTTTCGGCAACCTGGCGTTGCTTGTTGCGGCTGTTCTGTGGGGTTCCACCTTTGTGGCACAGAGCGTAGCGAGTGAAGCCGTTCCGCCATTCACGTTTCTTGCGTCCCGTTCCTTACTTGGCTTCTTATTTCTTATTCCAGTAAGCTTTATAAAGGACGGTATTGCAAAAAAATCCGGCACATACGAAAAGCCGGACAAAAAGACCGCAAAGCTCTTACTTCTCGGCGGACTTTTCTGTGGGGCGGCTCTTACCGCCGCTTCGGGACTCCAACAGCTTGGCATGACCGGCGACAATTCCGGCAAAGCAGGCTTTGTTACCGCCATGTACATTCTCCTGGTGCCGCTTTTCGGCATCTTTATCGGAAAGAAGCTCCGCCCCGTTATCTGGATATGCGTGGGCATGGGCGTTGTGGGACTTTATCTTCTCTGCATGACAGAGGGACTGACTCTTGCCGCAAGCGACATATTCTTAATGATATGCGCGGTGGTGTTCTCATTGCACATTCTGATAGTAGACTATTTTTCACCCCGTGTTGACGGAGTAAAGCTGTCATGTCTGCAGTTTTTCGTGACCTTTATCTTTGCCACGGTGATCGCGCTTATTTTCGAGGAAACCACATTCAGCGTACTGCTTGCCGCATGGCTTCCCATCGCCTATGCCGGCATACTTTCAAGCGGCATCGCCTACACGCTTCAGATCGTTGGTCAGAAGTACACCGAGCCTACCGTTGCATCGCTGCTTATGAGCCTTGAATCGGTGTTCGCGGTGCTGACGAGCATGGTGGTGCTCTCGCAGTTCCCCACCGGACGCGAGCTTGCAGGCTCCGTCATCATGTTCGCGGCGATTATTATTTCACAGCTTCCCGAAAGGAAGCGCGGCGCGTAAGTGCAAAATTGTATAGAAAATCGGCAGGGAGTGTCAGCTCTCTGCCGATTTGTTGTGTAAGCATAATACCTTAAAAGTTGTACAATTATTTTCCACTGTTAAGAAGCATTTCTGTAATGTTCAGCACACATTTGCCTTTGCTGTCAATCACCATAGTTTCTGAATAACGGGTATAAACGTCTACTTTTTCCACGATTGCGTAGCCATCATCGTAGAAATCGCTGGCATTATAAAATTGCGGTTCTATAACAAATTTCCCCTTTTCATTTATGTAACCGTATCCGTCGTAACCTACAACCCATGCCAAACCGTTTTCGGCAAAATTCCCTGCCCAACTAAATTGCGGTTCTATAACAACTTTGCCTTTTTCATTTATGTAGCCGAATCCGTCGTAACCTTGAACCATTGCCAAACCGTTTTCGGTAAAATCCCCTACCCAATAAAATTGCGGCTCTATCACATATTTGCCTTTTCCATTTATGTAACCATATTCGTCATCAACTTCAACCCTTGCTAAACCATTCTCGGCAAACTCCCCTGCATTATCAAATTGTGGCTCTATCACATATTTGCCTTTTTCATTTATGTAGCCATATTTTCCCCATATTCCGCCAACATTGACCAATGCTAATCCGTTCTCGGCAAACTCCCCTGCTCCATCAAATTGCGGTGCTATCACATACTTGCCTTTTTCATTTATGTAGCCATATTTCCCGTCAACTACAACCCATGTCAAACCATTTTCGGTAAAATCCCCTATCTCATCAAATTGTGGCTCTATCATCCACTCACCATTTTTGTTTAAGCATCCGTACAAACCATCTGATGATTGCCATACCATAAGTCCATGGTTAAACAAGTTATTATCACCGAACGTGTTCTCTTTTTTTCCACACCCTGTTATAGACGAAATTGACATAACAAGCACCATAAATAAAATTAACGCTGTCTTTTTCATAACTGCCTCCAATGTTATAATATATTCAAAAATACGCAGTTTCACATACATTTAAGCATAATAAAAGTGCGCAGCCGAAGCCACGCACGAAAAATGGTAGCTCCGTTTACTGCGACATAAATCTTCTTTTACACACTTATCACAACAGGTGCACAAAAGGGAGCGTACATTTTTACCGAAAGTAAAAACGTACACCTACTGTAAATAAGTGAATATTCGATTTATGTCGCATTCTTATTATACCATAAAAATTTCACCTATGTCAATAGTTTGTAAAAAAACTGCCACATCAAATATTGCCTGATTTTGTGTGCACCAGCAAATACGAGTTGTCAAGGACATTGACCACTACACAAAACGGGGGGAGCAAGCCCCTCCCCTACCTAATATTGGCTTGTTTGGCGTACCAATGGATTCCCGCCAACCCAAGGCGCCGGAATGGTTATGCGCCATGCAGGCGGCGCGAATCTGTGGATTCGAATGGGACGTCGTGGGCGCCGTCCCCTACAGTTTTGTTTGTACCCCTGTATAAAGTTTTTGCGGAGCTTTTTTCAAAAAGCGACCCGTATTCCATACGCACAAAATTACCGCCCCACATTGAGTGAGGCGGTGATTTTTTACTTTTTGCCCATTAACTTAACCATAACGGCTGTTTTAAACGCGACGCTTCGCTTACGCGACACAAAAAGCCCTGCTTCTTTGTGCTGTATCAATGGAGATTGCGATTATCGCTTACTTCTTCCCCATCAGCTTAACCATAACGGCTTTTTGAGCGTGGAGTCTGTTTTCGGCTTCCTCGAAGATTTCAGCGGCGTGAGCTTCGAATACCTTGGCGGTGATTTCTTCCTCGCGGTGAGCGGGCAGGCAGTGCTGAACCATAGCATCCTTGGCGGCAACGTCCATTACTTCGTCGTTGATCTGATAGCCCTTGAAGGCGATCTTGCGCTTCTCGGCTTCGTCTTCCTGACCCATGGATGCCCATACATCAGTGAACAGTACATCTGCACCCTGTGCTGCCTCTAAAACGCTGTCGGTGAGGGTGAATGCATCGCCGTAAGCCTTGGCGAAATCAAGCACCTGACCGTCGGGGCGATAACCCTCGGGACATGCGCAGGAAACCTTCATACCTACGGTAAGACCGCCTACGATAAGGGAGTTTGCCATGTTGTTGCCGTCGCCGATGTAGCACATCTTAAGCCCGTCAAAGCCACCCTTGAACTCGCGGATGGTCTGAAGGTCTGCAAGCACCTGACAGGGGTGGCAGTAGTCCGTAAGACCGTTGATTATCGGAATACTTGCGTACTCGGCGAGATCCTCAACCTCTTTCTGCGCGAAGGTGCGGATCATGATACCGTTAAGATAGCGTGACAGAACACGGGCGGTGTCCTCAACCGGCTCGCCGCGTCCGATCTGCAGATCGCGTGAGGACAGAAACAGCGCCTGACCGCCAAGCTGATACATACCGGTTTCAAATGAAACTCTTGTTCTGGTAGATGCCTTCTGGAAGATCATGCCCAGAGTCTGACCTGCAAGATGCTTGTGCTCGATGCCGTTCTTGGTTTCGTATTTAAGCTGCATCGCAAGGTTTAATATGTCGTTTATTTCCTCTTTATTGAGATCTGCCATTTTCAAAAGATCGTTGTACATGGTAAAAATCCTTTCTGTTTTGTTTTATCAAGGGGCTCTGCCCCTTGCGCCCGCTCTGCGGGCTATCCCCTGTAGGGGGGAAACCCTGCTCTCAAACGCCGATACGGTTTCTCCCCGACACCCCTTATCCGCTCGGCTGCTGCTATTTTATAACAGACACATTGTATATCGGAGATATGGAAAATCCCTATCATGCATTTGAATTTTAATTTGCGCCAAGAGCATCTGCGAGAATTTCGCAGCCCTTGTCGATTTCCTCGTAGGATATAGTCAGCGGCGGAAGAAGACGTACTACGTCCTTGCCTGCGGTGAGCACGAGAAGCCCGTTGTCCGCGCAGACATGAAGAATGTCCTTGGGATTTACGTTTACTGCAAAGCCGAGCATAAGTCCCCGACCGCGAACAGCCGTCACCTTTGAGGGATTCTTCGACATTATGCTGTCAATTATATATTTGCCCTTCTTTTCAACCTCAGCCAAAAATTCGGGAGTGTTCACGCGGTCGATAACGTGACACGCGCCTGCGGCAACTACGGGATTTGCGCCGAATGTTGAGCCGTGCATCCCGGCGGTAAGCGTATTTTCAACCTTTTCGCCCCCGATGAACGCGCCGATTGGAAGTCCGCCGCCAAGACCTTTTGCAAGGGTGAGAATGTCAGGCTTCACGTCAAAATGTTCAAATCCGAACAACTTGCCGCATCTTCCGATACCGGTCTGCACCTCGTCGAATACGAGAAGCACGTCACGTTCATCGCAAAGTGCGCGAAGCGCCTTTACATATTCGGGGCAAAGCAGATTCACGCCGCCCTCGCCCTGTATAGGCTCGGCAAATACCGCGCATACGTCCGAGGTCATAGCCTCGCGCATAGCGTCAATGTCGTTCGCCGGCACATACTTGAAGCCCTCGGTGAAGGGATAAAAATACTGGTGGAACACGTCCTGACCCGTTGCCGCAAGAGTTGTTACAGTGCGTCCGTGGAAGGAGCTTTGGAGCGTAATTATGGTGGCTCTGCCCTCGCCGTACTTGTCGAATGAGTACTTTCTCGCAAGCTTTATTGCGCCCTCGTTTGCCTCAGCACCGGAGTTACCAAAGAACACACGGCGGAGTCCGGATGCGGATATAAGATTTTCGGCAAGTCTGCCTGCGGATTCGCAATAGAAGTAGTTTGAAAAGTGCTGGATCTTGCCAAGCTGTTCGGTAACAGCGGAAATCCATCCCTCATCGCACCATCCGAGAGCGTTAACGCCGATACCGCTGGTAAAGTCTATGTATGTTTTTCCGTCAGCATCACACATTGTGGCATTTTTTCCCGATACGGGCACAATATTAAGTCTGCCGTAGGTTTGCATGATATTCGCCTTGTCAAGAGCGATTATTTCGTTTGAAGTCATTTTATGACCGTTCCTTCCTGATTTTTGAAGATGATTTAACGCTGTAAATTAAAACGTCAGTGGCGCGAAGTTTTTCGCGGTTTCAGCAGTTGCCTGCGGCAACTGACGGAAATTCGCGTCAGTGACGCGAAAGTGAAAAACTTCCTGGCATAAAAACGAAGTTTTTATGCTTTAAATAGTGTACCGATACCCTCATCGGAGAGCATTTCAATAAGAATGGAGTGCGCGATACGTCCGTCAAGGATAACGGTGTGCGCGATACCGCCCTTTACTGCGTCAACACAGCACTGAACCTTGGGGATCATTCCGCCGCTGATAACGCCCTCTTCGATAAGTCCGTCCACCTCGCTAAGTCTGATTTCGGGAATAAGGGTGTCCTCGTCCTTAACATCGCGCATAACGCCGCGGATGTCGGTGAGAAGCAGGAAGTTAGATGCGCCGAGAGCTATTGCTATCTTGCAAGCCGCGGTGTCGGCGTTGATATTGTACACGGAAGAATCATCGTCACCGAGAGCGACGGTGGAAACTACGGGGATGTAGCCCTTGTCGATGTTGTCCTTGATAATGGATGTGTCAACCTCGTAGATCTCGCCCACGTTGCCGTAATCGGCATCGCCCTCAAGCTTGTGAGCCTTGATCATGCCGCCGTCGATACCGCAAAGACCTACCGCCTTGCCGCCGATACGCTCGATCTTGTTTACAAGATCCTTGTTGGTCTTGCCTGCAAGCACCATCTGAACGATCTCGATAGTTTCGTCGTCTGTGTAGCGAAGTCCGTTGATGAACTTCGACTCCTTGCCGACGCGCTTAAGCATCTCGGAAATCTCAGGCCCGCCGCCGTGCACAAGCACCACGTTGATGCCTACAAGGGTGAGAAGCACAAGGTCGGATATAACCGCCTCTTTAAGTCCCTCGTTTATCATGGCATTTCCGCCGTATTTTACAACTACGGTCTTGCCGGTGTATTTCTGTATGTAAGGAAGCGCCTGCGTAAGTATTGTGGCTTTTTCCATGTTAGAAAGAAAATTCATTTTATTTACCTCTTTTTTATGTGTGTAGGAAACGCAGAAACATATCGCGAAGTTTTCGGTGTTTTTGTACGGCATCGCCGTGCAAAACTGCTGTCATTGACAGCAGAACCGAAAATCTTCTTAGGTCATAATCACGCAGTGATTATGACCTGTAGTCTCCATTGATTCTTACATATTCATAGGACAGATCGCATCCGTATGCGGTTGCGGATTCGTCGCCGGACTTCATGTCAACATCAATGGTGATGTGACGGCGAAGGAGAATCTCCTTTGCAAGCTCCTCAGAGAACGCAACGCCGCGTCCGTTCTCGCACACGAGAATCTCGCCTGCATGGCTTACGAACTTAACGTCGATCTTATCCGTGTCAATGTCGATTCCTGCGTAACCGAGAGCGCAGAGGATGCGTCCCCAGTTGGCGTCCGCACCGAACATTGCGGTCTTTACGAGAGATGAGCTGATAACGGACTTGGCGAGTGCTCTAGCACCGTCCTTGTCGGTAAAGTTGCGCACACAGCACTGAATAAGCTTGGTTGCGCCCTCGCCGTCGGAAGCAATGGCAATAGAAAGTCTGCGGCAGATAGCCTCAAGACCTGCCTTGAACGCACCGTAATCCTCACCCTCTGCGGTGATTTCAGCGTTTCCTGCCTTGCCGGAAGCCATTACGGTAACCATATCGTTTGTGGATGTGTCGCCGTCAACGGAAACCATGTTGAAG
>JAZRGK010000022.1:0-13955 GCA_045644145.1 Candidatus Flemingiibacterium sp.
GGATATTGACATGATCGCAGGCCCTTCCGAGGTGCTTGTTATCGCCGATGAGAGGGCAAATCCCGCATACGTTGCCGCTGACCTCATGAGTCAGGCGGAGCATGATCCAATGGCGGCATCCATACTTATTTCCACAAGCGAAGCACTTGTTAATGCGGTAGAAAAGGAGATAGTGCTTCAGAAAGCAACCCTCGCACGTCACGATATTATCGACCGTTCCCTCGATTCCTATGGGGCGGCGGTAATTGTTGATTCTCTTAGTGAAGCGGCAGAGCTTTCAAATAAAATTGCTCCCGAGCATCTGGAATTATCCGTAGCCGATCCCTTCGCGCTTCTTCCGCTTATAAAGAACGCAGGTTCAATATTCCTCGGCGACAACGCTCCCGAGCCTCTCGGCGACTACTTCGCAGGCCCTAACCATGTGCTTCCCACCAACGGTACGGCGAGATTTTCCTCGGCGCTCGGCGTTGACAGCTTTATAAAGAAATCAAGCTATCTCTACTACAGCGAAGCGGCTTTAAAGGCGGTGGGCGAGAAGATAATCACCTTCGCAAATGCGGAAGGTTTGTCGGCTCACGCAAACTCCATTGAACAGAGATTAAAATAAAGGAAACTACACAATGATCCGAAATCTTATTCCCGAAAAGGTTAAAAAATTAGAGGCGTATTCGCCAAATCTCACCCCCGTGCCCGTAAGGCTTGATGCTAACGAAAGCCCCTTTGTACCGTCAAAGGCGGTGCTTGATGAGCTTGCGGCGGCGGTTTATGAGATTCCCTTTAACCGCTATCCAGACCCATACGCTTCGGAGCTTATTTCCGAATTTTCAAAGGTGTTTTCCGTAAAGAGCGCAAATGTAGTGGCAGGAAACGGCTCGGACGAGCTTATCAGCCTTATTGTAAGCGGACTTCTTGACGTGGGCGACATGGTGACTGTGGCTATGCCCGACTTTTCCATGTACGCCTTTTACTCCTATCTTGCAGGAGCAAACGAGGTGCGCTTTGAAAAGACGGAGAAGTTTGAGATAGATTTTACGAAGCTTCTTGCATCGGTTAAGGAAAGCGGCACGAAAATGGTGCTTTTCTCCAATCCCTGCAACCCCACCGGATGGTGCGCGAAGCGTGAGGATATCGTTTCTTTCATAGAGAGTACAGACGCTATTGTGGTGGTGGACGAGGCTTACATGGAGTTTTCACCTGACAGCGAGAGCGTCATAGACCTTGTTGGTAAGTACGATAATCTTATCGTTTTAAAAACCATGTCCAAGGCGTTCGGCTCGGCGGCTTTAAGGCTTGGCTTCATGATCGCCTCCGAGGAGCTTATTCTTGCGGTCAAAAAGATAAAAAGCCCCTACAATGTGAACACCGTTTCTCAGGTTTTCGGCAAGATCATTCTGTCCCACGCCGATGAAATTGCGGCGAACACAAAAAAGATAAAAGAGAATCTTTCCTATATGCGTGGTGAGCTTATAAAGCTTACATCGGATAAGATAAAGCGTATACTCGACACGTCTGCAAACTTCGTGTTTATGGAGATGTGTTCGGCGGACGAGGCGAAGCGTATCCATGCGGCGCTTATGGATAAGGGCGTTGCGGTGCGCTGTATGGGCTCATATCTGCGTATCACGGCAGGTACTGCCACGGAATGTGACGTATTTTTTGAAAAATTTAAGGAGGTGCTTGCATGAGCACGGCAAAGGCAACACTTGTAAGAAACACTTTGGAAACAAAAATTTCCATGAGCGTAAGCTTTGAAGCGGATAAGACCGGTCTTTCGGGTACAAGCGGTGTAGGCTTTTTCGATCACATGCTTAACTCTCTCGCCATTCATTCCGACTCGCTTATCACCCTTGAAATGACAGGTGACCTTAACGTGGACTGCCACCACACAATTGAAGATGTGGGCATCGTTCTCGGTAAGCTTCTTTCGGAAATTACATCAAAAAATGAGCCTCTTTGCCGTTACGGTACTTCCTTTATTCCCATGGACGAGGCGCTTGCAAGATGCGTTATTGATATTTCGGGCAGACCCTATCTGGTTTGCGATTATACCCCGAAAGCGCCTGTGATAGGTGAGTTTGATACACAGATGGTGACGGAATTCTTCCGCGCTGTGGCGTTTAACATGGGCGCAACGCTCCATCTCGCGGTTTTATACGGCGACAACGATCATCACATGGTTGAGGCGCTGTTTAAGGCGTTCGCCCATGCACTTGCGGATGCCATCAAGCCGAAATCCGGTGCGGTGCTGTCGGCTAAGGGATGCCTTTAATAAATAATGGAGAACTACATGAAAAAAATCGGAATTATAGATTACGGCATGGGAAATCTTCACAGCGTGAAGAACGCCCTTGACTATATAGGCGCAAAGAGCTTTATTTCGGACAGTATGGACGAGCTTTCGGCGGCTGACGGGCTTTTGCTTCCCGGTGTCGGCGCATTTCCCGATGCCATGAAACGCCTTACGGAAACGGGGCTTGATGCTTTTATAAAGGATTTCACCAAAACTAAACCAATGCTTGGCATTTGCCTTGGCATGCAGCTTCTTTTCGATAAAAGCTACGAGTTCGGCGAGTGTTCGGGACTTTCCCTCATCGGCGGCGAGGTGGTAAAGATCGAGGATGTGGGACTGAAAGTGCCCCACATGGGCTGGAACGAGCTTACGGTTATAAATCCCTCGCCAATTACCAAGGCGCTGAAAACGGGGGATCAGGTCTACTTCGTTCACTCATACAAGGCAATAATGAAGGATCCTGCCGACCTTGTGGCGGTGTCCGACTACGGCAGTGAGGTAACGGCTATAGTTGCAAGGGGCAACGTGTACGGCTGTCAGTTCCACCCCGAAAAAAGCGAAAGCGTGGGACTTAATATTCTTCGTGAATTCTGGGGGTTAGTAGATGATAATACTTCCTGCAATTGATATACTTGGCGGCATGTGCGTGCGGCTTACCAAGGGCGAGTACGGCACTGCGGAGAAGGTTGCCGCCGATCCCGTGGAAACCGCGCTTTCTTTTGTAAAAAGCGGAGCCGGATACATCCATATGGTTGACCTTGACGGCGCAAAAGAGGGCGTTCTTGTGAACGGCGACATCTATACCGAGGTTGCAAAGCGCGTTAACGTGCCCATCGAGGTGGGCGGCGGAATCCGCGGCATGGATGCGGTAGAATACTACCTAAGCCGCGGCATTGACCGCGTTATTATCGGTTCGGCGGCTCTTACAAATCCGGGACTTGTGCGCGAGGCTATAAAGGAGTACGGAAGCGACCATATCGCTGTTGGGATAGATGCCCTTGACGGTATGGTAAAGACCGCGGGTTGGCTTGAGGAATCGAACGTAAACTACATCGACCTTGCGCGTGAAATGGAGAAAATGGGCGTGAAATACGTTATTTTCACCGACATCAGCCGCGACGGAACACTGACAGGCCCGAATACTAAACAGCTTTCCGCTCTCTCCGCGGCTGTATCCATCAATATTATCGCAAGCGGCGGAATCCGTGACATCGGTAACATCCGCGACCTTGCTAAGATGAAGCTCTACGGCGCGATTTGCGGAAAATCCATTTACAGCGGCTCGCTTTCACTTGCCGAGGCTGTGAAGGTGGCGGAAGGGGACTTATAATATGCTTTCAAAAAGAATAATCCCGTGCCTTGACGTTAAGGACGGGCGCGTTGTAAAGGGAGTAAACTTCGTGGGACTCCGCGATGCAGGCGATCCCGTGGAAAGCGCGAAGTTCTACAATACTCAAGGGGCGGACGAGCTTGTGTTTCTTGATATCACTGCTTCAAGCGACAAGCGCAAGACCATTGTTGATGTGGTGGAGCGCACCGCAAGGGAAGTATTCATGCCATTTACCGTTGGAGGCGGAATCCGCACGGTGGACGATTTCCGCGAGATGCTTCTTGCGGGGGCTGACAAGGTTGCCGTAAACTCGGCGGCGGTGCTAAACAAGCGCATAATCGCTGATGCCGCTGACAAATTCGGCAGTCAGTGCGTGGTGCTTGCAATTGATGCCAAAAGATGCGCCGACGGTCATTTTACCGTGTACATAAACGGCGGACGCAAGGACATGGGCATTGATGCCATTGAATGGGCAAAGGAAGCGGAGCGTCTTGGCGCAGGAGAGCTTCTCGTGACCTCTATGGACACCGACGGTACGAAAAACGGCTTCGACATTGAGCTTACAAAAGCTGTAGCCGACAGCGTGAACATCCCCGTAATCGCATCGGGCGGCGGCGGAAATGTACAGCATTTTGCGGACATTTTCAAGGAAAGCGGCTGTGATGCGGCGCTTGCGGCAAGCCTTTTCCATTTCCGCGAGCTTAGTGTAAGAGAGGTTAAGGAATATCTTAAGGAAAATGGTATTCCCGTAAGACTTTGAGGTGCGAAATGATTGATAAAAGCGTTGATCTAAAGGTGTTTTTTAAGAAAGCCGAGCTTATACCTGCCATCGTGCAGGATGTTAAAAACGGCGAAGTGCTTATGCTTGCCTACATGAACGAGGAATCGCTGAAGCTGACCCTTGAAACGGGTCTAACCTGGTTTTGGAGCCGTTCCAGAGGCGAGCTTTGGAACAAGGGCGCAACCTCGGGGCATGTACAGAGAGTAAAGAAGCTCTCCTACGACTGCGACGAGGACACGCTTCTTGTGATTGTTGAGCAGGTCGGCGCGGCGTGCCACACTGGCAACCGCACATGCTTCTACCGCGACTTATATACAGAAGAATGAGAGGAAATTTACAATGAACGACAATGTTTTAAAAGAGCTTGAATCCGTGATCGCCGGCAGACGGGAAAGTCCCGAGGAAGGCTCATACACCTGCTATCTTTTTGAAAAGGGACTTGACAAGATCCTTAAAAAGGTAGGCGAGGAGTGCACAGAAACCGTTATCGCCGCCAAAAACGGCGACAACGAGGAGCTTAAGAATGAGATATCCGACCTTATGTATCACCTCATAGTGATGATGAACGAGCGCGGTCTTGCGCTCGACGAGGTGCTTTCGGAGCTTGATACTCGCTCTAAGAAGATAGGCAATCTTAAGGTTATGAAGAAGGTTGACCGCAATACCTGAAAATGCGAAGCCGCCCTTTATTGGGCGGCTTCGTGCGTTTGGGGGGGACGCTTGCCGCCGCTCCTCTGCGGCGCATGCCGTTGCCATTTGCGTCGCCTGTACCATGGCGGCTATGCGCGGCGGAACGATTGGATTTTCGCAATCGTTCGCATGTACGATAGATGTGGTATACGCACCAATTGTGGCACACCGCTACGCTATCCGCCGTCGGCTTACGCTAAACTAAGTTTAGCGCCAAGTTACATTGAGCCACACAAGCGATTACCGTTCCCCAAGCCGCCGGAATGCCGACCCATGCAGGCGGCGCGAATGGTGCGTCCGAACGGTTTGGTGTAGGGGACTACAGTTTTGTTTTCCCCGTGTGTAAAGTTCTTTGCGGAGCTTTCAAGCACATCGCTACAGCGAAGTGCTTGAAAGCGACCCGTTTTCCTATACAAACGTAGACCGCCCCACTTAAAGTGAGGCGGTCTTTCGTTATATTATCTTGCAGGTGGAATAGGGCCGCCTTCGGGGAGCGTGTCCTTTCTAATGCTGAAAATATGCTGTCTTTGACCGTGGTGGGCGGAGTCGCCGCACTCTTTGCGTCCGATGCGCTCAGAGAAGCCTGCACCGCAGATTATGTAATCCTTTGTGGTCTTGATGAAAGCGTCAACGATGTGCGCAACGTCCCAACCGAATGCATATTCGGACTCAAAACACCAGATATCTCCGAGATACTTCCAGTTCTTACCGTCAGTGGTCTTAGCAAGAGCAAGACGGTTGCGGGGGAGAGCAGCAGTTCCGCGAGGGATATTGTGTACCCATACCATGTAGTAAGTGTAATCATTGTCGGCGTAGGTGTCCTTAACAAACTGCATGGAAGAAGAAGCGCAGGGAAGTTCCGGTATTTTCACCATGGGACTCCATGTGTCGCCGCCGTCGTAAGACTCTGAATATACAACGCATCCAAGCTGATTCCAAGAATTGTACATTCTTATAGTACCGTCGGCACATTCCAGCACCTTGCACTCACCGAAACGGGGAATATCACCGGAAATGTCCCATGACATGGACTTAGCCTTTGTCCATGTCTTACCGTAGTCGTCGGAGTAGTAGAAGCCGCAGAATACCCAATAAAGGTCATACGCCATTTGGTTTTTTGCATAAGCGTCGAAGTTCTGGCTGTAGTAAACTCTGCCGTTTTTAAACTGCATGATCTTGTCGTTCATGTTGCCGGCATAAGCGGTTGTGGGGCCGCGATCACTGTTGTAGGGCGTTTCGCATATAATACCGCCGTCCACCCAAGTTTTACCGTCATCAGAGGAGTTCATGGAGCACTGGTATTTCTTACCGTCAACCTCACGGATGCCTATCTTAAGAAGCTCACCGTTGTCAAGGCGAATGATGTTGGGGTAGCCGTATGTGTTAGTCCATGGCTCGGCGGCTCTTTCCCAGGTAGTGCCGTGCTTGTCGGATGTGAATGTTGCACCGCTTTTGTGGATGTAGGTGAGGTTGCCGTCCGACATCTCGATAACGGTGCCGCCCTCGCGGTAGCTGTCGTCCGGGAGCTTGTTATGTACTACGTTCTTCCAAATAGTGCCTTCACCGGAAAGGAGAGCAGCATCCATCTTGTCGATAAGCATTGTAGTATCCTTTGAGGAGAACGCAATGCGTCCGGGTGAAGGATGCTTTACATCCTTTATCTCAAATACGGTTTCGCCGTTGAGAGTAACGGTGGCGGTAGTACCGCTAAGTGTAAAGTTCATGTCGTACCATACGTTTTCCTTACACTCAAAGCCCTCTTTTTCGATGTATTTGATAGCAGGGAAGTCAAGTCCCTCTGCGGAGTAAAGCCCCCACACCTTAGTATTGGGAAGATATTTAACCTTTACATATGCCTCAGGGCAGTTGTAGCGGAGTATAAATGTAAGCTGGGGATGATTCTCCATGTCGGAATCGCGATACATAAATCTTGCGCTTAAAGACACGTTTTTCTCGAAAACGTGCATCATGGTAAGTGCGCCGTCATTATCAGAGGGGACTACAAGTGAGCTATCCTTGATGTAGCACAGTTTCGTGCCGTTCTCCTCGCTGAAATAGCCCTCGTCTGTATCGAAATCGGTGGTGAAGTGAACCGGATTCTCTACATTCACAGTTTCTGGATGTGGAATTCGCCAATAAAGCGGTCTTCTGTCCAAAATATCAAATTCCATGGTGTTTCTCCTTTGTTTTTTACATTATAGGCATCATCAGTATAGCATATTATTTGTTTAAGGTCAACCTTTTTCAAAAATTTTCTATAACAAACGGAACTTTTTTTGCCTTTTAGCGTCTATACTATCAAAGGAATAAAATTAGAATAATAAACATTTAGAAGGGACGTGTCACAAAATGAAAAAACGTATTTTCCCCGCATTATTGGCTGTTACTATGCTGATGGTCACCTCACTTACCTGTGCTTCCTGCGGTTCATATGCTGAAGCAAACGACATGATGACAAGCAGCGACTCAAAATTTGACTACTTCTATGAAGCGGAGTCCGGCGGTTCACTGGGCTATGTGAGCAATGCTTCCACTGCGGACGGAACTGTCAAGTATGATGCACCGAGTGAAATGACCGATACCTCTGATCCCTCCGGCGATCCATTGGCACAGCGTAAAATAATCCGCACACTGCGCATCAATGCAGAAACAAAGGCTTTTGATAATGCCACCGTTGCGCTTGAGCAGCTTTGTACCGGTCTTGGCGGATACATTGAATCCTCCTCACGCTCCGGGGGAAGTATCCGATACTCCTCCTCAGTAATCGCCAGATCCGCCAACTACACCCTGCGTATACCGGCAGACAAGCTTGATGCGTTCCGCTCCGGCCTTGGCGGAAATATCAACATTGTAAGCGAATCTTCCAATATCAATGATATCACCGATCAGTATTATGATGTGGATACCCGCATCGAAACTCTGAAGATTGAAGAAGAACGTCTTTTAGCAATGCTTGAGAAGGCAACAGAGCTTGAGTATCTCATTACACTTGAGCAAAGGCTATCCGAGGTACGCTATGAGATCGAGTCATACACCGGCACGCTCCGCCGCTACGACAGTCAAGTATCCTATTCTACTGTACATCTGAATCTCGACGAAGTGGTTGAGTACACAGAGATAATACAAGCCCCCAAGAGCTTCGGCGAGCAGATAAGCATAGCATTCCGCGAAAGCTGGACAGATTTTGTTGACGGATGCCGTGACTTTGCCTTAGACTTTGTTTACGCGCTTCCCACTTTGCTGGTGCTTGCCGCGGTATGTGCAGTGGCTCTTTTCTCTATCAAATCCATAGTTCGCCGCGTAAAAAGCCGCCGCGAGAAATGATTGCTTCAAATGTTAAAATAAGTCCTCACCGTTTTCTATCGGTGAGGATTTATTTTATAAGTTACAATGCGGATTCAAAGTGTGATCGGATAAACAAAGGCTTCCCGTGAAGGGAAGCCTTTGTTTATAAAACTATCAGCTTGCGGAGTTGCTGTTGAAGGGAAGTGCATCATAGCCGTCCCAACCAGCCAAATGACGTTCAAAGATTATAGCATCAATAGAATCAATCTCGCCGTCACGGTTGAGATCGAAGCTGGTCTTGTATTCCTGGTAGAAATCAATGTCGTATCCGTTCCAATTTGCAATAGCTCTGCAGAGCTTCGTGAGTTCATCGAGCGTTCCGGCAGATCCCTCATCATCGGAAACGAACGGCTTGAATTCCTCAAGAGTAAATTTGTCGATTGTCCAGATATGCTGACGCTGCGCACCGTGGGTGGAATTGTCGTTATCGGCAGCAGGGAGATATTCAGAAAGACCCGTGCCGCAGATTACTGCATCTTCGGTAATCGTAATAAATGGGTCAACAATATGGTTGAGGGGCGCTTGCAGATACTTATAGCTGCTTTCCCATCTCCAAAGGTCACCAATGTATTCCCAGTTTTCACCGTCGGTAGACTTAGCAAGGCTAAGCGCTGCACGAGGCATATTAGAAGCACGCTTGGGATCACCGGTGCTGATAGCGGTCTGGAGTTCGTAGTCAAACGCATTTACCCATACCATATAGTAGGTGGTGCCGTTTTCGGCATAAGGGTCTTTTGCAATCTGCATAGAGGAACGTGCGCAACGGAAATCAGTCATTTTCTGAAGCGGGCCGAACTTCCAGACGCCGTCTTCTTGATATGCATCAGCGTAAACTATGCATCCGTAGTCAGTCCAAGAGCAATAAACTCTCGGAGTTCCGTCGGCAAGCTCAATAATCTTACATTCGCCAAACTTATAAATGTCTTCATTTCCCTCGATCTCCCAAGAGGAAGTATCGAACTCATACCACTTTGCGCCACCATTGTTTGAATAGAAAAATTTACAGAAAGTAGCTCTCGGGGTGTCATCACCGGGGAAAGAAACCTCGACATCGCCATAGGTCTGGCAGTAATAAAGTCTGCCCGGGTTCAGTTTGTTGACATATTCACCTTGTGTAAGTTTATCATTCATGTTGGATGCGACGATTTTAGGATAGCCTTCTGTATTACCATCATAAACAACATCACCATACTCAAAGTACAATCCACAGATTTTGACGCCGTTGCTCCATTTTGTACCGGTACTGTTTGAAGAAGTATAGAAATATATGCCATCGTCGCCTGCGGCAACCTTCGCTATAGTTACACCGTCATTAAGACGAATGTACTGCGGGTAACCGCCGGTCGTTGCCCATCTCTCGTCAAGCTCGATCCATGTCTTACCGCCGTCTACGGATTTAAATCCGGTGTAACTGTGATGAGTGTAAATGAGTTCTCCGTTGTTGAGCTTTACAACCGTACCACCCTCAGTATATGAATCAATAGGGAGCTTGGTATGGGTAATATTTCTGAGAATTGTGCCCTGACCGGAGAGCTGTACGAGTTCAAAATTATCTATAGTAAGATTAGTAACGCCTTTAGCGAATACACCGGGCTTTCCGGGGGTTACATGATAGATGTCGTCAGCCATATACTTGGTTATTATTTCTTCTCCGTTGACAGAGAGCGAAGCTGTGTCGCCATCTACAGTGAGCGAGATGGTGTATGTATTTCCACTTTCGATAGTTTCGTTTTTGGAAGCTCGCACGATTTCAGGGAAATCAACGCCCTCTCTAAAGGAAATGTACCATCTGCTGTTTTTAAAATCGTATCCCGCCTTGACAAATGCACCGGCACCGGTGTAACGGTGCATAACACCAAACTCAGCATCTCTATCGGCTTCATCGTAGCAGAAGTCAGCACTTACAGTTGCGTTCTTCTCGAACACCTGCATATATGCAACAGCAAAATCCTCTGTGGATGCATTAAGGACACCATTTTTTATGGTGAAGTAATCATCATCATTTTCTTCCGAGAAAAATCCGCGGTCAACAGCGAACGGTTCGGTGAATACATTAGGCTTCTCTACGTTTGTAACAGCATTCCAATAGTCTGAACCATCCGTGAGCGAGTCATCAAGACCAGCATAATTGAATTCATCAGTGATAGCTACATTTTCGGGATAGTAGATAGTATTCATATAAAGATAGTTGTCACTGAAAACATCGCATGCCGCAGAGGTCGAGATGGAAGCATTACCGCTGATAATAAGCGTGTCGCCGTCAAGACCGGCGTAATATCTCTTTGCGTAATCCTCACCGTCATCGTAGTCGTCAAGAACAGAATACGAAAGCTCTCGGTTAGAACGACCAACCAAAATTTCATACGGCTGAACAGATTCCTGATCATCGGCTATGATCGGAACAAATACATCGGTTAATATTGCAATGTGCTGTTGGAGAGAACCGGCTGCTTTGATAACGCTTTGAACAGCATCCTTGCTTATAACTATCTGATAATCTTCAATAGAGTTACCGTTAATGGTAAACTCTGTGGGAATCTCCGGCAATATATATATATCAGCGTTATTGGCTGATTCTTCCGAATCAAAGAAGTACAGCGCTTTTATAAGGAATGTATCGGTTGTGGCTTGTGAAGTTGTGGAGGCGATGAGCGAAACGTGATTTGCGCTCACACCATTAAGACCGCCAAGCCTGTTTACGATTTCTGCGGGCAGTTCGACAGTATCGGAAAGCTCAAAAGCACCGTTCGTATTGCTCTTGACAGATGCAA
Source organism: Candidatus Flemingiibacterium sp. (assembly GCA_045644145.1). Lineage (GTDB taxonomy): Bacteria > Bacillota > Clostridia > Oscillospirales > CAG-272 > Flemingiibacterium. Next base: position 11,208 of record JAZRGK010000022.1, read on the forward strand.
ACGCCGCTTCCGCACCAGTAGCATCGCACTTTATCCTGAAATCTACAGTCGCATCATCATCAGAGCTGTTTGATTTATACAGTACACGGACAAATTTCTTGTCTTCTGTGATCTTTCCGGTATTATTGAATTTCACTTTTGCTATGTAGGGGAAACCGGCAAAGCTTGTTTCATCGGCATATTTGATTTCTACCGCACATTCTTCTGCAACATACTCGGATTCACCACACTTATCGAGGTCATAACGAACATGTGCATTACCACCGGGGCCAAAGTACATCTTTGCAACACCCGCCTCAAGATTAACGGCGTCACCGTAGTAAGCGTATGCATCATCCTCAGATTTAAAGAACGCTATTTCCTTGATATAATACTCGGCGCTATCATTTGTGGAATCAAACTTAAGATTTACATGCTTTGCCGAATTAAGGCGAGTAACCATGTCGTCCGTAAGTTCAATCGCGTTGGTTCTGACCCACTTGCCTTGAGAAACAGCGGTGTTTTTGGAAATAGTTACAGTAGAGTAATCCGGACCCATATTAACCATGGTAAATTGAGAACTCAGCGTGTCGGTTGTCATATATGTAACTCGCATATATTTATAACCACCGGAAAGTCGAAGGGTCTTTTTGAATTCTACCATAGCATGATATGAGCCTATGGCGCCACCATTAGGGTCGAAAAGAAACTGCATTGCTTTAAAATCACCAAAATTTTTAAACCGGTAGTGGGTATTGTTAGACTGATTAGAGTCAACCCACCAGTAAACAAAACTATCATCCGTAAAGTCCATCTTTACGCAATCAACTTGGCTGCTTGAAGCAGAAGCACACACCGCCGCTGTAGACACGATCAGTGCCGCTGCGAAGAACACCATCAAAAGTCGCGTGATTTTCTTCATAAAATAGTTACCATAGCTTTTGCTAACGCCAAAGCTTCCTTTCAAAAAAGATTTTTTGCAAAGAAATACACGTTTATTATAACACATTTACGTTAACAAATCAATATACAATGTATTTTTTTCACGTTTTTGTAAAAACTCACAAAAACACGCGCAATTTCTTGGGAACTTTTACTAAAACGTCACAATACCACTTGACCGGGAAGATATTTTCTGATATAATGATAGATAAACAAACCTATGTGAGTATGAAAATAAATTTTCACGCCAAGAAGTTTTGCGTCTTTTACGTCACCGACGCAAATTTACTGCAGAAACCGCACAAAACTTCAAAAACAAAGGAAGGAATGGTACAAACCTATGAAAAAGCGCGCTATTATCAGTTTAACCGACAAAACCGGCGTTATTGAGTTCGCTCGCGAGCTTGATGCGCTGGGCTACGAAATTCTGTCAACGGGCGGTACACACAAGGTAATCGCCGATGCAGGAATCCCCGTAACTCAGGTTTCCGACATCACCGGCTTCCCGGAATGTCTTGACGGACGTGTTAAGACTCTCCACCCCATGATCCATGCAGGTATTCTCGCGATGAGAAGTAATCCCGAGCATATGGAGCAGATCGAGAAGCTTGGCGTTACCCCTATTGACATCGTTGCGATCAATCTCTATGCTTTCAAGGACACAATAATGAAGCCCGGCGTTACCCGTGAGGACGCTATCGAGCACATCGACATCGGCGGTCCTACCATGCTTCGCGCGGCAGCTAAAAACTATCAGGACGTTTCCGTAATCGTTGATCCTGCGGACTACGCTGCTGTTATCGACGAGCTGAAGGCAAACGGCAAGGTTTCCGTTGACACCAACCTTAAGCTTGCTTACAAGGTGTTCAATCACACAGCGGCATACGACACCCTCATTCAGTCTTACCTGAGAGTTGAAACCGGCATGCCTATTTTCCCCGATAAGCTGTCCCTTACATACGAAAAGGTTCAGGACATGCGTTACGGCGAAAACCCCGGTCAGACCGCGGCATTCTACAAGGAGATCGGTCACTTCGACGGTACTCTTGCGGCGGCAAAACAGCTTCATGGCAAGGAGCTTTCCTACAACAACATCAACGACACCAACGGTGCGCTGGAATGTCTTAAGGAGTTCGACGAGCCTTGTGTAGTTGCTGTAAAGCACGCAAACCCCTGCGGTGTTGGCGTTGGTGCTGATATTTACAGCGCATACATGAACGCATACAATGCTGACCCTGTTTCCATATTCGGTGGTATCATCGCATGCAACCGCAAGGTTGACGCGGCAACCGCAACCGAGATCAACAAGATCTTCGTTGAGATCGTAATCGCGCCCGACTTTGATGCGGATGCCCTCGAAATCCTCGAAAAGAAGGCAAACATCCGTATTCTCCGCCTGCCCGAGATCACAAAACCCAACACCAAGGATATGCTTGATATGAAGCGTGTTGCCGGCGGTCTTCTTGTTCAGGAACGCGACATCGGCGTTTACGACGACGCTGAGCTTAAGGTGGTTACCGAAAAGGCTCCCACCGAGGCTGAAATGGCTGATCTTAGGTTTGCAATGAAGGTTGTTAAGCACACCAAGAGTAATGCTATTGTTCTTGCAAAGAACGGCATCACCACCGGTATCGGCCCCGGTCAGACCAACCGCATCACAGCTCTCGAGCTTGCCATCCGTTATGCTAACGAGCTTGAGGGAACAGAGAAGAACCGCGCGGCAGGAAGTGTAATGGCTTCCGACGCATTCTTCCCGTTCTCCGACTGCGTTGAGGCGGCTCACAAGGCAGGCATCACCGCAATAATTCAGCCCGGCGGCTCTATCCG
>JAZRGK010000023.1:0-53572 GCA_045644145.1 Candidatus Flemingiibacterium sp.
ATTATGTTCACCGAGGAAAATTTCGGAAGGGCGCTTGTTATAATCGCGGTTGGTATCGTAATTTTCCTTGTGAATTTCTATTTCCTGCGCCATGCTAAGTCCCGTTCTCATATGGCGCTGGATCTTGGCGATCCTGTTGACAGCGACAATTACAAGAAGCGCGAGGACAAGCTGGCAAGGGAAGCTGAGCTTGATACCGCACATGGCGCTCTTTCAGAGGAAAGCGAACAGAATAATGAGAAACAGCTTTGAAAAAGAGAGCCGCAGTGCGGCTCTCGGTACAGTTATAATCGTAATTGCAATGGTTATTGTTTTCGGCGCTGTGTTTCTTTGGATGTACTCCATGGAGCTCCTGCTTTTGCCGGATTTTATTGAGAATATCCTTGGAATTTCCGACAGAGGCAATGATGCAGGACGTGCTCCCGGCGCTCTTTCCGAAATCGTTAAATCCGGCAAGGATGAAGAAAATTCGGATATCACCTTCGAAATAACATATGAAAACCTGAGGGATGCAGTTTTACGAGAACCCACAACTGAGGGTATCTATATCTGCGCCGATGTGGGATACTACAGAAACGGGGAAGCTTCCTTAAGACGCATACATTTTTGGCGAAACGGCGGCAGCTTCCGTTCAGAGATATATGCTGTCGGGGACAGCGATAAGCTTGAAACCGTCAAAATAGCGGATAATGAGTATGTTACAGTGATTGACTCTCCTACTTCGGAGTCCCGTAAGATAGTCCGCTCGGCAGATATTACACCCGAAAATGATGTGGGGATCCCATCGGTTGATGCACTGCTTTCGGCGATAGAAGCGTTTCCCGAATATCTTAACGCCGAAGATTCGGTGTATACTGCAGATGGTGATACTCTGTCAGAGTGTACCATAGAGATGGTGCGCTATGAGGATTCAAACGCGTATCTTGTTTCATTCGTATATGCGGATCTTGGTCTGACTGAGGAATACTATGTGTCCCTTGAACACAATATTATCTTGTCGTGTATAACCCAAAAGGATGGCGTACCCGTATATTCCTACAACGTAGTGAGTATATCCGATGATCCTGCGGTTTGGTCGGATGAAATGCTTTATTCAGTGACGGAATATTCAAAATCCACTGAGAAATAGGAATCCGAGGATAAGTAGTGTTTCGTCTTTTCCTATTTTTGTGTCGTTGCTTCCGCTTTGGAGTATCAGCAAAATGAGGGCAATTAGGATAAGATCGTCAAGGGCGAAGCCACGCTCAAACCGTGATATAAGGCTTCGGAGCAGCCCCGTTTTTGGTGAGGCATGTTCGGAATATTCACTTTTTAGTGTTGGTACAATATTGCCTATATCTGAGTCGCGGCATTTTTCGGATGATACTTCATGGGGATGTTCATATTCAGTGGAGATGTCGGCATTAAAAGCATTGCCTCTATAATTGGCGGGGATGTTGTATTCACTGCTTTTGTAGTTTCCGGTGCTTTGGTTCTCGTAGTTTCGTGCGTACAGTTTATCCACCTCCACATTTGTTAAATAGTATCTCCGCCTATAAATCCGCCGGCGATCTTAGCAAGCCTCAGCGCCTTTATAAGCATATCTATTCGCTCTTTGCGGTCGTCGCTCATATATGGCTTCAGCGCTTGCAGAAGATTTGTGCGCGGATCGTTCTTTTGATCCTGTCCGAGAGCACCGGCAAGAAGTGGCATGACCTTTGAAAGGTCTGCTCCCGATAAATCGGGGAAGGAAGCCTTTGCTTCCGGTGGGGGATCGCTTGATTCTTCTCTTTTTTCTTCGGATGCGTCGGAGTCTTGATTTTGCGACTGTGAACCCATAAGACTGCTTGCTATATTCATTATACGCGACATAGCTTCAGGGTCTTCAAGGATACCCGAGAGTTGTTTTGATATATCACTGTTCTGCATTTTTTGGCTGTTCCTTTCTATCTCCAAGCTTATCCGCTATGGATGAGATGCGATCCTCTCCGATTAGCCCCACGGCTTTCTTTATATCCTCGTCTGTGGCGTTAGAAAGACTTGCTCGCACAAGTCTTAAATTTGAAACGGCACTTTTTGCTGTATTCTGGTCTATGCCGGCAGCAGCGGCAAGGGCGGTTATGGTTTTTGACAGTGTGGCATCGTCAAGGGACAGAAGACGGTCAAGAGCGGTTTTATCAAGTTTCATATTACTGGCACTCCTTTCGCTTTTCTGTTTTATTATATGTATATTTCGTCGTAGGCGTGAATATGTTTTGGGATGCCTGTGACTTAGGAAAGGTTTATATGAAGTATCTGATTTTTTCCGATACTCACGGCTCACCCCGTGGGATGCTTTCCGTTATTGATCGGTGCATACACGATACAGACGGTGTGATTTTCCTCGGTGATGTTTGTCTTGACACTGGGGCGGTGAGTGAAAAATATCCTGATTTACCAATTTATTCGGTGGCAGGGAACTGCGACCTGCGAGGCAAGCTCCTTGCTCCCGAGGAAAGTGAAAGGCTTATAGAGGTGGACGGCATCAGAATTTTGATGCTTCACGGTCATACAAGAAGTGTCAAATACTATATGGGCGAGCTTGAAGCCTTTGCAAGACGCGCGGGGGCAGATGTGGTGCTGTTCGGTCACACTCACGAGAGATACCTTGATTACAGAAATGATGAAGAAAAGGGGCTGTATATTTTTAATCCCGGCAGTGCATCACAGTCAAGGGACGGACTTCCGCCATCATTTGGCGTTTTAACCGTCATGAACGGTCAGGTACTACTTTCTCACGGAGATGTTTAAAGAAAGGAGTGAAAACGGATGATATATATACCGAAGAAAAACAAAAAGGCGAACGGTATTTCGCTTATCTTTATAGCTATCGGCTTTGTACTTGTAGGAATCAGCGGCAGACTTCCGTTTTCCGCGTTTTTCTCATTTTTTGCGTTAGCGTGCATTGTTCTCGGTATACAGTTTGCCGTAAGATTTGTTCTTCCCGACTACAGATATATACTTGATGACAGGGATAACGGCACATCCGACTTTATGGTGTGCAGACGTCAGGGGAAAAGCGATGTAAAGCTGTGTCATGTTTCGCTTACTCTTGCAGAATTGGTTGCGCCTTATGAAAAGGGGTGTAAAGGAGATAAGATATATAATTATTGCCAGAATCTCGGTGGGGAAGCATATACGCTGAAGTACAATGATGGGGAAAAATCGGTTTCGGTTATAATCGAATGTAATGCGGCGTTTGCAAGAGAGATAAACGCGCGAATCGGCGGTGTTTCCGAGGACAGCATAGGATTTTCGATGTAGGAAAAATAAAAGAAATAATGCAAAGGAATGGTGTAAAGTCTGAAAAATAGGTCATTTTTCAGACCGGAAGATTTGTTAAGAAAGGTATGGTCATAACTATGGATCACACGTTATCAATGCTTGAATTTATAAAAAACTCTCCCTCTTGCTTCCATGGTGTGGATAATATTAAATCTGTGCTGATTAAAAAAGGCTTCTCGGAGCTTTGCGAGGCAGAGGCGTGGAATATCACACGCGGCGGCAAATATTTCGTCACAAGAAACGGCTCGGCTGTTATAGCCTTTTCTGTTCCGGAATCCACCTGCACGCCGAAATTTATGATTGCCGCATCTCACTCCGATTCGCCTACCTTCAAAATAAAGGACATTCCCGAGCTTGATGGGGGAATGTACACTCGCATCAACACCGAGCGCTACGGCGGTATGATTCTCGATTCATGGTTTGACAGACCTCTTTCCGCGGCAGGACGTGTGGCGGTGCGCACCGAAAACGGTATTTCCGTAAGGAACGTGGATTTTGACCGCGATATTATGCTTATACCCCATATAGCAATCCACATGGACAACCCCAATAACGGAAAGGCATATAATCCAGCATCTGACATGGTTCCGCTGTACGGCGACGGGGCGGCGAAGGGAAGCTTTATGAAGGCGCTTTCAGAGCTTGCCTCTGCAAAGCCTGAGGACATAATCTCCCACGAGCTGTATCTCTACAACCGTCAGCCTGCGTCCGTATGGGGAGCAAACGGCGAGTTCATCTCCTCGGCAAAGCTTGACGATCTTGAATGTGCATATTCATCGCTTGAAGCGATTATTACCGCAAAGGCAAACGGCAATATTCCCGTTATGTTTGTATCTGATAACGAAGAAGTGGGCAGTACCACAAAGCAGGGGGCGGCATCCACATTCCTTTACGATACACTTTCGAGAATTTCTGAGGCTCTTGGCGGCGATATCAGAATTGCGGCGGCGAAATCCATGATGCTGTCAGCAGACAATGCACACGCGGTGCATCCCAATAATTCCGGACTGGCTGATCCCACCCACAGACCGGAGATGAACAAGGGCGTTGTGATAAAGCAGAACGCCTCACAGCTTTATACCACCGATGCCGTATCTGCGGCGGTATTCCGCGAGATATGTAAAAAGGCGGAGATTCCCACGCAGATATTTGCCAACCGCTCCGATATGCGCGGCGGATCAACGCTCGGTAATATTTCAAACGAGCAGGTTTCGATGTCCGCGGTGGATATCGGACTTGCACAGCTTGCCATGCATTCGTCCTACGAAACCGCAGGTGCAAAGGATATCGACTACATGATCGACGCAATAAAGGCTTTCTATGAAACGGAGCTTACTATAAACGGCGACGATATTATACTGAAATAAAAAAAACACGGTAATACGGACAATGAAGACAATAAGAAACGAAAATTTTTCGTCGGAGCGTGCGCTTTACGCGCTTTCCGATGCCCTTTTAGAAAAATGCAGCTTTTCCGGGGACGAGGATGGGGAGTCCGCCTTCAAGGAAGCGAAAAACGTGACAGTAAGAGAGTGCGAGTTTAAGCTTCGATATCCTTTTTGGCATACCACAGGGTATCATATCACGGATTCGGAGCTTTATGAAACCTGCCGTGCCGCTTTGTGGTACGCAAGGGACGGAAAGATCGAGCGTGTCACCATAAACGGGCCGAAGGCACTGCGCGAGTGTGATGCTTTCACCCTTAACGAGGTTACGGCGCACTCGGCAGAGTTCGGATGGCGATGCCGTGACGGGTATGCCAAGGACTGCACCTTTGAATCTGAGTACATATTTTTTGAAAGCCAGCGCCTTACAATGGAGAATATGACCCTTAGGGGGAAGTATTCGTTCCAATATGTAAATTCGATTCACATAAAGAATTCGGAGCTTGATACCAAGGATTCCTTTTGGCACGCCAAGGATGTGCTGGTTGAAAATTCCACGGTGAAGGGTGAATATCTTGGATGGTATTCCGACGGGCTTACCATGAGAAACTGCAAAATTATCGGCACACAGCCCTTCTGCTACTGTAAGAATCTTACACTCATCGACTGCGAGCTTATTGATGCAGACCTCGCGTTTGAATATTCCGATGTGACGGCTGATCTCAGGGGGCACATTGTGTCCGTGAAGAATCCGAAGTCGGGAAAGATCACGGCGGATTCCATCGGTGAGATCATCCGTGGGGATGCGGTGTATGACTGCGACTGCGAGATATTGGTGAGATAATATAGAATTCGTGTTCCTGTTTGATTTCGGAAGCCGCGAAATCAACTCATGATGCAATTCCCAAAAATATTCCGTAGGGCGGGGGTTTACTCCCGCCGCTTTTTGTTTGATTTCGTCCACATATGCGGCAGGAGCAAGCCCCTGCCCTACGGAGCAGAGAGAGCCTAAAATATATAGTGCAAATGTGCGTATTTCTTACTTAAACGACGGCGCTTTTACTTCCTTGGTTGTAAACGCATTGCCCTCAGGCTCAGACATGCTGAAATACATGTGCGCCGCAAGGGAAGTGCCGTAGTCACGGTTTGAGCCGGTATTCTGCACCTTGTTGAAGGCTTCGCGGAACAAGGCGTTGTGTGCTTCCTCGCGCTCTAAGAGAAAATCTATGGTCTTTCTCACCTTTTTATCGTTTATCTGACGGTGGAGATATTCATAAACCACCTTTGCACGCTGTTCGGATGCGATGTTGGATAGAAGATCGGCGCAGAGATCGCCGGTTACGGTAACGTAGTCTGCCGTCCATGAATATCCCGAAGCGTTGATGAGTCCGGGGTTAAGACCTAATTGCACATGAGTCTGAATCTCGCCTGCCGGCACTGCTGATGCATCCACATCGTGACCGTTTAGGAGATTTATGGTCTGTGCCACCATCTCCATGTGGGAAAGCTCTTCTGCGGCGATATCAAGAAACAGATCCTTGATATCAGGGTCTTTGATGCGGAAGCTTTGGGACATATACTGCATGGCCGCCTTGAGTTCTCCGTTTCCGCCGCCGAGCTGTTCCTGCAGAAGTGCCGCATACTGTGGATTGGGCTTTTCGACCTCAACCGGCTCAAAAAGCATTTTTTCGTGTTTGAACATAAAAATAACCTCACTTTCATGGAGTGAGGTTATTATTTTCAGTTATGGATGTAAATATACCGAAATCGGCTCTTATGAGTAGAAATTGCGGTTATATAGACCTTTGTTTGCAATGAGTATTCCAATTTTTTAATATCGTTTGTCAACAAAAACGCTTCTGCTTTATGAAGAATAGGCTGTTTCTGAAAGAAACAGTGCTACTTTCAGAAGAATTTTTATAAAAACTCTTTTATTTCCCCGAAAAGTGTGGTATAATTATTTATAACTGTAATTACATACAGGAGAATCCTTAAAGGAAGGGGCAGCCCATGAGTGAAAACAAAACAGCAGAGAGAATGAAGGAGCTTGCGAGGCTTCTCGAATATCATTCGAAGCTCTACTATGTTCTCGATGCACCGGAAATATCTGACTATGACTACGATAAAATGTTTTACGAGCTTGTAGCACTCGAAGAAGCCAATCCCGAGCTTGCTGACCCGGCTTCTCCCACAAAGCGTGTAGGCGGCAAAGCCCTTGACAGCTTTACTAAGGTGGCGCACAATGTGCCACTTGGCAGTCTTTCGGACGTGTTCGACTATGACGAAGTGCGAGCTTTTGTTTCACGCATGAAAGCTTACGACTCTGACTGCGAGTTTACGGTGGAATGTAAAATTGACGGCCTTTCCGTATCCCTCGTGTATGAGAACGGAAAATTCGTAAGAGGTGCTACACGCGGCGATGGCAAGGTGGGCGAAGATGTGACGGAAAATCTCCGCACCGTCCGCACAATACCGCTGACTATCGACACAGACGAGCCTTACGTCGAGGTTCGGGGCGAGGTATATATGTCCCGCGCCAAATTTGAAAAACTCAACGAACGCCGTGAGGCAGAAGGGGAAGCCCTTTTCGCAAATCCCCGTAATGCGGCGGCAGGTACGCTCCGTCAGCTTGATTCAAAAATAACCGCATCCCGCGGACTTGATATCTTTGTTTTTAACTATCAGACCGGTTCAAAGGAATTTTTCACTCACAGCGAAAGCCTTGAATGGCTGAAGGGTGTGGGATTTACAGTGCTTCCTGAGTTTTCGGTTGTAAAGACCGCAGATGAGGTGATAAATGCCATAGAGCGTATCGGTGGGGCGAGAGACGGTCTGCCTTTTGGCATCGACGGCGCGGTAATCAAGATAAATTCACTGCCCCTTCGTGAAACCATAGGTGAGAACACATCCACACCCAAATGGGCGGTGGCGTACAAATATCCCCCCGAGGAAAAGGAAACAAAGCTTACTGATATAGTTATCCAGGTTGGCAGAACGGGAGTGCTTACCCCAAATGCGGTGCTTCGCCCGGTGCAGCTTGCAGGCACGACCGTATCCCGCGCTACTCTCCACAATTTAGACTTCATCCGTGAGCGCGACATCATGATAGGCGACACTGTCGTAGTACGCAAGGCGGGAGATATCATTCCTGAGGTGGTTTCGGTGGTGAAGGATAAGCGCGATGGCGGTGAAGTATGGTTCGACATGCCCGAAACATGCCCGTCATGCGGCGGACGAATTATAGCTGATGCCGACGATGATAACCAGTCGGGAAGCGCGGCTTACAGATGCACAAATGCTGCTTGCCCGGCACAGCTCCTTAGAAACCTTGCTCATTTTGCATCCAAGGATGCCATGAACATAGACGGTATGGGATCTGCCCTTATCGCATTACTCCACAGAGAGGGACTTGTAAAAGATATATCCGATATTTACAGACTTAAAACGGAACAGTTAGTTCCCCTTGAACGAATGGGCGAAAAGAGTGCGGAAAATCTCATTTCCGCCATCGAAGCAAGTAAAAAAGCAGGACTTGCAAGGCTTATATACGCCCTCGGAATCCGGCAGGTAGGCGCAAAAGCGGCGCAGGTGCTTGCGGCGCGTTTTGGCGATATAGAGGCGCTTTTTGATGCCGGTGAGGAAACGCTTGTTGAAATTGAGGATGTGGGCGGAATAACCGCCAAATATGTGGTAGACTTCTTCGCACAGCCCGAAACACGCAGAATAATCGACGAGTTAAAATCCGCAGGTGTAGTAACTGTTTTTGAATCAAAGAAGCAAAGTGAAAAGCTTTCGGGGCTTACCTTTGTCTTGACCGGTACGCTTCCCACAATGAAGCGTGACGAGGCGGCGGCACTTATTGAGGCGAACGGCGGAAAGGTGTCCTCATCTGTATCAAAAAAGACCTCATATGTGGTAGCCGGAAGTGATGCAGGCTCGAAACTCACAAAAGCGGAGTCACTCGGGGTTAACATCATAGACGAAGACGGGCTTATGGGGATGTTAGAAAAATGATGAACGGAAAAGTTTGAAAATAAATTTTCAAACCACCTTTTGTGGCTCTACTTTCGTCTTGGACGAAAGTTTTGCTTCGCAAACCGCGCCCCAAGAAGGGTAGAAAGGAAGCTTTTGCTGATGCAAAAGCTGTGGTCATAATCAATGAAAGAACTTATAGATGCCGCGTGCAAGGCAAGAGAAAATGCCTACGCCCCTTATTCGGGCTACAAGGTAGGCGCGGCTGTGCTTGCGAGGAGCGGAAAGATATACGTCGGAGCGAATTTTGAGAACGCCTCATTTGGTGCAGGAACATGCGCTGAGCGTGTGGCTCTCGGCGCGGCACTTGCGGCAGGTGAGCGGAAGTTTCTTGCCGTTGCATGTGTTGGTGAAAAGGGAATCACGCCCTGCGGAATCTGCCGTCAGGCGCTTTCTGAGTTCGGGGAGCTTTTCGTTATCACGGCACTGCCTGATGGGGCTGTGCAGAAAGAATACAGACTTTCCGAGCTTCTGCCCCATGCCTTCGATATGAAGTAATAAAGACTATTCCGAGGTGATAATTATGTTTATAGATAATGTTACAATACACATAAAAGCCGGTGACGGCGGAAACGGATGCGTTGCATTCCACAGAGAAAAATACGTTGCCGAGGGCGGTCCTTCCGGCGGCGACGGCGGAAACGGCGGAAATATTATTTTTAAAATCGACGAGGGAACGAATACACTTCTTGCTTTCCGCTACAAGCGCAAATTTATAGCCGAAAACGGCGGTGACGGCGGTACGGAGAAGTTCCACGGAAAAAACGGTACTGATACGGTAATACTCGTTCCGCCGGGAACTATTATTCGTGATGCCGAAACAGGACGTATAATCAAGGATATGTCGGACTGTGAGCCGTATGTTGCCATGAGAGGCGGCAGAGGTGGTTGGGGCAACAAGCATTTCGCTACCCCCACACGTCAGATTCCCCGATTTGCCAAGCCCGGACTCAAGGGAGAAGAGGCGGACGTAACGCTGGAGCTTAAGATGCTTGCGGACGTTGGACTTGTGGGCTTCCCGAATGTTGGTAAATCCTCACTTCTTTCTGTGGTAAGCTCCGCACGCCCGAAGATAGCCAACTATCATTTTACCACACTTGCACCTCAGCTTGGCGTGGTGAAAAACGGCGAGGACGGCTTTGTGCTTGCGGATATTCCCGGACTTATCGAAGGTGCGGCTGAGGGCGCAGGTCTTGGTCACGACTTTCTGCGCCACGTTGATCGCTGCCGTTTGCTTATCCACGTTGTGGATGTGTCCGGTTCCGAGGGACGCGATCCGGTGGACGATATCAAGAAGATAAATGCCGAGCTTGCTGAATACAGCCCCGAGCTTGCTTCCCGTCCTCAGATATATGCCGCCAACAAGCTTGACGCATGTGACCGCGAATTTGTGGACCTTGATGCTCTCGAATCCTATGTAAAGGATGAGCTTGGGTGCGAGCTTTTCTATATTTCTGCGGCTACCCGTGAGGGCGTGGACGAGCTTATGTACCGCACAGCCGAGCTTCTTTCTGAGCTTCCGCCGCTGACTATTTACGAATCCGAGGCGGCTCCTGAGCCTGAAATCACCGAGGGTGAGCGCGAGATCACAGTCAAGAATGTAAACGGTGTTTACCATGTTGAGGGTGAATGGCTCATGCAGCTTATTGATTCCGTCAATTTTGGCGACCGCGAATCCATAGCGTTCTTCCAGCGCATACTCCGTCAAAGCGGCGTGATTGATGCGCTGACCGCCAAGGGGTGCGAGGACGGCGATACGGTCAATATTTATGATGTTGAGTTTGATTTTATAGGATGATGCGTGGCTATTGCCGCTTGTCGCCGCCTACAGTTTGGCAGATATGCGCGGCGGAACGATTGTGTTGCGTGGTAATTCGCATATACGAATAAGAGAGGGGAGGATTATGCTTAAGCGCCGCAAAAATCCTCCCCCCTCTTAGACTCACCCCACCATTTGGCTATGCCGACCGATACTTTCCGTGTACGATAGAGGTGGAATACGCACGATTCGCGGCACATTCGCTGCGCTCTGTGCCGTCGATTTCTGCCATCTAAGTGTGTCGCCAAGTTACATTTGAGCAAACAAAGGATTACCGCAATCCCAGCCGCCGGAATGGTGAGGCCCCATGCAGGCGGCGCGAAAAGAGCGCCCGAACGACTTCGCACTCTCGTTGCCTTGCTTTTTTCCATGTATAAAGTTCTTTGCCAGGCTTTCTTTCAAGAAAGCCGTGCGTCCCCCGTTCTCCTACACAAACAATTACGACATCACCTATTCTTAATCTGTTTGCGCTATTGACAAAGGCGTTTTGATGTGGTAGAATATATTTGTGAGGGAAAATGTTCCCTGAAATACGAAAAAAGTATAGGCTGTAAGCTGAAAAATGTTAAATTACGGAGGAAATATCAAATGTTAATGGGAAATGCGATTGTGGGACAGTCCGGCGGACCTACCGCGGCTATAAACGCAACGCTTGCAGGTGTCATCAAGGGGGCTTTTGACTGTCCTGCGATTGACACCATTTACGGTGCGTTCAACGGCGTTGAGGGAATGCTCGCCGGCACTATCTGCGATCTTAATAAGGTTTTCGCGAACCGTGACGATCTTGATGTTCTGGCGGCAACTCCTGCGGCGGCTCTCGGCTCCTGCAGAAAGAAGCTTCCGAAGCTTGACGATGAGGCGGGCAAGGCTACCTATGAGAAGCTTGTTGAATTTTTCAAGGCAAACAATATCCGCTACTTCTTCTACATCGGCGGAAACGATTCTATGGACACCGTAGCAAAGCTCACCGCATATCTTGCTGACAAGGATTATGAAATGCGCATCATGGGCGTGCCGAAGACTATCGACAACGACCTTGTTGGCACAGATCACACTCCCGGATTCGGTTCTGCGGCAAAATACATTGCGGCGACCATGCAGGAGATTCTCCGCGACACAGCGGTTTACACTGTTAAGGCGGTAACTATCGTTGAGATCATGGGACGTGACGCAGGCTGGCTTAGCGCACCGGCGGCACTCACCGACCGTGTTTGCGGAGTATGCGCCGACCTTATTTATCTCCCCGAGTGCACATTTGATATAGATAAATTCATTGCTGACGTTAATAAGGCGTTCGAGAAGCATCCCAACGTGGTTGTTGCGGTTTCCGAGGGCGTACGCTTCGCTGACGGAAGATACGTTGGTGAGGGCACGCAGAGCGGCGCTACCGATGCTTTCGGTCACAAGTATCTTTCCGGCACGGGCAAAGTGCTTGAGCAGGAGGTTCGCGACAAGATCGGCTGCAAGGTTCGCTCCATTGAGCTTAATCTGATGCAGAGATGCGCTTCTCATATTGCTTCGAGGGCTGACATTGAGGAATCCAAGTGCGTAGGCGCGTCTGCAGTAATGGCGGCGGCAAACGGTGATTCCGGCAAGATGATGTGCTATGTTCGCGACGAAAACGAGTACCGCATCACATACGAAAGCCGCGACATCGCAGGAATCGCAAACCAGATCAAGACCGTTCCGGACGAATACATCAACGCCGAGGGCAACGGCATCACCGAAGCAGGTGTTGATTACATTCTTCCTCTTATCCAGGGTGAGTCGGAGCAGTTCTATGTAAACGGTCTGCCGAAGCATTTTGTAATTGAGAGATAATTCGGAACAAGGAATATAGTAAAGGCATGGTCAGGCGTTTGCCATTGACCATGCCTTTTGAATCTGCTTTGACCGATTAGACAAAAGAAACGACCGAACAAACAGAAATCAACATTTCGCCCCATTTATTTGATATAATAGTATTTGAAACAAGGGGGGCTAATATATATGCAATCAATTAAAGCAGTGGGACTTGTCAAGCGGTACAAAAAAATAACTGCTGTTGACAAGTTGGATTTGGAAATCAGGCAGGGGGAATTGTTCTCTTTACTTGGGGTGAACGGTGCCGGAAAGACCACGGTCATAAAAATGCTTTCATGCCTGACAAGACCTACGGACGGAGATGCCGTTGTAGGGGGCTGCAGCATTACAAAGGAGTCGGAACAGGTAAAGCGGTTGATCGGCGTGTCACCTCAGGAAACCGCCGTTGCCCCAAACCTATCCGTGAAAGAAAATTTGGAGTTGATCTGCGGAATTCACGGTTTTTCTAAAGAAAAGACTGCGGCAAAGATTCAAGAGCTTGCCGATAAGTTTGATTTGGGTGCGGTTTTACGAAGAAAAGCCGGAAGGCTGTCGGGCGGTTACGGGCGCCGCGTCAGCATTGCAATGGCACTGATCAGCGAACCGCAAATTCTGTTTTTGGACGAACCTACTCTTGGCTTGGATGTCATTGCAAGACATGAGCTTTGGGAAGTGATCAGAGCTTTAAAGGGCAAAGTGACGATTATACTAACCACACATTATATGGAAGAAGCAGAAGCACTCTCAGACCGTATAGGTATTATGAAAAACGGAAAGCTTCTTGCGGTGGGAACGCTCGAAGAACTGAAAGAGAGTGCGGGAACAGAGGATTTTGAATCGGCGTTCATTTCTATTGTAAAGGAGGACGGGGTATGAGAATAATGACTTTTGCAAGAAGATGCACAAAAGAAATTTTGAGGGATCCTATCAATCTGGGATTCGGTTTGGGATTTCCGCTAATTTTGCTGCTGCTTCTCAGTGCTATGCAGAAAAATATTCCGGTGAGCATGTTCGAAATCGACACATTAACTCCGGGGATCAGCGTATTCGGACTGTCGTTTATCACCCTATTTTCCGCAACGCTGGTTGCCAAAGACCGTGAAAGTGCACTTTTACAGAGATTATACACCACACCGCTTACGGGATTTGATTTTATCATAGGATATATGCTTCCGCTTTTGCCAATTGCACTCGGGCAAACGATAATCTGCTATCTGTTTGCCATCCCCCTGGGGCTGACTGTTAGTATAAATATTATTTATGCGGTTATCGGTATGATACCTATGGCAATTTTCAATATTGCTCTTGGACTTTTGTGCGGAAGTGTTTTTGGCGTCAAGCAGGTTGGCGGTATTTGCGGTGCACTTCTTACTAATCTCTCTGCATGGCTTTCGGGTGTGTGGTTTGATTTGGAGCTTGTGGGCGGCTTCTTTGAGAAAACAGCCAATACGCTTCCGTTCATTCATGCGGCGGAAATGGAGAAGGCATTATTTAACGGAAGCTTTGAAGTCGTGTGGCCACACATTCTGCCGATTATTCTATACAGTGTAATTATAACGGCAGCGGCGGTGTTCGGCTTTCTCAGGCAAATGAAAAAACAGTAAGGATTACGGGAAATGAAATACAAACTCATTATTGACAAGGAAGCGGAAGAAGAAATAATAGCGATTGTTCATTCGCCTTCCTCTCTGACACAAGCGATAGAGAATCTTGTCTGCAGCTTTTCCGGCACGGACAGCATTATGGGATACAGAGATGACGAGATGCGAAGATTAACATTCGAGGAAATCGAATGTATAACTGTTCTTGAGAGAAAGGTGATCGCCATTGATACGAGCGGTAACCGTTACTCTCTCAAGGACAGACTCCGAGATTTGGAGGCAGTTTTGCCATCGTATTTTATCCGCATTAACAAATCAACTCTTGCAAATGAGCACCGTATTCTGCGGTTTGATGCGGTGTTCAGCGGCGGCGTAGATGCTGTGTTTCGTTGCGGATACAAGGAATACGTTTCAAGACGTTGCTTTGCGGAGATCAGAAGGAGGTATGAAGGTATATGAAAAAGAATATTTTGGAATTTGTACGCCGCGGTTTGATTGCTTGCGGTATTGGGCCTATTGTTTTAGCGATACTCTATTTGATTTTACAGAATCAAGCCGGTGTGGAGAGCCTGAGCGTTAATCAGGTATGCATTGGGATATTTTCCTTAACTGCACTTGCTTTTATAGCAGGCGGAATGAATGTTATCTATCAAATTGAACGGTTGCCGCTCATGGCAGCAATTTTGATTCATGGCGGCGTTTTATATATCAGCTATCTTGTCACCTATTTACTCAACAATTGGCTGGAATGGAGCATAATTCCTATCGTGGTCTTTTCGGGGATTTTTGTTGTTGGTTTTTTTGCGATTTGGGCTATCATTTATTCCATAATCAAGCGAAATACAGCAAGTGTCAATGAAGTTCTGAAGAAAAAGCAACAAAGTGCAGAGGGAAAATGAGCGGTTTCCAACTATCGGGCGAACATGTACGTAAGCCCACAACGCTCCATTGCCTTTCCGCAAGGTCGGGCTTCCGAATCCACCCGCGCGAAATCAAAAAAGGACAGCTTACGCTGTCCTCGTTTGTTGTGACGTAACGCCGATTTAGATGCAACCGCCGTGTTAATCCGATTTAGATGCACACCGATTTTGCAAAGGGTACACTAACCCCTTGGCGATGATGGGAGCTAAAAGTGTCCGCGGTCTACCGGGCTTTTAACACCATACTTGCAACGAAATCCTATGTAAAACTATTCTGAATCAATTAAAACAACGTATCTACTATTTTTACCGTAAACAATGGTTCCGTTACCTACTAAATCTGTATCCATATCGCTCATCATATCAAACCAAAGGGGTTCACTATCATTTTCTATTGTAACAGCACGCAAATCAAACCAAAGCTCTGATATTGAAAACGTAAAATGATATGTGCTATCAATAATGTATTCACCCGTGTAAACAACAAAATCGTTTGACTCGAGGTCTTTTTTTATATTTCCAATATCTTTGAAACTTGAAATCGTTATAAGGGAAAACAAAAGGCAAATAGCGGTCAACGCAATTTGTGCCATTATCGATTTTGTTTTTTGCTTTCTATTTATTTTCTTGTTTTTAAAATATGCCAGTGGTACAATCCAAAGAATTACAAGAACGATAGCGATTAACGAAAAAACAATTGCAATATCAATGATCGTTTTGGTAATCAGTGATTGTATTTGTTCTTCGTAACTCATTTTGAACTTTCCTTTGCGGTGTTGATAGAGGCGATCAGAATTCTTTTTACTTCAACACATCTGTCAAGAATCGTTTTATCGTAATAATAACCCCTTTCGATCAAAAGCTCAAGCCAATATTCTGTTTCCGAGCATTCCTTGAGGGCAATATGTAATTTTGCTACAAAATCCGCCTTTCCGTGAGCATAAAACGCTTCGCGAATGTTCGCACCAATGCTCGTTCCAGAACGCAAAAACTGATTGATCAAAGCACTTTCGCACTTTGCCTCTCGCAATATTTTGCAAGCACGAATGACTTCCAAAGCAAACGCTTTCGACTTTATCATCAAAGGACTTTCGGACATTTTACTTTCCCTCCTTGCTCGACTTTACACCATTATACCACAAAACCTATTACTTTTCAACCTATAAATAAAAATGCTTTTCGCCACAGCGAAAAGCTACCTTACTTCTTCACTATTCACTATTACCTATTACCTTGCCAAAAATCTCCTCGGACGGATTTAGTGAAAAGTGAAGAGTGAAGAGTGAAAAGGTAAAAATCTCCCCGAACTTCGTTCGAGGAGATTTTTGGTGGGAGCGGGTGGATTCGGACCACCGAAGTCACTGACAACAGATTTACAGTCTGCCCCCTTTGGCCGCTCGGGAACGCTCCCATTTGTATGAAGTTTTCACAACATTGTTATTATACCATACTGCGAACTGTTTGTCAATAGTTTTTAAAAATATTTTTGTCGGATTATGAGAAAAATTATTCGGTGCGCAAAGCGCACCGAATAAGACAAGTCTACAGCATTGACCTGAGCTTTGTAAATATCTTTTTCTCCTCCCTTGAAATTTTTACCTGCGTAAGCCCTAAAATCTGCGCCGTTTGCTGTTGCGAGCATTCGCGGAAGTACCTGAGCGCTATTATCTCGCGCCATAAGGGCGGAAGGCTGGCTATGGCTTCCCGTAATGACAGCTTATCGCACAGCCCATCAAGCTCGTCCGTTTCTGATGGAATAAGCTCCCCAAGCTGCATGCCGTCGTCTGTGACTGTGTCGGAAAACGAATGAGGCGGTTTTGCGGCAAGCAGGGCACTGCACAGCTCCTCACGGGATATTCCGCATATTCCACACAGCTCCTCAACGCTTGGCTCACGTCCCTCTCGTCTGAGAAACGCCTCTCTTTCATGCATGATCTGCGCGCCGAGCCGTTTGGTTGTCCTGCTTACTTTTACGGGGCCGTCATCGCGGAGAAAACGCTTTATCTCGCCAATTATCAGCGGCACCGCATATGTGGAGAACACTGTCCCGAACCCGGGATCGTAGCTTTTCATGGCTTTTATAAGCCCGATAGCACCAAGCTGCATCAGATCCTCGAGATCGCATCCGTGGCTTTCTGCGGCGCGCTCCTTGAAATGCAGGGCGATACTTCGAATAAGCCCCATGTTGGCGTTTATAAATTCGCTTTCCGCCTCTGTGTCGCCACTTCGCACCCTTTCAAGAAGCTCCGCGTTTTTTGTGTAGTCGGCTGTTTTCATTTTACTTATCCTTTATGTGGAAAATGATTGCGGCGGTATATTTTATACCGTCACTCGTATGTACCGACTCTTATTTTCATAGTGACTATCGTGCCTTTTCCCTCAGCAGAGCGGACTGTCAGCTTATCGGTCATGCTCTCCATGATAGCGAATCCCATGCCGCTTCGCTCACCGGTGGTGTCGGTGGTATAAAGCGGCTCTCTTGCGGCTTTTACGTCGGGAATTCCGATTCCCTTATCCTTTACTGTTATCACAACAAGTCCGTCATCATACCGCTGCATTGTAAGCGTTACAGTCCCGATTCCGTCCGGGTATGCATGTACAATTGCGTTAGTGACAGCCTCGCTTACCGCGCATTTTATATCGGCGAGCTGAGTTATTGTGGGGGAAGCACCGGAAGCAAAATTTACCGCTACGCTCCTTGCGAAGCCTTCATTTTCGCTTATCGCCGAAAATCGGCAGCTCATTTGATTTACAAGTGTTCTCATTTTGTGCATCCTTTCAAAGTGGTTTTTTCGATCGTAACAAGGCGCCCTGTACCTGCAAGATCCAGCACTTTTGATACGTTTTCGCTGGGATCTACTATTCTCAGTACACCGCCAAGCTCGCGGGCAAGAGTGAACCTTCCAAGAATAAGCCCAAGTCCGGACGAATCCATGAATGATACCTCGGAAAGGTCAAGCGCTACGGTTTTTGGACGGTAGTAGTACAGTGACTCATCTATTTTGCGTCGAATAACTCTGGCGCTGTGGTGATCAATCTCGCCTGTTATTCTTACCGTAAGCTCTGAGCCACTTAAGGTGTGTGTTACATTATATTCCATGAAAATTTCTCCTTTTTAGGTTGTTTCCGATATTATTGTAGCACCTCTCTCGCAAAAAAAGTGTCGCTTTTTGGGGTGGGGGAAAATTTTTTATGCGGTTCTGTTTGCCGCCGCTTTCCGCCGCCATACCTTGGGGCGGGAATCGTGCGCCCGAACAGCTTCGCACACTCGTTGCTTTGCTTTTTGCCCTATGTATAAGGTTTTTTGAAAAGGGTGTGGGAAAAACTTTTTTTTTCAAAAAAGTTTTCCCCACAAAAAACTCCCCCGAAAGCATTTCTGCCTTCGGGGGAGAGAAGTATTCAGATTAAAGAGCCTTAACGATTGCTTCGGTGTCGGAAGCGATAACGAGTTCTTCGTTTGTGGGGAGAACCCAAACCTGAACCTTGGAATCGTCGGTGGAAAGCTTAACATTGTTGGACTGACGGAAGATCTTGGCGTTAAGCTCGTTGTCAAGCTTGATGCCGAGGAAGTCCATAGCTGTACAAGCACGCTCGCGAAGTTCGGGGTTGTTCTCGCCCATGCCTGCAGTGAATACAACAGCATCAAGACCGTTCATAGCCGCAGCGTACATACCGATGTACTTCTTAATCTGGTATGCGAGGATGTTAGCCGCAAGCTCAGCGCGCTTGTTGCCCTCGAGGATAGCAGCCTCGATGTCGCGGCTGTCGGAAGAAATGCCGGAAACTCCGAGGAATCCGCACTTCTTGTTCATGAAATCGCTCATTTCGGAAGGAGTGTAGCCCTCATGCTCCATGATGAAGGTAACGATGGCAGGGTCGATAGAACCGCAGCGAGTACCCATCTCAACACCGTCAAGGGGAGTGATGCCCATGGATGTGTCGATAACCTTGCCGTCCTTAACAGCGGAAATGGGAGACCCGTTACCGATGTGGCAGGTTACGATCTTGGTGCCCTCGGTCTTGCCGAGAATCTTGCACATTTCGCCTGCTACGAAGCGGTGAGATGTACCGTGTGCGCCATAGCGGCGGATGGAATACTTCTCATACATTTCGTAGGGGATAGCATACATCCAAGCGTAGTCGGGCATAGTCTGATGGAAAGCGGTGTCAAATACGAGAACCTGGGGAACACCGGGAAGCTCGTTTGTGATACCTTCGATACCCATAAGGTGTGCAGGGGTGTGAAGGGGAGCAAGGTCGATACACTTGTTCAGCTTCTCGATAACCTCGGGAGTTACAAGCACGGACTCGGAGAAGTAAGCACCGCCGTGCACAACGCGGTGGCCTACAGCCTCGATCTCACTCATGGACTTAAGGCAGCCGTACTCCTCGGATACGAGAGTATCAACGAGGATCTTGGTTGCTACGGAATGGTTGGGCATTGCAAGCTCAGCTACATAATTTTCTTTGCCGGGCATTTTGTGTGTGATCTTACCGTCGATACCGATACGCTCACAGATACCCTTCGCAACCACATCATAGGTAGCGGTATCAAAAAGCTGATACTTAAGGGAAGAGCTTCCGGCGTTGACTACTAAAACTTTCATTGTTTTTCCTCCGTTTATTGTTGCATTATTTATTATTTTATGGTAAAATAAAACTATACACTATATTGTAGCATATTTTTTCATCAAAATCAATAGTTAGTGGAAAATTTGTTTATATTTTGCCAAAAATACCATAAAAATTGAGTCGGAGAATAGGAAAATGAGTATCTACGCCGTGATTTCGGAGTTCAATCCCTTTCATAACGGTCATAAATACCTTGCGGACAAAATAAAAAATAAAGATTCTGAAGCCGCCATAGTTGCCGTAATGAGCGGCAGCTTTACCGAACGTGGAGAGGTCGCCGTTACCGATAAATATGCAAGAGCCGAAATGGCGGTGAAATGCGGCGTTGAGCTTGTTATAGAGCTTCCTGCGCCATGGTGCTTCTCGGGGGCGGAATTTTTTGCCCTTGGGGGCGTTTCTGTGGCGGATTCCTTTGGCGTCGTTGACAAGCTGGTGTTCGGAAGCGAATCCGGGGATGTGGAAAGACTTTCCGAATGTGAGAGGCGAATTTCCTCTGCGGAGTTTGAATCTGCGCTTAAAGACTTCCGACTTATTCATCCCGAGCCGAGCGCTGGGGCTGTAAGAGCGCAGACCTACGCCAAAATGTATGGGGAAAGCGGCATATTCGACGGTTCAAACAACCTTTTAGCGCTTGAATATCTCAGAGCGCTCCGAAAACTGCGGTCGGGTATCACCCCGTGCACGGTAAAGCGTGTGGGGGAAAATTTCGGCAGTACAGAGCTTCGCGGAATCTGCTCGGCTTCAGCTATAAGGGAAGCTATTTCCCGCGGGAAGACGGACTTTTCAGACTTCATGCCGGCGGAAGCTTACGGTGTATTTAAGCGTGAGCTTGATGCCGAAAGAATATACAACATGTCGAAGCTTGATACGGCGGTCATTGCGATGTTTCTGGCATCCGCACCCGAACGGTTTTCTGAATATATGGAAGTTGACGGCGGACTTGAAAACAGGCTTGCGGAAGCGGCTTTATCCTGCACAGGAATAGACCAGCTTACGGAAGCGGTCAGCTCCAAACGTTATTCGCTCTCCAGAGTAAGGCGTGCGATACTGTCCTGCATGCTTTCCGTTAGAATGTCCGACGCTGAAAGAAAACCGCTTTTCACAAGCGTCCTTGCAGCAAACAGCAGGGGCAGAGAGGTGCTCGCCCTTGCAAGGCGAAAATCCGATATTGCGGTGCTTTCAAAAATGTCGGATGCGAAGGAGCTTACGGGTGAAGCTTTGGAGCAGTACAAGCTTCACATGCGCGCCGAAAGACTTGCTGAGCTTTGCTGTGGGGGAGAGGTGCGCCGTGTGGGGGCGGTGATGATATAAGCCCCTAATTCTGGAGCCACAAGCCGGGGAACCAGCGCATTATCTGCCAAACTCCGATGCCGCCTAAGTTTTTCTCCCGTGCCAGCGACAGCTTTGCCTTTATGGAACGTGCGTCCTCAAACCACACTTCGTGCTGCGTGCCGTCCTCGGCGGTGTAGCGGAAATAGGGCGTTTGTGCCGCTTCATCATACATTATAGGTGCGCCGCGATCTACTGCAATCTCTCTTGCGGCAATGTTTCCAAGGGAACGTGCCGCAGTGCCTTCAACCCACGGAATCTGCCAATCGTAGCCGTAATTCGGTATACCGAGGTCTATCTTTTCTGGGGGGATTACCGTCAGCGCATAATCAACCACTGCTCTCACATTACCGATAGGCGCAACTGCCCTTGGCTCGGAATAGGTATACCCCCACTCGTAGGTCATAAGAAGCACTCTGTCTGCGGCTTCACCGAGAGCGGCGTAGTCGATTCCCTCGTAGAGAAGCCCAGGTTGGGCATCCGAGGTCTTTGGCGGCAGTGATACGGTCAGTTCTATATCCTCGGCATCCAGAGCCGCTGCAAGCTCACGGATAAATGCGGTGTAATCCTCGCGGTTTTCGCCGGGGATGTATTCGAGGTCTGAATTTACTGCCCCATAGCCCTTAAGTGAGGCTGTTTCTGCAATATTGTTTATAAGCGTTCGGCGTATTTCGGGGGAGCTTAGCATACGCGACACTGCCTCGGAAGAGAATCTTCCGTCATCACCTATGGAAGTAAGAACAAGCATGGCGGATTTCCCGTATTCGGATGCTATGGCAAGCAGTCTTGCATCGTCGGCAGGTACAAGACTTCCGTCGGGACGGAAGCCGTAGCTGAACACCGCAAGATAGTTGAGATAGGGAAGCGTGGTGCGAAGAACGGTTTCGTTAATGAATGTATAAGCGTATCCGGTGGATATAAGGGAACGCAAATTATCATCGGGCAGTGATATAACTAACGTCTGCCCCGGATACAGTTCTGTCCTTCCCGAAAGCGAAGGGTTCAACTGCCAGAGCCGATTCAGTGTGATGCCGTTTTCTGCGGCTATGGAGTAGACCGTGTCGCCGGGCTGTACTGTGTATGTAACGGCGTCTTCAAGTATGAGCAGTGCTTCTCCGGGGACAAGCGAATAGGGAAACGACAGTGCGTTTGCCGATACAATGATGCTTTGCGGAGTTCCTGTGCGGTTTGATACGGAATAGAGCGTGTCGCCCTCTGAAACTGTATATATGTACATGAATTATGCCTTTCTGCCTTGGGGCTATAGTTTGTTTAGGGTGCTCCCAAATATTTATGCGCAAATGTTCATAAATATGCCTGCAATATTGACAGTAACATATTGATTCGTTCACTTGGCGTTAATAAATTTACGATAAAATAAAAATAATAATCTGTTTTGGAGAACATATGCAAAAACTGTCATATAAAGTATGCCTTGCGCCAATGGCAGGCGTAACAGACCATGCATTCAGAGATATATGCGCCGATTTCGGTGCGGAGCTTATGTATACGGAAATGCTGTCTGCAAAGGCAATACATTTTGAAGATAAAAAGACAGCGGTGCTGGGGGAGATATTTGACGGGGAGCCTACCTCGGTGCAGATATTCGGCTCAGAGCCTGATATAATGGCTGAGGCGGCGGCAAAGCTGGCGGCGGCGGATTATAAGCACTGCAGAACCGCTAACCGCCCACGTTCCATAGATATAAATATGGGCTGTCCCGCGCCGAAGGTGGCAAACAACGGCGAAGGCTCGGCGCTTCTTAAAACGCCGAAGATTGCCGAGGAGATAGTTGCGAAGGTGAAGCGTGCCGTTTCGGAAGTTGCCCCCGAAATGCCCGTTACGGTCAAAATGCGTATTGGCTGGGACGAGGCAAGTATTTGCGGCGTTGACTTCGCAAAACGCATGGAATCAGCAGGTGCGGATGCTATTACGGTACACGGAAGAACCAGGGAAGGAAGATTCCACGCACCCATAAATTTCGCTGAAATGGCGAAGATAAAGGCAGTGCTGAGCGTTCCGCTTATCGGAAACGGCGAGATATTCACAGCGGCGGATGCAATGCGCATGTTCGAGCGCACCGGATGTGATGCGGTGATGCTTGGACGCGGGGCTATGGGAAATCCGTGGCTGTTTTCCGAAATACGCGCCGCGCTGTACGGCGAGGAATATACTCCGCCCACCGACAGGGAGCGCATCGAAGTTGCTCTCCGTCAGCTTGATACGGCGGTGGCGGAAAAAGGCGAGAAGCTTGGCGTGCTTCAGTCCAGAGGACAGCTTTCCTGGTATCTTAAAGGAATCAGAGGTGCATCCTCTGCAAGAGGGGCGCTCAACACAGCAACTACCAAGGATGAAATGAGAAGCATACTTCTTGGAACGGTCAACTGACAAATTTTTAGTTTAAAAGGTGGTGGGACGATGGCTGCCTCAAAATTCAATACACCCGATGAGGAGAAGCTTATCGCCTCAGCCGCAAGAGGGGACAGGGAAGCATTCGGCGAACTTGTTTCCATCTACGAGAAGCTTGTATACAATACGGTAAGGTACAATATTTCCGGTAACGAGGATGCCCTTGATGTTTCTCAAGAGGTTTTTATAAAGATATGGAGGTATATCGGAAAATACCGCGGCGACTGCCGTTTTTCCACATGGGTGTACAAAATATGCACAAATACCTGCCTTGATTTTCTGCGCCGTTCAAAGCTTAATTCATTCGAACGTATGCCCGTGTTTACGGATAAAGACGGGGATGAAACGGAAGTCGAATATGCGGACGAATCCGTGGCGGCATCCCCCGAACGCTCTCTCGAACAGAATGAGAATGTGCGGACGGTGAGAGAAGCCATTTCAAGGCTTTCCGAGGAACAGCGCGAGGTCATAATGCTTAGAGATATTGAGGGCTATGCATACGAGGAAATATCCGAAATGCTGTCCATAGAGATCGGTACGGTAAAATCACGCCTCAGCAGAGCAAGAAACAATCTGCGTCTGATTATCGCGGAAATGCGCGGCATCAATACATACAGATAATGGATGCGTGAACAAATATTTACGCAGATGTAAAATAATATCTGCGTAAATATTTATTTTTCTCGATGTTATATTTTATTTTCTCGAAGCAGGGAACTTTTTTTAAAAAGCTTCGTCTAAAGTAGCATAAGAGCACACCGGATGCCGAGGTTTGTATGCGGTAATGTGAATCCGGTTTTGCGAAAGGAAATATTTTTCATGGATACAAGTAAAAAAACGCTGACCTGCGAGAGGGCGCAGGATTTGATGTTTTTGTACATTGAAGGTCAGCTTAAAGAGCGCGATGCAGAAAAGCTTACGGTACATCTTGATGGCTGTGAAGCCTGCAGAAAAGAGCTTGAAGAGCGAAAGCGTATTTTAAAGTCACTTGGCGAATGTGAATTTATCCCACCCTCATCTTTAAAATCCGATATAATGGATAAAATAAGCGATGTACCGCAGGAGAAGATGCGTCCTATGAGAAGATTTATTCACATAGGAGCTATAAGCGGAGTTGCGGCGGCTGTGATGATATTCGCGGTATGCAGAGTGTTCGTTTTCGGCGGCGCTGTAAGTGACCGCGCCTTTGAAAACGCCAAGTTTGCGGCAGACTGTGAGGCAGGATTTACGGTTGGAAACAGCGCCCCTGCGGAAGTCTGCGAGGTGAACACTGTGTACGGTGCAGACCTCAGCGAGGATGCCGTGCATTTTATGGCAGATATGGCTGATGCGGCAGATGTGGCAGACGGTGCGGCGGCAGAGCCTGAAACCGCTCCGGAAGAAGCCGAGGTTTATGCCGTAACCTCAGCGATTATAGCTTCTTCTCCCGGCTTCGGGTTGATTGCAGAGCCGAAGCATGATTATACGGCAAACAGCTCCGTTAAGGCTCAGAGCACGGCGGCACCGGAAGCCTGCGATAAGAGTTTGTCCGCTCCAACCGCAGCGGTGGCTTCACCCGCAGACAGACTTTTTGAAAAGCTTCGCACAAATGACCGTGCTGTGATTGTGTGTGATTCATTTGATGGGGCGACCGTCGAAAAGGCTGATGCAGAGGAGATCATAACCTTTGACGGTACAGAATTTATGCATATGACATTTACGAAAAATGCGGATGTACTGTATTCTGATATACTTGACATGCTGGAGTCTGGCGGTGTTTACTACTGTGCAGCGGCTCCTGAGGGGGGGTATGAATACTTTGAACTGTTTTTCGGAATGGATTCGGAGAAATAACGCTTGCCTGCGGCTATTTCTTAAGAAAGGCGGTTTCCGTGAGGAAATCGGTAACGGATAATGAAATATGAATACCTTATCGGCGGTGCTCTCCTTGTCACCGCCGTTTCGGCTTTATTTGCGGCTTGCTCAAATAAGCTGAAAGTGCAGATATATGAGATTGAAAGTGGCAAAATAAGCAAGCCGCTTACTATAGCACATATAAGCGACCTGCACGAATGTCTTTTCGGCAAAGGGCAAAGCGAGATAACTGAATCGCTGAAGGCTGTAAAACCCGACCTTATATTCATAACCGGCGACATCGTTGAGGATTTTGAAACGGACTCAGACGAATACCGTCCGCTTTCAGAAAACAACAACGCGAGAAAGCTTTTTGCGGCTGTTAGCGGCATTGCTCCGTGCTTCATGGTACTCGGCAATCACGAGTGCAACATTCCCGGTACGGATATGCTGTGCCGTGAGATTGAGAGCTTTGGGATTCGTGTGCTTCACAGACGGAATCCTGAGGATTCGGATATGTGCGAGGAAGCGGTCGTAAACGGCGAAAACATTCTCATCTGCGGTGCGGATGATCCCTATTTTGACCGTTTGGAGCGAAAAAAACGAAAAAAGACGGTTAAGGAGCGTTATCTCGAGGATACAGACGGAAAAACGCCCCTTATAAATGCGTGGCGAGAGCGCCTACGCGGCGAATATGCGGATATCGGCAAAGAAGAACGTTTGACGCTGCTGCTTTCCCACCGACCGGAGGAGTTTGAGCTTTACAGAGAGCTTTCCTTCGATGCGGCGTTTTCCGGACATGCCCACGGCGGTCAGTGGAGGCTTCCGCCCTTTATAAACGGCGTTTATGCGCCGCATCAGGGACTTTTTCCCCGTCACGCGGGCGGATGCTACCGCTATGACGGGCACACGCATATCGTTTCAAGGGGGCTTTCCAAAAAGCGCATGGTGCGTATCTTCAACAGACCGGAAGTGTGCGTAGTGAGATTTTTGCCGGAAAATGAAAAAGTGTGATTGCAGACTGAATTTTACATTTTCATAAGTGAGGACAACAGATAAAATCCCCCTTGACAAATTATTCTGTTCGGTGTATAATATTTACAGCTATGTCAAAAACGCTGACTATCAGCGTAGCAATAAAATCTCCAGGAGGAATAAAACTATGGTTGAATCTCGCAAAACCGAGCTTTCCCGTATTGCTTATGAGATTCGCCGCGGCGCGCTCACTGCTGTTTATTCGGCGGCAAGCGGACATCCGGGCGGTTCTCTTTCTATCGCGGAAATACTCGCTTACCTCTACTTTGAGGAAATGAACATCGATCCCAAGGATCCTAAGAAGGCTGACCGTGATCGCTTCGTGCTTTCTAAGGGTCACGCATCCCCCGGTATCTACTCCGCGCTTGCAAACCGCGGCTTTTTCCCGGTTGAGGATCTTAAGACCTTCCGTCAGCATGACAGCGTGCTGCAGGGTCACCCCGATATGAAGCATATCCCCGGTATTGATATGACTACCGGTTCTCTCGGTCTTGGCATTTCGGCGGCTTGCGGTATGGCACTGGGCGCAAAGCTTAACGGCGTAAACAACCGTGTATGGGCTATCGTAGGCGACGGCGAGAGCGAGGAAGGTCAGGTTTGGGAGGCGGCTATGTTCGCATCTCACTATAAGCTTGACAATCTTGCGATTTTCGTTGATTGGAACGGTCTTCAGATCGACGGCGCTATTGCCGACGTTATGAACCCCACTCCATTTGATAAGAAGTTTGAAGCATTCGGTTGGAATGTTATCTCCATCGATGCACACAACCTTGATGCTATCGAGGCGGCTGTAAAGGCTGCTAAGGAATGTAAGGGCAAGCCCACCGCTATTATTGCGAAGTCCGTTAAGGGCAAGGGTGTATCCTACATGGAAAACAACGTATCGTGGCACGGTGCGGCTCCGAAGCAGGAACAGTATGAGCAGGGCATGGCTGAGCTTGATGCTGTCATCGCTTCGCTGAAATAACGGAGGTGTAGAAATGGCAGATAAAATAGCTACCCGTGAAGCGTACGGCGCGGCACTTGCTGAGTTTGGTGCAAAGTACGAAAATCTTGTTGTTCTTGATGCTGACCTCGCGGCGGCTACCAAGACAGGTATGTTCAAAAAAGCGTTCCCCGACAGATTCTTTGACTGCGGTATCGCTGAGGGAAATATGATGGTTGTGGCGGCTGGTCTTTCCACCACCGGATTCATCCCCTTTGCTTCCACCTTCGCAATGTTTGCGGCAGGCAGAGCATTTGAGCAGGTAAGAAACTCTATCGGTTATCCCCACCTTAACGTAAAGATCGGCGCAACTCACGGCGGAATATCCGTTGGGGAGGACGGCGCAACTCATCAGTGCCTTGAGGACTTCGGTACTATGCGTACCATTCCCGGCATGGTGGTTATGCAGCCTGCGGACGCTGTTGAAGCACGCCTCATGGTTGAAGCGGCTATCAAGTATGATGGTCCCTGCTATATGCGTTTCGGACGCTACGCTGTTCCCACTCTCTTCGGCGACGACTACAAGTTCGAGCTTGGCAAGGGTGTTGTAATGGCAGACGGCAAGGACGTAACTCTCGTTGCAACCGGTCTTATGGTCGAGCAGGCACTTGCGGCTCGTGAGCTTCTCGCTTCCGAGGGCATTTCTGCAAGAGTCGTTAACATCCACACCATCAAGCCTCTTGATTCTGAGCTTATACTTAAGTGCGCGGCTGAAACCGGTGCTATCGTTACTGCTGAGGAGCACAACATCATCGGCGGTCTTGGTTCCGCTGTATGCGAATGCGTAGCAGGCGCGAAGCCCGTACCGGTTATGCGTGTGGGCGTTGAGGATCAGTTCGGTAAGTCCGGCAAAGTTCCTCCGCTGCTTGAATTCTACGGTCTTACTGCGGCTAACATTGCGGCTAAGGCTAAGGAAGCTATCAAGCTTAAATAAATTACATAGAGTATTTTCGCCTCCGTGGGCATGTGTCCGCGGAGGCGATTTTCTCTTGCTTGTCTGCCTGCCTGCAGATTTTAGGCTTTAAGTTCCCTAAGAACGCGGCAGAATTCTCGTACTTCCTTTTCTGTATTAAACATCCCAAAGCTTACACGGACTGCGCCATCACTGCCGAGAGTCTTGTGTGCAAGAGGCGCGCAGTGAAGCCCGGCGCGAACATATATGCCGTGGTCATTCAGAAAGGCGGCGGTTTTTTCTGAGGGAATTTCCTTCATGTTGAAAAGCACTATAGTCCCCTTATGATTTTTTGCATAGATATGTGCTCCCATGTCCGAAAGCTTTTCCTTTAACAATGAGGCAAGACGGATTTCGTGTTCTCGGATACATTTTGGCGTTTTATTTCTTACCGTATCAATTCCTCGTCGCAATCCCGATATTAGCGGAACCGGAAGTGTGCCGGCTTCGTAGCGCTCCGGCGGAAATTCCGGCATACCCTGCGAACGGGAGTCAACACCGCTTCCTCCGTACATGAAGGGCGGGAGCGTAACGTCTTCGCCAAGTATCATCACGCCGCACCCCATAGGGCCGTACAATCCCTTGTGTCCCGGCAGGCACAAAATATCGATGCAGTCACGTTTTACATTTATATCATAAACACCGCCTGCTTGTGCCGCATCAACAATGAACAGAATACCGCGTTTTCTGCAGTAAGCTCCGATATCTGAAATCGGCATAACCGCACCGCAGATATTGGATGCGGCTGTACATACTACAGCCGCGGTGTTGTCGGCATAGTGAGCAAGGGATGAGAGTATTTCGACGGTTCGCTCTATGCCGCTCGAACGCACATAGGAAGGGAATATATGAACCTTGCGCCCCGAAGCCATTGCCGGGCGAAGCACCGCATTATGCTCAAGATCGCTTATCAGGATATCCCCCTCTCGCTCTGCTGCGGCTGAAATTGCCATGTTGAGTGCGTGAGTAGCTCCTGAGGTAAATATGACCCTATCAGGGGAAGCACCGAACAGCTCAGCGGCTGATTTACGACACTCATATAGTTCTGTGGCGGCATTCATCGAAAGAGTATGCCCGGCTCTTCCAGGATTTGTGCAGGTTTCGATGGAACGTGCAGTGGCTTTTATGACGGTTGAGGGCTTTGGGAAAGTTGTGGCGGAGTTATCGAAATATATCATGTTGCCCTCCCTTAATTAAGACTGTCATCTTTCTAATCATACAGCCTTGTATATTTTATTTCAGCTTTTGACAGAAGGGCATATGCCGCCTGCAGAGAGGGGTAGGACAGTTCCAAACCGAACATGCATCCGCCGGGGGATTCACCCTGGTACAGACGAACTACGTTTGAACTTATGCCGTGCCGTTTTAGTAACTCCCGCGCCTGCATTGCACCTGTCACGGAATGAACGGCTATACGAGTCATGCCTTGCATACAGATTCCTCCTTTCACAGCATAATATGCGGTGTGGGAAGGCTCTGTGTGAGTCCGGAGGTCGCTTCCTTTCTTGATTTTAAACTGGATTTTATAAAACGGAATATTTTTCACAGTCAATTACAATTTTAAAAAGAAAATTAAGCCCCAAGGGAAATTCCCTTGGGGCAATGATGTTGCGTAAATGTTTATTCAAGTCCTGCTTCCTTGCGTTTTCCAACAAGGTTATGAATGCGGTTAACGGGATTGAGGAGATTGCTGATAGAGTGGTCGTGGTTCAGAGTGTCGATGATGTAGGAAATGTATTTGCACATATTTACCTGGGTGTACCACTCGCGCTTCTTAAGCTCTTCTGTAGCGTAAATAAGATTGGTGGTGAATATACGGTCGATAGTACCGTTTGCATAAGCTTCGTCAAACTTCTCAAGACCGTTGCAGAACAGACCGAAGGTGGAGAATACGAAAATACGCTTCGCGCCCTTGCCCTTAAGCTGAAGTGCTACGTCAAGCATGGAGTCGCCGGAGCTTATCATATCGTCAACGACGATCGCATCCTTGCCATGAAGATCGCGGCCCAGATACTCGTGTGCCTCGATGGGGTTCTTACCGTCGATAACTACAGCGTAGTTGCGGCGCTTGTAGAACATGCCGAGGTCAAGTCCAAGTACAGAGGAATAGTACATACAGCGGCTCATACCGCCCTCGTCGGGGGAAACCACCGCAAGATGGTCGCGGTCAAGCTTTATATCGGGAACAGCTCTGCAGAGAGCCTTTATCATCTGATAGGTACAACGTACATTTTCGAAGCCGGAAAGGGGAATCGCGTTCTGCACTCTGGCATCGTGTGCATCGAAGGTTATAATGTTGGCAACGCCCATGCTCATAAGCTCTTGGAGAGCGTTTGCACAGTCGAGAGATTCACGGGAGGAACGCTTATGCTGTCTGCCCTCGTAGAGCATAGGCATAATAACCGAGATACGGCGTGCTTTTCCGCCGATAGCCGCAATAACGCGCTTTAAATCCTGATAATGGTCATCGGGACTCATAGGTACGGTCATTCCGTACATTTTGTAGGTTACACCGTAGTTGAAGCAGTCGTTTACGATATAAACATCGTGACCGCGAAGGGATTCATGGATCAGGCACTTTGCCTCACCGGTGCCGAATCTGGTGCAGTCAGCCTGAACTACAAAGCTTTTGTCAGTTTTGCGCCATTCCTTCAAGTATGCGTCTACCTGGGCTGTCAGATCTTCACAGCCTCTTGTTCCGATTACGCTGAGATCTCCGTACAAAGAGTCGTTCATCAAAATAATCCTCCGTGTCATACCGCGCATCTATTTTTGCCTACGCGGCAGTAATATTATTCGGTTTCCCGAAAATAAACCAAATTTCAGTTTATCTAAAATATATTATAACACACATTTCGACAAATTCAAATAGTTTTTTTGATTTTTTAATATTTCATTAAAACTATATAAATTTATCACATGATTTTAGGCATATTACTGTGAGTAATTTTATATTTGCTCGGATTCTATGTAAAATCCATCACGTCTAAAGAAAAATAGCATATTTTTATTCAAATTCTCGTTATATTTTATTGACAAAACCGCTTATTTCTGCTATAATTTGACATAAGGGGGCAAAATGTCTCCTGCAAAATTTTATTTCAAAGGAGAAATACCAATGAAAAAGATTCTTTCCGCAATTCTCGCAGGTCTTATGGCTTGCACACTTTGCCTCTCCGGCTGCGGCGATACACAGACCGATGACCAGGGCGGCGAAGTAAAGATGGAAGCTATCGCTAAGGAAAACATCAAGGCGGCGTTCCTTTATGTTGGTCCTATCGGCGACCTCGGCTATTCCTACGCTCACGATCAGGGCAGACTTGCTCTCGAAGAAATGGGCATTACCACTCACTATGTTGAGAACGTTCCCGAAACCTCCGACTGTGAGGCTACCCTCCGTCAGCTCTGCGAAGAGGGCTACAATGTAATCTATGCTACCTCCTTCGGTCACGGCGAGTGGGTAGAAAAGGTTGCAAAGGATTACCCTAACGTATACTTCGGTCACGCTACAGGTTACATCACCGGTGACAACTACGGCAACTACATGGGGCGTGTTTATGAAGCACGCTACCTTGCAGGTGTAGTTGCAGGTCTTAACTCCGAGTCCGGTAAGGTTGGCTATGTTGCGGCAATGCCTATCGCTGAGGTTATCCGCGGTATCAACGCATTCACCCTCGGTCTTCGTTCCGTAAACCCAGAGGCAACTGTTGAGGTTATCTGGACCAACACTTGGTTCGACGTTACCCTCGAAAGGAATGCGGCTATCGAGCTTATCAACAATGGATGTGACGTTATAGCACAGCACTGCGACTCCACCGCTCCTCAGGTTGCGGCTATGGAAAAGGGCGTTCTCGCTATCGGCTACAACTCCTCTACTCCTGATGCAGCTCCCGATGCATACCTCACCGCTCCTCTCTTCCACTGGGATGTTTACTACAAGCAGGATATCGAGTCCATCATCGCAGGCACTTGGGAAGGCAAGACTTATTGGGAAGGTCTTTCCGCAGGCATGGTATCTCTTGATACTCTCACCGCAAACTGTGCAGAGGGCACTGCTGAGGCTGTAGCTGCAGCAGAGGCTGGTATCAAGGACGGCACCATCAAGATCTTTGCAGGCGAGCTTAAGGATAACACCGGCGCAGTTCGCGTTGCGGCAGGCGCTGAGATGACCGATGCTGAGCTTCAGTCCTTCGACTGGCTCGTTGAGGGAGTTATCGGTTCTGTAAACTAAGATAATACGCAAAGCAAAAAGGAGTCGCATGACTCCTTTTTTGCGTTTTGTAATCTTGAGATTATCCTAAATTTTTCACATTAAATTTTTGTAGGGCAGGGGCTTGCTCCTGCCGCAACGATGGATTACATTTTATGAAAACGGCGGTAGCAAACCACTGCCCTACCGTAAAAACAATACATACCCACGGTGGGAATATATTGACAAATTAAAAAGTCGCAGAATTCATTTCTGAATCCTGCGACTTTTATTTTTTCCATTAGTATACATTCATTTTTCGAGAGCTTTCTTAACAATTCCCGAGAGAAGGATCCCAACGGCGATACCTGCAATTGCTTGCACCGTATTCGGGGGGACGTTTACAAGGGACGCTCCGAAGCCGTAAATGAAGCCTTCGAAGACGAAGTAACCGCCTATCATGATAAGCTCGGCGGCGATTCCTCCGAGAAGCTTGCCGCCGAGGGGATGTTCCTTTAACGCTTTAAAAATAAAGTAAGCCATAACTGCCATGGTGGCTTTGATTACAAACGTCGCCGGAGCGTACATAGCGTAGCCCGAAAGTATGTCAGCTAAAGCCGAACCTATTCCGGCGGACAGGGCGCCGTAGACTGGCGAAAGCATCCATGCAGAGAGGAGCACTGCCGCATCCCCAAGATTTATGTATCCGCCAAGGGGAGATGGTAGCTTTATTACCGCTGTAAGGGCGAGCGTGAGCGCCGCAAGCATGGCGGCTGTGACGAGATTTTTTGTTTTTTTATTCATAGAATATCCTTTATGTATACCTGAATCGGAATTTTTCGAAAAGGGCTTTACAAACCACTGCAAATATTGTATAATATATCTGAACATATTTCAATTACCAAATAAGGAGTTTTTTATATAACCAGATGCGGTATTCAGTTGATAAAAACAGTAAAGAAAGCACATATCTTCAGCTTTACAGACAGCTTCGTTCGGATATTGTTGGGGAAACATATAAGTACGGTGAAAAACTGCCGTCCAAACGCCTGCTTTCCGAGGAATCGGGGGTAAGCGTAATAACGGTGGAGCATGCATATTCCATACTTTGTGATGAGGGCTATGTGCAGACAAGAGAACGCAGCGGATATTTTGTATGCTATAAAAAAGGGGATGTTATGCCCGTAAATGAGCGACGCGAGCATGTATTTACGAAAGAGGCGGTGAGTCGGGCAGAGGATGAATTCCCATTTTCCGTATTCGCCAAAACCATGCGCGGCGTTATTTCAAAATACGGCGAGCGGATACTTGTACGATCGGACAACATGGGAACACCTGAGCTGAGAGGCGCAATAAGCCGCTATCTTGCAAGAAGCCGCGGCATATTCGTAAATGCCGATCAAATCGTAATCGGCTCGGGCGCGGAATATCTCTACGGAATGGCGGTACAGCTTTTAGGACGTTATTGGGTGTATGCACTTGAAAATCCCTCTTACGAGAAAATTCGTGCTGTATACGAAGCAAACGGCATCAAATGCGACTTGTTGGAAATGGGTGTTCACGGTATACTCAGTTCTGAACTCCGGAGAAGTGCCGCGAAGGTACTCCATGTGACGCCGTTTAACAGCTTTCCAAGCGGAGTTACTGCAGGTGCTTCCAAGCGGAGTGAGTATATAAGATGGGCGGCTTCAAGGAACGGATTCATAATAGAGGATGATTTTGCATCGGAATTTACTGTGTCAACAAAACATGAGGATACACTTTTTTCTCTTGACGGACGTGGGCGCGTAATTTATATAAACACATTTTCAAAGACTATAGCACCGTCAATGCGTGTGGGATACATGGTGCTGCCCGAAAGACTTTCGGCAGAGTTTAAGGAACGCCTTGGATTCTACTCCTGCAGTGTGCCGGTGTTCGACCAATATGTGCTTGCGGAATTTATTGAAAACGGGGATTTCGAGCGCCATATCAACCGAATTCGCAGAAAACGCCGCAGAGTTGATAAATAAAAGGTGAACGCCCGGAAATTATTGATTTGTTCACATTTTTGTGTTATACTAATTGTTGTAAGCTTATAAGAAAGGAATTTTAAAATATGAAAAAGGTAATTTGCAAGGTAGAATATGATACTGAGGTATCTGAAATTGTGGAAAAGTTCACCTGCGGTGAGCTTGGCGATCCCAAGGGCTATGAAGAAACCCTTTACAAAACTCCGAACGGTAAGCTGTTTCTGTATGTGAACGGCGGCGAGGAGTCGATTTACCCTGAAGAAAACATTACCAGAATGTCTGCCGCAAAGGCTGACGAGTGGAAGACTTCAAGGCTTGGCAAATAAGTTTCAGCTTGGGATCTGTGATTTTCACAGCTCCCATTTGCTTTTCGTTGAAGCTGCATTAAAAAATCACCGCCTCGTGCATGGCGCGATACTCCGTTAAGAGTATCGCGCCAACTCTATTCGCCTACGGCGAGTGATATTGCTTCGCAGTGATATTCGTCTTAAGACGAGTGATATTCGCTGCGCGAGTTTTAGTGGCGAATAGAATATCATTGTGAGGCAAAGCCGAACAATATCACTTCCCTTAGGGGAAATATAACTCTTTGCGACAGCAAAGAATTCACTTACATAAAGCAGAAAAGAGAGAGTTTTACGGAAATTTCGCTTCCGCATTACTCTCTCTTCTGTTTTTATCGACAGTTTCGCATTTGTATTATAGCTGCATCGGGCTATGTCCATGATAAGGACAACTCCCTATACGAGGCGGTGATTTTATAATTAAAATCTGATCTTTTCGGCGATGTATGCCTTAAGCTCGGTTATCGGAATACGAACCTGCTCCATGGTGTCGCGGTCGCGGACGGTAACGCATCCGTCGGTTTCGGACTCGAAGTCGTAGGTTACGCAGAGAGGAGTACCGATCTCGTCCTCACGGCGGTAACGCTTACCGATAGAACCGGTTTCGTCAAAGTCGGTCATGAAGTCCTTAGAAAGGTCGGTGTAAACTTCCATAGCCTTCTCGGAAAGCTTCTTGGAGAGGGGAAGCACCGCAACCTTGTAGGGCGCGATGGTGGGATGGAAGCGCATTACCACACGGGTATCGTTCTTCTCAGCGTCGATAACTTCTTCATCGTATGCTTCAACGAGGAGCGCAAGTGTCATACGGTCAGCACCGAGGGAAGGCTCAACAACGTAAGGAATGTAACGCTCGCCTGTTTCGGGATCGAAGTAGGTGAGATCCTTGCCGGAGTGCTCGATATGCTGAGAGAGGTCGTAGTTGGTTCTGTCGGCAACGCCCCAAAGCTCGCCCCAACCGAATGGGAACAGATACTCGAAGTCGGTGGTTGCCTTGGAGTAGAAGGAAAGCTCCTCGGGCTCATGGTCGCGCAGACGAAGATTCTCGTCTTTTACGTTGAGGGAGAGAAGCCAATTGTGGCAGTAGCTTCTCCAATATTCGAACCACTCAAGGTCGGTGTCGGGCTTGCAGAAGAATTCAAGCTCCATCTGCTCAAACTCGCGGATACGGAAGATGAAGTTACCGGGGGTGATCTCGTTTCTGAAGGACTTACCTACCTGGCAAACGCCGAAGGGAAGCTTTCTTCTTGTGGTTCTCTGAATTGCCTCAAAGTTTACGAAAATACCCTGAGCGGTTTCGGGGCGGAGATATACCTCGTTTCCGGAATCCTCGGTAACACCCTGATGTGTCTTGAACATAAGGTTAAACTTACGGATATCGGTGAAATCGGACTTGCCGCAGCCGGGGCAGGGGACATTGTTTGTGCGGATGAACTCAAGAAGTGCCTCGCCGTCCATCGCTTCAACGTTTACATCAAGGTTGTTTTCTTTTACATATTCCTCAACGAGCTTGTCTGCTCTGTGGCGCATTTTGCACGCCTTGCAGTCGATCAGCGGATCGTTGAAGGTTGCAACGTGTCCCGAAGCTACCCAAACCTCGCGGTTCATAAGAATAGCGGAATCAAGACCTACGTTGTAGGGGTTCTCCTGGACGAATTTCTTCCACCAAGCGCGCTTTACGTTGTTCTTAAGCTCAACGCCGAGAGGACCGTAGTCCCAGGAGTTGGCAAGACCGCCGTAGATCTCCGAGCCGGGGAACACGAAGCCTCTTGTTTTGCAGAGGGCAACGATTTTGTCCATTGTTTTTTCTGTGTTTTTCATTTATATGTCCTTTCTGCCTACCTGGATGATAGGCACAAAAAATTTTGACGTACTTTATTTGGTGAATGAATCGAATATGTCCTTAGCAGAGGCTACGGACGGCTCAAAATATGTGACGCCGTTGTATGCGCGGGTGCTTCCAGGATAGGTTACGGTGACAGCTTCAAACTTGGGGTATGAGAAAATAAGATCGAGATTGTTTACAAGATCATCCGAAGTAAAGTTGGTTTCCACCATAGCCGCTACAGCCTCAAAAAGCTCCGGGGCTTTCGCGAGATAGGTTATATTGGTGTATTTTGCAAATACGGCCTTCATGAATTCAACTATGGTATTCATGCGTCCCACAGCGCCGTTCTGATAGCCGGTATAGCGAAGTAACTGCATAGCTGTTTCGCCGTCAACGCTGTGCGTGCCTTTCTTTAAATCGATTACCAGATCCTGCTCGGGATCCTCGTATTGCATATCCTCAGGGACATAGTATGTAATACCGTCTGTAGCGTCAACGATAGCCGCAATATCGCCCACATTGATCTTAACGTAGTAATCTATAGTAAGACCGGTGAGAACAGAAACCTTTCCGCATAGATAATCAAGACTCTTGGTGGAAATAACATCGCCAAGCTGGATGTAATCGCCGCCAACAGCGATTCGGGTGTTTCTCGGAATCGGGCAGAACACGAACTTGTGATTCTCCTTGTCGATGCGAAGGAGAATGATCGCATCCGCGCCCCACGGACGGTTGCGCTTGTCCGGAAATCCCGTGTTTTCGGGATTCTCACGCCATTTGGTTTCGTAGTCGTAATCATCGAAAAGTTCGGGCTGATAGTCTGTTCCGATAAGCAGAACATTGAATGTTTCGCCGTTTATGGGCGTTTCATCGACCTTATCGGTGTCAGCAGCGGTGTCGGACACCGACGGGGAGATGGTGGGGATATCCGATGTGCCGGGGGAATCGGAGAAAATATCTCCCGAGCTATCCTCGGTGTCAATACCGCCCGGTACGGTTTCGGTCATGGTATCAACCACAAAGCCCACAATGAAATATGCGATCACGCCGAATATCAGCGCGGAAACAGCAAATGTAAGCGCGAAATTTCTTAAAGCTGAAAGCATGATGCTCATCCTTTCGGAAAATAAACATGATAATAAACAATTATACCATACGGGATCTGTTTTGTCAATAGCTTCACGGCATATTGTGCTCGCCTGCAAATAACACCGCGCCGCTTTCTTTATGTATGACCGCAAAGGCAAAGGAACGGTTGAATTCCACGGTGCGAGGCTCGGTTTCCGGCGGTGCGGCTGAGGTGGGGGCAAGAGTCACCACGGTAGCGGCGGCGGCCTCTGTTCCCGCTTCATCAAGCTTCAAGACCGCGTTCTGGAACACATCATCCACATAGATATCATCGGCGATTCCGTTAAGATTCGCCTTAAAACGGTCAAAGGCGGAATTCATTCCCATGTTCATGAGTGTTTCTTTCAGCGAACCTGCGATGTTTTGCGTGAATTTGGGGATGTAAAGCTTGATGCGTTCGGACCTGCTTTCGGCGGCTATTTTTAAAAATCCGCCGTTTTCCGTCACCCACATAATGGCATCGGAAGCAGGTGCATCTGCGTTCTTCGGCATGACCGCAACAAATTCAAGCTCCCCGTCGGAATAGGGAAGCACCACGCCCATGTATTCATCCGTTTCCATAATACGCCAAGAGGCGGTCTTATACATAAAGTCCACCTTGGAGATGTTGCCTTCAGCATCGGTGAAGATACGCTTGTGTGTGGCATTTGACGAAAATGGGGTTTGCCACTCGGCTTTCATATAAAGCGTATTCACAAGCGCGAGGACGGTATCGTTAAGTGAGCCCTCGGCTAACATGTCCCTTATAAGCCCGTTGGTGTGCTCCTCAATGTAAGCGTTCACCTCTTTTTCGGGGGATTCTTCAGGCAGTGGGAATCCCTCGGCGTTATAATATGCATAAAGGCGCTCGGCATATGACGCTTTTAACTGAAGTCGGCTGTCGACCCACAGCGAATTTGAAATGCTTAGCGTGGTTTTATCAAGTGCCTGAAGCTTAAATATGAGAGCGAAAATATTGCTTCCGTGAACATTCCCCATAGCCGCTGACATTTCTTTAAGGGTATCCCCCTCGGCGCCCTCTTTTACCATAGAAAGTGCGAGATATGCGGAAAGCGGAGAAGTCAGCGTATTGGCTTTGCCGTCGGATATTTCCGTATAGGCGGCGAGGAATTTGTTTGAAAAGTCTGCAATGGCAGTATATGCGTCTTCTTCAGGTAAAAGACGGTCGGCTGGGGGCGGTGCTTTGGTTAACTCCGCGGTGTCGGTATGTGTGACATGCTCGGTGTTGGTTGTGTCGGTGTACGGTATTTCCGAAGCATCGGTCGTATCGGAATAAATTCCGCTCTGCGCACAGGAACCAAAGAGCGATGCGGAAGTTACAGCAGCAAGCAAAACTAAAACGGATTTTTTCATAGGGGAATCCTCCTTTGATTTGGTGCTATAGTATATTAGACGTGGGATTTTTTGAAATGTTCCCATCTGAAAGTTAGAGTTGCGGTAGTTGGGGTAGCGGTATGCGTCGGATTCGATGACCTGCAGCAGCATGCTTCGCAAGCTGCCAATAAGTGCGCTTTATAGAAACAGCGCATCCATCGTGCAGTGTGCGCACTTGTACAGCTTCTCAAACTGGCGAATGAGAAAAAGCTTCAAACATCCCCCGTTAGGGAATATTTGAAGCTTTGGCCCACTCGACAGGATTCGAACCTGCGACCATCGGAATCGGAATCCGGTACACTATCCAACTGAGCTACGAGCGGTTATTTTTAACACCCGTATATTATAACACCAAAATCAGAAAAAGTAAACCCGGTTATGGATAATTTTCTCTAAATCGTCAACTTGCACAAATCTGCCGCGGCGCAATGCCTGAATTACACAATAAAACCTTGAAATTCTCCCGTTTTTCTACCTGCTTTGCATCAAGATGTACATATATGAAAAAAATGCGCTCCGCGTGCCAAATTTTCGACTTTTGTATGGACAATTACAAAAAAATATGATATAATATTCATTATACGATATTATAGCGGTAATGTTGCTTGTTTTAGTAAAGAAGGTGAATGTATGCGTAAGATCGGTGTGGTAAAAGATGTGCATGACTCATACGCCGTGGTAGAGGTTTCCAGAAGCTCTGCCTGCGAGGGATGTCACGCTAACGTTGACGGCGGATGCTCTGCCTGCATTTCGTTCGGCGATAAGAAAATGACCGCGAAAGCGGAAAATACTCCCGGGGCAAAGGTCGGCGACAGAGTGATTCTCGAAACAGATTCGGCGACTGTCGTATTCTACGCGGCGGCGGTGTTTCTGTTTCCGCTTATTTTGGCGATTATCGGATATTTTGTCGGCTCCCTATTTTCGTTTTCTGCCGCACCGTATGTAGGCGTTCTTTTCGGATTCGTTTTTGCGTTTGTCATTGTATGGCTCACGCTCAACCGTACCGCGGAAAAGCGCTGTGACGTTAAGATAC
This sequence comes from Candidatus Flemingiibacterium sp., assembly GCA_045644145.1. GTDB lineage: Bacteria > Bacillota > Clostridia > Oscillospirales > CAG-272 > Flemingiibacterium. The sequence goes on from JAZRGK010000023.1 coordinate 39,983, forward strand.
TGCGCATACTTTGATTTTGGATAATTTTATGTTGAAACATGCTTCAAAAAAGAAAATCTGGCGCATTCTGCCGGATTTTTCAGACAGAGATACTGTTAAAAATATTTCAAGAGAGCTTAATTTAACAAGTGCCGCGGCAAAGCTTTTGGCGGTAAGGGGATATTCGTCCCCCGAAGCGGCAAAAAGCTTTATCGGCAAGGAAACCGGTATGCTTCACGATCCCTATCTTCTTGCGGATATGGATAGAGCCGTGCCGCGCATCTTGAAAGCCGTTGAAGCGGGGGAGAAGATCGTTGTTTACGGCGACTATGACGTTGACGGTGTGACCTCGGTTACGGTAGTGTATAAATACCTCGCCGGACTTGGTGCAGACATCCGTTACTACATACCTAACCGTATCGGCGAAGGCTATGGGGTAAACATTGATGCACTGCACGGCTTCGCATCCGAGGGATGCACGCTCATGATAACAGTTGACACCGGTATTACGGCGATTGATGAAACCGCGGAAGCCAAAAAGCTTGGGCTTGATTTGGTTATAACCGACCATCACGAGTGCCGTCCGGAGCTTCCGGATGCGGTGGCAGTTGTGAATCCCAGACGTCCCGACTGCCCATATCCCTTCAAGGAGCTTGCAGGAGTAGGCGTTGCCTTTAAGCTTTGCTGTGCCATTGAGATGAAGCGGCGCGGCGGTTCGATGTACGAAGCCATCAAGGCGATCTCGGATTTGCTTCTTGAATTTGTGGCTATCGGAACTATTGCGGATGTTATGCCCCTTGTTGACGAAAACCGCATTATAGTGAGCTGGGGACTGCATTTGCTGGAATCTACCCAAAACATCGGACTCAAATCCCTGATGAAGGCTTCCGGACTTGTCCAAGAGGATGGCGACGGCAAGGGCTCCAAGAGAAAAATCACCTCATCGGCAGTTGGATATACCCTTGCACCGCGTATCAACGCGGCAGGGCGAATATCAAGCGCTGAATTTGCGGTTGAACTGTTTCTTACTGAAAGTGCATCAAGAGCGGAGGAAATTGCCGCTGAGCTGTGTGAAACCAACCGCCGCCGTCAGGCTGAGGAAAACGGCATAATCGAAGCCGCCGAAAAGAAGATAGCCGAGCAGTGCTCCGAGGATGACTATGTTATCGTTTTGGACGATGACCACTGGCACCACGGCGTTATCGGCATCGTCTGTTCAAGGCTGACGGAGAAATACAATCTTCCGTCCATACTAATAAGCTTTGAGCACAATACGGGGGAAGCACCGCTTCCTACCGACATCGGTAAAGGCTCGGGACGTTCCATTTCCGGACTGAATCTGTTCGAAGCCCTTGACGCGCATGCTGAGCTTTTACATAGATACGGCGGACACGAGCTTGCGGCAGGACTTTCCGTTGAACGCGGAAAGCTTCTCTCATTCCGCAAAGCCGTAAATGAATTTGCAAGGAGTAAATTCGCCGAATCCGAGCCATGCAGAGTGGTTGACATAGATCTTTGCATCTTCCCCGAGGAGATATCCTTAAAGCTTGCAAAGGAGCTTTATCTTCTCGAACCATTCGGCGTTGACAACGCACAGCCGGTTTTTGAAACCGACCGTATGATAATAACCGACATAACCGCTCTTTCCGGCGGAAAGCACACTAAACTGATGCTGAGTGTTCCCGGGATGCAGACGGTATTTACTGCCTTGATGTTTGGTAATCCCACAGCATCCCTTGAATTCAGCGTGGGGGATGCGGTGGATGTTGTTTACAATATTGACATAAACGAATACCGCGGACGTCAGTCTGTACAGCTTCTTGTCCGTGATATGCGCCGCTCTGCTTTGGAATTTATGCCGGAGCGTGGAGATTTTGCCGAGCTTTATAAATATATAAAAGCCAACGCCGGCGGTTCAAGGATGCTTACCTCTGTCACGGAGCTTTCGGAAGCGCTGTCGCTTTCACGCGATGCGGTGTGCGCCATGCTTGACATATTTGCGGAGCTTTCGTTTATCGGACTTTTCCGCGGCGAGGTTTGCGAGATATCGCTGTTTCCCGTAAACGGGAAGATTCCTTTGGAAACTTCCAAAATTCTTCGCACATTACAAAATTCAAACCGCGCCTGACTTATGGCGAGAAGGGAAAGCCTTCGCTTTCTGAAGGCATTATCACAAAATGAGCATAGACTATCAAACCTACAATTATGAGCCGATCTCCGGGCTTATTGAGATGCTTACCCGAACGGGTAAAAAATACGACATAGACAAAATAAAGCGCGCCTTTGCCGAAGCGGATGAGCTTCACAAGGGACAGTTCAGAGTAAGCGGCGACGCTTATATTTCTCACCCCATTGCGGTTGCGGAAATAGTTGCCGGACTTGAGCTTGACACAGACTCCGTCTGTGCGGCGCTGCTTCACGATACGGTTGAGGACTGCTCCGACAAGATAGACTGTGAGCGTATCAAACGGGAGTTTGGCGAAGAAGTCGCCATGCTGGTTGATGGTCTTACCAAGCTTGTGAACATTAAGATCGAGGATAAGGATGAGGCTGAGATAGAGAATCTTCGCAAGATGTTCCTCGCCATGTCCAAGGATATCCGTGTTATCTTCATAAAGCTTTGTGACCGCCTTCACAATATGCGCACACTTGACGCAAAGCCTGAGCCGAAGCGCCGCGTTACAGCACTTGAAACCATGCATGTGTTTGCGCCTCTTGCACACCGCCTCGGTATGCAGAGGATCAAGCAGGAGCTTGAACGCCATGCGCTCTCTTATCTTGACCCTATCGGTTTTGAGGAAGTACAGCGGGATATTGACAAAAAATACGGAAACAACATAAATTTTATAGAGAACACCAAGGAAAACGTCGCCTCGAAGCTTAGGGATTATAACGTGAAGTTTACCCTTGAGGGCAGAGTAAAGTCCACATATTCCATCTACAAGAAGATGTACAATCAGAATAAGAGCTTCGATGAGATATACGACTTTTACGCTATAAGGATAATCGTTGATACGGAGCTTGAATGTTATACGGTGCTCGGTATCATACACGAGATGTATAAATCACTCCCCGGCAGATTCAAGGACTACATCTCAACTCCTAAGCCCAACATGTACCGGTCGCTGCACACCACCGTTATCGGACGTGACGGTATCCCCTTTGAGGTGCAGATAAGAACATGGGATATGCACCATGTGGCGGAATACGGTATCGCCGCACACTGGAAATACAAATCCGGCGCGGCAAGCGCCTCGGAGATAGACCAGAAGCTTCAGTGGGTGGCAAAGCTTCTTGATTCCGACTCGGATATGCATGATCCCGATGAATTCCTTCGCTCACTTAAAATTGACATGTTCCACGATGAAACCTTTGTGTTTACGCCCAAGGGTGACGTTATCGTGCTCCCTCAGGGCGCAACACTTATCGACTTCGCCTATGCCATTCATTCGGCTATCGGAAACAAGATGGTTGGCGCGAAGATCAATGGCGCTATTGCAACCATCGACTCGTCGCCCAAAAACGGCGATATCGTTGAGATAATTACATCCGGCGCATCGAGAGGTCCCAGCCGCGATTGGCTTAAGATTGTCAAGACCGGTGAAGCGAGAGGCAAGATCCGTCAGTGGTTCAAGAAGGAGAAGCGAGCGGAGAATATTGTTGTGGGTAAGTCGGAAGTTGAGCGTGAGCTTAAGAAATACAACCGCTCCTACACCGAAAGTCAGCTTGAAGATATTGTTTCGGCGGTTGCTTCCCGTATCGGTATAACCTCAGGCGATGACCTTTACAATACGGTTGGCTATGGCGGACTTTCGGTTACAAAGCTTGCATCAAAGCTTCGCGACGAATTTGACCGTGTGGTGACCGTTTCCCAAGAGCCTGAGCGTATTACTCAGATTTCTCAGCTTAAGACCGTAGAGAAACCGAAGCATCAACATTCTCACGGCGGCATAATCATAGACGGTGCGGACGGATGTCAGGTGAAATTTGCCAAGTGCTGCAATCCGCTTCCCGGCGACAATGTTGTGGGCTTTATAACCAAGGGCTTTGGCGTGTCGATTCACAAATCCGACTGTCCCAATATCCTTGCCGGCATGAAACGTGAGGCTGATCGGGATCGCTTTGTTTCTGCATGGTGGGAAGCAGGTGCTGAGTGGGAAAAATCAAGTTTCGAGGCGTTTATTCAGATATACTGCCGCGATACCATCGGACTTCTTGCAAATGTTTCCGTGGCTCTCGCGGATATGCGTGTGTCCGTTATATCCATAAGCTCTCAGAAGTGCCAGAACGATTCCACAATTCTCAATCTCAGCATATCATGTAAGAATACCGATCATGTAAATTCCATCGTGTCGCGCCTTAAGGGAATCGACGGCGTGGTTGACGTTGTACGCGGATTTGCGTGATACAGAAAATTTCAGGAGAAAGCAAAATGAAGGCGATTATACAAAGATGCACAGCCGCTTCCGTCATTGCGGACGGTGAGCCTGCCGGAAAAATAGAAAAAGGCTTCCTCATACTCCTCGGTGTGCTTAAGGGTGACGAAAAGCTCGACTGCGACCTGCTTGCTGAGAAGATTTCAAAGCTCCGCATTTTCGACGATGCCGACGGCAAGCTCAACCTCTCAATAAAGGATGTTGGCGGTTCTGCGCTGGTGGTATCAAACTTCACCTTAGGTGCTGACTACAGAAAAGGCAACCGTCCCGATTATTTCGCTGCGGAATGTCCCACAAGAGCAAATGAGCTGTACGAATACTTTTCGGATGCTCTGAGAGAGAGGGGCATACACACCGAAAACGGCGTGTTCGGTGCGGATATGCAGATATCCCTTGCGGCGGACGGGCCGGTGACAATAGACATGGACAGCACGGTGCTGAAAAAATAAAATTTTCGGAGAAAAGTCATGTATCTTAAAATAAACGGTGACTTAAACAAATACTATCTGCAAACAATATGTATGCTGTTTTTCCCCGGGGCAACCTTTTCCGAATCCGAGGGGGAAGACGCTGACGAAGCCGCAGAATTTACAAGATGCGATATTGACGGCGGTGTTTCTGTAACCTGCCGTTTCAGAAGCGGTGAAAATGTGGCTGAGGCTGAGAAAACTCAGCTTACGGCAGAAATCCGCGGCTTTATCGACGGGAATACCGATAAGGTGGCAAAAGCCGCTAAAATCGCCTCAGGTCTTGCGGCTACCGAGGCAGGCAACAAGCTCTTCGGATGCCGTCCTGCGTGGGGTATACTCACCGGTATCAGACCCGCCAAGATCGCATCGGAGATCATTTCACAGCGCGATGAGAACGGCAACCGAATCTTTTCCTCTGAAGCGGCGAGAAATATTCTTGCAAAGGATTATCTTGTAAGCCCCAAAAAGGCGGCGTTGGCGGTGGAGATCGCAAGAGGTGAGCAAAAGGTAATGCGTCTTGCATCCGACGGTGCACCCTTTACCTGCTCTGTGTATGTGTCAATACCGTTCTGCCCCACAAGATGCTCATACTGTTCCTTCGTATCATATTCCACCAAGCGGCTTCTTTCGCTGCTTCCGGAATATCTTTTAAAGGTGTGCGAGGATGCCAGAACTATGCTTACATACCTAAAGGAGCGTGGGTTCAAGGTGCAGACCGTGTATATCGGCGGCGGAACACCCACTACGCTTTCTGAGGCTCAGCTTGGTATACTTCTCGGAACTCTTGCGGATAATATACCAATAAAGAAGCTGAACGAATTTACCCTTGAAGCCGGACGTCCGGACACCATTACAAAGGAAAAGCTTCAGATCGCAAAGGATTTCGGTGTTACGAGAACCAGCATAAATCCACAGACCATGAATGACGATATTCTCCGTGCCATCGGCAGACGGCACACGGTATCGGATTTTATGCGCGCATTTGATATGGCAAGGGATGTTGGGATTCCCGAGATCAACACAGACCTGATCGCAGGACTCCCCGGTGACGGGTACCGCGGATTTTCCCGTTCTCTTGACAAGGTTTTGAAGCTTGAGCCGGAAAATATCACTGTTCACACCTTCTGCGTGAAAAAATCTGCCGAAATTCTCCGCCTTGACACGGAAATTTATAACAGAAGCGCCGATGAAACCGTAAAAGCTGTGGATTATTCTCAGGTTAAATTAAAGAATTCGGGATACAACCCCTATTACATCTACAGGCAGAAAAATACCGTGGGAAATCTTGAAAATGTGGGATATGCCAAGAAGGGAAGCTACGGACTTTACAACGTACTTATGATGGAAGAACTTCATTCGGTGTTTGCAATCGGTGCGGGTGCGGTTACAAAGCTTGTACATACAGCCCCCGACGGAAGCAAGCATATTGAAAGGCTGTTTGAACCAAAATACCCCTATGAATATCTTGACGGTGACAGAAAAGCCCGAATGGATGAAAAACTGCGCCGCATGGATGAGTTTTTCGGATTTTAAACTTTTTGTACCCCTTTTGTGAAAGGAAAATGTACTGTTGACTGAACTTAATAAGTTTTTTGTAAATGATAAAGAAAAGGTGGCTTTTGTTGCCGAATGTGAAAAAAGCTCCGAGGACAGACTTTGTCAGGTTTGCGATACGATAATCGGTGACGGGGCGAAAATAATCGCGCTGTCAGGCCCTACCTGCTCCGGTAAGACCACTACTGCCGCAAAGCTCACATCCGAGCTTACGGCAAACGGATACGAGGTGCACCTTGTTTCCATCGACAATTTTTTCAGACAGCGTGATGTGCTTGACCGTGAAGCTATCATGAGGGACGGAAGCATTGACTACGATTCTGTAAACGCCATAGATCTGGAGCTGCTTTGCGAGCGTGCCGCTTCCATAATCGCAGGAAAGCCTACCGATCTTCCCGTGTACGATTTTACTCTTGGAAAATGCACGCATTATGAGCATGTTGATCCCAATGACCATTCGGTATTCATTTTTGAGGGCATCCAAGCTATATATCCCGAGGTGACCGCGCTGTTCGGTGAAAGGTATAAGTCTGTTTACATCTGTGTTGAGGACGATCTTACGGTAAACGGCGTGTATTTTTCAAAGCGCGAATTAAGATTGCTTCGCAGACTTATCAGGGATTTCAAATTCCGCGGCGCCGCGCCGGAATTTACGTTTTTCCTCTGGCGGTCGGTTACGGCAAACGAGGATAAGTCCATACTCCCGTATGCCCATACGGCGGATATAAGAATAAACTCCTTTATGGCGTATGAGATCTTCCTTATGCGCGGAGTTATTCCGGAGCTTCTTTCAAAAGTTCCCGAGGATAACGTGTATTTCCCGAGAGCCTATGAGCTTTCGAAAAGATTATCGGAGCTTCCCGAGATATCGGGGGTGCTTGTTCCTAAGACCTCGGTGCTTCGCGAATTTATAGGTTAAGCCGCAGAAAGGGATGCTTAGTTATGGAAAGCAGTGTAAAAAACAGAGCAGTATACGCCGATTATCTTGAATCGGCGGAATACATTAAGAATATAATCATTGACACCCCCGATATTGCCATTATACTTGGCTCGGGGCTTGGAGAATTTGCGGGGCGTCTTTCAGAGCGGATCGTAATACCTTACCGCGAGATTCCTCATTTTCCAACGTCCACCGTATCCTATCAGAAAGGCGAGCTTGTTTTCGGCACGCTTAAATCTGATAACGGCATCACTAAAAGGGTGCTGGCAATGAATGGGCGCTTCCATTACTACGAGGGGTGGGAGATGTGGCAGACTGCATATCCCGTGGGCGTTTTCAAGCTTCTCGGCGTTAAGAAGATGATCATAACCAATGCCGCAGGCGGTATCGGCTACAATGACGGACGTGAGATGTCACCGGGGGATCTGGTTATTGTTACGGATCAGATCAAATTAGCCCCGGATTCTCCTATGCGCGGTGCGAATATTCCCGAATTCGGGGAACGCTTCTTCGACATGCAGTCGGTGCTTGATATGAAGCTCCGCACCCTTGCCCATGAGTGCGCGAAAAAACGCGGATTTTCTCTTAAGGAAGGCGTATACGCCTACATGGCAGGTCCGCAGTACGAAACCCCTGCGGAGATAAGAGCTCTTAAGATACTCGGGGCAAATCTTGTGGGAATGTCCACTGTGGCTGAGATTATTTTCGCGGCACAGCTTGGAATCAAGGTGCTCTGCATATCCGTGGTTTCCAACATGGCGGCAGGCATTACCGGCGCGGCGCTCACCGAGAGCGAGGTGCTTGACACCGCGGCGCAGGTATCAGAAAAATTCGAGCACCTTATAGGCGACGTAATAGCCCTTGCGTAAACGGAGCTTGGAAATTTTAGGCTCGTGAACTAAAATCCCCATTAAGGAAGCCTGCGAGGCAGGCTACGGTAATTTACCATGAACGATTTTTACATATTGGAGCGTGCGTACGGTACGCTCCTTGTTGAAACCTGCGCTTCGGCAGTGGGACGTATATCAAGACTGCTTGAATATCCTGGGGCATGCATATATTTCCCATCCCCGGACAAGGAGCACCGTAGGGTGCTTCTTGCTATTGATCCAAACGGTGCTGCATCAACAGAAACCGACCGTTTTCTCCGCACTTTGGCAGGTGAGCTGTCATTGTCGGTACTTACACCCGATGGAGTATCAGCTTTTTTGGGGACTCCGGACAATGATATCTCCTTTATTGATATGCTTCCTGCTCCTGAGGATGAATGTTTGCCCATACGGCTTGTTTTCGGGATAGCCGATATTAGGGAAGACGATATAATCCGCCGTATGCATGAATTTTTTGCCGCCGGCGGTTATGAAGCGGACGGGGAAAATGACGGTATAACGGTTTTCCTCGGCGCTAATTCTTATCTTGATATATTCTATAAATCCGGCGACGACCACGTTTCCGGCGACATCGACTGCACTATCTCCGGCGCAGGTATTTATGCCGATGCCGTAAGACTTATTGAAGAACTGTCAAAGCATCTTTCGGGACGCTGTGAGTTCTTTGAGATACCTGCGTTGAGCTATACCGCGGATAGAGATTTCGAAAAGCTAAGACTTGCGTTTTACGCGCCTATAGCCCAACAGTTAGCTTTCGCCATAAACGATGACCGCGACGGTATGCCGGCTTATCTCGGGTGGGGAACGGATGCTTTTGAGCCGGAGTTTATTCCCGGAACGATAGTTGCGCCTTTTGGCAGATTCAGTATAGACAAGCTCCTTTCTGAGATACAGACCTACGGCTTTTCCTATGTGTGCGACAAGAATTTCCTTACCCGAAACACGTCGGGCATAGGCGCTGACACATACATTAAAGAAGCACTTTCTGTACTGTGGAACACCTCTGCAGGCGGAAAGGAAGGAAGCTTTACCGTTCCCGAACTGTTCACCTTAAGCGAATGCGAAAGATGGCTTGAGGCGGCACTTTCTATGGGTGATACCGTACCTTTTCCGAAAGAATTGTACCGACGTATCTGTGGATACAACAACCACAAAATGGCGGATTTTTCAAAAAATCCGGATATGGAGCTTCATTTCACACCCGGATATTTTTCAGGGGAGATCGGATACGGCTTCGGTCATTATCTTCGCAGATTCAAGCTTCCCGGTACACTTTCACGCGACGAGCTTCTCCGCGGCGAGGACGTGATATTTTACAGCCCCGGAAGCGGATTCAAGCTCCTTGTGAACATAAGCTACGGTTACACCGGTGACGGCAGCGAATCGAATCTTGGAGATAATTTCGCAAAAACCGCTCCGGAGGACATAGAAATTTTTGATATCGGCGGAAGCTCTGTGGTGAGATTTGCTGATGGGGGTTTCTCCGATGGACTTTGGCGCGCCGAAGCGGAGGTGTATATTCTTGATGAGGTGTACCGCTTTGCTATGACAGCTTCCGACCGTGATGATGTTTGTGTGTTCCGCGATGCGCTGAGAGGAGCGCTCAGTGTTGAGGATTGGTATGACGAGGTAATACGGGAAGAATGTCCCGATCCGCACGCTCCCGGTGCTACATTCTGTACAAACGGTGCGGTTCCGCCATATTCTGCTTTTGAAAAACCTTTTCCCGAATATCCTGCCTATCTTGAAAAAGAGGCGTTCGACCTATCGGGAATGTCAGATATCATGGGTTCTCTTATGGGCGAGGCGAGCGGTGACTACGAAAAAATTCTTCAGGGATTCATCGGCGGAATCGTAAACGAGCTGAACCGTGAGTTTGATGACGCGAACTCCGATGATGCAGAGGATGATCTGCAGTAATATAATCTGCAAAATTAGAATAAATATAAAAGGAAATGAAGTCAGAAAGGATCGTCGTAAAAATGGCAAAATTCGAAAGACAAATGAGGGTCAGGTCATCGGCTCTTGCAAGCTATCTTGATGAGGGAATACGCGGGTCGGGGATGTCGGTGGAGCTTGTTGATACAGCCTCTCACAAAATCGGCAATACCAGCGTGTTTCTCTATGTCTACGATAAATATTACATGCGTAATTCCAGCCGTGCGGCACTGAGCGTGCAGATCATAGGCAACGAAGACGGTTCATACGTTACTGCTATAGGGGCTGGCGGCGGAAACGGGAGCTTTTTTAGCTTCTCATACGGCGCTGAGGAAAATTTCGTGTCGGTAGTCGAGCGGCTTCTCGATGAATATAACGAACGACACACAAAATAAAAATAGGAACTGTAAAAAGAGGAAGAATTTTATGAAAATACTGTTTAAAAATGCCGATGTGATAACCTCTGAGGGCGGGTTTATAAAAAATGCGCAGGTTCTTACGGACGGCGCGAAGATAGCGTACATCGGGGACGACTGCAAAACCGAAGCAGACCGCGTTATCGACTGCACAGGCAAGCTTCTTACCCCTGCATTATACAACACCCACTGCCATGCGGCAATGACACTTTTCAGAGGGATTAGCGACGATCTGCCGCTTAAAAGATGGCTTGAAGAAAAAATATTTCCTGCCGAGGACAGACTTACCCCAAAGTCTGTGCGCATTGGCACAGAGCTTGCCGCCGCTGAGATGATACGGGGCGGCGTGGTATCCTTCTCGGATATGTACTTCTTCTGCGATGAAACCGCAAAGGCGGCACTGGATATTGGCATGAAAGCCAATATTTCACGCTGTCTTGTATCCTTCGCTGATGATGCTACAATCAAAGGTGACAGCCGCTTCGAGGAAGCGGTACGCCTTGCGGACGAATTCCACGGTGCAGGCGACGGACTAATCAGAGTTGATATGTCCGTTCATGCGGAATATACCAACAAAGAGGGCTATCTCCGCGAGGTAGCCGAGTATACACATTCCCGTGATCTCGGTATGCAGGTGCACGTTTCGGAAACAAAGAGCGAGCACGAAGCCTGCAAGGAGCGTCATAACGGTATGACACCCGTTGAATTCCTTACAGACTGCGGAATACTTGTGCCATCTGCCACAGCTTCCGCAACCGCCGCGCACTGCGTATGGGTTACGGAGTCAGATATGGCGCTTATGGCAAAAAATCGGGTTACCGCCGCACATAATCCCGTAAGCAATCTTAAGCTTGCAAGCGGTGTTGCGCCGATTGCCAAAATGCTTGAATACAACGTCAATGTGGCGCTCGGTACCGACGGTGCGGCATCAAACAACGCTTTGTCCGTGCTCCGCGAGCTTCAGTGTGCGGCGCTGATACATCGCGGTGTAAACTATAAGGCGGACATACTTAAAACCTCGGATATATGCAAAATGGCATGGGAGTCCGGCGCCATAGCTCAGTCAAGATTTGACTGCGGCAAGATCGAGGTTGGTGCAAGAGCGGATATTATTCTTATAGACATGGATTCGCTCAACAACATCCCCATGTATGATCCGTATTCCGCTATCGCTTTCTCCGCCGATGCAAGGGATGTTTATCTTACAATGTGCGATGGAAAAATACTTTACGAAAACGGCGAATACAAAACTCTGGACGTTGAAAAGCTTCGTCATACGGCGAAGCATATTATAGCGCATTACTTCGACTGATATCGGACTTCCGATTCCGTCGCTGATCTGCGCCGACGGACGGGAGCGTTTCGGTTGAAAAAGTCTTTTTTCGGTGATATGTCAAAGGGAGTCATTTTCATGACTCTGTCAAATCTTATTGTAAAGGCGGCAGGGCTTGTTTTCAAGATTCCCCTGACTTCGCTTATAGGCGAGGTGGGAATGGGGTATTTTAACAGCGCATATACGCTTTTTACATGGCTTTACATGCTTTCGGCGGCAGGACTTCCGGCGGCGGCATCCATGCTTATTGCCAGAATTCCCGAGAAACGGCGCCGCGACGGTGCCTTGAAGGTGTTCACGGTGTCCGTTTCCGTATTTTCCGTGGTGGGACTTGCCGGATGCGCCCTTCTCATATTCGGCTCGGGTGCTATATCTCACTTAATGCGAGTGGAGAATTCCGCTCCGGCTATAATAGCTGTAGCGCCTACATTATTCTTCGTATGCCAATCGGCGGCATTACGCGGATATTTTCAAGGCTTCGGTGACCTTAGACCTCACTCCGTTTCACAGATAGCCGAGGCGGTGGGAAAAGCCGCTCTTGGCATTGCGCTGGCGTATCACGCGGTGAACAGCGGCAAGAGCATCCCCGTCGCGGCGGCTTACGCCGCGGCAGGCATCACTATCGGTGTTGCGGCAGGAATGGCGGTTTTGTATATATCCTTCCTTTTCGCCAAAAAGGAGAGAATGGAATGTGATCCCACCCCAAGGCGTGATATAGCGCGGCGGCTTATTAAGGCGGCAATGCCTATAACCCTGTCTTCCTCGGTTATGAGCCTCGCAAGCCTTATAGATTCGCTTATTATGACGCGCACGCTTCATGCTTCGGGTATGTCCCAAGCGGAAACAGCGGCAATTTGGGGGAATTATTCATCCCTTGCCGTGCCTATGTTCAATCTGCCGCCGGTCATTACTATGCCTATCGCCTACGCATTACTTCCGTCACTTTCAGAGGCATTTGCAGCTAAAAATAAAGATCGAGCTTTCAAGCTCACGGCGGAAGCTTTCCGTTCCACACTCATAATAGCTGTTCCGTGCGCCGTGGGACTTGCGGCTATGTCGAAGCCCATACTGTCCCTTCTTTTTGCGGATGACGTAGCGGAACGGGGCGCGGGACTTCTGACACTGCTTGCGCCGGCATCAATGCTCCTGTGCGTTTTGGGGCTTACAAATACGGTGCTCCAAGCGTGGGGCAGGGAACGGGTGCCGCTTTATGCCATGATTGGCGGTGCGGCTGTAAAGCTTGCCTTAACATGGATACTTACGCCTATAATTGGCAAATATGCAACACCGATTTCCACATTTTTTTGCTATTTCACGGCGGTGCTTATTACTTTTATCGCCATAGGCGCACTGACACCTCTCGGCGAAGCTATTAGATTCTCCGACTTTTTTAAGCCGGCGGTTATTGCAGGTGTTTCCGTATGCGGTGCGGTGATGCTTTACCCTATGGTAGGGACGGTGGCATCCATGGGTATCGCGGCGGTTTCCTATTTCGCTCTGTGCGGTATATGCGGCATGCTTAAGCCGGCGACGGGGTGAAAGGTGATAGGTATTATAAGGCGGAGGGGAAACTTCCCCTATAGTGAACGTGCGATAATTATAATTACCTCGTAGGGGAGGGGCTTGCTCCTCCC
>JAZRGK010000024.1:0-29204 GCA_045644145.1 Candidatus Flemingiibacterium sp.
GTGCTGGTGTGGCTCAATGGCAGAGCAGCTGATTTGTAATCAGCAGGTTGATGGTTCGACTCCGTTCACCAGCTCCATATATGGGAGCGTTCCCGAGCGGCCAAAGGGGGCAGACTGTAAATCTGTTGTCAGTGACTTCGGTGGTCCGAATCCACCCGCTCCCACCAGAAAACGACAAGTTTCAAAACTGAAACTTGTCGTTTTCAGTTATATTCGCCTTTGGCGAGTTATATCGCTTCGCAGTTATATTGGGCTAATGCCGAGTGATATTGCCCTTCGGGCAGTTTTGGAGGCGAATATAAGAACCTGCTTCGCAGAACCTTGTTACTCGCTACGCTTGTAATAATATCACTGAAGCCGCAGGTTTTAATATCACATTTTGCGTAAGCAAAATATATCACTCCGTCGAAGACGGAATATCACTAAAAAACAACTATTCTGCGAGAGTTTGAACTCATACGCAAACTTATCGAAAATATCTTTTTATAGCCTACACAACAAACGGGGACAGCGAGAGCTGTACTTTTTTGATTTTGTGCGGGTGGATTCGGAAGCCCGACCTTGCCGTTTGCGGCGAGGTAATGGGGCGTTGTGGACTTAGGCTATGTTCGCACCCCGTCGGAGCGCGCGGATATGTATACTGTTGCTCCACCAACAAACGATGACAGCGAAGGACTTATTTTCATAGGGAAGTTTGCTTGTAGGGGCGTGCATTGCACGTCCGAGGACGACCGATGGTCGCTCCTACATTATCTTTATCCTTATTCATTGCCCATGCCATTGTACCATAAATTTGTCGGAGAGGCAATCCCTATATCTAAATTTACAACTTGACTTAGAAACACACCACTAATTGACATATCAAAGAATTTGTGGTATAATTACGGAAATGGGGGGATTTGCTTGACTAAGGATGTTTTCAGAAAACAAGTTTTAATATGCTTCGTATTAAATGTAATAGCAATTGCCATCATAATAGGATTTTGTGCTACTATGTTTAATCGGTATTCCTTCCCAAATGAAGAAAACACCTCTGTAATAAGCGGTACAGTGACCGAAGTTTATCACAGCGTGCCTAAGGGCGACGTTGTTGTGGCAATGTCAAAGGGTGATTCACTGCGTTTGGTATATCCGTGGGGGATTAGGGATTTATATTCAACACTTGGTTATGACATAATACAGCTTTCCGATTTGCTGGAAGGAAAGAACATAGATTGCGTAGGAATGAATACACTGCCATGGGCGGTGAAAATTTATGTGGATGACATAATAATTGATAACAGCAAATTGACTTCAGACGAGATTTTTGTCACACGGGTAGGAATTGTTATCATGGGATTGATAATGCTCGTATTTCTCATCGGTGGCGATATACTATATCTGGAGCAAAAATATAAACGTTTTGTAAAAGCAGAAAAGAAACGGATGAGAAAAATCAACCGTGATATGAAATAAAACATGTAATTGTTGCTAACACACAAAATAAAGGAGTAAAAACAAATGCTAAAGCGTTTTCTCGGCTACTATAAGCCGCATATGAAAATTTTCATACTTGATATGCTTGCGTCGCTGACCGTGGCACTTGTGGGCATCGTGTATCCTATAGTTACGCGCACTATGCTGAATGACCTTATCCCAAACAGAAATTACAGGCTTATCGTTATTTTCGGCATTTCGCTTTTGCTTCTTTACGTTGTACGTATGCTGCTTAATTATTTTATTCAGTATTACGGTCACGTTATGGGCGTGCGTATGCAGGCGCATATGCGTTCGGACATGTTCCGCCATCTTGAAAAGCTCCCCTACAGCTACTACGACAACCACGAAACGGGCAAAATCATGTCCCGCATGACAAACGACCTTATGGACATAAGCGAGCTTGCCCACCACGGTCCCGAGAATATACTTATTTCTTCCGTTTCCGTAATCACGGCGTTTGTTTATCTTATAAGCATCAATGTGTGGCTGACGCTTATTATCTTTTTCGCCGTGCCCTTTCTCCTTATTATCGCCACCGCGCTCCGCAAAAAGATGCGTGGTGCCTTCCTCGAAAGCCGCAAATCCGTGGCGGAGATAAATGCCTCTCTTGAAAGCAGTATTTCAGGCATCCGCGTGACAAAAGCGTTCACCAATGCCCATAAGGAGCAGGAAAAGTTCGAGATCGGCAACCATAAGTTTGTTGAGGCGCGTCGCAAGGCTTATAACGCCATGGGACAGTTCCATTCAGCTACCTCGTTTATCACCGATATATTCAATGTTATCGTGCTTATAGCAGGCGGTCTGTTCCTCTATGCAGGACAGATCGAGCTTGGCGATTACACAACATTTATGGTGTCGGTTGGCGTATTTATTACCCCCGTCATGACCATGATAAACTTCATGGAGCAGTATCAGAACGGTGTCACCGGATTCGAGAGATTCCTTGAGATAATCGATGCCGAGCCGGAAACCGATGCCCCGGGTGCTGTCGATATGGGTAAGGCTGAGGGCAATATCCAATTTGACAATGTCACCTACGCCTATGACGGCGAGCATGACGTATTAAAGGGTGTCAGCCTCTCCATAGACAAGGGCAAGACCTTCGCTCTCGTTGGCCCATCCGGTGGCGGAAAGACCACCATATGCCATCTTATTCCACACTTTTACAATGTGGAGTCGGGACGCATCCTGATAGACGGAAAGGATATACAAAGCATTACCCGCGAATCCCTGCGCCGCAATATTGGTATTGTTCAGCAGGATATTTACCTCTTCAACGCAAGCATCCGCGAAAACATCCTCTATGGGCGGCTGGATGCCACCGAGGACGAGGTTATAGAAGCCGCCAAGCGTGCCAATATCCACGAGTGGATAATGACCCTAGACGAGGGCTACGAAACGGTCATCGGCGAGCGCGGTGTCAAGCTGTCCGGCGGTCAGAAGCAAAGGCTTTCCATAGCCCGAGTGTTTTTAAAAAATCCGCCTATACTTATCCTCGATGAGGCGACCAGCGCCCTTGATAACACCACGGAAATAATGATTCAGCAGGCACTCGATGAGCTTTGCAAGGGAAGAACCACCATTGTTGTGGCGCACAGACTTTCCACCATCAAAAATGCCGACGAGATCGCGGTTATTTCCGAGGGAAGCATCATAGAGCAGGGAACTCATGACGAGCTTGTGGCTCTCGGCGGTATGTATGCAAAGCTGCACTCGGGGCAGTTCAGAGAAAAGGTCTAAAATCAAAAAATGTTCTCGGGAGGTGTTGCACTAAGGTGCAACACCTCCCATAAAATACAGCTTGTCACCCGTTTAGGATTCCATTTTTGTGTGCTTTACACACAAAAAACGCTGTATTTGGGCGCATACGCACCCGGGGCTGTTGCAAGTTTTCAACTTGCAACAGCCCCTTTTGGCATATTTTACATAGACATTACAAAAAAACTAAAAGATTTACAATGGAAATTAAGAATAAACTATTGCACAAATGAGAAAATTATGGTATAATAACATTCAGATGTTTTTATGCATTAAAGCGTTGCCTTAAGGAGGCGAAAACGGCAGACTTATGATAAAACTTGATAAGGTCGTCCTTCGTGAAACTGTTTATGTGGCAGTTTGGGTTGCGGTGTTCTCGCTTATTATGGAAGCGGTGTTTTTGGTGCTTTCAAGGTGGGATATAACCGTGCTTCTCGGCAATCTGCTTGGCGCTCTCGGCGCGGTGCTTAATTTCCTGCTTATGGGAATCACGGTGCAGAAGGCTGTTTCAAAGGATGAGAAGGACGCGAAAAATTTGGTGAAGCTCTCACAAACGCTCCGTCAGTTCATGCTTCTCGGATTTGCGGCGGTGGGCTTTATATTTAACTGCTTTAATATTATTGCGGTGCTTGTACCGTTTTTGTTCCCAAGTGTGGCGGTCAAGTTTCGCATGATACGCTATAAAGATACTGATGGGGGAGGGAAAGCTGTATGATAAAAGAGCGTGACTTAAAATTTAAAGTGCTTGATGTGCTGTTTCTTTTGATGACTGTTCTCCCCTTTGTTTTCGGCATGGTGCTGAGAATTCTCACAAAGCCTGTGTCAAACGGTATCGAAATAGCCGGTGCACAGATATATTTTGTGATCCCAATGCCAATTCAGGATTTTCCCATAACCGAATCTCAGGTGAACTCGTGGATAGTTCTCGTGGCAATTTTCGGATTATGCCTATATTTTACCCACGGCATCCGTGCAGGGGTTGAAACCACACGTCAGCTTGCGGCGGAATGGGTAGTAGAGAAAACCGAGGGGCTTGTAAGAACAAATATGGGCGAGGATAAGTATTTCGGTGGTTTCCCACCGTTTATCGGAGCAATGATGGCGCTTTCCGCTTTCTCCAGCCTTATCACACTGGTGGGACTTTATCCGCCTACTTCGGATATGAACGTGGTTGCAGGATGGGCGGTAATCGTATTTGTGCTTATAACCTACTACAAGATGAAGTGCGGTCCCATTCACTATGCGGCAAGCTTCTGCGATCCGCCTCTGCTTGCGCCTCTTAATATTATAAGCGAGATAGCAACTCCCGTTTCAATGGCATTCCGTCATTACGGAAACATTATTTCGGGAAGCGTTATATCGGTGCTTCTCGGTGCGGCGCTTCAGGGCGTATCAAAAATGGTGCTGTCATGGATGCCGGGAGTCCTTGCGGATTTCCCGCTGTTCCAAATAGGTCTGCCTGCTATATTCTCCATCTATTTCGATGTATTCAGCGGCGGACTGCAGGCGTTCATATTCGCTATGCTTACCATGCTTTACGTTTCAAGCGGATTCGCTATCGACGATTACGAAGCACTTAAATTAAAAAAGGCGGCAAAGGCAGCCGCAGCAGAAACTAAGTAAATTTTATTTTTTGGAGGATATAAAAAATGTTAGAACTTGCAATCGGTATTATTCTCGGATGCTGTGCACTTGGCGCAGGTATGGCAATGATCGCCGGTATCGGCCCCGGTATCGGTGAAGGTAACGCAGTAGCTAAAGCCTGCGAGGCAATCGGACGTCAGCCCGAATCAAAAGGCTCTGTTACAACCACCATGCTTATGGGTTGTGCTATTGCGGAAACCACCGGTCTTTATGCGCTGGTTATCGCGATTTTGCTTATTTTCCTTGCTCCCGGCAGATTCGTTGATATTCTCATGACCACTATAGGTCTTAAATAAGCTTACATTAGGTGATTTTAATGGGTAACTTGGAAGTTATTTCCGTCAACCTGTGGCAGATACTTGTATCGCTTGCCAATCTGCTTATACTGTTTCTTCTTATGAAGAAGTTTCTCTATAAGCCGGTTACTGCGGTGCTTGAGAAGCGCCGCGCCGATATTGAGGGCGATTATGCCGCCGCCGATGAAGCCAAGCGAGCTGCTCTTGAAAGTAAGACGGAATATGATGAAAAGCTGTCGGGTGCCGAGGCTGAGGCGGATTCTATCAGAAGAAGCGCCGCTGATGAAGCCAAGCGTCACGGTGAACGTATAGTTGCGGATGCTAAAGAAAAGGCAGACGGTATTATGCGTGCGGCTGAAGCTCAGATCGAGCTTGACCGAAAGAAGGCTGAGGCGGATATGAAGCGCGAAATCGCGGATGTATCCGTAAAGCTTGCGGAAAAGCTTATTGAACGTGAGATAAATGCCGATACTCACCGAAGCCTTATTGATTCGGTAATTGACGGTATGGGTAACGAGCAATGACTGAAATAAGTGAAGCGTACGCACAGGCTTTATTTACTCTTGCGGCAGAGGAGGGCGTCAAAGCTGAGGTCGCCCAGTCCGTAAAGGTAATTAAAGACCTTGTGGCGGCGTATCCCGAGTACACCGAGCTTCTTGCCGCGCCGAACATTCCCTTTGAGGAGCGTTCCAGGGTTATTGATGAGGCTTTCGGTGAAAAACTGCACGAGTTTGCGGTATCTTTTGTCAAGCTTCTCTGCGAGAGAGGGCATATACGCGACCTTGACGAATGCCTAAGCGAATATCTGAAGCTTTATGAAGCTTCGGACGGTACTGCCACTGCGGAAGTAGTCAGCGCGGCAGAGCTTACTGAGGCGGAAAAGGAAGCGCTTAAAGAAAAGCTTGAGAAAAAGTTTTCAAAGAAAGTGGAGCTCCACTGCACCGTTGATGAGAGCATACTCGGCGGAATTATTGTAAGCGTTGACGGTACAGTTATGGACGGAAGCCTTAAGCGCCGTCTTGCCGATGCGCATGACATTATCGGAAAATAGGATTTTCCGATAGGGAAGTTTCGTGCTTTCGCGTCACCGACGCGAATTTCCTGCGGAAACCGCACAAAACTTCAGAAATTTTAAGTAAACTTTCCTTATGCTAAAGTCGAGGTGATTAAAATGAATCTTCGTCCCGATGAAATTGGTAATATAATAAAAGACCAGATAAAAAACTATAGATCCCGTATCGAAATGACCGAAACGGGAAGCGTTGTGCTTGTTGGTGACGGTATTGCCAGAGTTTACGGACTTAAAAACTGTATGGCAAACGAGCTGCTTGAGTTCGATGACGGCAGCTTCGGCATGGCGCAGAATCTTGAGAACGAAACGGTTTCCGTTGCGCTTCTCTCAAACGAAAATAGCATCCGCGAGGGCTCTGTTGTGAAGCGTACCGGTAAGGTTCTCTCCGTGCCGGTTGGTGATGCTATGCTTGGCAGAGTAGTTGATGCTCTCGGACAGCCTATTGACGGCAAGGGTCCTATCGAATACACCGAAACCCGTCCCGTTGAATCTGAGGCGCCCGGCATTATTGAAAGAAAGAGCGTATCCGTACCGCTCCAGACCGGCATCAAGGCGATCGACTCCATGATACCCATCGGCAGAGGCCAGCGTGAGCTTATTATCGGTGACCGTCAGACCGGTAAGACCGAGATCGCAATTGACACTATCATAAACCAAAAGAGTCAGAATGTAATCTGTATCTACGTTGCTATCGGTCAGAAGAACACATCCGTGGTACAGCTTGCGAACGAGCTTACTCGCCATGGTGCAATGGATTACACCGTAATAGTTGCGGCATCCGCTTCGGAAACCGCACCGCTTCAATATATCGCCCCTTATTCCGGATGCGCTATGGCTGAGCATTTCAGAGAGCAGGGGAAGGATGTCCTCATTATCTACGACGACCTTTCAAAGCACGCGGTCGCTTACCGCGCACTGTCCCTTCTCATCCGCCGTCCCCCGGGCCGTGAGGCATATCCCGGTGACGTATTCTATCTCCACTCCCGTCTTCTTGAAAGAGCGGCGTGCGTGGCTCCCGAATACGGCGGCGGCTCTATCACCGCCCCGCCTATTATCGAAACCCAGGCAGGCGACGTTTCAGCGTATATCCCCACAAACGTAATATCCATAACCGACGGTCAGATATTCCTTGGAACCGAGCTGTTCCATTCGGGCATCATGCCGGCTATAAACCCCGGCGTATCCGTAAGCCGCGTAGGCGGTTCGGCACAGCTTAAGCCTATGAAGAAGGTTTCGGGCGAACTAAAGCTTCTCTATTCCCAGTACCGCGAGCTTCAGGCATTCGCGCAGTTCGGAAGCGACCTTGATGCGGATACCAAGGCAAGACTTGCGCTTGGTGAACGCATCGTTGAGGTGCTTAAGCAGGGAAGAAATGCGCCCGTTCGAGTTGGCTGTCAGGTGGCTATCGTTTACGCCGTAATTCACGGCTTCCTTGACAATGTTGAGGTAAAGAACGTGAATCTGTGGGAGAAGGCTCTTTACGAGCTTCTTGAGGCTAAATATCCCGAGCTGCTTGCAAAGATCGAAGCAGGCGCATGGGAAAAGCCGGAGATCGACACACTTGAAGACGCTATAAACGAGCTTAACCGTGTGCGCACCGATCTTCAGATAAGAGGTAAATAACCGTGGGAGCAGATATTAAAGCCCTGCGCATACGCATAA
This sequence comes from Candidatus Flemingiibacterium sp., assembly GCA_045644145.1. Lineage (GTDB taxonomy): Bacteria > Bacillota > Clostridia > Oscillospirales > CAG-272 > Flemingiibacterium. The sequence continues at coordinate 7,912 of JAZRGK010000024.1, forward strand.
AAAGCGTAGATTCCACCCTGCACCTTACCAAAGCCATGGGACTTGTGGCGTCCTCGAAGATCCGCCGTGCAAACGATGCCATGAAAAAGGGACGTGAGTACGCTGCAGCGCTTGGCAGCTTTGTTTCGGAGCTTTCGAAAAGCTCAGAATGTATAAAAAGCCCCTACATGCAGGTAAGAGGTGACGATATCTCCCGTACGCGTATAATTGTCATCGCAGGCGACAGAGGTCTTGCCGGCGGATACAACGCAAACATATTCCGTCTTGCGGCGGAATATAAGGGCGCTGAGCTTATCCCCATAGGCAAGCGTGCATGCGATAAATTCGGTAAAATGGCGAATTCGTCGGAGAAATACACGTCTGATGAGGCATACAGCCTTGCAAAGAGCCTCTCTGCCGATTTTGCGGATGGTAAATTTGACAGACTTGGCATTATTTCCACGAAATATGTGTCCATTATGACTCAGGATGCTGAGATCAAGTGGATATTGCCCCTTACAAGAAATGAGAATTCGGCGGCTTCAAGCATTATCTTTGAGCCGGATGAGATTTCGGTACTTGAGGCGGTTATGCCCGAATATGTGTCGGGAATCCTTATGGCATCCGTCCGCGAGAGCTTTGCATCCGAGGTGGCGGCACGCCGTATGGCTATGGACAGCGCCGGAAAGAACGCGTCGGCAATGATCGACAGCTTAACGCTTCAGTATAACCGTGCGCGTCAGGGCGCGATCACTCAGGAAATAACAGAGATCGTTGCCGGTGCGGGGGAACAATAATTAACGAAAATGCCGGTAGGGGAGGGGCTTGCTCCTCCCGCGAATGGATTTCGAATCAACGTGAAACGGGAGGACCAAGGCCCCCCCCTACCTCATACTTGTTAGCTTTGCCAAGCAGTTCTATAATGGCAGATTAGATATACACGCTGACATGAAAATAGATTTCTGTGTCAGTCATAACAAATTAACGAAAGGAAGTCACAGCTTTGGAGAATAAACATAACGGCATTGTGGCGCAGGTTATGGGGCCTGTGGTTGACGTGCGATTTGATGAAGGCGGCTTACCTGCTATTTACAATGCGCTGACTATGCCTATCGGTGAGAGAACGCTTACAGTCGAGGTGGCACAGCATATCGGTGACAACACCGCACGCTGTATTGCAATGGCATCCACCGACGGTCTGCAGCGCGGAACTACCGTTACCGATACGGGACGCGGTATCAGCGTACCTGTAGGCAAGGCGACGCTTGGACGTATATTCAACGTACTTGGCGATGCAGTGGACAACAAGGCAAATCCCGAGGACTGCGAAAGATGGAGCATCCACCGCTCCGCTCCCGACTACGAGGAGCTTTCCACATCTACCGAGATTCTTGAAACGGGTATCAAGGTAATCGACCTTATCTGCCCCTATTCCAAGGGCGGTAAGATCGGTCTTTTCGGCGGTGCGGGTGTTGGTAAGACGGTTCTTATTATGGAGCTTATCAACAATATTGCCAAGGAGCACGGCGGTCTTTCCGTGTTCACCGGCGTAGGTGAGCGCACAAGAGAGGGTAACGATCTCTACAACGAAATGATTCAGTCCGGCGTTATCGACAAGACCGCACTTGTATACGGTCAGATGAACGAGCCGCCCGGAGCGAGAATGAGAGTAGGTCTTTCCGGTCTTACAATGGCGGAATATTTCCGCGACACCGAGGGTCAGGACGTGCTTCTCTTTATAGATAACATCTTCCGCTTCACTCAGGCAGGAAGCGAGGTTTCGGCGCTTCTCGGACGTATGCCCTCTGCGGTTGGCTATCAGCCCACTCTTGCAACTGAGATGGGTGCGCTTCAGGAGCGAATTACCTCTACAAAGCGAGGCTCTATCACCTCTATTCAGGCGGTGTATGTGCCGGCGGACGATCTTACGGACCCGGCTCCGGCTACCACGTTCGCCCATCTTGACGCCACCACCGTTCTTTCAAGAAGCATCGCATCTCAGGGTATCTATCCTGCGGTTGACCCGCTGGAATCAACATCCCGTATACTTTCCGCGGAGGTCCTCGGCGAGGAGCACTACCGCGTAGCCCGTGAGGTGCAGAGAATACTCCAGCGTTACAAGGAGCTTATGGATATTATCGCTATCATGGGTATGGATGAGCTTTCCGACGACGACAAGCTGCTTGTCGGCAGAGCGAGAAAGATTCAGAGATTCCTTTCCCAGCCCTTTACGGTTGGCGAGAAATTCACCGGCTTCGAAGGCAGATATGTTCCCCTTGCGGAAACTATCCGCGGCTTTGCGGAGATAGTTGACGGTAAGCACGATGACCTTCCCGAGTCTGCGTTCTTGTTTGTGGGCACTATCGACGAGGCTGTGGCAAAGGCTAAAGCCAACGCATGACAGGGTGACGTCATATGAACGTATTCAAGCTTAAAATATCCACTCCCGACGGAAATATGTTCGCCGGAGAGGCTGTGAAGCTGGATGTGCGCGGAATCGAGGGTGAGCTTGCGGTAATGGCAGGGCATATCCCATTTATGACGGCACTTAAGCCCTGCGACTGCAAAATTCTGCTTCCCGACGGCGACGAGCGCATCGGCACTGCCGAGGGCGGACTTCTCAATGTTGGAAGCGAGGAAGTTGTACTGCTTTCAAGCGGATTTAAATGGAAAGAATAATTATATTGAGGAGGGGCTTTCTGTTGAAAAGTCACTCCTCAATAGCTTTAATCAGGGGTGCAATGATCTCTTTGCTCATTTTACATTTCATTAACAAAGAAATTCTTGCAATTTCGCGTCTGATATGTTAAAATAAATGTAATAGCGCAAGAAACGCGGCAGGATGTGTTGGCATCAGCCGCTTTTTCGTGTGTAATGACCTGCTTTTTGGGTCACAGGGGGTGTATTGCGATTTTCAGAGGGAAAATAATGGAATCTGTCACATCCGTGCTGCCTATTGCCGCAATCGTGCTTATACTCAGTATAACCGTCGTGCCAATAGCTCCCGGAGTGCTGACGCTGTTCCTTTTCGGTGCTATCGCGCTGATCTTCGGCATGAGCTTATTCACCATGGGCGCCGGAATGGCTATGCAGCCGCTTGGCGAGGGTATCGGCGTGGAGATGAGCCGTTCGAAGCGGAATATAATAAAGCTTATAGTCTGCTTTGTGCTTGGCGTGCTCATTACAATCGCTGAGCCTGATTTGCAGGTGCTTGCAGAGCTTATGCCGGCGGTTGACAATATGGTGCTTATACTGTCTGTGGCGGTTGGCGTTGGTGTTTTTATGGTAATATCCATGCTTCGTACTAAATTCGGGGTGAAGCTCAGCTATATTCTCATGGTGTTTTACGCCATTGTTCTGGTGCTTGCGTGCTTTGCGCCTGCGGATTTCGTCCCCACGGCGTTTGATTCGGGCGGAGTTACCACAGGCCCTATCACCGTGCCCTTTATAATGGCTCTCGGTGCAGGTATGGCTTCAGTTGGCGGCTCTCACCACGGTGAGGAAAGCTTCGGTACGGTGGCGCTGTGCAGTGTGGGCCCCATCATGTCGGTTATGGTTCTAAGTCTGTTTATTCCGTCAAATGCTACGGAATATACCCATGAAACCTTTGAAGCGGCGTTTGCTACCACAAGAGATGCATTCCAGTACATAGTCCGTGAGGTGCCCCACTATGCCAAAGAGGTTCTGGTGGCATTTCTTCCCATTGTGGCTGTGTTCGTTCTGTTCCAGCTTATATTCAAGCGTTTTCGCGGAAATGAGCTGCCAAAGGCTATCATCGGTTTTGTGTATACATACATCGGACTTGTGCTTTTCCTCTGTGCGGCGAATGTAGGCTTCATGCCTGCCGGTCAGCTTATCGGCGAAAAGCTTGCACAGACTGAATTTGCATACATACTGATTCCCGTGGGTATGCTGATCGGTTGGTTTACGGTTGCCGCCGAGCCTGCGGTACATGTGCTTAAAAAGCAGGTAGAGGAGATTTCAAACGGTACTATAAAGCAGAGCACCATCGGTATCGGTCTTTCCGTAGGTGTTGCCTGCTCTGTCGGAATCGCAATGCTTCGCGTACTCACGGGCATACCGCTGTTCCCGTTTATGGTGGGCGGATACGTTATATCCCTTGCTATCAGCTTCTTTGTGCCGCCGCTTTATACCGGCGTGGCGTTTGACTCCGGCGGAGTTGCAAGCGGCCCTATGACCACCACGTTCATTCTTCCTTTTGCAACGGGTGCGTGTGCGGCACTTGGCGGAAATATCCTTACGGATGCTTTCGGTATCGTGGCGATGGTTGCAATTACACCGCTTATAACCATACAGTGCATCGGTCTTTTTGCTGAGCTTCGCCGCAAGGCAAGCCACAAGCAGGCGGCTTTCGCACTTGGAAATATCGAGGATTGCATCGTGTATTTTGACGATGAGGATAAGGAGGCGAGTGTATGAGCGAACGTATGATGCTGCTTCTTACCATCACGAGGCGAGGCGAAGGCTCGTTTATCGTTCAGTCCTTGACCTCTCACGGTATTCCGTGGCACTTAAGAGCTGTGGGGCAGGGTACTGCTTCAAGCGAGATGATGGATATTCTCGGAATCGGCTCAAGAGATAAGGATATCGTAATAAGTCTTGCCGCAAAGCGTGCCGCTGAGGCGTTCACGAGAGAGCTTGAGGGGAATCCAACTCTTGGGCGCGGTCACGGAATCATGATGGTGATACCGCTTAAGGCGATAAACAACCTTACCGCTGTGCTGGCATCCAAGGCGGCGGAAAAGCTTAGTATAGAGGAGGCTGACATACCAATGAGAAACGAATACAAGCACAGTCTTGTGCTGATCGCGGTAAACCGCGGATGCGCCGATGATGTTATGCAGGTGGCACGGAGGGCGGGCGCTACCGGCGGAACGGTAATAAAGGCAAATCTCGCTGACAATCAGGCAGGCGAGCTTCTCGGTGTTACGCTTAGCGAGGAGCGGGATATCGTTGCTATTATGGTTCCCGACACCATCCGCGACACCCTTATGGAGGATGTAAACCGCGAGCTTGGTATGCGTACCGATGCCCAAGCTATGATCTGCTCCGTTGGCGTTGACAAGGCAATGAGAATATAATGTATATAACACAGGGAGGTGCTTTTTTGTAAAAAAGCACCTCCCCGTACCACTCCCCAAAAAACTTTATAACATGGAACTTATGCCTAAACTTCAAAAGTGTGTGCCTACGCTTGCGTAAGCCTGATTATTTGCCCCATGTATAAAGTTTTTTGAAAGGGGTGCGGGGGAACCTTTTTTACAAAAAAGGTTCCCCCGTAAATTATATTGACATACTTATAAATTCGTAACCTTCCTGATGGTCGCGCTTCCTTTTTCAAGGGAAACTATGCCGGTGCGGCATATTTCAAGGATGGTGTAGTCGCGCATGAGATCAATAAAATCGTCGATCTTGCGGCTTGAGCCGGTGAGTTCGAAGACTATAGCATCACGGGAGTATTCCACCGTTTTGGCATCAAATGCGGATGCGGCGGTGAGGATATCATCTCTTGAATCGGCGGTGTTAGCCATCTTTATGAGCATAAGCTCGGAGCTTGTGGAATTTTCATCGTCAAGCTCTCGTATATAACACACGTCCGGAAGCTTGTAAAGCTGATTTATAAGCTGCTCCTTGTTGAGTTCATCGCCGTCGAAGCGGACGGTTATACGGGAATATTCCGTTGACTCCGTTTCGCTCACGGTAAGCGCGCTTATGTTGAAGCGTCTGCGGCGGAACATGCTGGTGACACGGTTCAGAACGCCGAATTTGTTAAGTACAAGCACCGCAACGGTGTATCGTCTTTGAATGTTCTCCATGGTTATCTCCTTATTTCACGATAATATCGTCCGCTGTACCGTCAGACGGACGCATGGGAAATACAAGCTCATCGGAAGCGATCAGGCAGTCGATAACATAAGGCCCCTCGCACCTGCCCGCACGCTCAAGCGCCGCATTAAGTGACGGAATATCGCTTACAACCTCGCCCGAAGCGCCAAAGCCTTCGGCTACCTTTACAAAATCCGTCTTTCGGTCAAGCTCGGTGCAGGAATAGCGCTCCTCGAAGAAAAGCTTCTGCCACTGATGCACCATGCCGAGAACGCCGTTGTTCATTATAAGCACAGTAAGCGGAATCTTATATGTTACCGCTGTTGCAAGCTCGTGAAGGCTCATCCCGAAGCTTCCGTCGCCGCTTACGAGTAATGCCCGCTCGCCGCATCCGAGGGATGCGCCCATAGCCGCACCCATACCGAAGCCCATAGTGCCAAGTCCGCCGCTGGTTACAAAACGGCGTGGGGTTTTCTGCCTAAGGAACTGAGCCGTCCACATCTGATGCTGTCCAACGTCCGTAACCACGGGAGTGTTTTCACCTACAAATTTTTGCAATGCGGAGATGATGTTTTTCGGTGTCATCCCCTCTCTGTTATCGGTAAAAGCTTCGCTTTCGGCTTTGATGCCGTCGATTATTTCGTGCCACTTGGGGTGGCGCGTCTTTTTTATGAGTGGGATAAGCTTTTTTAAGGTGCACTTAAGGTCGGCGCGGAGAGCGTGTGTGTCATGAAGTGCCTTTGACAGCTCTGCGCCGTCAATATCTATATGCACTATTTTTATGTTTTCGGCGAATTTCAGCCTGTTGCCCGTTACACGGTCGTTGAATCTTACCCCAAGGGCGATAATACAGTCGGCGTTTTCCATGGCTTTTGTAGAGGCGTAGCTTCCGTGCATGCCCTGCATGCCGAGAAAACGGGGATGATCTGTGGGAATCGCGGAAAGCCCCATGAGCGATGAGCCGATGGGAGCGTCGCAAAGCTCCGCAAGCTCAAGCATTTCGTTCTGTGCCTCGCCGCGGATTATTCCGCCGCCGAAGTATATGTAGGGGCGTCTTGAAGCGTTTATGCAGTCCGCTGCGCCGCGGATACGTTCATCCTTTGCGGCAAATGGCTCGTCCGCTGTCTGAAGCGGCATAGGCTCATATTCGCACATTGCTTCCTGCACGTCACGGGGTACATCTATAAGCACCGGTCCGGGTCTTCCGGAAATCGCCACCCTGAACGCCTCGCGTACGGTATCTGCAAGCTCCTCTACCGTATCAACAAAGTAGTTATGCTTGGTTATAGGCAGAGTAACGCCGGTTATGTCAAGCTCTTGGAAACTGTCATAGCCTATACGATAGGTTGCAACATTGCCGGTTATGGCGATAAGGGGCACTGAATCAAGATGCGCCGTTGCGATACCCGTAACCAGATTTGTTGCACCGGGGCCAGATGTAGCTATAACCACGCCGGGCTTACCCGTAACTCTGGCGTAGCCGTCTGCCGCATGCGCCGCCCCCTGCTCGTGTGCGGTAAGTATGTGATTTATCTTGTTTTTATACTTATAGAGCGAATCGTATACGTTAAGTATCTGACCGCCGGGATAACCGAATACGGTGTCGCATCCTTGCTCTATAAGCACTTTTATGATTATGTCAGCTCCGGAAAGCAGCATATTAAGGCGTTCCTTTCGTAGGTTTTCCGTGACATATTGCCGCCGCCATAAAATAAGTCCCAATTATATTCTGTGCTTCCACACAGATATACATCCTGTTTTGTAGGGCGGGGCATTGTGTCCCGCCGGCTGACCCCCAAAACCTAACAAAACGGCGGGAGTAAACCCCCGCCCTACGGAAAAATTGTACATTCATGGACAGTGGGAGCTCTTTTCAAATTGGGATTAAAATAAAATCCCGTCCCAAAGCAACTACTTTGAGAAGGGCACGGCGAAAAAGCGGCTTCGGGCACTTTGTCACATTTTTCTTGAAGTTATAAGTATTATAATGTATTTTTCCTGCTTTGTCAAGTGCTTTTGCGATGAAATGTGCGTGCCGCAGGTGCAAAAACGGGATTTGCGGCGCAAACAGACTGATGCGCAAGGTTTTTAGGTGCGTCCGGCAGGGAAAAGTAAAAAAAGTGTTAAATAAATGTTTCCGGTATTGTCATTTTATGAATAATGTGGTATCATTAATGTGTGAAAATTTTATATAAAAGAGGTGCTGAAAATGAGCAAAAGCGTACAGGATATTTTGGCAATGATCCGTGAAAACGGTATCAAGATGGTTGACTTCAAGATGGTGGATATAAACGGTCAGTACCGCCACGTTACCATCCCTGCGCAGAATTTTTCCGAGGACACAATGAAGAGCGGTATCGGTTTCGATGCTTCCAACTACGGCTATGCTGTGGTTGAAAAGAGCGACATGGTGTTTATTCCCGACCCCGACACTGCGGTTATCGATCCTTTCTGCGATATTCCCACTCTCTCTATGACCGGTAACGCAATGATTATTGACACTCCCGAGAACCGTCCGCTTCCTCAGTATCCCAGAAATATTATCAAGGCGGCTGTTGAGGAAATGAAGAAGATGGGTGTGGCTGACACCATGCTTATTCTTCCCGAGTTCGAGTTCTATCTCTTCGACGAGGCAGGCTGGGAAGTAAGCGGCAGGGAGATCAGCGCAAGCGTTGATGCGGTTCAGTCTTATTGGAACAGCGCTACCGAAGGTCTTGGCGTTGTTGTTCCGAAACAGAAGAATTACCACATTGCAAAGCCCTTTGACGTTTCCTACGAGTGCCGCAGTGAAATGTGCATGCACATGAGCGATGCCGGCATCGAGATAAACTACCATCACCCCGAGGTTGCGGCATCCGGTCAGTTTGAGATCGAGCCTCAGCTTGGCGAGGTGGTTCACATGGCAGATGCTACCATGATGATCCAGTACATCATCCACAACACCGCCCTTAAGTACGGCAAGACCGCAACCTTTATGCCTAAGCCCATCTACGGCGAGGCAGGAAGCGGCATGCACGTTCACATGCTTCTTATGAAGGACGGAACTCCCGTATTCTCCGATGATAACGGCTACGCACATCTCAGCGAAACCGCGCATTACTTCATGGGCGGACTTCTCAAACATATCGCATCCCTTTGTGCGCTGACCAACCCCAGCACAAACTCCTTCAAACGTCTTGTGCCCGGATTTGAGGCTCCCGTAACCGTAGGCTACGCTACCTCTAACCGCAGTGCGGTGATCCGTATTCCCGCATACGCAAAGAGCCCCGAAAAGCGCCGCTTTGAGCTTCGCAACCCCGATGCGACCTGCAACCCATACTTCTGCTATGCGGCTATCCTCATGGCAGGTCTTGACGGTATAAAAAATAAGATCGATCCTCACGCAAACGGTTGGGGCCCTTACGACGTGAACCTCTATCATCTCCCCGAAGAGGAGAAGGCAAAGCTTCAGGGCCTTCCCACATCTTTAGATGCGGCTCTCGATGCGCTTGAGGCGGATCATGACTACCTGACCGCCGGCGGCGTATTCCCCGAGGAGCTTATAAAGAATTTTGTTAAGGCAAAGAGGGAAGAGTGCCGTCAGATGGCTGCAATTCCTCATCCTGCAGAATACGACAAGTATTTTAACCTTTAATAAAACCAAAACGGGCTGTCATCACGACAGCCTGTTTTTTGTATGTATTCATTTGAGCATTTTCAATTTCAAGCTTCACATACCAAGCGAAAGTCAATGGGATCCGGAAATTTTTCTGAGATTTGTACGGGTTCGAGCATATACAAGCTTGGAAAACCAACTTCTATGAAATTTTTTCAAAAAAATCTTCAATAACCCTTTACATTTGCAATCGAGTGTGATATAATAAATTAGAGTTCTTGTGTCTATGCGGGAGATTTGTGTCCAAATTTGGCGGCGCAAGGTTGTTCTTGACATTTTTTTCGCGTAACCGAGTACTTCCTAAATTAAAACAGTTGTTTAACAAACGGAGGACAAAATGAAAAAGAAAATTATCGCATTACTGCTGACTGCTGCGATGCTTACTCCGGCAATTGGCGCTTATACAGACGAGCAGGTGAATACCGCAGATGCCCTTAATAATCTTGAGCTGTTCCTTGGAAACGGCGTTGACTACAACCTTGACGGTGTACTGAGCCGTGCCGAGGGTATTACGCTTCTTGTGCGTATGATCGGCGAAGAAAAGACTGCTAACAAATACGATTACAGCGCACCTTTTACCGATGTGCCCACATGGGCGTCCGCATATGTTAACTATGCGTGGCTTAATAAAATCACAAACGGTACATCGGATATTACTTTCAGCCCGGAAGTAGATATGGATGAAACCATGTTTTTGACCCTTACGCTGCGCATGCTTGGCTACAAGGATAGCGGTGAAAATCCCGAATTCACTTGGGATAAGCCCTATGAGCTTGCAAAGAAAATAGGGCTTATCGCTAAGAACGAGGTTGATACCAAGTTCACTCGCGGCGATGCTATTGAGGTGTTCTGGAACGCGCTTACGTTAGCTGATAACGCTTTGGCGGAGGATCTTATCTCTCGAGGCGTGTTCACTGAGGATGAGTTCAATGAGGCTGTTAAGGTTCAGAAAAACGGCAGAACAGAGAATGTGGGTGTGCCGATAATTCCCACACCTGATGAAGATGATAAGCAGAGCGGCGGTACACTGGTTGAGCTGCCGGAAATTTCTGATGACAAAGACGATGATAAGAAGCCTACCACAGTAAAGCCGAATACCGACAGCGGCAAGAACGATGAAGACGATGATAAGCCGAGTACGCCTTCAAAGCCCAGTACTCCCGAGGATACGAGCAAGCCGGAAGATACAAGCAAGCCCGAGGATACCACTAAGCCTGAGGATACAAGTAAGCCCGGCACAGACACTCCCAAGGCTCCCGAGGATTACACCTACGAGGAGTACAACGCTATGACCGGCGAAGAGCAGATGGCGCATCTTCAGAGCTTTGGATCTATGGAAGCCTTCTTTACATGGTACAATGCTGCAAAGGCTGAATATGAGGCAAATCAGGAATACATAGAGATTCCCGACGACGGCGTTATCGACCTTGAAGAAATTCTCGGCGGAAAAGGGAATAACTAAGTTTATATGGACACAAAGAAGCATCTGACCGTTGCTATGGCGGGACTTTCTCCTGTGATGCAGGAGGTCATATCTGCAGGCGGAACGGCAGAAATAACTGTTACAGGAAACAGCATGTACCCTATGCTTAAGCATCGGGTAAGCAAAGTAAAGCTTGCGGCTGCAGGAGGTCTTAAACGTGGCGATCTGCCTCTCTACAGACGCAGGAATGGAGCTTTTGTTCTCCACCGTGTCATAAGGGTAAGCAATGACGGGACTGTTTACACCATGTGCGGTGATAATCAGTACATACTTGAACACGGAATCGCCGAAGATCAGATACTTGCGGTGATGACAGAGTTCTCCCGTGACGGCAAAAAATGGACGAAATCCAGCAGTATTCCATATAGGATATATGTGAGGATATGGCTGTTGGTTCGACTTCTCAAAAGACTTGTGCACGGCGTTTTTAACAGGCTCAAAAGGCTTATTGGAAAGCGCAAAGCGTAAAAAGGGCTCACGTCGTCTTGGACATAATGCAAAATACGACAAAATTGAAAGGATTCAGTATGAACGAACAGGTAACAAGCAGCAAGTTCGATATGGAAACAACGGAAATCGACTTGCTTGATATGATAAGGCTTCTGTGGAGTAAGGTGTGGGTTATTATCATTGCTATGCTCCTTTGCGGTACGGTTGCCTTCGGCGGAGCTATGGTTTCCGTAGCCCCCCAGTATACGGCAAGGGCGATGATGTATGTAAACAACAGCTCTCTTTCGCTGAACGGCGCCTCTATAACATTCAGCTCATCTCAGCTGTCTGCGGCAAAAAGCCTTCTTGATGTTTACGTTATTATTTTGAAATCAAGAACTACCCTTGAAGAAGTAATCGAAGAAGCGGATCTGCCGTATACATATGCTGAACTCAGCAATATGGTGTCAGCCGGATCTGTAAGCGGTACTGAAATCTTCAGTATTACGGCTACCTGCGAAAATCCCGAGGATGCCAAGATTATCGTTGATACTATTGTAGATATTCTTCCGGACCGTATTTCTGAAATCGTTGACGGAAGCTCTGTGCGTCTTGTAGATCGTGCGGTTCTGCCGAATCTGCCGTCGTCCCCTTCTAATGTGCGCTATGCACTTATCGGCGCACTTGCCGGCGCGGTTGTAAGCTGTGCGCTTATAATCCTCAGCGATATTCTCAACACCACTGTTCGTGATGAAGATTATCTTAAGCAGAGATACAACATTCCGATACTTGCTGTTGTTCCTGACGTGTACGATGAAACCAAGAAAAAGTATGCTTACGCAGGCAAGTACGGATATCAGTCCCACGGAAGAAATCGTGGCCACAGCACCTACGAAGAAAGATATGAGAATGCAAAAACAGAGAGCGGTGATAAGAGATGAAGCAGTTTGAAAATACAAAAACAGCAGCCAATAATGCCGCATCTGAAAAAAATCTGAATACCGCCGGTGTCTATGCACCGAGAAATGCAAGCAAATCAAGTAAGCAAGCTAAAGGAGATCCCAAAGCCAAGAGGCTGCACGGCGAGGAAGTGCGTGATGAGATTCCGCGTACTATCGGAAGCAGACGTCCTTTTGCTATGGCAGAAGCTCACAAGCGTCTCAGAACCAACATTATGTTCAGTTTCGCGGATGACAGCCAGTGCCATATTATCGGTGTGACCAGCGCCATGGCTCATGAGGGAAAGAGTACCACATCGGTAAATCTTGCATACGACCTTATGAAGGCGGGCAAAAAGACCGTGCTTGTGGATGCGGATATGCGTCTTTCGCACTTTCCGAAGCTTTTGGCGGTAAAGCGTTCACCCGGCCTCAGCAATATTCTGGTTGGAAACAGCAAAATTATTGATGCGATTCAGTATTCCGAGGTCCATGACGGAATGGAGGTAATTACCTGCGGTGATTTCCCTCCTAATCCCACCGAGCTTCTTGCCTCCAAACGCTTTGCGGCGGTTCTTGAGGCACTGAAGAGAGAGTATGAATATATTGTATTAGACCTGCCTCCCGTTGCCGAGGTTTCGGATGCGCTCATCGCATCCAAGCTTGTTGACGGTATGCTTTTGGTAGTAAGACAGGAGTATGCAGACAAGAGAGCTCTTGATGATACTATCCATCAGCTTGATCTCAGCGGTGCCCGTATTGTGGGAATCGTTCTCACATGTGTGCTGTACGAAACAAAATACAGTAAGTATAAGTACAAGTATATTAAGGCTAAAAAGTACGGCTCGGGCAGTAAGTACGGTTACGGAAAGCTTGACGGCTACTATTCAAAAGGCCGCTATTACGGCTATGGATATTACGGCAACCGTGCGGAAATGCATCCCTCTACTTCGGGGTCGGATCTGTTTGATAAAAATAAGTTCGAGGAAGAGTGATAGAAAATGGAACAGACTTCGCATTTAGCTCTGGACAAAGGCTCGCGGGTTGATTTCCATACACATATTCTTCCATGCGTGGATGATGGCAGTAAATCTGTGGATGAAAGCCTGCAGATGCTTCGTATTCTTGCTGATTCCGGCGTAGGAGCCGCGGTTATGACTCCGCACTTCTATGCGGGAAGCGATACACCTGAACTCTTTATTGCACGCAGAACAGAGGCGTTTGAAACTCTTGCCGAGGCAGCTTCCAAGGATAGCAAAAGTAAGCTTCCGCAGATCATACCCGGTGCCGAGGTTGAATATTTCGGCGGTATTGAGTGCCTTTGCGATTATCCCGAACTCCGAGTAGGCAATTCCGGATGCATGCTTGTTGAAATGCCTCAAAAACAGTGGGCAACGCATGTTGTGGACGACATAATTCGTCTGAACGAGCATGAAGGCTTCCGTGTTATACTTGCGCATGTTGAAAGATATCTTTTTGACCAAAAAAAAGATGTTATATACACACTGCTTGATCACGGAATCCTTATGCAATCAAATGCGGCGTATTTTATAAACCGTTTGACAGCAAGAAAAGCGTTCAGAATGCTTAAGTTGGGATATGTACATTTGATTGGCTCGGATTGCCATAATTTAACAATACGTCCCCCGAATATCGGTGCGGCGTGTGACGAAATTGCGAAGCATGCGGGTGAGGAGGTGCTTGAAAATATTATGTCCGGCGCACGTCATCTGCTTAGGAATGACCTAACGTGATGACACATGCTCCCATACATAATATGCGATCATGAAGAGTAATAAAAAACTCATATATATCATTTTGATTCTTGTGTGCCTTAATCTTGCTGCTATATGCGTTTTCCTTGCCCTTTGGGACAGGGCATCTGAAATTCCGGACACAGACAATCTGGATGAGTTGCGCAGCTCTATTAAGCAGTTTGAAACCACCGCTCCATCGAAGCCTGCACTTTCCACTGCCGCCGCGGAAACGAGCGGTGCAGTGACGGAAGAACCAATTCCGGATACCGGTGAGCCGGAATCTGCTGATACCCAGTCGGTTGACGCTTCTGCTTTGGGAAATCTTGATTTTGAGAAGCTGTGGGAGGTTAATCCTGAGATTTGTGCATGGCTTGAAATTCCGGGAACAAGAATAGATTATCCGGTTCTTCAAAGTCCGGATAATGATAAAAAGTATTTGAGCACAGCCTATGACGGAAGTCCCTATATAGGTGGTGCGCTGTTCACCGAAGCAACGTATAATGCCAAGGATTTCAATGATCCGGTTACGGTAATATACGGGCACACAATGCGTTCGGGAAACCTTTTCGGAACGCTTCAGAAAACTTATTCATCCGAAAAAACATTCAATGAGTGCTCGGTTGTGAAGCTATATCTTCCCGGTGAAACCCGTGAGTATACGGTCTTTGCGGCGGTACCTTACTCTAAAATCCACCTGCTCCATACCTATGATTTTGAAACTCGGTACTGGTATGAGCGCTTCTTCAATGACACAAGAGATATACGAGAGATCGGTGTCAATATTAACGAAGAAATTCATCCTGAGGCGTGGGATCGCGTTATAATAATGTCGGTTTGTCTTAATCAGGATACCACAAGGAGATTCCTTGTAATGGCAGTCTACAATGAGGATCTTGCGGATAATACGCAGAACTCTTGAGATAATTATAATTTAAAGGAGACTATTATCATGAAAAAAATTTGTAATGCAGCATTGTTATTTGCTATTATCGCGCTGTTTACTGTGGGCACTCTTGCATTAGACTTTGTTCCAAGTATCCAGTATAAGGATGAACCCGAACTTATAGAGGGCGATGACGGAATCATTATCACCCCTATTTCCGATGTTTACGATGATGATGTTGATGTACATGAGGACATTCACATTGACCTTACGGATGCAGAGGAAGAACTCAGCGGTACTGAGTGGGAAGAGCTTATTAAGGATCTTATTGACCACTGGAAAGAGATCACAGGCGGCGCACCTATCGAAAATGCTGTTGTCAGCGATATTTTTGATGTACGTTATGAGGATGAGCTTGGCAGGGGCCTTGAAGAGGGCAGACCTTTTACTATCAAGATCAAGATTGAAGGTCTTAACCCCGGTGATGATTTCATCATTGTTATGAAGGATACAAAAGACGGCGAGTGGAAGATCGTTAAGTATACAATGGACGAGAACGGCGTAATTACCATCACCGGCACTTCCATGTCTGTCTTCGCGGTTATCAGAGATAACTATGCCGGCGCTGCTGTTGCTCCCGGAGCACCTGACTCTCCTCAGACCGGTGTTGCTTCTTACTTTGTTCCCGCAATTGCAGGAGCCGTACTTTTCGGCGGTGCTGCATTTGTTCTTGTAAGAAGACTTAGAAGCCGCACTGCAGCTTAACGGCTGTTTAAAATTCATATAAGCGAGATATCTGACAATGAAAAAAAGGACACAGTATAATGGAATTCTCCTTCTTGTGATCCTAATTCTTATTACGGTAACGTTGGTTTCGATATTCGGACTTATTGAGAAACTTATAAGCAGAAATAATGGATCGCCCGAATCTCCGAATTATACCGATTCGGGCGATTCTCGTGTATACTATGACGATAGTTGGTATATACCGAAGAAATCCCTGAAAACTCTGCTTGTTTTGGGTATCGACTCAATAACTGCACCGGATGGCTCACAAGGGGATTCGGCACAGGCGGATTTTATTGCACTTGTCGTTATTGACGATGCAGACAAGAGCTTCCGCGTAATACATATTAACCGCGACACTATGACGGATATTGAGCAGCTTGATAAGCACGGAAACAGATACGGCATTTATAAGGCACAGCTTGCCCTTGCACACGCATACGGCGGTTCGGATAAGATCCGCTGCCGCAATACGGTGAGGGCGGTTGAAAATCTGCTTTACGGTATGGAGATAGACCATTATCTCTCGCTGACAATGGATGCTGTTCCTGTAATCAACGACGCTATCGGCGGTGTTGCTGTAACGCTTGAGGCGGACTATACAGAGCTTGGCGCGGAGTACGTTAAAGGCGCGGAAATTCTGCTTAAGGGTGATGATGCCCTTCGTTTCGTGCGCTCAAGAGGTTCCATGGAGGACAGCAGCAATATTGCCCGCATGGTAAGACAGCGTTCGTACATAAATGCGCTGTCAAAGCGTTATACAGAGCTTGATGAAGATACAGCGGTTGACACGGTGATGGAGATAAGCGAGTATCTTGTTACCGATTGCACTGTTAACCAGCTTTCCGATCTGCTTGACCGTGTACAGAAATATACATATGGCGGTATTTTTGATATTAGCGGCGAGGCTGTGATGGGAAGCGAGCATATTGAGTTTTATGCTGACGATGACATTCTTATCCAAATGATAATAGATCTATTTTATAATCGGGAGGTGTGAGGCTTCAAATGAATAGCATGCAGGACGATCAAACGCTCCTTATCGAAAGCGGAGCCTTGCGCCGTAAACGCCACCTGCCGATCCAGGTATATGATTTTGTAATGCTTGCCGCTGTGATACTGTTTATTGTAGGAATCGGTCCAAGCAGTGAGATCATGTTTGGCTTTGTTCCGTGTATCACGCATTTTGCGCTGTCGGCTGTAATAATTTACCTTTGCCGGCATTTTGTTGGGGTGTATAAGCAGATTTGGCGTTACGGTGCTTCTTCCGCGTATATAAAGCTTATACTTTCGGACACACTTGCGGGAATAATGTATTATTCCTTGCAGTTTTTGATCCCCATGCAGAGGATAGTATTTTTACGGGCTTTTTCCGTTATTATGTTTAATCTTCTGCTTTCGCTGGCTATAAGGCTTATTTATAAGTATCTGTACGAGGCGGCAAATAAGAGGGACATCAGATCTGGGTTTATTTTTAAATTGCTTCAGAAAGTATCGGGACTTGATTTTTCAAAAGGAGATAATTGTGTCCCAAGGGATGCACGAGGAACAAACAGCAGAATCCGCATAGCCATAGTAGGCGCAGGTCAGGTTGGTGTTACACTTGCGGATGAGCTTTTCAAAAATCCGAGAGCTTCATATATTCCTTGTTGCTTCATAGACATAGATCAGTCTAAAATAGGCAGAGAGATATTCGGGCTTCCGGTTCTTTCCGGAAGTGCAGACATTACCGATCAGCTTGCAAGGCTGTCCGTTCAGGAAATAGTTTTTGCTTTGCCGAGAATGGAGCCTGAGCGTACCAAGGAGCTTTACAAATACTATAAGGATACCGGATGTAAAATAAAAATTTACGATTATCCCACGATGCAGACCGCGGGAAACGGAAAGCGCCATCTCCGCGAATTCGATATTGAGGAGCTTCTGTTCCGCAAGGCGTTAAATATTCATGACGAAAGAACCAACGCCTACTACCGTGACAAGGTGGTACTTATAACCGGCGGCGGAGGTTCTATCGGAAGCGAGCTTTGCCGTCAGATTGCGGCGATGTCGCCAAAACGTCTTGTAATACTTGATGTTTACGAGAACGGTGCGTATGATATTCAGCAGGAGTTAAGGCTCGCTTACGGTGCTTCTCTTGATGTAAAGGTTGAGATAGTTTCAGTCTGTGACCGTGTGGGACTTGAGAAAGTGTTCGTTAGACACCGCCCTGAGATACTTCTGCATGCGGCGGCGCACAAGCATGTTCCGCTTATGGAGCATAACTGCTGTGAGGCTGTTAAAAACAACGTATTCGGTACGCTTAACACCGTTGAGCTTGCGGAAAAGTACGGTGTTGGTAAATTTATCATGGTTTCTACCGATAAAGCCGTAAATCCCACAAATGTAATGGGTGCAACAAAGCGTATGTGCGAGATGATCGTACAGAGTCATAGCCAAAACGGCAGCGGCACGGCGTTCAGCGCGACCAGATTCGGAAACGTGCTGGGAAGCGCGGCATCCGTTGTTCCGCTCTTTAAAAAGCAGATCATGAACGGCGGCCCTGTAACTATTACGGACAAGCGTATCATAAGGTACTTTATGACCATTCCCGAAGCAAGCCAATTAGTGCTTCAATCGGGTTCTATGGCGAAAAACGCTGAGCTTTTTGTGCTTGATATGGGCAAGCCCATTCATATACTTGATCTTGCCGAAACGATGATCCGTCTTTGCGGCTTTGAGCCGTACCGTGATATTGATATTGTGGAAACCGGGCTTCGTCCGGGCGAAAAGCTCTATGAGGAGCTGCTTATCAAAACCGAGGAGCTTGACAAGACTGAAAACAGTCTGATCTTTATCGAGCGCGATATGCCTCTCAGTCAGGCGGAGATCGACGAAAAGCTGGCTGTGCTTAGGTCAGCCCTTGAAACATATGATGATGATAAGGTTCGTCTGGCGCTTATGGCGGTTGTTCCCACATATACGCTTCCGGAAAAGGTCAACTCCGAGGCGGTGGCTGATAAAAAGCTTGAAGCGCTTACGGTTTGACGGAAAATTGTGATTTTGTAACAGTTTAGGAGAAATATAATGGAACTCAAAGGATTAAAAGTGAATTTCCTTGGTGACAGCATCACCAAGGGAGTAGGTGCAAGCAGTCCGGACATGGTTTACCATGCTGTACTTAAACGCGAGGCAGGACTTGCGGAAGCCAGAAACTACGGTATCAGCGCAACACGCTTCGCTATTCAGACGGGCACACCCGAGCGTCCCAAGGATGACGACGTTGATGTGAAGTCTTTCTCTGAAAGATTCCATACGATGGACGATGATGCGGACTTAGTGGTAGTATTCGGCGGTACTAATGACTACGGTCACGGCGATGCGCCTCTCGGCGGATTCTCCGACAGAACACCGTACACCTTTTATGGCGCATGCCATTATCTTTTCTCCGGACTTATAAAGAAGTACCTCGGCAAGCCCATTGTTATTATGACTCCCCTGCACAGAACCGGCGAGACTCTGAACAATGCAGGATGCAAGGGAAAGGGCTACGGTACGCTTCGCGAGTATGTGGACATAATCAGAGAAGTTGCGGAATACTACTCTCTCCCCGTGCTTGACTTGTACGCAACAAGCGGACTTCAGCCGGAGATTCCCGAGATCAAGGAGAAATATCTCCCCGACGGACTCCATCCAAGCGATGAAGGATACGCTATCATAGCCGACAAGCTTAAAAAATTTCTGGAAAGACTTTAATATCAAACCGCCTCGTTTTTACGGGGCGGTATTTGTTTGTGTAGGAGAGTTGCGCGGCTTTCAAGCACATCGCGGCAGGCGATGTGCCAGAAAAAAGCTCCGCAAAAAACTTTATACATGGGTAAAACAAAACTGTGGGGACAGGCGTCAAGCAGTCTTTGACTGCCAAACTGTCCGTTTTCTAATCGTTCGAGCGCACCATTCGCGCCGCCTGCATGGCGCCTATCCATTCCGGCGGCTTGGATTGCGGTAGGCGTTTGTGTGTGCGTAATGTAACTTGGCGCTAAACTTAGTTCGGCGAAAGCCGACTGCGGAGAGCGGCAAACGGCATGCGCCGCTATACGATGGCGAAAATTCTCCTAAAAAATTCAAATTACGTTGTAAAAACAACATACAAATCTTGCATAATACGGTATAATCATCACATAAGCATATGAAAAGCAGTCATTCAAAATTTTCTGTATCACTCTTGACTTGCATGAATCAATGTGCTACAATATAGTCAACAATAATATCTAAGGAGGATTATACAATGTTAAACGCAAAAGTGCATGAGCTTCTCAACGGTCAGATAAATAAGGAATTTTATTCTGCTTACCTTTATCTCGAATTTTCCAACTACTTTAAGGCAAACGGTCTTGACGGCTTTGCTAATTGGTATATGATTCAGGCTCAGGAGGAGAGAGATCATGCAATGCTGTTCTATCAGTATCTCCAGAACAACAACGCAGAGGTTACTCTTGATGCGATCGATAAACCCAAGACCGGCTTCGGAAGCAGCCTTGAGGTGCTGAATGCAGGTCTTGAGCATGAGATATACGTTACCTCGCTTATTAACGATATCTATGCGGCGGCTTACGAGGTGAAGGATTTCCGCACTATGCAGTTCCTTGACTGGTTTGTAAAAGAGCAGGGCGAGGAGGAAACCAACGCTACTGATCTTATTACCAAGATGGAGCTGTTCGGTTCAGACCCAAGGAGCCTTTATATGCTGAATCAGGAGCTTAGTGCGCGTGTATATGCGGCGCCTTCGCTGGTACTTTAAAAACTATTAAAAAGGAGAAATTATCATGAAAAAATATGTATGCGATGTTTGCGGATGGGAATACGACGAGGTTGTGGGCGATCCCGATAACGGTATTGCTCCCGGCACGAAGTTTGAAGATCTTCCCGACGATTTTGAGTGCCCTCTCTGCGGCGTAGGCAAGGACAGCTTCTCCGAGGCATAATCCTGCTGACATCTTATCAACCGTTTGATGTAAAACAAGGGTATCTGTCGGTGCTTGAGTCCGCAGATGCCCTTGCTTTTTGGAAAGGAGAATCTGTATGGAAATGGTACTGCTTACCGCTGCGGGGGTTGGCGGATCAACGCTTATCGGCGCGGTAATTGGCTTCATATTCAAAAAAATATCCCATAAATTTTCGGATATCGTGCTGTCCTTTGCCGCAGGGGTGATGCTGTCGGCGGCTGTCCTCGGACTTATTGTTCCGTCCCTTGATTACGGCGGAAAATACGGGATTATTGTGACTGTAGCCGGCATATTCGCAGGTGCACTGTGCTTAAATCTTATGGATAAGCTTGTGCCCCATCTTCATAAGCTTGTGGGAAGCGATACGGAAGCCCACAACAACGCTGATTTGAACCGTGTGCTTCTTTTTGTGACAGCTATAGCTATACACAATCTCCCCGAAGGAATCGCGGCAGGTGTAGGATTCGGCTCAGACGATGTTGCCGGAGCGCTTCTTATTGCAGGCGGTATCGCTCTCCTGGTTTTCCCCGTGGGTATGGTTATAATCGGTCCCA